>NZ_CP143578.1 GCF_036352135.1 Metamycoplasma gateae | reverse complement strand
ATAATAATTTTTTCTTTTTTGGTAAAATAATAACAGTATTTTTAATAACATTAAGCAAAAGGAGAGATTTATGAAAAGAACATATCAACCTAAAAAACGTAAACACATTAAAGTTCATGGTTTTATGGCTAGAATGCAAACAAAAAATGGTCGTAAAGTTTTAGCAGCTAGACGTGCAAAGGGAAGACACAAACTAACTGTATCAGACGAAAAATAAGCCAATTTGATACTTTTAATTAACTTATGAACAAAAAAAATACTGTTAAGAAAAATTGAGAATTTCAAAAAATTCTTAGTGGACACAATCAAGTCATTTCAAGAAATTTAATTATTTATTTTAATAAATCCGACTATTTTAGATGCGGAATTTCAATTCCAAAACAATTTGCCAATGCGGTTCAAAGAAACCACTATAAAAATCAAATCAGGGCAATTCTAAGAAAAATGGATGTTAGTAAAATTAATTATGACACCGTTGTAATAGCAAGAAAAAACTTTTTCAATTTATCCTGAGACGAAAAAGTTTTAGCTATTCATAAAATTTATGAAAGGATAACTGATGGCAAAGAAAAATAGTTCTAAACACTATGAATCATTTAGAATTAGCCAAAGGCCTGAAAACAAACAACCTAAGGTTATTTGAAAAAAGGTTTGAAAATGAGTTAAAATCGTTTTAATATTTTTCTTCATTTCAATCGGGTTGGTAGGTTGCGTTCAGTCGATTGCAACTAAATCAGGTACAAAAGTTGGTTCAGGTCAAGAAATATATACTAAAGCAGAATATGTTTCACCAAATATTGCAACACTAAGATGAAACAAAGAAAAAAATGAATTCTTTGTTCCTAATATCAACGAAAGTTCCGGAGTTGTAGTTAATACATATTTAGGTCTTCAAGATGAGAAACAAATCGTATCATTGAGAGAGCAAGACGCTAAAAATGGTGGACAATACGGTATATACGGTGGCTCAACATTTGCTTTACAATTACAAAAGCAAAAAGACAATTCTAAGATTTCTTCAACAAGTCCAGAAGATTGACAAAATATTTCAAATATCGAAATAAAAGATGAAGACGGAAAAAGAGGTGTTGTATATGGAAATGGTAATAACCATATCTACTTCAACTTCGGTAATGAAAAAGGGGTAGGAAGAACCAAAACATATACACCTGTAAATAAAATAATTGATATTTATTTACCAAATTCTATTGCTTTTGAAACATATGAAACTTACGAAGAAATAGAAATAAATGGTAAAAAAGAAACTGAAACAAATATTGTAACTGACTTTTCACACATCAAAAAATTAGAAGTGTCTAAAGTTGACTTATCTTCAGTTGGTGGTTCAAACATTTATAGTGTATTATTAGCTGATATATTTACAACTTTGGTAGCAGAATCATTTAATGTTTGAGTAAATGATAATAAAAATAAGTCAGGTTTTGCAACTACTATTTCTGAAAGAAACGGAAGAAGTGTTGAAGAACTAAAAAACTTAAAAAATGATGAATTAATTAATGAGTGAAACAAATATATACTTAGCTATAAAGATTCAGTCGGACCAAGTAAGGGAATTAGTGAAGAAGAAGGTAAAAAATTAAATAAATTATTCCTATCTACATCTGCAATGATGCAAAGTTATTCACTAATGACTAATTTAACAAGAGCTAACTTCTTAGTCGAAGATAAGCAATATGGAAAAGAAATTGGTGTTTATAATTTCTCTTCTATAAATGAGGCTGGTAATTTCAAACCAGATTCTTGAAAAAATAAATTAATGGCTTCTGATGCATTTGTTCCAAATAAACAAATCGTGTCTTATAAGGAACATTGACAACAAGGACCTTTCTACGGTATATTCGTATATCCTGTGTCTAAATTTATGAATTCTATTATCAGAGGTTTAGGAACTACAGGATGAAGTGTTGTACTAGCATTAGTTATAACAGTTATTATCGTTAGAACATTAACATTTTTCCTAACTGCAAAAACTGTTTTCAGTTCAGCTAAAATGGAAGAATTAAATGCTAAAAAAGCGAAAATAGAAGCTAAATATGAAGCTTACAAAGGCGATAAACAAATGCAACAACGTAAGCAAATGGAAATTAGTGAATTATATAAGAAAGAAAAAATTTCTCCTATTTCACAGCTAATTTCATCATTTATAACATTACCTATATTAATTGTTGTATTTAGAATAATTTCTACATCACCTGAAATAAAACAAGCAACATTATATTCAGTTCAATTATCTGCTACATCAATATTTAGAATTTTTAGAATTGGTGAATTACAATATCTACCAATCGTTATTCTATCGGTAGGTGTTCAATTAATTGCTCAATTTATGCCTAAGATATTAAAGCTGACCAAAAAGAAATCTCTTCGGGCTGATGCATATCAAAGAGCAGCTATGAAAAAATCGAACAAAAAAGCAATATTAATTCCTATTATATTTGCAATATTCGGGTTGTTCTTTAGCGCGGGGTTACAAATTTATTGAATAATTGGTGGTCTATTTACAATAGTTCAACACTTAGTTGTTCATTATGTACAAAAAACAAAATGATACAAAAATAAATTGGAACCTTTCTTATTTAAAAATAATTAACAAAAAAACTGTAAGTTTTATAACCTACAGTTTTTTAATTTTCTTTGTTTTTTCAAAATAATTTAGTAGCAATGTTGCGGATGCAAATATTGAATAAATTGATATAAAAGGTATTATAAAAATTGCTGAAAATAAGAATAACAGCTTCAATGTTTTATTATTTATCTCTTTAGTAAATTTAATACCTCAAATCGAATTACCGATAACACATAGAATGCTTATAATAAATAAAACCATAATCAAAATATATACTGGTTTATTTATTAAATCACTCATTTTATTAAAATATGAAGCTAACAAAATACTTATAAACCCAGTTAATAATACCAAGAAAAATATTCCAAAAGAAAACTGTAATCTACATATTTTTTTAACCTTATCTTTAAATGCTTTCTCATTTTCTACCATATAATAACTCCTTTTATATTAATATTGTTTAAAATTTATTAACAATTTAATAATATATAATTTATATATTATATTATTTTAAACTATATATAACATAAATTAAACCCAAGAAGGTATAATGAAATTAAAGGATTATATTTCAGTTTATTTTTTTAAAACTAAAAAAATAGCACAAAAATATCGAAAAAACGAAATTGTAACTTTACAATTTTTTCAACGTCATAACAATGTTAAACTTTGCGGAATAAACGAAGTAATATCTTTACTTAAAAAAAATACTGATATTTCGAGATATAAAATAAAATATCTTGAAGAAGGCTCGATAATACAAAACAGAGAAGTTGTTTTAGAACTAGAAGGACACTATTATGAATTTGGAATTTGAGAAGGTATAATTGATGGAATTCTAGCTCGTCAAACATCAATTGCAACAAATGCTTATAATGTAGTTAAGGCTGCAAATGGTAAAAATGTTGTAAGTATGGCAGATAGAGCAGATCATTATATCAACCAAAAAAATGACGCTTATGCTCTGACTGTAGGTGGAATTTTAAATCACTCAACTCTTGCTTCATCTAATCATAATCTAGAAAGAACATTTGGCAGTATGCCTCATGCGCTTATTCAAATGTTTGAGGGTGATGTTGTAAAAGCAACAGAGGCATATCATAAAACATTTCCAAATGATGATTTATATGCACTTGTTGATTTCCATAACGATGTTATATCAGATTCATTGGCATGTTTAAAAGTTTTTAAAGACAAATTAAAAGCGGTAAGAATTGATACTTCTAAGGCATTGATAGATAAAATGTTTGTCGAAGGTGAAGCTGAATACGGAGTTACACAAAATCAAGTTAAAAGGTTAAGAGAAGCTTTGGATAAAAACGATGGAAAACATGTAAAAATCACAGTTTCTTCTGGATTTAATGCTAAAAGAATTAAGGAATTTGAAGAAGAAAATACCCCCGTTGATACTTATGGTGTTGGTGCATCATTATTAAAAATTTGAGTTAACTTTAGTGCTGATGCAACTAAATTAAATGACAAGTTTATTGCAAAAGAAGGTAGAGGATATTTAAAAAATAATAAATTGAAAGAGTACAAAGGAGAAGAATTGAATGGATGAAAATAAATTAAAAAGAAATAATAAAAAAGATTTTTGATTTAACTTATTAGGTTTCTTTGTTATCTTTTTGTTCTTAGCTATTGGAATAACTTTATTTTTAACAGCAGCTAAAGTGTTTGGTTCAATAAGTTTTGGTGGCATGATTGCTTCATATATATTTGGATCAATATTCACAATATTCTTTATTTTAATAGTGATAAAAATTTTCTTAATTTTAAAACAAGAAAATAAATATTCAAAAGAAGCGATTGATGTTAATAAAATATTTGAAGCAACAATATTAACAAAAGAAGAAAAAGAAGTTAATGATATTTTCTTAGATCAATATAATAAAGAAATATCAAATCTTAATATTTACTATGGTGCTTTCGTTCAAATAGAAAAAAAACATTACAAAAAAGAAATTGATATCGATACACCAAAAGTTAGAATGTTAATTCAAAAGATGATAATGGATGGTATTAAAGAGTTTGGTTTCTTTGATCTTTATTTAGTAATAGATTTTTCAAAAACATTAAATAAGAAATTTATTTGAAAAGGCGATTTTAAAAAGTATAAAACTTATTTTGATTATATTAGAGAAATATATCATTGTGCAGACGATTATATTTATGATAAGTATTTCATAAAAAAATAAAGGCATGGCGCCTTTATTCCCAAAGAGAAGGTTCAAGTGCAACACAATGCCTTGGGCTTTTTTTATTATACATTTTATTTTTTTAAAATTAATAAATCAAAAAAAGTAAATAGAAAATATTCATTTTTTCAAATGAAGATAAGCATAATTTTATTATGTTAATTTTTGTTAATAATAATTATTTAATATATTCTAAATAGGTTTGTAATGGTGTCTTCCAATTTAATATTTCCCGCGTCATATTATTTATTTGGTTAACAACTGAGTCAAGTTTTTCTTGAGTTATAGTATTAAAGTTAAAACCTTTTTTGAATTCTCTTCTCAAAATTCCATTTCAATGTTCATTTGAGCCTCTTTGAAAAGATGCATAAGGTTCAGCTCTATAAATCTTTATATTTAATCATCTGGCTAAAATACCTATTTTTTCAAATTCAATACCATTGTCTACTGTTATTGTTTTTACTTCTAATTCATTATCTCTTATAATCTTTTTAACTCTGAATTAATTATATTTGGTGATTTGCTTTGTATTATTTTTGCAAACCCTATTCTTGTTTTTCTTTCAGTTAAGGTTAAAACATTATTATATCCATTGGCTCTTTTTCCTAAAACTAGATCTGCTTCTCAGTGTCCAAATTCAAGTCTTAAATCTATAGATTTAGGTCTAGTTCATATTGGAAAAACATAATCAGCAGATTTTACAAGCCGTTTTATTACGGATGCTGTTCTTTTACCACCTTTTTTATAATATTGTCTTAATTTATCGTACTTTTTTATAACTCAATTATTAGTGTTTATTCAATTAAAAACCGTTCTTAAAGAAGGACAACAGTGTTTTGTGCTAGTTTTTATAAAATTATATGTTGACTTTATACCAAAAAACTTTTTGTCATATTTTTGTAAAAAAGCGTTAGAAAAATTTTTGAATTTTTGGTTATCCACGAATTTAAAATAATACTTATGTCTTGATCTTTCTCTTGTTTTTAAACTAGCGTGTTTAAATTCATAAGTTCCGAAACTATTTGTATTCCTCTTTATTTCTCTACTTAGGGTCGAAACACTTCGCTCGATTAATCTCGAAATCCTACGAAGAGAATAATTTAACTTTAAATAATTTTCAATAATTATTCTTTCATTATCTGTTAAATGGTTATATTTTTTTATTGTATAATTCATATGAGTTCCGTTCCGTTCCAATGGAACTTTTTCTTTTTTAATTAATATAAAAAATTCAAGTTCCACATCTAAATTTTACTTTAAACGTGTTGCACTTGAATTTTCAATTTAGGAATAAAGGCATGGCGCCTTTATTTTTTTATTGATTGTCATAGTTTTCTAAATGCTTAATTTCTTCTTCTAGATCATTAACTATTTGTGGAATAACTGAACTATCTTGGATTTGTGCTCCAGATGCTCTATGGTGTCCTCCGCCGCCTCATTTTACTGCTACATTTCTAACACAAGCACCAGTTGATCTAAATTCACATCTTATTTGGTTTTCTTTTTCTTGTGTAAAGAATACTCATGCTTTATTATCGTCAATTGAAGCAAGAACAAAAGGACGATTTGCTTTTAATGGATCTGTAATACCTAATTTTAATTGATCCTCTAAACTAAAATAAAAAGATACGACCCCATTATTTATCTTCATATTTTGTTGAATGAAAGCATTAATTTTAATGTCTTCCAATGTTTTTTTAGCCATATTTTCATGCAATAAATCTTTATTCGCATTTTTCGATCATAATCAAGCGACCAAGAACATTGTTTTATGATTTGTTAAATTTGTTGTTAATCTTACTGAATCTGTATAAATTCCAAGATATAGATATGTCGCTGCCTGAGAATTAACTTTTCAATCTAGTACATATGCAATTTCTGCTACTTGTTGAGCAGCTGCTGGAGAATAACGGTCTACTCAAACTAATGAAGCATTTAAATCATCATCATTAGGGTGGTGATCAATTCTTATTACCTCATCAAAAATATTATTATCTAAATATTCTCTACATTCAAGTCTTTCTTTGAAATTTGCATCAACTATGATAGCTAATGAGTTTTCAAGTTTCTTATTTTCTAATTTATCCATAGGAAATTCAAGATATGGATAAATTCCTTTTGTATCACCTATTGTATAAACATTTTTACCTTCAAAGTTTTCAAGAATTAAATGCTTTAATCCAAATTGAGAACCTAAACAGTCTCCATCTGGTCTAATATGGTGAAAGATTACTATATTTTTGTATTTTTTAATTTTGTTTTCAATTTCTTGAAATATTTTTTTTCTTTCTTCATTAATCTCTATCATGTTTTATAACCTCAGCCTTTAAGTCTTCGATTAATGATTTCATATCCGCTTTTGAACGACAACTTGCCCCAGCTGCAACTTCGTGCCCACCACCTGGTTTGTATTTTTCACAAATATGGTTTATTCAAATACCATTTGATCTAACACGAGCTCTAATGTTTCCGTCTGGTTCATCGATAAATAGAACTCAAATTTTACAATCACCAATGTTTGCAAGAATATTTACGTCATTTGCTTCGTTATCTGCGAGATTAAATTTCTTTTGAATTCTCTTTGTAACATGGAAATAAAGCACTTTACCTTCGCTCTTATAGTTTAATAAAACATAAGCTGCAAATCTAACTTTTCTTTCATCTCTTTTTGAAAGATCAAAGTTTACATCTCATACTCTAAAGTCATTGTCTTTGTGTAAATAAGACATAACATCGAATGTTCTTTGAACTACGTATTCATATTGAAATCTTCCTGAGTCAGTATTAATTCCTAAATATGTATATTTTGCTGCCTTTGTTGTTACTTTTCATTTTGCCTTCATTGCAATGTAACCTATTTGTTCAGCTGCGGCTGCAAATGTTGCATCTTCTCAAGTGTAGTCGTAATTGATATCTGGATCAACTGGGTGGTGATCAATTCTTAACATATGAGTGAAATTTTTATCTAGAATATATTCAGCAAATTGAATACGATTTGATGAGTTGGCATCAACCACAACACCAAGCGAATTTTCAAAATGTTTTTTTGGAACGTCTTCAAATTTATCGAAGTCTCATTCAAAAAATGGGAAAATTCCGCCTGTATCACCAAAAACATAAACATTTTTTTCTGGATAATTTGTTCTAATTAATTCTCTTAATCCAAACTGAGAACCTAAACAGTCTCCATCTGGTCTTCTATGATGAAAAATAAAAATATTATCATGAGATTCGATTGCCTTCTTAGCAATTTCTCAAGTATTTTTTGCCATAATTTCTCCTATAAATTAATATATTAAATTTCTGTTGGTTATTTATTTATAAATAATTATATAAAATACCTTTTTATTAATTTTTATTTTAAAAATAAAAAAACAAGAAATTATTATTTCTTGCCTTAATATCATTTCTTATAAACTCTAATAACACTGTGGTTGTTATTTAAATATGAAAAAGAATATTTTTCTTCAATTAATAAATTTTCGGCCACAAACTTCAAAGCACCAGTACCATTGCCAGTGATAATGTCAAAATATTCTAAATATTCATCCTGTTCAAAACTGAATAAAGCATTTAAAATAGTTGCAGTTGCTTCGTCAGTAGTTTGTCCATGTAAATCAATGGTAAATGAATTAAAAGACATAACCTAATAAACCACCTGACATTTATTACATAAATAAGTACCACGGCCATTTACTTTAATCTTAGATGTTTTGTTTTTACATACCAAACATGTTTTTATTTTATCATTATGAATTAATAAATAATCTTGATAATTGCCACTTTTATTATTAAAGCTTTCATATGTATGAATTGTTGATCCACCATGTAAATAACTTTTTTCCATTATCTTAAATGAATTATCTAGAATTTCTTTAAGTTTATTTTTTGGTATTTTATTTGAATTACTCAAAGGATGAACTTTCGAAGCAAACAAAGCTTCATCAACATAAATATTTCCAAGTCCTAAAACATAGGTTTGATCCAGTAATTTTGTTTTAATTGAAGTTGTTGATTTTTGAAGTTTTTTAAATAATTCATCCAAGTCAACATCTTGAGGTTCATTTCCTAATTTAGATAAGGGTAATATTGAATCATAATTTTGTATTGTTCTTAAATGAAAAGTACCAAACATTCTACTATCCAAATAGTGTAATTCTGTGTCATCAGTAAATATAAATTTAGTCATTAAATGTTTATGATTTTCTGTTTTATTAGAATAATATTTGTACTTACCTTCCATTCTTAAATGTGAAATTAAAACGTAATCATTATCAAATATGAAAACAATGTGTTTTCCTTTATTTTCAATACTTTTAATTGTTGCGTTTTCCAAAGATTTTCTAAATTCATTGATTGGTTTTTCTTTGAATATTTTTTCTTTTACCACTTCAATATATTTAATTTTTTTATTTAGAATATTCTCATTTAAATTTTTAACAACAACTCTTACTTCTGGTAATTCAGGCATAGTATTATTATATACTTTTATATTTTTAACTTGGTATAATAAATTTATGACTAACAAATATAATAAACTATTTATTTCAACAACAGATACTATTCTAGGAATCGGCGGTCCAGTTGATAATAATACCGAAAACTTAATATATGAAATTAAGGGAAGAGACAGAAATAAAAAAATTATCATTTTAGTTTCTTCAATTAAACAAGCAAGAAAATTCCCACAATGGAATCAAGAAGCAGAAAAATTGGCTAAAAAATATTGACCAGGAGCAGTAACTCTAGTTGTAAATGATCAAGGATTTAGAATGCCCAACCAAAAATTATTTTTAGAATATTTGGAAAAAAACGGACCTGTTTATATGTCTAGTTGTAATTTATCTAATGCACCTGTTTGCAAAACAATAGAAAATGCTAAAATTATATTTCCTGAAATTACAAACATATATAATTTTGGTACAATGTCTCAACAACCAAGTAAGATCATAAGAGTTGAAGACGGTGAAATATTAAGGAGTTAATATGAATAAAACAAAAGTTAAAATAACAAGTGACCATGCTGGACACGAAGGAAAAATTGAGCTAGCAAAAAGATTACAAGAAGAAGGATATGAGGTAGAGCTTTTTGGATCAAAAAATTCTGTTGAATCAATTTCATATGCTGAAGTTGGAGCTGAATTTGCTAAAGAAGTTAAAAAAGATTTAAACAATGATAATACAAAATTTGTTGCCTTTTGTGGTTCAGGCATTGGAATTTCAATGGCTTTAAATAGATTCAAAAATATAAGATGTGCTAGAGTTACAAACGAAGAAGAAGCAAGACTATCAAAGGCTCATAATAATTCAAACATTCTATGTATGGGTGGAAGATTATTAGATCCTTCACAAGTTCAAAATATGTTCCATACATGAGAAAATACGGAATTTGAAGGTGGAAGACATATAGCACGTATTAATAGATTAGATGAAATCGGGCAAGATGAGTAGCATTTGCTACTTTTTTTATTTCAATTAAAGAATTAAAATAAAAAAAGTTGTTGGATAATATTTGCTCATTTTAAGACTATTTAATTTATTTTAAAACTTTATTTTAAATATAATTATTTGTATATGAAAAAAAGGATGAAATATTAGAAATTATTATAGAAAATCTTGAACAAAGTAATTTAGTTTTGTATAATCAAAATAATGACGGCCGTGTTGATTCGGCAAATAATGAAAAAATAACTTCTTATTTAAGGCAAAATAATCTATACGCAAAGATACCAAGCATTAGAGAGTGATATGATCTATTAATACATTCAAATAATGATGATATTTACTGCCCAATTAATATTAAACTATCAAATTTAATTGGAAATGATAATTTAAACTGTAAATTAGGTATATATTTTGCATTAACTGGTAGCATACCCAATTTTTCAAACGAGATAAACTGATCGAAATTTTTAATTAAATTATATAACGACATCAAAGAAAATGAGAGGGACTATTATTTTCTAATTATAAATAAAAAGAATATAAAAGATATATACTACAATTCTTTAAAAAGAATAAAAGAATTTATTTCAAATGGAAATAATCTTCCTTTTCAATGTGACTGAAATAAAAATAAAATAAAAACTTCAAGAAGTTTTGAAGAATCCAAACAAATTATTATGAAATCGTTTTTTAAAAGTGCAAAAAATAGGGCAAAACTTTATTTTGAATTTTGCGATATTTTCAAAGATATAGAAGGCTAATTTAAATGAAACACACTTTTAATAATTGATTGGGGAAAAATGAAATCTACCATCATTTTTAATTCCCGCCAAAGATCAATCATAATCATTTAATAAATTTAGAAGCTCATCAGCTTCTTTTTTTGTACCAAATGTATAAATACAAATCACAGAAGCATCATAATTTATAAATTCATTTTCTTTTAAGCTATTCAACATATAAAATGGTTTCTTATTTCTTGTTTTAGCATTTACAAAAATTTGAATGAAAATTTGATGGAGATTTTGGAACAGGTCGAATGCATTTTTCAGGCTCATAATTTATAAATTTTGTTTTTCCAGTTCTTTCAGTTTCTGAAAAAACAAACTCACTTTTACCGGGCTGGAGTAAAAAATTAAACCTTGAAGCTCCACCTACTTTTACTTCAATTTTTTGATCTCACTTTATTTTTGAACCAAAAAAAATTTTTCCATTATTGAAATAATATTTTAATTTTTCTGGATGGTTTTTGCATTTTACAATTTTTATAATAGCAGTTGAGACTGATGCATTTTCTCAAACGTTTTCAGGAATTAATTCTCAATATGTTATTGAATAGTTATCAAATATATTTTTAATTATATTTTTATTACTTGTATTTGTCAATAATGAATTAGGTACAATAAAAATAAGTTCTCCATTTTCTTTTAGATCTTTTAATGCTTTTTCAACAAAAAACATATACAAATTAGGTTTATGTAATAATTGTGTTTCTTTTTTTTATTTCTTCACCAATATTTTTGAAATCAACATATGGAGGATTACCTATTATTATGTCTGCTTGAATTTTATTATTAAAATATGAATCAATTATTGAATTTTTGTGAGCAATATTCTTATCAATTTCGATACCAATTACTTTAGAATGTTTAAATTTATTTAGTAAGGGAAAATAAAATTGCCATTTCCTGATGATGGTTCCAATATTACTTCTGGGTTTTTATTGCCAATCAAATTTATCATTTTTTCAACTATAAAATCGGGTGTAAAAACTTGGCCTAGTTTTTGTTTTTTATAATCTTTATTTTCGCTTTTTTTATCATTATTATATTAAACTTTTAGAAATAACAAGCAGATAAAACAGATAAAAAAATAAGCTAAACACATTTAGTGGATAGCTTTTTCTTTTTATGATTCTACTTTTGAGGTATCAAATTTACCAATTATATTATGAACCTTTGTAACTGTTATTCATGCATTAGGATCGGCTAAAAGAATTTCATTTTTTATTAAATTTTGTTCTAAATAAAGTGCAAATGTTTCTATTCTAACAGTTTCGGTATCTGTATATCCTGAAATCAATTTATCAATATTATAACCATGTCAATATCTAATAAGTTTGAATCTTTCAATAATCTTCTCAGGAGTTTTGGTATAGATTTCAAGTCTAATCTTACGATATTTAGGGAATATTAACTCTATAAATGAAATGTAAATAAATACATATGAAATTGAACATAAAACTCTTAATAATAATCCAGCGGCGTTAAATGGTCTATCAGGTGAAACTCCAAGTAATTCAACTATTGTTATTGTTGTGATCGAAAAAGCGCCAAATATTAAGGCAACTATAGTTGAAATGTGGCCAACGCTTTTTTGTTTTACTCTTGATACATAATAAACTATAAAATCTCCGCCGGCTGTTGAAGCTGAATTTTTTCAAGCTATACCACCTGCTACTCCAGCCATTCCAGCACCAATAACTGCATAAACAATTATAGGTCATGTTGGGTTTGCGAAACCTCGACTAATCATATCTTTAAATTTCATAAGTTGCTCAAATTGAACTTCAGTTATATATTTAATATAACCAAGCTCTTTAGACACAGCGACTTCTAATGCATTATTTTTAAAGTAATAAATTCCGTCTATAAATTCAGGTCTTGATCATTCAAACAAATTACGATATGAATTGCTATATGTCCCATATACTTCTCACGGAATTAAAGATCTAAGACTATTTTGATAATTTCCTCCATTTGGTGACAATCAGTTTATATAGTATATTGAAACCTTATCAAACGAGTGACCCACTGGGCCAATTAATAAAATAGATTGGAAGGCCACTTGTCATAATAGCCAATATGTGGTTAATATCATAAAGAGGCGCGAATTTTTCCTTCAAAAAATAATTATTAATGGTAAATTAAAGCCAAAATATATGTAAGCAAAATATGGGGAGGTTGCAGATACTGTAAATGTTAATGCTTGAACTAATGCTGAAACTCCTGTTGCAACAGTAGCGGCCTTAGCTAAGAAAGTAGCAATTGCAACATTGTATAAAATTGCTGAAATAAAAACCATTAGCATTTTTTTAGGAAATTTTTTTCAAACATTAAAAAATGTAGCACCGTAAGGATTTAAGTCATAAGGTGCGTTTGAAGGTAATTTCTTCTGTTTTCTTTTTTTGTTTTCTTTTTTTAATGCAATGAATTCCTCAGATTTTAATTGGTTATTTTTTGATAGTTCAATTCTTGCTAATTCAATTGTTTTTTTATCTCTTTTTGTTCTTTGGATTCTCATAAAACCTCAATTATGCTAAAAATAATAGCACAATTTAAATTATTTTATGTATTAATACATAACTATTAATTTTCTTTTTTTATTATTGTTCAAAAATTAATGGTTTTTAGACAAAATAATATTAATTTTTTTATTTAAAAAACTGTTAATAAAATTAATATAAATATTAAAAAATAAAATTCAGGGGTACCTGAATTTTAAATTATTTTGATGATAAAGCTTTTTTAGCTGTTTCAACTATTGAAGCAAATGATTGTGGATAGTTAATTGCTAGTTCTGAAAGCATTTTTCTATTAATATTAATATTTGCTTGTTTTAATCCTTCAATTAATCTTGAGTATGTAATACCATTAATTCTTGAAGCTGCATTAATACGTGCTATTCATAGTTTTCTAAATTCACGTTTAACTTGTTTTCTGTCTCTAAAAGCGTATGTTCATGATTTAACAACAGCTTGTTTTGCAACCTTATAACCGATTGACTTGTGTCCTCAGTAACCTTTAGCAAGTTTTAATCATTTTGCACGTCTTCTTCTTGTAACTACTCCGCCTCTTGTACGCATATTGTTTCCTTTCTAAAATATAAAATTAAATTAATTCTTTGTATCTCTTGAAATCAGATGCTGATAGAGTTGATGATTTACGAGATTGACGTTTTTGTTTTGTTGTTTTGTTTTGAGCTAAATGTGAACGGTATGCATTTCCACGTTTAACTTTACCTGTTGCAGTTATTTTGATTCTTTTTTTCAAACCGCTTTTGGTTTTCATTTTTGGCATGTTATTCTCCTTGTTCTTGTGAAGGTTCGTTATTTTTCTTATTTAAGGCTTCAACTTTCTTCTTGTCTTTTTCGATGTACATATCCAAGAAACGTTCATTTACTAAAGTTGCTTCCTTTGAAACCTTTGCAATATCTTCTACTAAAATATAAAACTTATTTAAGATATCTTCACCCAATTCTGTTCTACTACGTTCTCTACCTCTAAATTTAACAGATACCTTAACACGGTTACCATCTAAGATAAATTCTCTAGCTTTTCTAGCTTTTGTTTCAAGATCGTGTTGACCAATTAATGGGGTCAATCTTATTTCACGGTTAATTGTTACAGATTGTTTTTCCTTAACAGCTTTTTGTTTCTTTTTCTTATCGTATTTGAATTTACCATAATCAATTATTCTAGTAATTGGCTTATTATTTTCAATTGAGATAAGAACTAAATCCATTTTGTATTCTGATGCTTTATCAATTGCTTCTTCTTTTGTTAAAACACCTATTTTTTCATTTTCTGGACCTAGGACAAAAACTTTTTTGTAAGGTATATCATTATTAACTACGTGTTCTGATTTTGGTTTTTTACTTTGATTGTTTGCAAAGTTTGAGTTATTTTTTTGTATAACTTCCTCCTTAAAATAAATAAAAAGTGGTTTAGACCACTTCCCAAAAACTACATCAAATATTAAAAATATTCTTTATTGTAGCGACCCAGCAAAAAATCACTAAGGTGAGAAATGAATCTACTTATTGCTATTAAAAGCGATTATATTATACTATAAAAAATATATTTATTTTGTTTGTTATTAAAAATATTCATTAGTTTTTAAAAAATGCGTTTATTCGATTCAAATTACTTAAATTAAGCCTTTATTTTTTAAAAAATAACCATTAATATTTCTTTTATACATCGTATGTATAAATTTTTATTACTTTTTTTATCTTTATTTTTAAAAAAGTAATATTATGTAAATCATAAGGATAAGATAAAAGGAAATTTATGAGTAAAATTAAAAAATCAAAATTACTAGCATATGCTTTAGCAATTTCAGGAGCTTCATTACTTCCTGGTGCAGTTGTGTCGTGTGCATGTACAAATTCAAATAAAAAAAATAGTAATGATTTTAAAGAAGTTATTATTTCAAAGCATTCATTCAAAAATTACAATCCAGAATATACCATTAGAGAAAAAAGTAATTTATCAGCATATAAAATAAAAGATGATAAATCAAAAACAGTTTATATTGAAATTGATGAATTTTTAAATGCTTTAGATGGTTTGATAAATTTAGATTCATTTAGTGTTGAAGTAAATGAAAAAGAAAAAACTAAAACATATTCTTCAAAAACAGAAACGGGAGAAATCTTAAATACTTTAACAATAAATTGAGAGAAAAACACAATTCATACAACAAATACGTCATTTTTCTATGAAATTTTAAAACCTCAGGAACTAACTGATGGTGATCAATTCCTAGAAGTTAATTATGAAAGTAGAAACTTAGATAACGAAGGAGTTACTTTTGATCTAGGCAAGTACGATATGGACATTGCTTTTAATAATAAAAAAGTATTAGTTCCATTTGCTGTATTCAATACATTATTTTTAAGTCAAACATTTAATAATACATATTTCAATGGTTTAACATTTACAAACCTTGAAGCTGGCTTTGATTCTTGAGGAGTTCTTGAAGATGAAGAAAGAGAAAGAATTAGAGGAAACGAAGAAAAAAGAAATGGCGAAATCACAGTAGAAGAACGTCAAGCAAACTTTAACCATTTAGCATTTACAATGGATAATTTTTATGGCTTAAAACACTATAAACAAATGCAATCGTTTGAATCATATATTTCAAAAGAAGATAAAGAAAAATTATTATCTACAAACCCAGATGATTTTAATGAAGCATACGTTAATATCTTCCACAAACAATTAAATGAATTACACACAAATTTAAATTCATTTTCATATCACGAACAAGAATGACATAGAACTATAGGTGAAAGATTAGTTGCCCCAAGAGATTATGGACAATACCGTATTGATTTTGAAAAAAATGAAAGAAAATTAATTAGTGCATTTGAAAAGAAATTCAATAAAAAAGTTTCACAATTTGGACCAGATGACTTTATAAGATATCACGGCAATACAGCTTTTGTAACATTGCTTGAATTCCAAGATGGAACAAAAGAAGAAATCGAAAGTGATGAAGCATGACAATACGACACATACTTCTTGATGCGTCATTTAATGAGTGAACTTAAGAAAAAACCAGAAATTAAACATGTTGTATTGGATCTTGCAATAAATGGTGGTGGATCAGTTTATTCAATGATTAGAACATTAGGTTTTATGACTGATAAAGAAATTTTAAACCGTGAATTTGATATTCTAAATAGAAGAGCTGATTTAAGTAAATCAAAAGTTGATACTGATGGTGATGGCAATTATGATAATGATGCATATACACAATATAACTGAAATCTACTTGTTGGTTTAAATACATTTAGTGCTGCTAACCAACTTGCAAGTATTGTAAAAGAAATGGGAATTGCAAAAATCATTGGTAAAAAAACAGGTGGCGGTATGTCAGCTATAATGCCTATTTCTTTAATGGATGGAACTACAATAACAATCAGCTCTCCAAATAATGCCGTTCATGGCGAAGACAATAGAGAAATCGAAAGTGGTATTACACCTGATATTGAATTAGAATATGAAGATTTCTACAACGATGAAAAAATCAATGAAATTTTAGATAAAGCATATCCTGCTGCAACTGAATAATATATTAAAAACGTGCCTGATTAATTTGGGCACGTTTTTAATATTAAACTAATTTATAAATTTATAAAAATAGTCTTTTAATTCATTAATAATTACAGTTATTGAATCTTTTCTTTGATTACCAAAAAGGGTTATTTTTGATTTCATTAAATCAGCAATATTTGTACCTATATCATTAAAATAACCATTCTTAAATTGTTGTTCCATAAATTTATATGTTTTTTCTTTATCTAAATTTAGATTATCAACAATTTTGTTTAAATATTCTTGTTTTTGTTGAATATTAAATTCTGTTCAGTATTCATAAATATTAACTTTTTCATTATCATCAATTTTTGAATTAATCTTACTTAAAAATAGCTCAATTAATTCCTTTTTTGATCTAAGGTTAGGACTTGATTTAATGGCAGTTTGAAATTTATCTTTTATTATTTTAGTTGTATTGACTAATGATTTTGCAATTATATCCAAAATGTATGTAATGTTTATATCTACTGATTTTATTAATTCAATTTCAAAAACTAAATCATTTAAAATGCTTTCACTTTGTTGTCTTTTCTTGTTTTTATATTTATTTTCTAATTCTAGATAAGTACTTTGATAATTTTGTAGTTCAAATTGTGTTAATGATTGATCATTTTCAAATTCTTCAAATTGTAATAATAAATTTCTAAAACGTAGTATTTCACTAAAAATCTTAATAAATTCCTCTTCGTCTTTTTCGTTTTTGAATTTATCAAGTTCGTGGTTAGGAAACTTTTCTTTCAACCTTGTAACAAAGTGGATATAACCATCTTTTTTTCTTCCTTTTTCATCCAAAAAACCATTGTAATATTCAAAGAATGTTTTACATATCATTAAAGAATACAAGTTATTTTCATCGGTAAATAATTCGATAGTTTTATTAACAGAAGCTTCATTGGTTGAAAAACAAACTATATTTCCATTTGACTTTACTTCATTTAGAATTCTATTCGTTCTAGACATAGCTTGTAATAAACCATGATAAATTAATCTTTTATCTAGTCATAATGTATTTAATGTAGTTGAATCGAAACCAGTTAAAAACATATTTACAACTATTGCTATATCTAATTCTCTATTTTTTAAACGAAGACTAAAATCTTTATAAAAATTATTGAAGTTGTCGCTACTTGTTGAATAATTTACATTAAACATTTTGTTATAATCTGATATTGCATATTCAAGAAAATCTTTTGAACTTTGGTCTAATTCATCTACACTTTCATTATTTTCATCATCTAATAATCCACTATAATTTTCAATAGTTTGTTCGTTTGGAGCAAAACTATATATCAATCCAATTTTTAATTTTTGCTCTTCAGGAAGATTTTGTTGTTGTTTTTTAAATTCTTCGTAATAAATTTTAGCTGCATTAATAGAAGAACAAGCAAGGATTGAATTAAAACCATTAATTACCGATTCTTGTCTTATTTCTTTCTTTTGCCCATTGTTTTTGATTATAGATAATTCAGAAATATTAGTTGTTTTAATAATTTTTATATAATCTTTATTTCTTTTTGTTAAACGGTCATAATTTAATAAAATTCATTTTACTATTTTAGAAATTCTTTGTTTATTTTCCAAAACTTCTAATTTTAAGATTCCTGGTACTTCTTTATCTTCTATTTCTTGTTTTGCTTTTATTGTATTAATATATTCAATTCTAAATGGTAAAACATTACCATCCTTAACAGCTTTTTCAATTGTATATGTGTGCAAACAATCACCAAATACTTCTTTAGTTGTTTTTTTATTATGAGCATCATATTTATCCAAACTATTTTGAGGAAAAATTGGTGTTCCTGTAAACCCAAAAAGCATATATTTTTTGAATGATTTTTTACTTATGTTTTCTTGAAAAACACCAAATTGAGAACGGTGACATTCATCAAAAATTAAAACTACATTCTTATTAAAAATAGGGTGTCCTGTTTTTTTATTATTTTTAATAAAAACATTAAGTTTTTGAATTGTTGTAATAATTATTTTTTGTTCGTCGTTTTCAATATTTTCTTTTAACTTATATGAATTAGTATTAGAAACAACACAACCCTTGCTATATCTTTCATATTCTTTCATTGTTTGATAATCCAAATCTTTTCTATCAACGATAAAAAAGACTTTATCAACACCTTCAATATCTTTTGCAAGCATTGAAGTTTTAAACGATGTAAGCGTTTTACCAGAACCGGTTGTATGTCAAATAAATCCACCCGAAGATGTTGTTCCTAATTTTTCCGGAGAAGATAGAGAAACATTGATTCTATTAATTATTTTTTCGGTTGCAACAATTTGGTATGGTCTTAAAATTAATAAAACTTTATCAACAGTTAAAACGCAGTATTTAGTTAAAATGTTTAAAATTGTGTGTCTCGAGAAAAATGTTTGTGTGAAATCTAATAAATCATTAATTCTATTATTTTTTGAATCAGATCAATGAATTGTAAATTTAAACGAATTTGAAGTCTTTTTATTCTTAGAATTTGCATTGTATCTTGCTTTAATTGATGACTCACGAGTAGTATTAGAATAATACTTTGTATAAGTTCCGTTTGAAATAACGAATATTTGAGTAAATAAGAATAAATTGTCATTTTCAAACATTGTTTCATTTTTATATCGTTCAATTTGATTAAAAGCCTCTCTTAAATCAATTCCACGCCGTTTTAATTCAATATGAACAAGTGGAAGACCATTTACTAAAATTGAGACATCGTATCTATTTGAAACGTTTTTTTCACTTGTGATTGAATATTGATTAATCACTTGCAAGCTATTATTATGTATATTTTTTTTATCAATTATTTTTATATTTTTATTACCTTTATTATCATCTAATTCAAGAGTATAAATATAGTTATTTTGAACAATATCAGAATAATCTTCTAGAGTATTATTTTTATTCAAAAGATATGAATGAATAAAACGATTCCATTCGTTGTCACTAAATTGAAAGTTATTTAATTTTTCAATTTGTACCCTTAGATTTTGCATTAATGAATCTTTATCTTTAATTTTCAAATATTCATATCCTTGAGAAACTAATTTCTTAATTAATTGTTCCTCTAGCGATGCTTCTGATTCAAAATAAGTAGAAGTTTTTGCTTTTTCACTGAAAAATTCAGCAATAACTGTTGAAGTATCATTAAATGCTAATGCTTGTTTTTCCATATTTATCTCCTGTTATTATTTATTATTTTTTATCTATAGTTTCTATTTTTTAAAATCTAAAAGTTTATTTAAATAATATTTATACTGTTTTTTTCTTAAATTAATTTCCTTAGGTAATCCATCTTTGATATCCTTAGCATATATTTCTAATTTATCAAGAGTTTCAACTATTTTATTTTGAATTCGAATAGAAGGAATAAGGATCTTTATATTTTTAACGAGATTTATACCCATTTTTTTATTTGAATTGCTTGTAGACTTATTAACAAATTTTGGAAATGTTATTTTTAATAAATATGAAAGATATTTAATATTCATAACTTTCGGATTCTTAAGTTTTAATATACCACAAATATTTGTTATAGAAAACTTATTATTTCTATAAAAAACTGTTCCAGCATAACCATCAGTATTTCATGTTATATATTCTCCATCATAGTCATAAGTATTAATTTTTCCTAAAATTCCATCATTTAATGTTTGAGATGAATATACGGGGAATTCACCTTGATTGTTTAATATATAACTTTTACTATAAATTTTTCCTCTTGAAATTTCAAAAATATCAGGTAATTTATATTCTGTTAAATCCAGCATCAGTTTTCATTCCAACATATTCAATAATTCGATGAATGAACTACTTAGCTCTCTCTCTCTCTCTCTCTCTAGATTATCATCAAAAGTTAATAACATTTTATGATAATAATCAAACTGTTCTTTTCTTTGTTTTATTTCAAGTGGTAGCCCAGTTTTTATATCTTTTGTATAGGTTTCAAGTTTGTCTAAAATATTTGCAATTTTATTTTGAATTTCAATAGATGGAATTGATACAGTTATTTCCTTAACTGTGTTTAGTAATAAAACGGGCATTAATGTAGCTTTAATTACGTATTCAGGCATCACTTTTTTTAATAAATAAAACAAGAATTTTGAATTAACGTAATTATCATTTTTTACCTTTAGAACGCCGCAATGATTAGTGGCAGAAAATTTTCCATTTCTATAAAAAACGGTTCCGGCATTCCCGTCTGTTGTTCATGTTATATACTCGCCGTCGTAATCATATTTATTTATAAAACCAATTATTCCCTCGTTTGAAGTTTGTGAAGAATAAACAGGATAATCGCCCTTATTTTTTAAAATATAATCTTTTGTATAATTTAGACCTCTTGAAATATCACAAATATCTGTTAAATTTATTTTTTTAACATTTGTATCTAATTTTTCTTTTGAATTTAGATTCATAATATTTTTTAATAACATTTCATTGTTAGAAAAATCTAATAATGAGTTTAAATAATAATCATATTGTAAGTTTCTAAGGTCTAACTCTGTTTCTAACTCTGTTTCTAACTCTGTGAACTTGTCTAAAATATTGACAATTTCATTTTGTTTTTCAACCGGTGGTATTGATATCGATATTTTTTTTAACTCTTCTATTCTTATTAAAGAAAAATTATCTACACTTCTGGTTTCTTTTAAAAAACTACCTATCCTAAAAAATAAATAATATAAGAATTTAATACTTATGATATTTTCAAATTCGTCTTTCAAAGAAAAAACAGTAAACCTTTGATTACAGATAAAATCAGTTGTAATAAGGGCGTGTTCTCCTATTGTTGCTGTTGTAGATAATATAATTGAATTTTTAGGGAAAATTTTTCTTGCTTTTTTTACTTTTTTAATTGAATCATCCAAGATTCTGCCATTTAAACGAATGTCTTCCAATCTAAACCAAGGAATAGTCCCGTCTTTTCAATTTTCAGTATTAGACTTTGGTGGTGTAAAGCCTCCAAAAATATTAAAAATATCAGAGAGCTTGTACTGTTTGATATCGCTAGTCATCTTTACCTTCTAATTGTTCGATAATTTGATCGATTTGTAAACGTAGATCGTTAATTTTAGTAACTGTTTGTTTTAATTCAGCATTTAATTTTTTAATATCAATTTTTTCTTTTTCATCGTTTTTAATAACATAATTATTAACTGATAAATTAAAGTCGTTTTGTTTTATTTCTTCTAAAGATACTAGTTTTGAAAAGCCTTGTACATCTTTTTTAAATCTTACAGAATCTAAGATTTTAATTATATTTTCTTCTGTTAATTTACTTGTTTTAGTTTCTTTAACAAATTCATCTGATGCATCGACAAAAAATACATTAGTGTCTGTTTTATTTTTTCTTAATACCAAAATACATGTAGAAATAGAAGTTCCAAAGAATAAATTAGCAGGTAGTTGGATAATTGTATCCACTACGTTTTTATTTTCGACCATTCATTTTCTAATATCAGCCTCAGCTCCACTTCTATAAAGTGTTCCAGGGAATTCAACAATTGCCGCAGTTCCATCTGCTGAGAGATGATTAATCATATGTAAAACAAATGCTAAATCAGCTTTTGATTTAGGTGCTAATGTTGTAACTGAAAATCTTTCATCATTTATCAAATTAACATTTGAATCTCCATCTCATTTAATTGAATATGGAGGATTTGAAACTATTGCATCAAATGGTTTTTCATCTTGGTGTAATGGGTTTGTCAAGGTATTACCTAATCTTATATGGAATTTATCAAAATTAATATCGTGTAAGAACATATTAATTCTTGCTAAGTTATAAGTTGTTAAATTGATTTCTTGACCACTAAAAGATTCTTTAACATTTTCTTTTCCCAAGATTTTTGCATATTTTAATAATAAGGAACCTGACCCACAACAAGGATCATAAACCTTATCAATTTCTTTTTTATCGCCTTTATTTTCATCGTTAAAATCTATTAATGTTAGTCTTGCAAGTAGTTCTGATACTTCTTGTGGTGTAAAGAATTCCCCCCCCGATTTTCCAGCAGAAGAAGCATACATACTCATTAAAAATTCATATGCATCACCAAAAACATCGATAGTATTATCCTGATAATTTCCAAGATCTAATGATTCGATGTGTTTTAAAATGCTATATAGTTTTTTATTTCTTTCAATTACTGTTGAACCTAAACGATTATTATTAGTGTCCATATCACTAAATAATCCTTTTAAATCTTCTTCAGATTCAGTTCCAATAGCAGAAGCTTCAATTTCTTTAAAAACATTATTTAAAATTTCATTTAAATTTTCATTATCTTTACCATTTTTTACAACGTTAGTAAATAATGAAGAAGGTTTAATAAAAAATCCTTTTTCTTTAACTAAAAATTCTTTAGAAATCATAGCTTCTTCATCAGTCATTAAAGAATAATCAAAATCAGCAGTGCCGGCTGCGCGTTCATTATCATTAATATATTTAGTTATATTTTCAGAGATAAAACGGTAGAAAAGGGTAACCAAAACATACTGTTTAAAATCTCAACCATCAACAGAGCCTCTTAAATCTTCTGCAATTTTTCAAATTGAATTATGTAATTTTTTTCTTTCTTCTTGTTTTTTATTATCAAACATATTTCTTCTCCTATTTTTTAAAATTAGTTTAATAGTTTTTTAATTGTTTCAAATGAAAAATTATTAACTAAATATGATCCTACCACCGCTAGGTCAATGCCTGCATCGAAACATTTTTTTATATTAAAATCTTTTATTCCGCCATCTATTTGTATGATGGTATTTAAATTATTTTTAGTAATGAATTCTTTTAAGGTTTTTACTTTATCTAATGTATTTTCAATAAAGGCTTGCCCGCCTTTTCCCGGGTATACACTCATTGGCAAAACTAAGGCAAAATCTTTTAATAAAGGAATTATTTTTGAAACATCAGTATCTGGATTAAATGCAATTCCTAATTGCACTTTTTCTTCTTTTGCTTTTTTAATTATTTCTTGTAATGATTCTTTATTTTTAAAAGCTTCATAATGAAAAGTTAAAATCGCGTTGAATTTTTTATATAAATTAAAGTAATAAAAAACGTCTTCAACCATCAAGTGAATATCCATTTTATGACTTGGACATTTATTATATATGCTTTTTATTTCTTCAAAACTAAGAGCACTATTTGGAACAAACTTATTATCCATAACATCATAATGTATGTTATCAATGTTTCACTCTATTAATTGATTAACATAACTGATTAAATTTTCCTTTTTAACATCTAATATTGACGGACTAATTTTTTTCATTTATCAACTCCTTAAATTAAAATAGTGGTTCCAACATTCTTTTTAGAAAGCTTTTATAGTTTTCATATCTTTCTTCTTTTATTATTCCTTGTTGTACTCTTCTTTTTACTTCGCAATCTTCAATTCTTTCATGATAATGTTTACAACTTCTAAACTTACATAAAACAGATGCTTCTTTGAATGATTTAAATGCAGTAGGCATTTCATCAATTGTTAAATCAAATTCAATTGATGAAAACCCTGGAGTATCAATTATTTCACCACCATTAAAATTAATTAAGCTTACTTCTCTAGTTGTATGTTTTCCTCTGTTCAAGGCTTTTGAAATTGCCTGTGTTTCAAAATTTGTTTTTGCTAAGTAATTTATCAATGTAGTTTTACCAACACCTGTTTGCCCGACAAAAAAACTTGTTTTATGTCTAAAGATATCTTTTAATCCATCAAAACCGGTATTTTCCTCGTAATTAATTTCAAAAACCTTATATCCTTGGTCTTTATAAAAGTTTATTTTTGAGGTTGTAGTTAAATCTTTTTTAGTTAATACAATAATGGGTTCAACATTTTTGTTTTCAATGATGATTAAAAATTTATCAACTAATTGTGAACTAAATTCAGGTTCAACTAAGGACATAACAACTATAGCTTGGTCAACGTTTGCGATTTTAGGGCGAATGAAAAAATTCTTTCGTCCTAAAATATGATGTATTAGTCCTTCTCTTTCAAATTCAACATTGTCGCCAACTATTGGTTTCATATCTAATAGTCTAAGTTTTCCTGAGCCTCTTACGCGATAAGTTTCTTTATCTTCAAATGACTTTACATCATAAAAGCCAGCTACCGATTTTACAATTTTTCCTTTTTCCATATCTTTTATTTTATTCCTTTAAATAATAGCAGTAACAATAAAGTAAATTATTAGTGATAATACAGCAATTGCACCAGCTGTAATTAACGAAATTGTTATAGCCTTATTTATTTTTTGTTTTTTACTTAATATCTTTTTATTTTTTTTCTTTGGTTTGTTTAAATCCTCAATAACTAATTTTTCTTCTAAACTAGCTTGATGACTTAAACAATGTTTTAAATCATTCATTATTTCATAACAATTTTTATATCTATCTTCAGGTTTCTTAGCAGTACACCTTATGATAATATTTTCTACCGCTTGTGGAATTGTTTTTCCAACTCCTTCAAGTGGAGGAATTTTACCGTTTATTTGAAGTAATAATACTGATTGAGTATCAATCCCTTGATAAACAGGGTGACCTGCTAACATCTCATAAAGAATCATCCCAAATGCATATATATCACTTTGAATTGAAGGCCCTTGTTTTCTTGTTGGAATTTCTGGAGCTAGATATTGAACCGATCCAACTGTTTTGTTATCAGCCGTTACTCTTAAACATTCTTCACTTAATGAAATACCAAAGTCTATTAGTTTAACGGTGTTTGTGGTATCTTCAATTAAGATATTACTTGGTTTTAAATCACGGTGTATAACATTTGCTAAGTGAATATCACTAAGTCCTTGACATATTTCGGTTGCAATTCTTATTGCTTCCTCAACAGGTATTTTTTTGTTCTTTGCAATTAAGGATTTAAGATTAGTACCTTTAATTAATTCCATTGCATAATAAGATTCATCTTCACTTACAAAATAACCTATCATCCTTACAACATTTTTTGAACTAATATTTTTTAAAACATTGCATTCGTTTTTAAATCTTATTTGATTAATGGTTTTTTTAGTTGCATCAGGAACAGTTAATATTTTTATTGCAACTCTTTTATTAGCTTTTATAAAAGTAGCCGAATAAACTTCACCATATCCGCCTCTTCCGATTAAAACAAAGTCTTTGAAATGTTTATTAATATTTTCAAATTTATCTAATTTTTTTAATACTTCCATGATTTAAAACTCCAATAATAAAACTGTTAAATTATCTTTAGACATGTTCTTTTTTGCAATATTGATCAGTTTATTAGCTTTAGATTCTAATTTCAGTTTTTTATCTTGAATAATTTGTTCAATTATAGGTTTATTAATATAATCATGGACTCCATCTGAAGTAAGAAGTAAGTATTTTATATTTTCATCGTTTTTTAATAAAAAGCTATCACACTTCATATTTTTATTAGGTCCTAAACAACTAGTAAGTTTATTGGCGTCTGGCAAAAGTCTTAAACTTTCTATATCCAAATTTTTATCTTTTTTATTAATAAGTTGATGCAATAAATTTTGATCTGTGGTTATTTGGTGTAATAATCCATTATAAGCATATGTCCGAGAATCGCCTATATTAAAAACATACGTTTCTTTGTTAATATTAAAAATTAGAGCAGCCGTTAAGGTTGTGCCCATATCTTCATATTGTGTATCATTCAGAGCTATTTTTTTAAGTGCTTTTTTAACATAACTAAGTGCATTATTAAATCACTTATTTATACTTTTTTTATCATTAAATTCAATATCTTTATTAAAACGGGTTTGAAAATATTCAAATAAAAAATCAATGGTTTTTTTTGAACACAATGAGCCTCCAAAATGTCCGCCCATTCCGTCACATAAAACAGCTAATGTTCAATTATCTAAAAAACTAATTGAAGCATTATCCTGATTTTCTTTTCTAAACTTTCCTTTATCCGTTTTAATAAAATAATTCATTAATTTATGCCTTTCTACCAGCTTCTGCTTCTTTTTTATTATCAATAATATGTGAAAAATTAGTTTTAATTATTTCTCTAACTTTTAAAACAGTATCATCAATTGAATTATTTACAACTACATATTGAAAAATTGAAGATGTAACTATTTCTTCTCTAGCTTTATCCAATCTTTTTAGAATTAAATCATATGTTTCAGTATTTCTAAGTTCTAATCTTCTTTCTAATTCAGTTAGTGAAGGTGGCATTAAGAAAATAGTACATAGTTCATTTTCTTTTCCTTCTTTTTTGAATTTTTCAATAATTTGCATTGCACCATTTGTTTCAATTTCAATAAATGGAATTTTTCCTGAAGCTCCAATGTTAGCAATTTCTGAGTATAATGTGCCGTAGTAATTATCAAAATGTTTTGAATATTCTAGCAATTTATTTTCTTTAATAAAGGTTTCGAATGTTTCTACAGGAACAAAATAATAATGAATTCCATCAACTTCACCTTCTCTTGGGTTTCTTGTTGTTATTGATACTGATAATTTTAATTTTAAATCTGGTTGATTAAATAAGAATTGTTCAACAGTTCCTTTCCCAACACCACTAGGTCCAGTAAAAATGATTAATTTTTTTTCCATAAATTACTCCTTTTTAATTAAATTACAATATTGTGTAATTATTAAATAATAATTAATTATAAATTATAAATAAAAAACCGCTTATTTTCATTCAATAAAGTAAATATATATTTTTCCATATTTTTTTACTTTAGATATTTCAAAATTTTGAGCACTGTATTCAAAGTTAGCTCAATCTGTTTCAATGATAATTTTTCCACCTTTATTTATCATTGAATTATTCGTTAAAATATCAATACATTTTATTAATAAATCTTTTTCAATAAATGGAGGATCTAAATAAACAAAATCGTATTTTTTGTCCTTATTTTTAGACAAAAAACTCAAAGCATCAGTGTTAAAAACTGATAAATTTTGTTCATTTAATTGAGACTTATTTTCTAAAATAATCTTATATGCATTTTTATCTTTTTCAATGCAAATTCCTTGCTTTGCTCCGCGTGAAAGTGCTTCCAAACAAAATGAACCAGATCCTGAAAAAAGATCTAAAAAAATTTTATTTTCAATATCAAATTGGATTGATGAAAAGATTGCTTCCCTTGCTCTATCAACTGTTGGTCTTGTTGTTGTTTTTGAAGGTTGTTTTAATAATCTTGAACGGTATTTTCCAGCTATAATTCTTAACATAGTAATAATTATAATAAGTTTTAATTAATATACATAAATTAAGATTTTTATTAAATTTAGATATGATTTATGTTTTAATATTTAATAATATTAAATATAATAAAAATATCTTACTTAAATGATGTTGGGAGCAAAAGTATGGAAAAGAAAAAATCAAAATTTCGCATTTTTTTATTTGCTTTATTTATTACCGTTTTTTCTTTTGGCATTTTAGGTATTGCCGGATATTTTACTTATAATGCAATTTTTAAGAAAATTGATAATAAATTAAGGGAAGAAGAAACTGTAAATCCAATAGATAACAATGATGATGAAAAAAATGAAGCTGAAAATGAAAAAGAAAAGAAACAAAACAATAAGAATATCGTTGTTGAATTAAGGGAAAAAGACAAAGCAATAATTTTTAACAGAAAAGAAAGCGATGGATCAGAAAGCTTAAATAAAAATTTCGTGGTTGGAAATCTAACATTTGTAGAAAAGCCAATTAGTATTGATTCAGATAATACACCAGTATATTATTTAGGTTCCAAAGGATTAACTTTCTTAAATAATATGTTTAAGAAAAGAGCAATGTTTGGGCCTGAAATAAATGCTTTAAAAAAAGTTAATATTAATGTTGAAACAAATCTTGTTTCTCAAGATAACACAAATGGTTTATATCTTCCACGAAGAAACGAAATGTATATATTTATAAAAAATATTATTAATAATAATCGTTCTTTAATGACTCAAAGCGTTGAAAAACGAGCTGAAATCATTTTTGGCACACTAATGCATGAATATAGTCATCATATTGATAATATGTACAATAAAGCAATCAAAAAAAATGATGAGTATGCTAATAATGATTTAATCGAATATGATGGTGACCACGATTTCAAACATTTTGAAATTAATAATAAAAAATTTTTAAATGATTTTAGAATTAATCTTAATTATCATGATGATACAAACAGAAATAAATTTTTAAGATCAAAAGATGATTTTTACTATGATAAAAATAAGATTCCCGTATATAAGGATTTTAGCTCAAATGATTTATTTAGAGCAGCTAATGTTGATATAAGCGCTGAAGAAAAAAAACGATTTGAAGTATTAAATAGTAATAAGTATTTTTTCAATAATAACAAATATCAAAGTATTAATTTTTCTTCACCTGCAAATTTAAAATCAATAAGATATTTATTTTCATTTACTGAGTTGTTTCCTCGTGAAATGATAAAACTTTCTTTAGGGCCTAATTATTGATTTTATAATCCTAATAAAAGCCTAGTTGAAAACTTTTTCTTCTTTGTAAAAAGTAATAAAGAACTAATATTTAACGCTGCTGGTGATGATATTTTAAAAAATCTTAACGTTATAAGAAGAAACTCACTAAGTTTAAACAATGAATTAGTTACATTTGCTCCGAACTGAGTTTTTAAAGATCAAATTGAAACTTTTAGATCAAATATTTTTAATATAAAAAATAATAAATATGAAACACCTTTTGAAAATGTGGGAGATCAATTTCATAAAGGTTTGTTTAAAGCTTATATTGATTTATTGGGTTGGGGAGAATTAATTAGCTTTACCAACTACAACCTACATAACGATAAAAAAGATACGTTAAATTTTGGTGGTTATTTCCAATTACCAACAAAAATATTAAATGATGAAAAATTTTCAAATTTAGATAAAAAAATTATCTTAGTAGAAAAAAATAATGAAGGTAATTTTGAGGAATTAGATTTTGATATGCAAGACTATAACTTTATAGCAAAGAAAAAATGAAATTCTATTTATCGTTACTATAATAAAAATCAGAAACAAGAAAATTATTACAATGAAGATTGAATATACCCAAACCTTTTTAAAGAAGGATATGAATATGTTTCATACTTTATAAAAGATTTAAATAAAAATAAAATTAAACAAAAATTTAGAAATAATAAATTTGACATTCGTATATGAATAGATTTAAATCAAGATGGTAAATATGATTTAAATGACAAAAAAAATAATGAAGTAATTTCTTTATTAAATGATAATGAATGAAATAACAGCGGAGACATTTTTTATCAAAGATACCTAAATAACAAAAGAAAATCTACTACATTTAGAAGATTTTATGCTCCTTCAATAAAATATGAATGATTCAAATTAAACCAAGATTTAATAGATAAAAAATACTACTACAGCATTGAAAATTATTAATAATTAAGCCAACTTTATTAGCTGGCTTTTTATTTTTAAAAAATATCTTATATAATTTTTTTATGAAAAAAATTAGATTAGTATTAGCAGGTACAGAACAATTTTCTAAAACTATTTTTAAATCATTGATATTAGATGAAAGATTTGAGGTTATTGCTCTAATAAGTCAGCCGAATAAAAAAATGGATAGAAATAAAAATATATTACCTACTCCTATTTCTTTATTAGCAAATGAATTTAATATTCCTCTCTTTCAACCTAACAAAATTGGTGAAATATATGATGAACTTTCATCAATAAACTTTGATTTTTTTATTACAGCTTCTTTTGGACAATTTATTCCTGAAAAAATATTAAAATTAGCATCTAAACTTTCGTTGAATGTTCATGGCAGTTTATTAGAAAAATATCGTGGAGCCGCACCAATACAATATTCTTTATTAAATAACGATGAAATAACTGGTGTTTCATTAATTGAAATGGTTAATAAAATGGATGCTGGTGATATTTTAAAATCTTTTGATATAAAAATTAATGAAGAAGATACAGCAATCGATTTATTTTATAAATTAGCTTATGAAACAACATTAAGAATAGGCAATTGACTTGAGGACATTTATAACGACAATTTTGAGCGAAAAATTCAAGATGAAAACCTAGTTTCTTTTGCTTCAAAAATAAAAAACGAAGAAGCAGAATTAAGCTTAAATCTTACAACACAGGAAGCACTAAACAAAATAAGAGCTTTCAACGACCAACCAGGCGCCTTTGTATTACAAAATAATAAAAGATTAAAAATTTTTAGAGCAACAAAAAACAAAATAGGTACTCCTATAAAAATTCAATTTTTAGATGGATTTTTATATTTAATTGAATATCAATTTGAAGGAAAGAAAAAAGTTAAATATGAAATTTAATTTTGAAGATTTTTTAAAAGAACAAAAGAAAGAAAAATACTGAAATAATATTGAAAAAATTTTAAAAATAAAGAGAATAGTACCAAAAGCTGAACAAATTTTTAATGCTTTTGATGATTTTGATTTCAATAATCTTAAACTCGTTATTTTAGGTCAGGATCCATATCCAACAAATAATAATGCAGACGGTCTTTGTTTTTCTACAAACAACGAAAAAACTCCTTCATCTTTAAAAAATATTTTTATCGAAATTAAAAATACTTATCCAAATGCTAAATTAGATTCAAATAATTTAAGTAATTGAAAAAAACAAGGAGTTTTATTACTCAATACAATATTAACAACTGAAGAAAATAAAACATTGGCTCATAAAAATTTAGGTTGAGAAATTTTTAATATTAATTTACTTAATAAATTATTAGAAGGAAACAAAAATATATTGTTTTTAGCAATGGGTAAAGATGCTTCTGATTTTATGAAAAAAATTAATGTTAATAAAGAAAATATTTTTGAAACACCTCACCCATCTCCACTCTCTTGTTGAAGAGGTTTTTTAGGTTCAAACATATTCAAAAAAATTAATGAAAAATTAAAGAATTTAAACAAAACTGAAATTGATTGAAGCACAAATTAAAAGAAATAAAAACAAAAATACAAAAATGTTTATAATTTAAGAATACTATTAAAAATAGTATTTTTTTAATAAAAGGAGACCTTATGATTTCAAATTACGAGACAAAACGTAGTAGTAATATGTTATTAAAAGTTGCTTATGAAGGGCAAGCTTTTTGTTCTTGTGTTGCTCAAACACATAAATACATAAGTGAAGATTTTGATAAAAACGTTGCACACATTTATGTTTCAAAAGAAGTAAAAGATTACTATGGTTTTTTAAAAATTGTTGACCATATAATTAATCTAAAAAGAAGAAGTTATCAAATTGATATTTCTTCGTTTGCTAACTTGCCATTTTTAACAACAGAAGAAGTACTAAGAGCATTTATAACAAGAATGGCATTTTTTGATGCTAAATTGTACTCAGCTAAAAAAGAAGATAAAAAATCAAAAGATAAAATTGAACTATCTTTATATTTAGAAGATAAAAGTTATGTTAAATATGTAAAAAGACTTATTTTAATTTCAGAAAATGTTTCTAAAACACGTGACCTACAAATTACACCTCCAAACATTGCAACAAGTGAATGAATTGCAAGAGAAATTAAAAAAGACTTTGCAGGAATAGAAAATTTAACTGTTAAAGTTTTAAATAAACCAGAAATTGAAAAATTAGGAATGGGATTATTATTAGCAGTTAATGCAGGTTCATCATATCAACCTAGAGTTGTAATCGTTGAATACAACGGAAATCCAAAAAGTAAAGAAAAATTTGTATATGTTGGAAAAGGTATTACATTTGATACTGGAGGATACAATACAAAAGGCTACCACATGGAAGGTATGAAATTTGACATGTCTGGTTCAGCTATAGTTGCTTATGCTGTTAAAGCTATAGCACAATTAGGAATTAAAGCTAACGTTGCTGCTATTATGATGTTAACTGATAATGCAATCGATACACATGGTACAGTTCCTGAATCAGTTGTTAAATCAATGAGTGGAAAAACTGTTGAAATTACTGATACTGATGCTGAGGGTCGTTTAGTATTAGCTGATGGTATTTTTTATGGAGCTAAAAAATTAAATGCTTCTCTAATCGTCGATGTTGCAACATTAACAGGAGCTATGATAAGAGCTTTAGGTAAAACATATTCAGGTATTTATTCAACAAACACAGACAGATGAAACGCTTTTAAAGAAGCAGCAGATGTCGCTCATGAAAAAGTGTGAAGATTACCAATGCATGATGATTTTGCAAAAACAAATAAAGATAGTTTGGTTGCCGATTTATGCAATTACAACGGCAAATCAAAAGCTGATTCAAACTCAGCAGCAATGTTTTTAAATGAATTTGCAAACAAAGTTGATTTCATTCACTGTGATGTTGCAGGAACAGCAGATGCTAACAACATGGGATTAGGAATTTTAGTTTCAACTCTAGTAGAACTAGCAGAAAGACAAAAATAAGAAAGGCTAAATAATTATGGAATTGATTAAAAAAATAGATACAAAACGTAATGATTATTTACTACTAAAAGCTGTTTATAAAGATGATGAAGCTCCTACTAACCTAGTTGAAAAAGAATTTGCTATTACTGAATTTTTATCACAAAATGTAGCATACGTTTACATGGGTGATAGAGATTCAATGAAATATGATAAAATGTACAACTTTGCAAAAAATTTAGGTCTAAATGCCGCAAGAAATTACCAAATCGATTTAAAAACTTTTCCAGTTGATAAGAAAATATGTATTTATGACACAACAGACGCATTTACTAAGGGCATTAACTTTTCAGCTGCTAAACTATTTAACAAAAAAACTGTTTATAAAAAAGAAAACAAAAATTCACTATCTTTATTTTTAGAAGAACCATCAAAAGAATTAATTGATTACTTTAAAAAAGCTGTAATCTTATCAGAAGCACAAAACTGAGCAAGGGATTTGGGCGTTACACCTCCAAACGAATTAAATTCAGAACAATTAGCTTCTATTGTTGAAAAAGAACTAAGACAATATAGAAACTTATCAGTTAAAGTATTAAACAAAAAAGAAATTGAAAAATTAGGAATGGGATTACTTCTATCAGTTAATAGAGGATCTACATTTGAACCAAGAGTTGTTGTTATTGAATATACAGGTGATAGTTCATCAAAAGAAAAAACTGTATTAGTTGGTAAGGGTATTACATTTGATTCTGGTGGTTACAACATTAAGACTGGACGTCATATGAATGGTATGAAATATGATATGGGTGGTTCAGCCGTTGTTGCAGCTGTTATGAAAATTATTGCTCAAACTAAACCAAATAAAAATGTTTCAGGTATTATGTGTATAACTGATAACAGAGTTAATGGCGATGCTTCGTTACCTGATTCAGTATGAACATCAATGAGTGGTAAAACAGTTGAAGTAAACAACACCGATGCAGAAGGTCGTTTAGTAATGGCTGACGGTTTATACTATGGAGCTACTAAATTAAATGCAACAAGATTAATCGATGTTGCAACATTAACAGGAGCTATGATTATGGCACTTGGTGATACTTACACCGGTGTTTGATCAACTTCAGAAAAAGGTTGAGAAGATGTAGAACTTGCTGCTAAAATTCAACACGAGTTAGTTTGAAGAATGCCACTTGACGAAGATTATGCTGAATATATAAAGGGTTCATTGGTAGCCGATTTAAAAAACACTGACTTCACCGGCAATGCAGGTTCATCATCAGCAGCAATGTTCTTAAAAGAATTTACAAATGATGTTGAATATATCCACTTCGACATTGCAGGAACATGCGACGTAAATGAAAAACCAATGTTTGCTATGGTAAAAACTATTTCAGAACTTGTTTCAAGATAATTTAAATCATATAAAGTAGGAAAGACCCTGCTTTATTTTTTAACATGTTTTTTAATGCTTATTTTGCTATAATTGAAATAATTATTTTTTAAAAGGAGAAAATAACCAAACTATGTTTTTTATTGATTGAATAAGAAAAACGAGAAGAATAATACGTACCAAGTCATACCTTTTATCTGTATTTGAAATTGCGTTATTTGGTCTTCTTCTTTCTTTATATATGATAACTTCCGTAATTGAAAGATTTGTTTTTGTAGGAGCATTTAATATCTCATTAACATATGCAGTATTTGTTGTTTTTGGCTTAGCATTAGGTCCTTGAAAAGGAGCGATTATAGGGTTATTATGCGATACGTTGAATCAAATTATATTTGGTATATCCACATGAATGCCGGAATATGCAATAATACCAATATTAATTGCATTTCTATCTGGATATATAATGAATATTTTTACTAAAAATCAAAAGGCAACATGATTAATAGGTTTTATATTGTTATTATTAATTACATCAATATTTATAGCTATATTAGTAACTCAATATGATTCATTGCCTATAAACGAAGTATCAAGAGCAAGAAAGAAAAAATTCTCTCTTCAAGCAGTTATAGGTATTTCAGTTTTTGGGGTTGGTATTATTTGAATTTCTGCTTTTGTGTTTTTATTAATTTACCTATTTACTCGAAATATAAGAATCAAATATGCTTGTTATTTATTATTTACAATATTATTAACAATATTTATAATCTTAATTGTTTCAAGATGATTATGAGGACCTTTTGCATATATAAACTTCCATAATCGCTTTAGGGGCGGAAAATGAGAATACTCAGAATACTATTTCTTTTTTATGATACCTATTGTATTCAAAAGTTTAATAGAAATTCCTGTATATACATTTTTAATATTTTTAATATTTCCTGTCGTAAAAATAATTAGACAAAAAATAAATACCTCATCAAAAAGAATTGGTATATATTAGCCAACAAAAAAATACTGGTCGTTCCAGTATTTTTAATTATTATTTTTAATTACTTATTGGAAATTCAGTTACAAATGCATAAGAAACAATATCGCCTTTTTGATATCTTACTGCAACTGTAATTTTTGTTTTCTTTTTATCAGTTTTAAATTCTGTTGGTTTGATAATTGTAAAACCTTCAGGCATTTCAATGCCATAAATTAATTTATCCATTGAAAAATCGTCTTTTGTATATTCGCCGTTATATTTAACATCTTTATTAAAACCTAACGCTTTAATTTCTTCATATAGTTCAAGTTTTTTAAGGTCATTTTCACCAAATTTGGTATTGTTAATTTTAATTCTTGTTGAACTAATTTTTGTATAGTCCTTTGCAATAATGTCTGATAAAGAACCATATGTTAATTTTATTGATTTGATTTGATCATTTTCAATTATTGGGTTTGAAAATATTAAAACATTTTGAGAATCTGCAAAAGATTTTGAGCTATTGTAGAAAAACAACTCAGATGATCTTTTAAATTGTTTTGAATCATACACAAAATGCTGAGCTTTTAAAAAGTTTTCTTTTTCTTCTAATATTAGTTTCTTAACTTCTTCGTTTAAAATAAGAAATGGCGCACTTTTTAGATTTTTTAAAATCTTATCATGAATTGCTCTAAAACCTGCATCATCAGTTAATTTTTCATCTTCTGAAGTGCCTACAAAATCTACTAATTCAATTTTTTCATAGCTAGCTTCATCAATTGTTGCGCTTGGTGCTTCGTAATCTTCAACAGGGTCTTGACCTTTTTCTTTTCTTATTTTGTTTAGTTCATCAACTCCAAGTTTAGATAAATCGACATTAATTTGTCCTGTATGTGTTGGACTTTCATCTCAATCTGCAAAAGATACTTCAACACTTACTTGTTTTATCCCATCTAAATCCTTGATCTGAATAAATTTATAATTAAATTGATTATTTTTCTTAGTTAATCAATATGATTTATTTGTTAATTTTGCAAAGTCATTTCTTTCCAAATATGTTTTATCTTTTGAATAATAAGGATATATTGATAAACCACTTAGTTGAGATTCCAAATAAGAAAATTGTTGCTCTATTGTTAAATCATGAGGAAATATTGAACCTTCTTTTGAATATCTTTCTGTATTAACTTCTACTGTTGAACTTTTGGTAACATTTTCATTTGTTTTCGATGTTAATTTAACATCGATTCTGTATTCAATATCGCTTGTTTTAATTAAATTTGATAGCTCAAATTTATAAAGAGTATTATCAAAATCAGAAACAACAAAGTTTGGTTTATCTTCAAAATTTGTTATTGATACATTTTTCTTAACGTGTTGATAAGCTTTTTCATTTAAAAATCTAACTTTTAAACTAGCAAGATTTTTATCTAAATTTTCTTGTTCTTTTGCTTCCTGTGATTTTTCTTCATCAGTTTTTGCTCAACCTTTTAGTTCGAAAGATTTATTTTTTGTATGACCAAACTCAGTACCTTTTTTTTGAAGTTTATAAATAATCGTAATATCTGATGTTTCTTCATTTTTTACTGCTTTATAGCTTGAAAATTCAAATTCTTTTGGCAATGAATATTTTATATTTTCAATAATGGCGTCAGCTAGTTTGGTTTCTTCTATATTTTCATACCAAAATGTCAAATATTCTTCAGCTAATATTAAAAGTTCTTCATTACTTTTGGTTTTTAACTCTTCTGCTTTGCTTTTGATTCTAGTAGATGTCGAAGATAAAATATTAATAATAGCTTGTTTTTCACTTAAACTTTTATCTTCTGCAACTATTTTTTTAGCTTTAGATATAACCGTCTCATACTCTTCTAATTGGCTTTTTGAAATAACTAACGAACCTTTATTTTCCTTTACTATTTGTTCCAACTTTGCTATCTCAGAATTAAGTTCATTATTCATTTCTTCATGTTTGCTATCTTTTTCATCTGAACATGAAATAGAAATAATAGGCGAAACTAAGGTTGGACCTATTAATCCTACAGATAATAATATTTTTTTTATTTTTGACATAAAACCTCTTTTAAAAATAAAAATAAGGACACCAAAAAAGTGCCCTTATTTATTTATAGTTATAGTTTTTTTTATTCTAATACGTAATAATTTCATATTATGAAAAAAATTATACCATACTAAAAAATAAAAAGCCTCTACTTGGCTTTTTATCCTAAATTGAAAATTCAAGTGCAACACGTTTAAAGTAAAATTTAGATGTGGAACTTGAATTTTTTATATTAATTAAAAAAGAAAAGTTCCATTGGAACGGAACGGAACTCATATGAATTATACAATAAAAAAATATAACCATTTAACAGATAATGAAAGAATAATTATTGAAAATTATTTAAAGTTAAATTATTCTCTTCGTAGGATTTCGAGATTAATCGAGCGAAGTGTTTCGACCCTAAGTAGAGAAATAAAGAGGAATACAAATAGTTTCGGAACTTATGAATTTAAACACGCTAGTTTAAAAACAAGAGAAAGATCAAGACATAAGTATTATTTTAAATTCGTGGATAACCAAAAATTCAAAAATTTTTCTAACGCTTTTTTACAAAAATATGACAAAAAGTTTTTTGGTATAAAGTCAACATATAATTTTATAAAAACTAGCACAGAACACTGTTGTCCTTCTTTAAGAACGGTTTTTAATTGAATAAACACTAATAATTGAGTTATAAAAAAGTACGATAAATTAAGACAATATTATAAAAAAGGTGGTAAAAGAACAGCATCCGTAATAAAACGGCTTGTAAAATCTGCTGATTATGTTTTTCCAATATGAACTAGACCCAAATCTATAGATTTAAGACTTGAATTGGGACACTGAGAAGCAGATCTAGTTTTAGGAAAAGAGCCAATGGATATAATAATGTTTTTAACTTTAACTGAAAGAAAAACAAGAATAGGATTTGCAAAAATAATACAAAGCAAATCACCAAATATAATTAATTCAGAGTTAAAAAAGATTATAAGAGATAATGAATTAGAAGTAAAAACAATAACAGTAGACAATGGTATTGAATTTGAAAAAATAGGTATTTTAGCCAGATGATTAAATATAAAGATTTATAGAGCTGAACCTTATGCATCTTTTCAAAGAGGCTCAAATGAACATTGAAATGGAATTTTGAGAAGAGAATTCAAAAAAGGTTTTAACTTTAATACTATAACTCAAGAAAAACTTGACTCAGTTGTTAACCAAATAAATAATATGACGCGGGAAATATTAAATTGGAAGACACCATTACAAACCTATTTAGAATATATTAAATAATTATTATTAACAAAAATTAACATAATAAAATTATGCTTATCTTCATTTGAAAAAATGAATATTTTCTATTTACTTTTTTTGATTTATTAATTTTAAAAAAATAAAATGTATAATAAAAAAAGCCCAAGGCATTGTGTTGCACTTGAACTTTCTCTTTGGGATAAAAAGCCTCTACTTGGCTTTTTATTTGATTGCAACTATGCGTATTCTTTTTAGCAACTTAAAATTAGTGCTTTTGAATACATTTAAATTATATTATTATTTTTCTAAATCCTCTAAATTATCTAGATTAATATCAGAAGTAACTTCAATCAATTCAGAAGCCGTCATTTCTCTTTCTTTATCTGTTTCGTCTGATTGATCAATAATTTTCGCAACTCCAACAATTGAAGCATTTCTTTTCTTAAGATTTACAAGTTTTACACCTTTTGCATTTCTACCTGTAATACTTACTTGTTTTAATGAAAATCTAATACTAATTCCGTCATCAGTAATAACAATAATATCTTCTGTGCCTTTTACAGTGGCTGAGTAAGCCATCTCACCAGCTTTTTCATCATCTAAAGCAATAACGCCACGAGAATTTCTTCTTGTTTTTCTAAAGTTTTCAGCTAATGTTAATTTACCAAAACCATTAGCACCAAGGCTAAATATGTATTTTCCCTCACTTGAAGTAGATACAGATACAACCTTATCATTTTCATCTAGCTTAATTGCAATAACCCCAGCTGCTACTCTACCCATTGCGTTAATATCTTTGATATCAAATCTACAAATTTTTGAATTACTTGCAGCAATATAAATTTCTTCGTCGTTTGTTGCAACAAGTGCATCAACTAATGAGTCATTTTCTTTTAACCCAAATGCCATTTTACCGTTTTTGTTTATTAATTTATAATGCGATAAATTAGATTTTTTGATAATACCATTTTTTGTAACAGTTAATAAGAATTTATCTTTTTCATAATCCCTATCATCAACACTTAATATTTTAATAACTTTTTCATCCTTAGCAAGTGCGCCAATTATATTAATAATTGGTATCCCTTTTGATTGTTTTGTTCCTACTGGAATTTCATAACCTCTAACACGATATACTCTTGCATTTGTTGTAAAGATTAATAAATCAGTATGAGTGTTTGCAACTAAAATATCTTGGATATCATCATCTTGATATGTTTTAGCTGTTGATACACCAATACCACCACGGCCTTGTTCTTTGTATTCATCTAAGTCTAAACGTTTTAAATATCCATTTGTAGTTATAGTGATTACAACATCTTTTTTAGGTATTAAATCTTCATTATTTATATCAGAAACTTCATCTCAATTTATTTCTGTCTTACGTTTATCACCGTAAGCTTCTTTTATCTCTTGTAATTCTTTAATAATCAATTCAATTAAGGCATCTTTATTTGAAAGTATTCTTCTATATTCAGCAATACGTTCATGAACTTGGAATAATTCTTCATTCATTTTTTCAATAGCAAGTCCTGTTAATCTGCCCAATCTCATATCAACAATTGCTTTTGTTTGTATTTCAGTAAGATTAAACTCTTTACCTAAAGTCGCTTGTGCTTCAGCATCTGTTTTAGATTGTTTAATTATTGCAATAACACGATCAATATTTTCAACACAAATTTTTAAACCTTCTAAAATATGAGCTCTTGCTAAATCCTTTTCTAAATCAAATTGTAATCTTCTTGTTACAACGTTTATTTGATGATTTAGATAAACTTCTAAAGCCATTTTCAAATTTAATTTTAATGGTTCATTGTTTACTAAAGCAACCATATTAAATGAGAATCTTGTTTGGAATTCTGTTAATTTGAATAATTTATTTAGAATAACTTCGGGAACGAAATTCTTCTTAACTTCGATAACAATTCTTATTCCATCTCTATTTGATTCGTCTCTAAAATCTGAAATACCTTCAATTTTTTTATCTTTAATTAAATGGCTGATGCTTTCAATTAAATTAGATTTATTTTTCCCATATGGGATTTCTGTAATTATAATTCTTGATTTTCCATTACTTAATTCTTGAATGTTGGCTTTTGAACGAATAGTCACTCTACCAACACCAGTTTCGTAGGCTTTTATTAAGCCTTCTTTATCAAATATTATTCCACCGGTAGGGAAATCAGGACCTTGAATATGTTCCATTAATTCTGCAATTGTAATATTAGGATTTTTTGCAAGCGCACAAACACCGTCAATAACTTCATTTAAATTATGAGGAGGAATGCTTGTTGCCATACCGACAGCAATACCATATGATCCAGAAATTAATAAATTAGGAAATCTTGCTGGTAAAACAACTGGTTCTTTTTCTGTACCATCATAGTTATCAATAAAATCAACAGTATTCTTCTTTAACCCATCAACCATTGCACTAGCTATCTTAGACATTCTTGCTTCTGTATAACGCATTGCAGCAGCTGAATCGCCGTCAATCGAACCAAAGTTACCATGACCATCGATTAATGGATAACGAAGTGAAAAATCTTGAGCCATTCTAACCATAGCCTCATAAACAGAACTATCACCATGAGGGTGGTATTTACCTAAAACATCCCCAACAATACGAGCCGATTTTTTGTGTTGAACATTATGAAACATCCCAAGTTCACTCATACCGTATAAAATTCTTCTATGAACTGGTTTAAGTCCATCTCTTGCATCAGGTAAGGCACGAGCAACAATAACACTCATCGCATACTCTAAAAATGAATTTTTCATAACCGTTGCTAAATCAGCTGGTTTAAGTCCGTTTTCTTCACTATCTAAAATACGACTTTGAACAGTATATCCTTCTTTTTCTTGAGGAATATATTCTTCATCATCTTCAATTTCTTCTTCTTTTATATCATCTGTAAAAACTCTTTTGATTTCATCATCAACAACATAATAATCATCTAACTCATTTTTTTTGTCTTCTTCATTTTGATCTATTAATTTAAAATCTTTGTCTTCGTCATCTAAAAACATGAAAATCTCCTAATATATTACATAAGTAATATATTAATTATATCAAAAAGCCGACTTAAAATAAAAAACATGACAAGCGTCATGTTTAAAATTTAAATGCTATAAAATATATATTTTTTCCTTCATTTTTGAATTTTTGTTCATAGTCAGTTAAGCAATTTTGAATTTCAAAATCACAATTATGAAAATCAGTTGTTTTATATATTATTTTTGCTTTAAATTCTTCTAATTGCTCGATTGCAAACTCATACAAACCTAAATTATCACTCTTAAAATATACAATGCCCTCTTCATCTAGAATAGATTTATATTGTTCTAAAAATGTCTTATAAACTAATCTTCTTTTAAAATGTCTTTTTTTAGGTCAAGGATCCGAAAAAGTTAATCATATTGTTTTAACTTTACCTTCAAAAAATTTATTTAATTCAATTGCATCAGCTACAACTAATTTCATATTTTTTAAATTATTTTTTTCTATTTTTCTTAATGCAGACAATGCAGGGGTCGAATATTTTTCCATGCCTATGTAATTTATGTTTTGATTCAATGATGCTAATTCTGAAAGCATTTTACCTTTACCCATACCAATTTCTAAAACTGTGTTAGGTAAAAATTTATATGGAAAGGAATTTATATAAAATTCACTTTTTTCTAATAAATTAATAGCATTTTTATTGTGTCTTAATCTCATAGATAAAATTTTATATTAACACTTATAAAAATATTAAAAAACGAGCTTTTTGGCTCGTTTTGTTTATAATTTTAATGATAATTAATTAATCTAAAAATTAATTTTTTATAACATTTATTTAACTTATTTATGGAGAAACATGAGCTCTAATAAAAATATTAGAAGTTTTCATGACTTAATACAACAAGATACTTTAGAAAAACAAGAAGAATATAGAACACCAAGAAAACTATATCAAATGGGGCAACTAACATCTATTCAAGCTTTTAAATATGACGGTAAATTATATCGTCAATATGAGGGATGTAAGATAATAGCAAATTTTGATGATTTTGTTGTTGTATTACTAATGAAAACAAAGGTACAGGAATTAAACATTAATTGAGTCGCATCAAAACCCGTGTTATTTTTCTTTGCAAAAAACAGATTTTATAACGCTTCCATAACTTTAAATGAAGACGGTAATAACAGCATTTATATTAATTTAGCAAGTCCTTTTTTTATAGAGAATGAAATTATTAAGTATATAGATTTTGATCTTGATGTTAAATGCTACAATGAAAATGATTTTAACGTTATTGATTGATATGATTTTAAAGAATCTATTACTAAATTAAACTATCCTTTAAAATTGATTTACCGTATTTATAACGAACTTGATTTTTTAGAAGAACAAAGCCGTCTAAAAAGAGGTGTATTTTCAAAAAAATTAATTAATGATATTAAAAAGTTATTAATTAACTCTGGGGATATTTAATTCAATACAAAAATAGTGAAGCAAATGCCTCACTATTTTGTTTTAATTTAAGCAATTTCTAATTCTCAACTAATTGTTTTAGTACCAATTTTTGGTTGTTGTCCTTTTATAAATAAGGCCCCTTTATATTTTAGAACTAAGATAAATTTACCACCTTCTTCTTTTACTTCGTAGTCTAATTGTGTATTAATGTTCGTAAAGTTTTTTCTTTTGTATGTTGAGTTTGTTGGGTGTGCTATTTGATATTGTTTACCACCAGGTTGTCATTCAAATCCTGATTTTGGATTTAAAACAAAATCGCTATCAGTTAGTTCTTTTCATTGTGGGTGAGCACCTTTTGCAACTTTAGCAACTTTAAATGTTTTATAACTAAAGTATAGATCATATGATTTTTCTTTTAATCTTGTTTTTAAATCTTCTTTGTCAACTGCTGAATTAAGTTCAAGCTGATTTTTAGTTGTTTCTGCTCAATCATCAATTGCTTTAATTTCTGGATCAGCTTCAGTTGTTGTTGTACCTTCTTCTGTTGTTGATGATGAAGATGAATCTAATGAAGTATTTTTATCAACTGTTGCACTTAAAGAAATTGTTGAGGTATTTTTAACCTTAGAAATTTCGTGTTCTCCACTGTTGCTATATGTAGCCACTTTATATTCAACAATAACATCAAATTCTACAGTTTTTGTATTACCTTCTGCATTATCTGTTTGGCTTTTAATTTTAATTTCATAGTCTAATTGTGATGATAATTTAGTTTGTTGTCTTGAGTTAACATATGTTGGTTTAACAGCATTAACTAATTGTGTTGAACCTAAAACGTCTGAATTTGTTATTGTAAAAATGGTTGATGGATTATTAAAATCTGGTTTAGCATTTTTATCAGTTTCAATAATTACCTTATTTTTTCTTTCAAATCATATTTTTACTTGTTTTTGAAGTAATTTTTTAGCATTTTCTTCTTTGTTAGTTTCTGAAATAACAAAAATATTTTTTAATTGGTTAGCAATTTGATCTTCTTTTGAAGAAGCTTCATTTGATGAAGACGGATCTCCTGATTGATCTTCTTTATTTAATAAAATTAAAGCAACATTGGCGATGAATTTGTTTAGAATTGGTTTAATATCTTCATCTTTTTCTACTTTATTAATTTCAAGTCTTGCTTTTGAAATTTCACCTGATAATTTGACTTTTACAGATGCTGATAGTGTGTTATCCTCTTTTATTAATTTATTAATTTTTTCAAACTCTTTTTCAATTGCTGTTTTTTGAGGTGTTGGATCTGAACATGAAATCGCAACAACTGGAACAGCTGAAAAGCTAGCTAGAGGTAGTAAATATTTTCAAGTTTTTTTCATATATATCTATTTGGTTTCCTTATTTTTTTATATTAGTTGAATTATCTTTAAATTCTTATTTAATTATAATACATATAACTTATTATCAAATATTAATTATGTTTAAATCATTTTTAAAAAAATAAATGTGAGATTTACCCACATTTTAAAATTATTTATTTTATTCCTCGTCTTTTTTATCAGCTTCGTCGTCTTTAATAGAATGTTTAGCTAATTCTTTTTCTAAATCATTTTTATATTTGTCATTAGTTATATTTTTTTTACCCGAAACTTCGTTAAATAAAATATTAAAATCTGTTTCTGAATATTCTTGTTTTAACGATTCTTTGGTTGAAGTTAATGCTTCTGGAAGTTTCATATTTTTAGATATGTATTCAATTTCTTCGGCTACTATGGTTTCTTTTATAATCAATGCATCTTTAATTAATTCTAATAATTGACGATTAGAAGAAATAATTTCGTGTGCTTTCTTTTCTGCTGTTAAAATTATTTTTCTTATTTCTTCATCGATCTCTTGTCCAACTTTACTTGAGAATGATGAATTCTTCATATAATCACGACCTAAAAATGGATTAGAAGAATCTTCTTCATATTTAATTGGACCTAAATCAGATAAACCTCATTCAGTTACCATTTTACGGGCAATATTTGTTGCTTTTGCAATATCATCACTAGCACCTGTTGAAACATTTTCCTTACCATAAATTATAGCTTCTGCTACACGACCACCCATGAATGATGTGATTATGGCGATTAATTCTGATTTCGAACGGTTGTATTTTTCTTCCTCAGGCATCATTAAATTATATCCGCCTGCTTGTCCTCTTGGGATGATCGTAATTTTTTGAACTTTATTTCCACCTTTTAATTTAATACCAACAACCGCATGTCCTGCTTCATGGTAAGCTACAGCGATGTTTTCTTTTTCAGAAATAGTTCTTGATTTTTTAGCTGGACCAGACATAACTCTATCAATAGCTTCATCTATTTGATCTAAAGTTATATATGGAGTTTGTTCTCTTACACTTAGTAATGAGGCTTCATTAATAACATTTTCTAATTGAGCTCCAGAAAAACCTGGTGTTCTTCTTGCAAGCTGTGCAAAGTTTATACTTGGATCAATTTGTTTTCCTTTTGAATGAAGTTTTAATATTGCTTCTCTTTCTTTTATATCAGGCAATCCTACAGTTATTGTTCTATCAAAACGGCCTGGTCTTAATAAGGCTGGATCTAAAACGTCGGTTCTATTTGTAGCAGCCATAATCAAGACACCACTATTTTCCTTAATACCATCCATTTCAACTAATAGTTGGTTTAGAGTTTGTTCTCTTTCGTCGTTTCCGCCACCTATTCCGGCACCTCTAGATCTACCAACAGCGTCTAATTCATCGATAAAAATAATTGCAGGAGCATGTTTTCTTGCATCTTCAAACATGTCACGAACACGTTTAGCACCAAGTCCAACAAACATTTCAACAAAGTTAGAAGCCGAAATAAAGAAGAATGGTACATTTGCCTCACCTGCTGTTGCTTTTGCTATTAATGTTTTCCCCGTTCCAGGAGGGCCACCTAATAAAATTCCTTTTGGAATTCTTGCACCAGCTGCGTCGTATTTTTTAGGATTTTTCAAATAATCTACGAGTTCAAAAACTTCTTCTTTTACTTCTTCGTTTCCTGCGATATCAGAAAACTTCTTATCAGTATATATTCTTTGAGCTAATGATTTATTGCCTATACCTAGTTCTCCACCCATTCCTCTTTTACTCATTGTTCTTAAACTAAATGCAATAGCAATTATTATCACACCAATGAAAATTATATTAACTGCAGGGCTTATGAATCTTTCATATATTCCTGCTTTTGGGGCTGGAGTTGAACTTATATTAGAAATTACATTTTGTTCATTTGTGGTTGTTCATTTAATAGCCTCAAAATAGTTATTTATTGGTTGATTTTCACTTACTCATTTAATTACTGAAGATGGTAATTCTCTTTCTAATAAACCACTTATATTAACAGTAAATGAATATGTGGTGAATGGGTAGTTATGTATTCCTAGTAAATTAGATAATTCATGTGAAGACCCAAAAACTGTTATAGACAAAGTATCAGCATATGTATTTTCTACTCAATTACTAATATATAGCGAATCGCTAGAGCTTTTTGATGTTTCTTTAATTATTTTTTCTAAAAAGCTTATATCTTGATATTGTACAGATGCTTCTCTTATTTGATCTACAATTATTAGTATCAATACTATCAAAGCTACAATACCAATAAAAATACCTATAACACCAAATAAACCAATTTTTTTCTTTTCTTTTTTATTTTGGTTATGTTTATCACTCATAAAGCACCTCCCTTCCTTATTTTGCTTTTATGTTAAAATTAACATATTTTATTTGATAAATTAAATTATAAAATAAATGTTATTTTTTATCTATTTTTAATGTTCCATGATCTTTTAAAATAAAGTTTTTGTCGTTAATTTTAAAACTTTTGTAATTTTTTTCAGATTGAATAAATTTTTTAAAGGAATTTAACTTATTTTTGCACACCTTAGCATCAGCTATATTTTTATGGATAAATTCAAACAAAATTTCATTTATATAACAATGATCTAAATTTAATTTTTTATAACTAAAATTATTATTCTTAAAATCTAAATATTCCTTTTCAACTTCTTTGTTTTTTAATGATAATTGGCTATTTATATTAATTAATTCTTCAAATAATTTATCTTTTTCATCTCTTGAAATATTTTTTAATTCTAAACGTATTTTATTTCTTGTATAAACTGGTAGGTTATTTGTATAATCAATAGCATAAGGTATTTCAAAATAATTTACCATATCTAAAATTTCATCTTTAAATCATAAATTAATCATCGGTCTAAAAATATTCATATCTAACAGATTATTTAAAATATTTATGCCATATAATTTTGGCTTTCTTTTGCTATTTTTTTGAAATAAATAAGTTTCTAACGCATCATCCTTATGGTGGGCTAGAATTAATTTGGTCGCATCATATTTGTTATACAATTTCTTATAAAATTGATATCTTTGATCTCTTGCAATTTTTTGAAAATTACCATCATACTTTTGGTTTTTATCTAATATTAAAACTTCACATTTTATATTATTTTTTAAACAAAATTTTTCGACTATTTGTTGATCTTTTCACGAATCTTTTCTTTTGTTATAATTAACGACAGCAACAACAATATCTAAATCTTTCATCAAATTTAATATTCACATCGAATCAGGGCCACCACTTACTCCAATGATAAATTTTTCATTTAACAAAACATTATTTTTAATAAACTCGTCGTAAAAAATTTTTTTAAGATGGTTTATTTCGAAATTATTTTCCATAAATTTTTCCTGAATAGTTATTCATTACATATCTAATATCATTGCTTATAAATTGAATTAAGGCTTCTGATGATGCTTCAATTACTTCTTCCATAATTTTTAAATCATTGAAACTAAATTTTCCAAGAACATAATTAACTGAGTTATCTTTTCTTCCAATACCAATTTTTAATCTTCTAATTTCATCAGTTTTTAAATGTTGAATAATACTTTTAATTCCATTATGGCCACCAGATGAACCTTTTTGTCTAATAGTCACCTTGCCTAATTCAGTATCCATATCATCATAGACTATAATAATATCATCGATTAAAATGTCATAATATTCAACTATAGCCTTAACAAACTCTCCGCTGTTATTCATATAGGTTAAGGGTTTAGCTAAAATAACTTCTTTATCTTTGTAAAAAATTCCATTAAACTTCTTTTCTTTTAATGGGGCATCCAGTTTTTCTGAAAGTTTGTCAATAACCATAAACCCAACATTATGTCTTGTTTTTTCATATTCAATTCCAGGATTTCCAAGTCCTACTATTAATTTCATAAATCCCTCTTTTACTTAATATTTTGTTTCAATCATAAATATTTAATGTTTGTAATTCTATTTGAATCATCATCATTTGAAATTCCAATTTTTAACGCTTCTTTTTCACCAATAACGACGCTGTATTGTTGAGCTCTTGTGATTGCTGTATATATTAATTTTTTGCTTAATAATCTTTTTGCTTCTGAAAAAAGAACTACAATTACAGCTTTTGCCTCACTACCTTGATACTTATGAACACTTGTACAATAAGCAGGATATGTTTTTTCAAAAAAATCAGATCGTGAATATGTAACAGTTTTTTCATCATTTTCAAAATCTACCGTTATATGTGAAAGTCTTTTTTCTTTTTTAACCTCACTAATTACATATGAGAATTTAGATATGTACCCTATTTCTCCGTTGAATACTTTTAATTTAGAATCATTCACAAGATTGATTACTTTATCATTTATTGCAATATCATGATCGTTATAAAAAACAACCTCTTGATTTTCTTTTTTTCTAAAATAATCATTTAATAGTTCATTCAGTTCATCAATACCGGTTTCGTGTTTATAGATTGGACTTAAAATTGCAATATCTTTTTTATCATAGCCTAAATCTAATAATTCCTCAAGTTTTGAGATTATCATATTTTTCAAAAGACTTCTTTTGCACTCAATAAATTGAGAGCTTTTGCCTTCAAATTGTGGCATTATTCCATCATTAATTTTTAAAGCATCATTAACTATTTCATAATTTTCGGCTTGTCTATATATTTTTGTCAGTTTTATTGTTTTAAATATCTCATTTTCAATAAAATCTTTGATTAAATATCCGCTTCCTATTGCTGGTAATTGATCTTTATCGCCAACTAATATTATTTTTGCTAATGAATATTGAGAAATACCCTTTAACAGCTTATAAAATAATTCAAGTGAAACCATTGAAAATTCGTCAATTATTAAGACCTTAATTGGAAGAGAATTCTTTTCACTTATGTAGAATTTATTATTATCAATGTCTCATTTTAAAAAACTATGGATTGTCTGAGCAATATTTTTTTCTTGTTTGGAATTAATATTAATTGTAGCTCTTCCTGTTGGCGTTAATACGGCTATATCATCTTCATCAAACTCAGATAAGAAACTATCTATTATTTCGTTTGTTATTAATGTTTTTCCAGTTCCTGGTGAACCTGTTATTAAAACTAAATTATCATCTAAAGCTGATTTTATAGCTTCTTTTTGTTGGACATCAAGTTTATAATTTTCATTATATTTAATATGTTTTTTTATAGATTTTTTCTCAACGTTTTTTAAACGCTTGATAATATATTTTTCCATATACACAACATCTCTTGTTGTATAGTAAATACCATCTTCATATTCTAATTCTAAAATCATCATTTCATTTAATAATATTTTTGTAGCTGATTCAAAAATTTCAATATTTGTTGCTAAATTAGAATCATTTATACTCGAAGTTATAACATTATAAAAATCATCTTTTTTAATTCTTGTATTTCCTGATAGAAAGAAATATTCCTGAACAAAATGATACAGATAAGTTGAATTTTTGTATTTTAAAGATTCTGGATTATATTTTTTTGCAATCTTATCTATATCTGATAATCTTGGTTTTTCATCTTCATCGGCGTCAAAATAATATTGATAAAAATTATCAAAATATTCATCAATAAATTCAGACAAATTATCAACATAATTCAGCATTATCTTATAAAAGTTATAAGAAACATCAATTTTAAAAAGTTCAGTTAGATCCTTAAGATAATTAGTGTTTTCCTTGATTATATTTACAAATTCATTTCATGATTCTTCTTTGATAGAAAAATTATTAAAATGAACAGTATTATCATTAAGGATTCTATCGATCATATTATCACCTAAGTCGTTTGCAATTATTTCAGCCCTTGAAGAAACTAGATTCTTAAATATAGGTAACCTTAATAATCTTGATAAATAAAAATATTTATCCGATTTAATATCTGTATTTTCAACTAACTTAATTAATTCATCTAAATTTAAAAGATAGCTATCAGGATATCTTGATGCAAGATTTTTATACAAACTTAGTTCATAAAGTTGTTCATTTATTGTAAGCTTTGAATTGTCAAATGAATTATCTTTAAATGTAATTGAAATTGAATTATATGCATTTATATGCACAGGATTTTTAGCATCATTTTGAATGATTAAAAAAGCGGCAATAACAGTTTTTTTGTCATTTGATTGCCACAATATTTTTGTAAATTTACCAATAACCTTTGAAGTGATGTCTTCCATATCTTTTAAATTGTATCACAAACATAGTTTTTATAGTTTTTTTAAAATTGGTAATCATATATATTGATTAATTTGATTTAAGTGGATTACTTTTTGTAAAAAAGTATAAAATTATTAAATAAGCTTTATAAGGAGTAAGAAATGATCGATTTAAAATATCTATTAAGAAATAAAGAAGATGTTATAAAAAAGCTTAAGACTAGAAATTTTGACCATTCAATTTTGGATAAAATTTATGAATTAGGAGATAAAAGAAATACTTTAATTCACCAACTTGAAGTTTTACAAGCACAAAGAAATAAATTAAGTGAAGAAATTGGAATTAAGAAAAGAAGAAACGAAGATTGTTCTTTATTATTAGAAGAAGTAAATAAGATAAAAAAAGATATTGAAGTGATTAATGATGAAGCAAACGAAATTATTCAATTAGTTGATGATTTTAGATCTCAAATTCCAAACATTCCATACGATGATGTGCCTGTAGGAAAAGATGAAGAAGATAATATTTGCATAGGTGAATACCCTAATTTAGGACGTGGTCTTGTTAAGAATGTTTTGCCTCATTATGAAATAGCAACTAAATTGGATATCGTTGATTTTACAAGAGCTGTTAAACTGGCTAAATCACGTTTTGCATTATACAAAAATGATGGAGCAAGATTAATTAGAGCATTAGAGAATTTTATGCTTGATACACATATCAAAAATGGATATAAAGAAATAATGCCTATGCACCTTGTAAATTCAAATATGTTATATGGTACAGGACAATTACCTAAATTTGCAGAAGACTTATTTAAGATTGAAAACTCTGATCTTTGATTAATTCCAACAGCAGAAGTGCCGGTTACAAACTTTCATTATGATGAAATACTAGATTTAGAAAATCCAATTAAATATGTTGCTTATACAAAATGTTTTAGATCAGAAGCTGGTAGTGGTGGTAAGGACACTAAAGGTTTAATTAGACAACACGAATTTCATAAAGTTGAACTTGTTAAATTTGTTAATGAAGAAAACGCTCTTGATGAATGACAAAAAACAGTTAATGATGCAAAAAATATTTTAGAATTATTAGAAATTCCTTATAGAGAACTTCTACTTTCTACAGGAGATATGGGATTTGGCTCAGCTAAAACAATTGACCTAGAATTATGAATTCCTTCAGAACAAAGATATCGTGAAACAAGTTCAATCTCAATATATAAAGATTTTCAGGCTATAAGAGCAAAAATTAGATACAGAACAAAAGATGGTAAAACCAAATACGCTTATACAATAAATGGTTCAGGCTTAGCAATTGACCGTGTTGTTGCTGCGATATTAGAAAATTATCAAAACAAAGATGGATCAATTACAATTCCAAAAGTATTAATTCCTTATATGCAAAAAGAAATCATAAAATAATATAATTAATGCCCGCTCTGTTAGAGGGGCATTTTTTATTCTGGAATTATTTAGAAGTTGATGTTAGATTATGTTGATCAATTGATTTTTTTCTATACTTATAAATTTTATATTCAGTTATTGAAATAACAATACTTGCACTAATAATAAATAAAGCAAAGAATGAGAAGCTTATAAAATACCCTAATTTTATTGTTATTAAGGTTAGCAATATAATGATAAGTGAAGAGGAAATTACTCTAAAAATAAGAGTATAAATAGTGTTTTGTTTGAATTGCTTTTCTTTAAAAAATAGGTAACTATTTGTATAAAAAATAGCCAGGAATAATGAAAAGAAAATTTGTTGTATTCCAAGTAATAATAAATAAAATATATTTTTACCAACATTATTCATGTTCGAAAATAAAATAGGCATTAACATTATAAATAACAGATTAATTGGAATTAAAATTCAAATCAATTTAATGTTTTTATCTTTTATTAAAAAGGAAATAACACTACCGGCAAATCCAAACGCTGCAAATGAAATATTTAAAACAAAAGAAGATTTTGATGCTTCAAATTTAATTTCATTGAAAAATTGAGACATCCCTGCAGTTCGTGGAAATAAAAATATCCCAATAATAAAACTGCATGCTATTGTATAAATTCAAATGTTTTTAATATATTTTTTACTTTGAATTTTAACAGTTTCTAATGAGTTAGTTATTCTGTTTTGTTCAAACTCTGCTGTAGTGTTTAATGCTTTAGTATTTGGTTTTAATTTAAAGTACAATATACCTGAGATTAAATAAGTAGCCATATTAAAGACAATTATTGACCAAAATGGAAGTTTTGAAAATAAAACAAATGATAAAACAACGCCTAATAAAATTGAACTAGAAGTTAACAATACTGTTAAAAAATTATATGTTTTTATATCATTTTTATTCGACGACAGATAATATATAATTGCTTTTAGAGCAACAAATCTAAATGAATGAACAATATTTAAAAAAACATTAATAACTAGAAGAAAAATCGAAAAACCAAAATATGAATTAGTTTTACCGTCACCGGAGGATATGTTTTCTTTAATTACAAAAAAGGAACTAATTAAAATAATTGCAAGAATTGATAAACTTAATAGATCGCAAATCAAAAGAATGTTTTTTAATTTTCAACGTTCAGTAATTTTTTTATTTAATAAATAAGAAATAAAGGTGGGAACCTGTATCAATAAATATAAAAGCGAAACTAGTCAAAAACTGCTTGTAAACTTATAAATATATACAGCAGTAGCCAACTTAAAAGCTTCGGAGCCAATCATTGAAAAAACTAAAGAAGATGAATATTTAATTTTATTTTTCATCATTTAACTCCGTATCTAAAATATAAATGATTTGCAACATATAAATAATATTTAATAAACTTATTTTATATTCCGTCGAGTGTATTGAGTCCGCTGGGATTGAAACAGTTACTGAAGGAATTTTTGTGTTTGGTTTTATACAATCATTTAAACCATTAACTAAAATTTCTTTATATGGAATATTATAATCGATTAACTTATTTTTAATCTTATCAATGGGTTTATGATCATTAAAATTAGTGTGATCACTTAAATTTATAAAAATGTTATGATTTTCTCATTTATCATATTCAATTAATCTTAAATTAATTAATTTTTTATTATGTTTAATTACCTCTTCAAATAAGTTAAATAAAATAGCTTTTGATTCTTTATCGTTTTTAATCATTATATTAAATTCATCTAGTGATATCGATAATTTATGATAATTAAATTCTTTGAAAATATCAACCTCATTTTTATTTAATCTTCCATCGTAAAACAGTTCAACTATCTTTTTATTAAAATCTATAAATTTGATAATTTTTTCATCGTTATTGATCAAGCTAAAGATATGTCTAATTTTTTTAAAAAATGAATTAATTTTCTCATCGTGAAAGTTATAATTTTCCAATTCCTTATTTCATCATAAAAATGTGTGGTATTTATAAAAAATATAAATAAAAACCGAGTTGCTTACTAAATTTAAAATAACTCTCTCAAGGTTTTTTATTGAAAATTTATCAACAAATAAATTCTTATTATTTATATAGATTAAGTCCTTTATCGTCGTTTTAATTTTTTCTATTTTATCATCGTGCAAATAATAATTAGACATCACATAATTTAGCATCAATATTTTCCCCATTGCTAAAAATTCAATATTTGCTGCGTATAAAACATCATTGATTTCTTCTAAGAATTCTTCATTTATATATTCAAATAAGATAAACTCAATTTTTCCATATTTTGTATCTTTTACTGTGATTAAATTTTTATCTTCTCTGATTAAAATCGCTTTTATTTCGTTTATTAAAAAATGAACAAACATTTTTTTATCACTTATGTTTTCGTTATTTATAAAACATAAATCAATATCGTTTGGTTTTCTATCAATTAAACTCTTTTGTCACAAAGATCATGATCCCTTAATTGTAAGTTTTATTTCTTTATTATAAAACTTGTTAAATTTTCTTACAATCTTTGATAAGAAGTTTATTATATTATTAAAATCGTAGTTAGATGAATTCATGCATAATCCTTGTTGTTTAAAACATATTTTGTTTATTAGTGAAGTTGTTGAATATCTTATGTTTTATATTTTAAATTATAGACCTTTAAAAATTATTTTTAAAGACTTAATTTCTTTGATATAAACTCATTTCTTAACAATATAAAAAATGAACAATACCTGTTTTTTTGGTACTATTCATTTTTTTATTTTAATATTCGTGAGAAGTGATATTTAAACTATCAACAACTATATACTTGTCACCTTTTTTAGCTCCATAATCTTTTAAAACTTGGTGCCCTGCGCTATGGTTATATTTAATCAAAGCTCTTACTGCTTCTGAATGTTTTTCACAAAATACTCCAGCTGTAATTCCGTAACTTCAAACAAGTTTATCATCACTAACAACACCTATTATGTAAGCGTTAGGTCTATATTTTGCAACTTCTTTTAATAATTTACCACTGTGTGAAAGAACTATTGCAAATTTATATTCTCCACTTTGTAGTATTGAAGCCACTTCGTAGGCAATTAACATTCTTGAATTTTGATCGTTGGCTACTTTTTGAATTTGTTTTTCATAGAATAATTCAGTAAAATATTCTTTTTCAGCACGTTTTGCAATTTTTGACATTGTTTTTACTGCCTCAACAGGATATTTACCACTTGCAGATTCTCCAGAAAGCATTGTGGCATCAGCACCTAATTCGACAGCATAATAAACGTCTGTAACTTCAGCTCTAGTTGGTAATGGGTTATTTTCCATAGAGTCTAGCATTTGAGTTGCTACAATAACTTCCTTACCTTGTATCCTTGCACTACGGATAATTTTCTTTTGTCAATAAGGAACATCGTAATAAGGAATTTCTAATCCTAAATCACCTCTTGCAACCATGATACCATCTGATGCTCTTATAATTTCTTCAATGTTATTGATAGCTGTTTGTGATTCAATTTTTGAAATTATTTGAATATGTTGACCATTATTTTCATCTAAAATTTTTCTTATTTGTTTTACTTGCGATGCATTATTTACAAACGATGCAGCAATATAATCTACTTTATATTTAGCACCTCAAATAATATCTTCAATATCTTTTTCTGATAAGAAAGGTAAAGAAAAATCTACTCCTGGAATATTAACTCTTTTGTTTGTTTTTAACTTATGACTATTAACAGTTTCAACAATAACTTCTGTTGGTTTAACTTCTTTTACAATAGTTACAAGCTTTCCATCATCTAATAAAACTTTATTACCTTCTGCAACATCAAGGTCCATTCTGTATGATACAGTAATTACATCTTGATTTCCAATTAAATTCTCATATGAATTTTTGTCTGTTTTAATTGTTAAAATATGATTTGCAGGAATAAATATTGCGCCTTCACCCATTTTTCCTACTCTAATTTCTGGACCTTTTGTATCCAACATTAATGATATTGGACGATCAATCTCTCTTGAAATTTGTCTTGCTATCTCAAACTTTCTTTTATGGTCTTCCACAGTACCGTGAGAGAAGTTTGCTCTAATAGTTGTAACACCAGCCTCAATAAGTTGCTTCATTGTTTCATAGTTTTCACTTGAAGGACCAATTGTAGCTACTATTTTTGTTCTTTGTTCATTAAATTTCATGTTTTGCCTTTCGAAATTTTATATATATAAAAAATTTTACATTAAATTAATTCTACAATTCGAAACAAGCTAAAAACTTTCAAAATAATCAATAATATAAAAAGAAAATGAATTTTAATAAATATGCTGGTTTGATTTACCTTATAAATACATCAATGATAAATGAACTAATTTGGAAACAAAATTTATTGTTTAAAAAGTCTTCGGACAAATAATATGAAGAATTAAATAAACTGATAGACAAAAAATAAAAATGGTCTTTGACAAGGCTTATAATTTAGAGGAACATGTTATTGATGTGATAAGAGATTACACATATAGTATCGATGATAGAATTGAGAGTAAAAATATTAATTTTTTCTTCTAAGAATAAAAGCTTTTTCTTTAAGTTATATTAATTTAATATAAAATTTTTATTATTAAGTGTTGAAATGAGGGATTATGGTTATAGGTTTCGATAATGAAAAATATATTAATTTGCAATCGGAAGAAATTAGAAAAAGAATAAGTAAATTTGGAAATAAATTATATTTAGAATTCGGTGGAAAATTATTTAATGATTTTCATGCTTCAAGGGTTTTACCAGGTTTTAAACACAACTCAAAACTAAATATGCTTCTAAAGTTAAAAAAAAATGTTGAAATGATGGTTGTTATCTCTTCTGAAGATATTAAAAATAGAAAAATAAGATCAGATATTAACATAACTTATGAAGAAGATGTTTTTAGATTAATAAATAAATTTAGAAAATACGAATTAGAAATCAACAGCATTATTATCACTAAATTCGAAGAATCTTTAGAAGTGAATGCTTTTATACATAAACTTGAAAAAAGAAATATAAAGGTAATAAAACAATACAAAATAAAAAATTATCCTCATAACGTTGACCTAATTGTTTCAGACGGTGGTTTTGGAAAAAACGATTATGCGATAACTAAGAAAAATCTAATCGTTGTGACTGCGCCTGGCCCTGGCTCTGGAAAATTAAGTGCTATTTTATCTCAACTTTATCATGATAACAAAAATAATATAAAATCAGGTTATGCTAAATTCGAAACTTTTCCAATATGAAATTTAGATGTTAAACATCCAATTAATCTAGCATACGAAGCAGCAACCGTAGATTTGAATGATATAAATATGTTAGATAATTTTCATTGAAATGCCTACAAGGTTAAAGCAACTAACTATAATCGTGATTTAGAAGCATTTCCAATACTAAATAAATTATTAACAACAATTTATAAAGACTCGCTTTATAAATCGCCTACAGATATGGGTGTAAATATGGCTGGTTTTTGCATCACTGATGACGAAATTATTTCAATGGCGTCAAAAAAGGAAATTGTAAGAAGATATTATCAAACAATTGTTAATTATCAACAGGATAAAACTCCTAAAACACATGTTCAAAGGTTGTTAAAAATTATTAAAGAAAATAAAATCAACACAAACATTGTTAAATCAATAAGAGTTGCTAATGAGTTCAGTATTAAACATAATTTAATATGTTCTGCTATTGAAATTAATTCACAAGAAATTATAATCGGTAAAGAATCAGCGTTATTAAACTCAAATAGTGCAACGATTTTAAATGCCCTAAAATATTTCGCAAAAATCGAACAAAATATTGACATTTTAGATCCGGAAGCTATTTCTTTAGCTCAAGAATTGAAACAAAAATTACATTATAATGATTTATCGCTTGATTTAAAAGAAACTCTTTTTGCATTATCGATTAGTGCTAAAACTTCATCAATTGCTAAAAAAGCTTTTGATCAAATAAACAAATTATCAGGTTTATACTTACATCGAACGACAATTTCGAGTGAATCTGATAAGGAAACGCTAAAAAGTATGGATATACACTTAACTGAACAAACAGTTGTTATAAAATAATATTAGGAGAAATATTTATGAAATTTAAACGTATATTTTTTATTGTTACTGATGGATTAGGAATTGGACCCGAACCTAGACAAGAAGAATTTAATGATAAGGGAGCAAATAGTTTATTACATGCATCAGAAGCCTTACCATTAGAAATTCCAACATGAAAATCATTAGGTATTACAGAAATAGCAAAAGTTGCAGGACATACTCAAAGAAATAAGAAACCTCTTGCATATATGGGTAAAATACATGAAGTTTCAAATGGTAAAGACACATTAACTGGACATTGAGAAATGATGGGTATATACACCGAAACACCGAACCCCCAATTTACTGAAAATGGTTTTCCAGAAGATTTAGTTGCTGAACTTTCAAAAGCATTTGATGGTAGAAAAATCATTGGAAATAGAAATGCTTCCGGAACAGTTATACTTGAAGAATTAGGAAAGCAACACATGGAAAAAGGGGATATGATTATCTATACATCTCCAGATTCAACATTACAAATTATTGGGGATGAAAATACATTAGGTGTAGAAAAACTTAATGAATATGCAAAAAAAGCAAGGGAAATTTGTTCTTCAAAACCCGAATGAAATGTTGCTAGAGTCATATCAAGACCTTTTGTTTATGAGAATGGAAAGTTTACAAGAACATTTAATAGACATGATTTTGCAAACAAACCAACTGGACCAATTATCATGGAAGACTTACAAAAAGCTGGCGTAGAAGTAATTGCAGTTGGAAAAATTAATGATATTTTTACTGGTGTTGGTATTGATAAAAACTACGGTCCTGCTTCAGACAATGAAAACATGGATATTGCAATAGATATTGCATCTTCTGATTCTCAAAATCAATTTATCTTTATTAATTTAGTTCAATTTGACAGTCATTATGGACATCGTGAAGATCCTATAGGATATAGCCAAAATGTATCAAGACTAGATATTAAATTAACAAAATTAATTAACGCAATGAAAAAGGACGATCTTTTGATTATGACTTCTGATCACGGAAATGACCCAACATTTGGACCTGATCACACAAGAGAAGCACTACCATTAACAATATTTTCAAAATCATTTACCAAACCAAAAATTTTAGGTACATTACAAGGTTTAGGAACAGCAGGTAATATTGTTGCAAGAAACTTCAACGTTCCAATAAAATCAACTGGTGAAGATATATTTGATAGTTTAATTTAACAGCATTTGCTGTTATTTTTTTATTAAATAAAAAAATGCAAAAAAATATATACAATTATTTAATATGAAAAAACTAGAAAAAATTACAACCCAAGAAGAAAATTTTGCAAAATGATATACAGATGTCATTAAAAATGGTGATTTAATGGCTTATGGTTCATCAAAAGGCTCAATAATCTTCAAACCTCTTTCTTTTGGTATTTGAGATAATATTAGGCTAATATTGGATAAAAAATTTAAAGAAATCGGTGTGCAAAATGTTAATTTACCACTATTAATTCCTGAAAATCTTTTAAATAAAGAAAAAAATCATATTTCAGGATTTAATCCAGAATTAGCAACAGTTACAGAAGTTGGTGGAAAAAAATTAAGTGAGAAATTTTACATAAGACCAACAAGCGAAGTTTTATTCGGTGATTTCTTTAAAAACGAAATCGAATCTTATAATGATTTACCCTTAATTTATAATCAATGAGTAAATGTTTTGAGATGAGAAAAAACTACAAATCCTTTTTTAAGAACTCGAGAATTTCTTTGACAAGAAGGGCATACAGTTCATGCGGATGCTAATGAGGCTGAAGCTTTAACTAAAAAAATGCTTGATGTATATACAGATTTTGTGGAACAATATTTAGCAATCCCTGTTGTAAAAGGTCAAAAAACTGAGCATGAAAAATTTGCTGGTGCAGAATATACTTTTACAATTGAAGCGATGATGAAGGACGGAAAAGCATTGCAATCTGGTACAAGTCATTACCTAGGGCAAAACTTTACAAAAGCATTTGATATAACTTTTAAAAATAAAGAAAATAAATTAGAAAATGCATATGGAACATCATGAGGTGTATCAACAAGATTGCTAGGAGCTCTAATTATGACTCATGGTGATGATAGAGGGATTATAATTCCTCCAAGAATCGCTTCTACAAAGGTTGATATCATTGAATTGTTTGCTTCCAAAGATGAAAGGGTTTCAAAAGTTTCAAAAGAAATTTTTCAATCATTAATTAATCTAGGTATTGATGCTAAGATTGATAAAAGCGATAAAAGCGCGGGGTTTAAAGCTGCTAATTCAGAAATCCATGGAACTCCATTAAGAATTGAAATTGGCCCAAGGGATTTGAACAATAATAAAGTTATTATTGTTAGAAGAGATACTCTTGAAAAAATCTATGTTGACCTAAATGAAGTTTCTCAAACTATCTTAAAATTATTGGAAGATATTCAAAGCAATCTTTTAAAAGAAGCACGAAAAAGATTAAATCATAATATTAAAATAGCTAATAATTACGAAGAATTTAAAAAATTGATTGAAAACGGTAATTGAGTTATTACAAAATTTGCTGGAAGTGCAGAAGATGAAATTAAAATAAAAGAAGAGACCGGAGCATCAACGCGTTGCATCCCATTTAATACCAATATTGATATTAAAAACAAAAATTGTTTCTATACAAATAAAGAAACAGAAAGAATTGTAATTTTTGCAAAAGCTTACTAGTTAAAGTTAAAAGGAGAAAATATGTATAAAAAAATATTAAAAAGTGAATTAAATGACAAACATTTAGAAGGAAAATCTATTATTGCTTTTAGAGCTGTGTGATGTCCTCCATGCCAAATGATTGGTCCAGAGTTAGAACGTCTAGCATCAAACGATGAAGAAATTAATGTATTTGATTTTGACGTTGATCAAAATATTGAATTTGCAAGAGAAATGAACGTTTCAAGCATTCCTTCATTATTCTATTATAAAGATGGTCAATTAGTTAACCATACATTAGGATATATGCCAGCTGAGGAAATTAAAAAACAATTTAACAAATAATAAGATGATTAATTTCAAACCTAAAGCTTACTTTACAGACTTAGATGGCACATTACTAGATTTACCTAAAACAAAAGAAGGAATTAGTTTAGACAATCTTAATATTTTAAAAACTAAAAATGAAAGCGGAACACCGTTTATCATTGCAACAGGAAGATATGCATCGGAATATGTTCTAAATTTAGCAAATCAAACACAATCGCCATATGTCATCTGTCAAAATGGCGGATTAATCGTTAAAAATGATGGCCAAATAATTGCTAAACATGAAATTAAAAAAGATACAGTTATGGAAATAACTGAGATTTTAAAAGAGAATAAATTATTTATCATATATAATAGCGGGAATACTATTTATGGAACCGCAAGCAAGTTAAGATTTTTTAGACCATGAATCAAAAAAATGACTCGTAAAACTTATGATGAAGTTCCTAGAATTGCAGACTCCACAAAAATAATTACTTTTGGAACAAGCAAAAAAGGTATAAAAAAATTAGTAGAAGAGCTTGCAAATAAGTTTAAAAATATATCATTGCATATTGTTTCAAAGGGTTATGCTGTTGAAATAAATGATATAAATGCAACCAAGGGAAAAGCAATTAAATATGTTTGCAAACTATTAAATATTGACCCAAAAGATACAGTCCATTTCGGAGATTCAGGAAATGATACATCAACTATACCATACGTTGGTGCATTTGTGGCCATGAAAAATTCGTTGAACAATATTAAATCACAAGCTAAATGAGTCGCTCCTTCATACAAAAAATCAGGTGTTGCTAAAGCTGTAAAAATAATAGAATCATCTAATTAAAAAAGTTGGGCTAAATCCCAACTTTTATTATGTTAATGTCTCACATTTTGAACTTCGTCAATTATAACTCTTTCAATTCTTTTTACAAATCCTTCAGGAGTTCTAAATTCTAACGATCCAAAGTATCTATATCTATTAGAATATCAATAAACACCTCTTCTTGCTCAAAGTGGAGAAACTCCTCCAAGGTCAAATTTTACAGTTACATTTTCATAACCTAATAAGAATTTTGAAAGATTTTTAATACTTAATTGGTCAAGTGATCTGGTTCCGTTTTTTGAAAATGCTTCAATAGATAGTACATCATACCCACCACTTTGTCCTTTGTTGTTTCTATAAACTCTTTCATAAACTGCTTCATCAAATACTTTTTGTTTTGTATTAAACACAGGATTATCAATTAATCTTTGCTTATTGTCATTAATAAATTGAATATTAATATCAATATTTTTTAATTTTTCTCTAACTTCTTGTGTATCGTTTACAAATTTATCTCTAGATTTTTTTGCTTGAGATCCATTTACAGTTCTTCTATTAATATAGTCATTTAATTCAACTAATCTATCAGCATATAAATTAGATGTATCAACCATGGCCTTTAATGCCTGAGCTACTTGGCCAAGTTTTTTCTCTTCGAAACCTCTTTCATAATATTGGTCTGATGCCTGAATTAAACTTTGTAATTTTTCAATGATTTTATCGTGATCAGATTTTGCTGTACTAAAGTTTGTTACTCTGTATTTATTAATAGATTCCAGCATTTGTTCTTTTGCTAATCTATATTCTTCTTTAGCTTGTTGATTTTCTCTTATTCTTGAATTTACTCATTCTTCTAAAGAATTATACTCTGCGTTTGTTGTTGAGTACTTACTCATATCAGTTTCTCAAGTTCTTAATGCTTCCTCTTTTTCAGCAGTTGTCAAATCTTCAGTTGTATTAATTAATGTTTTTAACTCGTTGTATTTAGTAGTTAAATCTATTTGTTGATTAATTGTTGCCTTTGCTTCTTCTGATTTTTCAAGAGTTTCATTAAAGTCGGTAAGGTCTAAATGATTTTCAAATCCTTCAACTAGTTTATCTTTTAAATTATTAAATTTTTCAACATCTTGTTGTAGTTGATTTCTGATTTCATTTAGCTTTTGAACATTGTGTAGATTTTCATTTCTTCCTGGGGCATTATTAGCTTTAAAGAATACCGAAAGCATTTCACTATTAAAATCGTTTAACTTCTCAGTTATTGAGTTTTTTAGTGTGTTATTTTTATTTTCTAATGCTTCAGCCGAATCGTTATCGTTCTTTTTATTATCATTTAAGAATTTTTCAAATTTTTGAACTTCTCTATTTAAATCTGTTCGGTCAGGGCTTATTAATGTTTTCATTACCGCTAAAGCTTTTTCCATTGAATCTACGTATTTTTTATTTTCAACTACATTAGCTTCAAAACGTCTAAATTCTTCTTTAATTTCATCTAATTTTTGTTCAGTTTCAGCTTCTTTTATTTTGTTAGCAAAATCTTCTTTGTTTTTATTTGAAAGGTTTGTTGAATTTGCTACTGTTGAATTAAATGAATTCTTTTCTGTATTTAAACGGTTTAGCTCATCAAATTTTTCTTCAGCTTTTGGAATTCCATCTGTTGATTTGATGTAATTTACTGCGTCATTTTTTTGTTTATCTGATATTAGATTTAATCTTTTAATATTGTCTGCGTAGTTTTGCTTTTGATTGTTCAATGTATTTGCTTCGTTTTTAACAGCATTAGCTTGAATATTATTTTCTGCATTTTGTTTAAGAGCATTTATCTTATCTTGTTTTTCTGCGTTAGTTAAATATTCTAAATTATTAATCTCATCAATTAATTGTTTTTTAGTTTCATTAAATTGTTTTAAATCATCTAAAAAAGCTTTTGCACCATTTAATGTATCTGCCGCTTTTATTTCATTAATAACTTTGTTTTTGTGAATATCTGAAATATTATCCAACGTTCCAATTTCAGTTATATAAGCCTGTTTTGTATTGTTTTCATCTGTCGCTTGTTTTACAATATCATCTATCGCAGATTCTTCAAATGCATCTTTAACCATATTAATATAATTTTGCTTTTGATTATGAGATAGATTACTTAAATTATTAATATTTTGAATTGCTTCAGTCTTTTTATTATTTAATTCAATTGCTTTTTGTTTAATTATTTCAATTTGATTTTTATCATTAGTTTCAACTAATTGATTTTCAAAATCTTGTTTTTGATTTGGTGTTAGATGTTCTAAATTTTTAATTTCATTATTAGCTTCTAATTTTAGATCAGATATTTCTTTAATTTGGTTGAACAAATCATTTGAAGCTTCTATAGTCGAAGAATTTTTTAGTTCAATCACTTTAGTATCAACATAATTTACATTTAATAATGCTAATTGATTAGTTGCTAAAATGTTTTGTTTATTTGCTTCATCTAGTGAAATTGCTTCATTTTTAAGTTGTTCTAATGGTGTAATTTCTTTTAGATTAGCAATTCTTTCATTAAATGAATTCTTTACTTGATCACTAATGTAATTTAATTGTCTAATTTCGTTTTTAACATGAGCTCTTTTGTCATTTAATTCTTGATAATTTTGAACTAATGTCGCAACGTCAGTTTTATTTTTCTTATCTTTTAATTCTTTTTCAAATTGTTCTTTTTCAGCTGGTGAAATTTCAGATCAACTATTTTTTGAGTTTAGTTTTTGTTGTTTATCAGCGTTTAAACTTTTTAGATTATTAACTAAGTTATTTATATTTTCAACAGAAACAAATGTATCAACTAAGGCTTTTTCTTCCGTTTTAAATTCATCACTTAATAAATCAAGATTATTAATTTCTGCCTTAGCATCTTCTTTTGCTTTTTCTAATTGGTTCTTTGATCTAGCATCGTCAAGAATTTTATTTATTTCGAATTCTGTATGTGCTGATTCAATTTGATTTTTAAAGTTATCTTTGTCTGTTTGATTTAAATCAGCTAAAGAATCAATTTCTTTTTTAGCTGTTTCTTTTTGAGATTTTAATAATAAATCTTCATAAACTTGGTTTGCATTATTTCTTGTTTGAGCATCCTTAACATCTTGAATTCCATTTGTTTTATTAGCTTCTTCAACGTTTTGTAATTCCTTAATTTTATTAATTAAATCTTCTTTAAATGTATTTAGATCGTTTGCACTTGATTTAACAACTTCTGAATCTGTTTCATTTTCTTTTGATTTTAAATTATCTAAGAAATCTTTTTTATCCTTATCGCCTAAACTATTTAAACTATCGATATGATCCTTAATTTCTTTCTTTTTAGTTTCTAAAGTTTTAAAATCATCTTTAATTTGGTTATATTCTGAAGATTCAACTGAATTAATAATATTTTCTTTTACTGTATCTTTGTAATCTTGTTCAAATTCTTCTGAGTCTTTAATATTAGTTTCAAACAATAATTTCTTTTCTTCATCTACTTTTTTAAGATTATCTAAATATTCTTTTACTTTGTCAATAGTTGTTAAATTATCTATATCTTGTTTTGCTGTTTCTTTTTGATTATTGCCTATTCATTCTAATTCACTAATTTCTGCCTTAGCTTTAGCTTTTTCAATATTTAATTCTTCTTCGTCTTTAGCTTCTAATAAAATTGCATCAATTGCTTCAATATTATTTGCATTATTAATGTTTTCTTTTAATTGTTTTTTCTTTTCTTCATCTAGGTTCGATAAAGAATCGATTTCCTCATTTGCTTTATTCTTTTTATCTTCAAGTTTAATTTCTTTTTCAAGTTGTTCTAACTCTTCAAGTGTTGTTGCATCTTGAATTTTCTTTTTATACTCTTCTTTTTTACTATCATCTAACTTTGTTTCTAAAGAGTTTACTAAATCATTTAAATTACCTTTCTTGGTGTTTAATTCTTTAGCTTTTTCAATAATTTTTGCAAGTTCATTATTATCATCAAGGTTTTTAATTGAATTTTCAAATTCTGTTTTCAAATCTTCACTTAAGTTTTCTAAATTTTTAATTTCAGCTATTGAACTTGTTTTTTCACCGTTTGCTATTTCAGCTTGCTTTTTAATTTCTTCTAGTTCTTCTGAAGAACTTGCATTTTCAATTTCTGTAGAAAAATTATTCTTTTGATTATTTGAAAGATTTGGATAAGCATTAATTTGTTCTTTTGCTTCTTTTTTAGCATTGTTCTTAGATTCAGCTTCTTGAATTAATCTTTCTACTTCGTCTTTTGTTTGGGCTTGAATTATTTGATTAAAGTAATCTTGTTTTTCACCATTGTTTAAATGTTCTAAAGCATTTAATCTATTTAAGGCGTCGTTCTTGGAATCATTCAATTCCTTAGCTTTTTCTAAAATTTTTGACACTTCTTCTTTTGTATCGGCGTTTTTAATTTCATTATAAAAATTATTTTTATCATCTTGATTTAATGATGTTAATTTAGAAATTTCTGTTTTCTTGTCTTGCTTATCTGTGTTTAAATCTTTAGCTTTTTCTAAAATTTCAGCATTTTTTTCATGGGTTTCTGAATCTTTTAGTTCTTTAAGCAATGATTCTTTTTGGTTATCAGAAAGATTGTTTAAATTATTAATTTCTTCATTGAAGCTATTTTTCTCATCATTTAGCTTATCTAAAGTATCAAATATAGGAAATATTTCATCAACTGTTGTCGCTGAATTAATTTTTTCTATTTCCTTTTGTTTATGATCATTTGAAATTAAATTAAGAGCATTAATATCATGGATTGCTTTTTCCTTTGAGTTAGCTAATTTAATTTCTTCTTTTATTTCTCTTAATTTTTCAGGTGTTTTTGCTTCGTTAATTTTTGTTTCAAATTCTTGTTTTTGTGCTACAGAAAGCGAAGTTGCGGAATTTAAATCATCTCTAACTAAATCTTTTAGTTTGCTTAATGAATTATTAATATTTGAATCTGATGTAGATTCTAGACTTGCTATTTGATCAGCTACCTCATCATACCCGACTGTTGAAACTTTTTCCTTAAGTACTTTTAAATCATTAGCTGATAGTTCATTGGCTTTATTGTGTTCTATTTCTAATTCATCAAAATCATTGCTTGAATTAATTTGATTTTGTGCATCCTTTAGCAATTTTTTTACACGAGCAATTTCATCGTTGATTTCTTTTTTGATTCTTTGCTCTCTTAATTTAAGTTCTTCAATAACATCGTCTGATTCTAATGTTAACTTTCTTAATTCTTCATTTTTTGCTAATGTTTCTAAGTCGTTTGTATTTTCTTTTATGTAATTATTTGCGTCTTTAGCAACTACTAATTTGTTTTCAAAATCTTGAATTAATTCATCAATCTCTGATATAGTTAGATTTTTATTTTGAGATTCTTGTATTTTATTATTTAGAATTTCTTTTTGTTTTTCTATCTCTTCTAAAAATCTTTTTCTTAATTCTTCTTCTGTAAGCTTTTCTGATTCTTGAATTAATTTTTTAACCTTTTGTTCTGCTTCTTCTGCTTTTTTACTTAATTTAGCTAAGTTATCTATATGCTCTTTTGAATCTTTAGCTTTTTCTTTAGCAATCTCAATTTCTTTTAAAGCATCTTCTAATTCTTTATTAGCAGCTTTTAATCCTGGAACATTTATATCAGATGTGCTGTTTAATCTATTTATAGCCTTCTCACTTGTAATTTTAGCTTCTTCAACTACACGATCAAGTTCTTTCTTATTTTTTTCTTCTTGATCTTTTGAATCATTAATTTTGTTTTCAAGTTTCTTAATGGATTCTTCAAAAGAATTTAATGAAGTTAAAATTTCAGGATCTTTTTTTAGTTCCTCTTTATTAAGTTGATCAAATAACAATTTAGATTTATCCAAGATTTCTTTAGCTTCTTTTATAGCTGTTTTTAATGTATCTACAGAATACTTATTTTCTTCTAGCTTGTTAATAGCATTATTAACTTTTTCATTTGCAAGATCAATTTCAGAAAGAATGTAATCTTTTTCTTCTTGAGTTAATCTGTCTTTTGTTGCAAGAACAGATATCGATGCAAACAATGTTGTTAATGCAGCTGTTGAAAATCAAAGTGATAAAATTTTTCTTCTAGTTGACTTTTTCATATTTTCTCCTATTTTTTAAAATTTTATTTTAAAACTAATTCATGAAATTAGTTATATTAAAACACTTTTAAACAAAAAATGTGCATTTTTTTAGATTTTCAACTTCGTTTTTTAATTTTTTTGCTTTTTTGTTTAAAAAAATAATAATATTTTCACTTTTTGAATATGCAAAAATTAGATAATTTTAAAATCGTTTATAATTTATATATTAGTAATTTAAAAAGTTTATTTTAATTTAATTTTTTATAAAAGGAGAAACATGAAATCTAGAATAGCAATAAACGGATTTGGTAGAATTGGACGTTTAATTTTTAGACAAATTTGAAACGATGAAGAACTAGAAGTTGTTGGAATTAATGACTTAACTGATGCTAAAACACTTGCTCATTTATTGAAATATGACACAGCTCATGGAACATTTAATTATGACGTAAAAAGTACAGACAACTCAATCATTATTAATGGAAAAGAATACCCTATTTTTGGCGAAAAAGACCCATCACAATTACCTTGAAAAGATTTAAATGTTGATATAGTTGTTGAAGGCACAGGAAGATTTTTAACAACTGAAGCTGCTCAATTACATATTAATGCAGGAGCTAAAAAAGTATTAATTACTGCACCTTCAAAGAGTGCTGAAGTTAAAACAATTGTATATTCAGTTAATGAAAACATTTTAACAAAAGACGACATTATCGTTTCAGGTGCTTCATGTACAACAAACTGTTTAGCACCAGTATTAAATGTTTTAGAAAATGAATTTGGTGTAGAAAAAGGTTTTATGACTACAGTTCACTCATTTACTGCTGATCAAAGATTACAAGATGCACCACACAGTGACTTAAGAAGAGCAAGAGCTGCGGCATCCAATATGATACCTACTACAACCGGTGCAGCTAAATCAATTGGAAAAGTTATTCCAAGCTTAAAAGGTAAAATGAATGGTATTGCTTTAAGAGTTCCAACAATTACCGGTTCAATAGTTGACCTAACAGTTGAACTAAAAAAGGATGCAACAGTTGAACAAATTAATGATGCGATGAAAAAAGCTGCCTCAGATTCATTTATGTATACAGAAGACCCTATTGTTTCAAGTGATATTATAGGCGCAACAGCAGGCTCTATCTTTGATGCACAATTAACTCAAGTTTTAGAAGTTGATGGTAAAAAACTTTACAAAGTTTATACATGATATGATAACGAATCATCTTTTGTTAACCAATACATAAGAACATTAAAACACCTATCAAAATTAAAATAATGAGGACAAAAAAACACACATTGCAAATGCTTTTGTGTGTTTTTATTATTTATTTGTTGAATATCTCTTCAAAAATTTCTTCGTAGTATTTCACAGGTATAAATTCTACTTCTTTTTTTACTTCTTCAGGAACATCGATTAAGTTCTTTTTATTATCATATGGAATAAAAATTCTTTTAATTCCAAATTGAGAAGCAGCTAAAGATTTTTCTTTCAATCCACCTATTGGAAGCACTTTACCTCTTAATGTGATTTCTCCTGTCATACCTATATTAGCTGGTACTGGTTTTTTAGATAACGCACTAATAATTGAGGTTGTAAATGTTACTCCGGCTGATGGGCCGTCTTTTGGAATAGCTCCTGCTGGAACGTGAATATGAATTGATTTATTTTCAAAGTCAAAATCAATACCAAATTTTTTAGCATTTGATCTAACATAAGCCAAGGCAATCTGCGCGGATTCTTTCATAACATCTTTAAGATGACCAGTTAATTTTAATCCTTCTTTTCCATCAAATGTTGTTACTTCTATTGCTAATGTTGATCCACCAAAGCTTGTGTATGCAAGGCCATTAACCACACCAATTTGGTCCTTGTTTTCATTCTCGTCATCTTCAAATTTAATTGGACCTAAAAAATCAACTACTACTTCTTTTGTTACTACAAATTCGTCATTAATTTCTTTATCTAATATTTTTACAACTATTTTTCTTGCTATACTATCTAATATTCTTTTTAATTCACGAACACCACTTTCTCTTGTGTATGAACGAATAATAAATTCTAAAACTTCATCATTTATTTGAATTTGTGAAGGTAATAAAGCGTTTTGAGATAAAACCTTAGGCATTAAATGGCTTTTTGCAATTTCCATTTTTTCAATTGTTGTATATGTTGATAATTCCAATAGTTCAACACGATCAATTAATGCAGCTGGAATTGATTCATAATAGTTTGCTGTTGCAATAAATAAAACTTTTGATAAATCATATTCTAAATCTAAATAATGATCCTGAAAGTTAGCATTTTGTTCTGGGTCTAAAACTTCTAACATAGCACTTGTTGGATCTCCTCTGAAATCAGATGACATCTTATCAATTTCATCAAGAAGAATAACTGGGTTTGAAACTCCTGCCTTTTTAATTGCAGAAATTATTTTTCCAGGCATTGCTCCAACATAAGTCTTTCTATGACCTCTAATTTCGCTCTCATCCTTAACGCCACCTAATGAAACCTTAATAAATTTTCTTTTTAAAGCTTCGGCTATAGATTTTGCTAAGGTTGTTTTACCAGTTCCAGGAGGGCCAATTAATGTCAAAATAGGAATATTATTGACTGGGTTGTTTAGAGTATCACCGGTTTTATGAACAAATAAATTATTGTCAATAAAATGTTCTGTATCACCTTTTATTGTTAAATATTCATCATTTGCATTTTTACTTTTTGTATGAGTTAAAACTGAAATAAATTCTAAAATTCTTTTCTTGGGTTTTTCTAATCCAAAGTGATGTTTATCCAAAACAGATCTAACGTGATTAATATCAATTAATTCCTTGCTTACTTTTCTTCATGGTAAAGCAAGAATTAAATCTATAAATGTTTTTGATATATTTGCTTCTGGACTTGAAGCCATCATGCTTGCTAATCTTGCTTGTTCTGTTTTTAATGCCTCTAAAACGTATTTTGGATATCTTTTACTTCCCTCAGGATCTTTTTCAAGTTTCTCAGCGTTATTATCTGATTCCTCATTTAACATTTGTCTTAATTGTTTCATTTTTTCACGTAAAACAAAGTCTCTTTGTGAACTTTCCATTTCTTTATTCATTTTTTGTGTAAGCTCAATTTCTAAGTTTTTTTCTTCTAAATTTCAAAGTAATCTATTTACTAATTCTTTTACTAAATTTTCATTATCAAGTGGTAATAAGTTTAAAATTTCTTCTTTATTTAAGACTTGTTTTAATGGGGCCAAAGTTTTTCAAATTAATTTATTTAGGTCAATATAGTTAGGCAAACTTTTTTTATTTAATGAAATTAATAAGTCTCTAAAATCATTTTCATATGTTTGAATAGCTTTTGTTGTAGCTGGATTTGAATAAGATTTAATTCCATTTTTTGATTGTTGATTCATCTTCTCAAGTCATGAACTCAATTGATTTAAATATGATAATAAATCGTCAATTTCAGTGTTTTTAATTTGTTGTGTGAAATTATAAAATGGTAATATTTCATATGACGCAATAATCATCGGTTTGTTGTTTTTTACGGTAGATATTGATTCTATTTTAACTGGTTCTAAACATTCTAAATTTAATTTATAAATACCTTCATTTACTGAAGTATTAATTATCTTAGCAACAACACCATATTGTTCAATCATGTCTGCATTTTCGATTGATGGCTGACTAATAAACTGTTCTTTTATAAAAGTAATTATTACACGACCGTCATTTGAAAGCGCTTCCTGCATAGCCAAAACTGAATTAGGTTTACCCACCCTAATTTCATCAAGACTATATGGAAGTAAAACTTGCTTTTTAACTGGTATAAATGGTAATTTCATTATTCCTCTTTTCGTTTTTTTATTATAATTCTTGTTAATTTTAATTGTTTAAAATAGCGAAAACACTAAGAATTATTTAGAAACAATTACTAATGCTGGCTTAATTGTTCTGTCATGTAGCTTGTACCCAATATTTTTAACTTCCAATATAGTGTCTTTTTCTAAATCTGAAGCTACAATTTCATAAACTTGATGTATGTTTGGATCAAACTTTTCTCCTGATTTTGGAATTATTTTTTGAAGACCAAAATCAATTAAAACATTTTCAACTTGTTTGTACAACATATTGAAACCAATTATAAAATTCTTCAATACATCATTATCTATTTTTTCAGCAGATAATATGGCTTTCTCAAAATTATTTAATGGTTGAATTAAATCTTCTAAAAAAGATTGTAGGGCATACATTTTAGCTTCTTTTATTTGTACTTCTTGGTGTTCAATTGATTTTTGTTTATGTTCATTGATTGCTGATTGTGCTTTTTTTTGTATTTCAATTACTTCTTCCTTGAATTTATTTGTCTCGATTAATAGTCTTGTATCTAAGTTTTCAATCTCCTCTTTTAAACTTAAATTTTTGATTTCACTTTTTTTAAGAGTTTCTTCAAAATCGTTAATTTTTCTTTTAAGATCTACATTTTCTTCTATTAATTCTCTTGTTGTACCATCAATTTTTTTAACTGAAATTAATTTTAATTTTAAGATCGTCTTCTTGTTTTTTCAAATTATTTCATTATCTGAAACATTTTTGCCATTTTTTAAAATATCAGTAATTGATTTATCAACTGTATTAAAATCTCAAATGTATGAATATTTTTTCTTTTTTGCTTGATTATCATTTTCAACTAATTCAAATTGAACTTTGTCATATTTATTAAATTTTCACATTTTATTTATCTCCTTTTTGAATTAATTTAGATAAAACATCTAATGCTTCTAATGTTTCTTCGATGTCTATGTTTTTAGGCCCCATTATCGATATTTCTTTTATGTTTTTATCATTATCAAAATCTATTTTTTTACTTATTATATTTAAGTTATCTCTTGAAAAATCAAGCTTGATTTTATTATCTTCATCAAGATTGTTTTCAATAGTAGATCAAACTGAATGCTTTTCAATTAACTCTAATAATGAAACAAGTTCCTCCCTTGAGATATTTTTAGATAAAATCATTGCATTCTTGTTATAAGTTTTATTTTGAATTTTTTCCTCAAAAACAAAAATTGTTTTAATGAATTTTTCTAATACTCTTTCATAGTTTCCAATTCTTTCTTTAAACAAAGGTAAAAGTGCAGTAGCCTTATTTGCTAATTCAATTAAGGGCGTATCAATTAAACGTTCTTTAAAAAGTCTAACTGCTATTCTTAAATCGTTTAATGCTATTCCTTCATCAAAGTCAAATAATTTATTTTGAACATTACCACTGCTTGTAACAATAACTATTACTGCAGATGTTGAATCTAATGGTGTAAGTTGAATGCTTTTCAATTTTTCATCTTTATTATTTGATGTTGCAACAACTGTAAAGTGGGCCATTTTACTAATTAAATTTGCAGCTTCATCTAACGTTGCATCTACATTCAACCTTTTTTTAATTAAAATATCATTTAAATTTCTATTAAAAAACTTCTTTGGGTTATAAGCAATGTTTTTTGTATAGTATTCTAATCCTAATGTTGATGGAATTCTCCCGCCTGATACATGCGGTTTTTCTAAATATCCAATTTTTTCTAAATCTGACATTATATTCCTAATGGTTGCAGATGAAAAATTTAATTGTCTTGATTCAACTAATTTTTTTGACCCGACAGGTTCTCCTGTTTCAAAAAAAGTTTCGACAATCATTTTAAAAATTTCTATATGGCGGTTTTTTAATTCCATGGTTCAGCTAAAATATCTCCGTCTTCAATTAATAATATAATATTTTAGCACTATTTTAGCACTTTAGTATTTTAATTGCTAATTTTTTGATTCTTCGAAGCAAAAGATATCTTATTTTCAAGCTTATTTGATAATCTTATGTAATTAGGTATATGTTTTAATAATATTAAAATTGATGAAAATACTAATATATAACTATGTGATCATTTAGGGATATTAAAGTTAATAAAAGCTAATAACCAAACTCCATAATAATTAGGTATAAATGAAATAAATGCAAAAATAATTGCTATTAATACTGATGATATAGAAATATATCTAATTGCAATAACAAAAATTAAATAAATAAATACCATTAATAAAAATGAAATTAAATCAAATGCTAATATTAAACCAAAGAAGCAAGCTACGCCTTTTCCTCCTTTAAATTTAAAATAGCAAGGTAATATATGCCCTATCAAAGCTCCTAGTCCAGCAGATAAAGGTATTATAAAATCGTTATTAAGCAATTTTTTAAATAGGTAAGAAATTAGAATTGGAATAAATGATTTTAATAAGTCAAATGAAAAAACTAAGGCACCAAATTTTAATCCAAACACTCTTAAAGCGTTTGTTGCTCCAGCATTATTTGAACCTAATTTTCTAATGTCTTTATTCTTTCTTTTTGAAATTATTATTGAAATATTAATTGACCCAATTAGGTAACCAATTAATAATAAAATAATATTAATTCATATATATTCTCATCTAGACATAAAAATATAATACATTATTTTTTTAATACATCAATAAATTAAGAAGAACAAAAAAACGCCGTAATTTTATATGGCGTTTTTAAGAATTGTAATTTTTATTGATTTTGGTTAAATTCTGGGTATGAAATAGTATTATCTTCATTAATTGTATGAAGTTTTTCTAAGAATGTTTTTAGTGTATGGAATACTGTGTTAAGTTGTTTATAGAATCTTGGACCTACGTTTTCATTAATTCATGCTAATGTGTCAAGGTCACTATGTCATATATCACCCATGATAGCAAAGTCTTCTTTTTTCATTCCGTCTGGTCAGTCATAAACAACTTCACCGTTTTCCAATTTTCTTTCTTTTAATGATTCAATTGTTGTACCGTCTTTTAGTACTCAAGCCTTAGGGTTAATGGTTTGAGAATAACCATCATATACGTTATATTTTGATTTAACACCAAAGTTTGTTGATTCAACATATGCAACTGGAAGTTTAGCAATTTGATAGAATGGAGCATGGTCTGATCAATCACCAGTTTCCCCAGCTTTGTATTCATCTTCAACAAATTGTGGGTGAATTTTTAATTCTTGATCAGCATCTTTAAGTTCTTCTGCTCTTTCTTTTGAAATGTTGTTAATAAAGTTTCTTAACAATGGTGATGTATTGTATGGCTTACCTTGAGTATTTGTATCTGGTGAGTGAATGTACATATGGTCTCCACCAGCAACTGTATCCATATTTATCATACCTAATGAATTGCTTAATAATTCATTTTCTTCTCCGGCTAAAAATTGGTTAACAAAAGCGATTGAACCTAATTTTCCAACTTCTTCAGCATCTACAAAAATTAAGTGTAATCTAACTCCTAGGTTATCTCTGTTTTTAATATCTGAGAAATGTTTTAGTAATGCTAAGTTTACAGATACTCCTGATGCATTGTCTGTCGCACCTCATGATGTTCCATTAGGTCCAACATTGTTTGCCGAATCATAATGAGAAACAATGTAGAAGTCTTTAACATTAACTGTATTGTCTTTTGTAACTTTTTCACTTGGATTAATTGTCACAACTAAGTTATTTCCGACATTGTTGAATGAATTACGTGTTGAGAATAAGAAACCTTGAGTAAAGAAACCATCAAGTTTTAAATTCTCTTTCATTGCAGTAACTGTTGCTGCGTCTTTTTCTTCGGTATAAATTGTAACTTTTGCATTGCTTGGACTTTGTGGATAATCTGGATATGTTATTTCACCGTTTGTACGGTATTCATAACCCATGTCCATAATTTGTTGTTTTAAATATTGATAAGCTAGATAGCTACCATAGTTTGAGTGTTCTGGATTTAATGGATTTGCTTCATCATTTAATTTGTATAATAAATGTTGCTCAATAAATGATGTTGTTACTTTTTGATCGCCTTCTAATTTAAAACCTCTTGAAATGTTTCTTGTTTCATCATAGTTAAGCACTTCTTTTTTAAAGTTATTCAAGTCTCCAGCTTTTCTGCCATGTGTAGTATTTAATAAGTTTGTAAATGTTTCACGCATTGTTTCTTCATTGATTTTTATATCATTTTTAGTCAATGCTTTTTGAATTCCATACGGAATTAATGTTAGAACTATTGGAGCTGCAATTAAACCACCTGCAATACCACTAATTACTAAAGATTTTTTTGTTTTTGAATTCATAAAAATTTTTTTCCTTTTCTAAAATATAAATGTGAATATATATAAAAATTATATAAATATTTTTATGTTTATCAATTAAAATTTAGATTAAAAAAGCATTATTTTTGCAATTCAAACTACAAAATTAGAGTGAATATTTATTTTTCATTTAATAAAAATATTAAAAATTATAATTTTTTGTACATAGATATATTTTTATATTTGCATAATATAAGAAAAATATTTATAATATAAATATAGCGAGGTAAAGATTTATGAAGCTAAAAAATAAAAAAAATCTGTTTATTAGTTCTCTTTTATTTGTGAGTTCTTCTACCTTAGGTATTGCTCTAATAAGTAGCAGTTGTCAATCAAAAGAAAATGAGATAGAAACCTTAGAAAAAAAACAAAGTGAAAGAGATATTTCTGTAGACCGTGATAATGCCCTAATTGGTGAAAGACTAGTTCAAAAAGTTGAAGAAGTTATAAAAAACGCTAAACTGTCTTTTAATGAGGTTGGATTAAGAGAATTTTTAGAACAAGAAGACGATATTTCTAAAGATAGATACATTAGCGATCTTTGAGAAAAAATAACTGTTTGATTATCAGAACACAAAGGACTAAATGATCGTTATCATTTCTTTCCTGAAGATTTAAAAAATGAAGAATTAGTTAAATATCTTAATATTTATATTCCTAATTTAGAGTATTTTGCAGGTAATCATGAAGTTCATTGTTATTTTGGGTACGATAGTGAAACAAGAAACATTTATTACTATTTTAAAATTAAGTGTTTAGATGGTAAACAAACCGAGGGGGATGGTACTGTTTATCTAACTTTACCAACTAAATAATATGAAAATTAAAAATTTTTGCTTTTTGCCTATTATTGGAAGCATAACACTTCCAATAATTTCTATTTCTTGTTCTAACAAATCTGATATTGATATTGATGAAACAAAGGTCAAGAAAGAGTTTCTAAAGAAATTAAATATCACCCAACTTGCTTCACTACATAATTTTGAACCTATATTTTTTCTAAAAAATGATAAAACAAAAGAAATGGGGAAAATTGTTAATATAACCGATAATAGTGAATTAGTATTTAATTCAAACATTAAATATAAACCTGATTTTAAATTAAAAAAATCATGACAACAAATTAAAACTATTTACAACAATTACAAGATAGAAAGAGTTGATGCTTCTGAATCTAATATTCTAAATAATTTCTTTACACAATATAACATTGAAGACGTCAAAACAAACGGTGGTTTTACAAATAATTGATTTTATTACTTAGCAAATTTAAATAAAGAAGCCGATTATTATAGGGTTTTAGATCCTTACTTTTTTGATTTTCAAACAATAATTTTTAGATTGGTAAATGATATTAAAACAAACACCGGATTAATGAATTTAAATAATCTTATGAATAACCAAAACGAACCATTCATAGCTAGAAATATTTTTAACAATGAATATATTCAAGCTAATTCGTGATTATCTGAAGAAAGCTCAGTTTTTAGAGAAAGTTTTTTAAACTTTTTGGTTTTATATTTAAACAAATTTGATCTAAAAATTAAAAAAATTGTTGTCGATTGGTCTAAATCAACCATTATTAACGGTAACAACTCTGCATCTAGTTTGATTGGATTTAAAATAAAGAAAATTATTAATTTCAATGACGAAGATATAATAAATAATGAAATTAAGGAAAAAACTTTTTATATAAACGGGTTTAGGAATTATGCGAGTGAACAAAAATTTGGCGTTGGACATGAGGGATTGAAAGAAAGTTTGCCATTATTCAATGATTATGTAAAAAATCCATATTTAACTATCAAGCAAGATGATAATTTAAATCTAGGAAAAGATATAAATTCCTTTATAAAAGGATATAACAGCATAGATTTTTGAAATTCAAGAGGACTGGTTCATTTACTATCAAATTTTAAAGATAGTTTGATTGTGGAGATTCCGAAAATATATAAAAATATCGATAAAAAATATGAAATAATAGACGTACAATTTAGCAATTATTATAAGACCAGCCAAATTATAAAATTAATAGTAAGAGTTCATAAAATGAATGGTAAAACCAAAGACTTTGTTTGATTGAGTTCAAATTTTGATGATCACGGTCATTTACTAAAGGCTATTGCTATAAAATTTTTACCTGTTGATCAATTAAAAAGTATAGACTACGCAATTTATAAAAAAGATAATCCCGTTTCTTTTGAAGGTTTAAAAATTGAAGAAATTTCAAATGATGAATTATTTACAAAGCTAATTCAAAAAGCATTAGATAAATCAAAAACCCACATTAATAATTTAAGTCAAGATCAACATTCAAATTTAATAAAACTCTTTACATCATATTTAAATAACTATATTTTAGCTTATGCAATAGAAACAAATGAATCTAATTTAAATAGTGGGATCAAAAAAATTGAACTATTAAATACTGAAAAAAATAATGAAAAAATTGATTTAACTTTTGGTTTTTATAAATTTTTATCTGCAGATGATTTCAAATTTAAAAATGAAAATGAAAAACCTTTTTTCCAACTTAAAATAAGTGTAAATAATTTATTTAATACTTCTAATTCAGATATTGAAATCATCTCAAAGGAGGTGATTAATGAATAAATTAAAATTATTTGCACTCCTTTGTGTTTCTGCTCTTTCTATATTACCTATATCTTGTCAACAAAAAACGTCTAAAGAAACATCAAAAACCGATTACAACTTAAATTTGAAAAAAGAGTACTTTAATAAGTTAATAACAAAGGAAGCTTTAGAATTAAAAGCACTTTTAAGAAAATTCAATTTTGAATATTATCCTTTTTACCAAAATTATAATGTTGTTAGAACTGCTCTAAATGAATTAATTGAAGAGCAAAGCTTAGAAACAAATAAAGAGGAATTACAAAATTATTACAATTCACATTGATTTAATAAGGAAGCAAATAATTTAACAGACTTTTCAAAACTTCTTTTTGAATTCAATGATATTTTTAAGGCAACATTAGATGCTCTTTCGAATCTAAATTTTTATCTCGAACAATTTGATTTTGAAAGCAAAAAATATAAAAACTTGTCTATTGATGAATTTAAGTCTAAAATAAAACAGGAATATAATCAATATATTCATAATAATTCCGTCATAGATACTAATAAACTAAAACGTGTTCCACTTAAAAATTTAATAAACTTACTAAAAAATAAATTAAAAGAAATAAAAGCAGCTTTGTCGGATAAAAAGTTAGATCTTTTTGAAAAGGAATATCAAAAAGTTAAAGGTTTTATTTATGATAATGTCAACAGAATAAATTTAGATGATAATATTAAAGAAATTGTTGAAACCTTGAAAAATAATAATAAAAACGAGTACCTATAAAACAAGGTCTCATTTTTTAATCCAGTTCAATTGGAACTCTAACGTTTAATCTTTCATTAACAGCCAAATCAAAGCAAATTACATCGTAAAATAATATTACTTGTTTTGTTGTTTCATCACCTTTAAAACGTATGTCTATTCGATGTGATTTACTAACCTTTGTTATGTCGGGTTTATAAAGCGAAAAATATTTCTTAAATTCTGGATCATTTGCAATTTTATCGCCATCATCATAGTGATTATTATTGTATTTTGAATTTAATTTTTCAATTTCTTCAATAAAAAAAGATAATGAAATCTCACCTTCTTCTAGGTATTTTTTTCTGCCTTCTTCAGAAAGTTTAAAACTAAATTGATTATGAATTGTTGATAATTGTGAGTCATTTAATAATTTGGGTGTTTCATCCTTTTTTTCGTCTCCGTATTTACATGCTATAAATATAGGCGATGAAATAACAGGAATAATTAAAGAAGAATATAAAAGTTTTGATTTTAATTTCATAATTATATTTTAAATTATTTAATAAAACACTTTTAAAATTTAATAATTTAAAATTGGCTATAGTGCCAATTTTAATCATATTAGTTATTGCTAAAAATAAGTTTAGCTGTGTTTCTGATAATTATTTTTTTATTTTGTAATAAATCATAGGTAAAAGATATTTCTTCCATTGAAATCTTAACATCAATTAAATAAACATCAATAGGAATAAAATCTGTTTCTGAAATCATTAACTTATTATTAATAAATTCATTCTTTCTCATATGCATTTTTTGAGCTGCATATGATATTTTAACTTCGTCGTTTTTTACATCAAGTACACAGTTCATAACTTTTTCGTCAGTAAATTCAATGTGTGTAAACTCTGTAGAATTATCTTCAAAAAAATCTACAAAATCAGTTTGGACAACGTCATCTTTCTGGCCGTTTAGTTCTGATGTTAAAACATATTTTAGTTTCATTTTTTTAATCTTTCTAAAACAATTTCTTTTCCGAATAAGAATATAGCTTTTGCAAGTTCTGGGCCATGCTCTTCAAATGTTGTAGCTATTCTTATAGGCATAAATAAATCCTTACCTTTAATGTTTAATTCCTGCTTTGTATTTTCAATACTTTTTTGAATATTTTCAATCGTAAATTCAGACATTGTTAGTTCTTTTGAAAATATTTGAATAACATTTTTTGCTATTTCTGTTATTTCAAAATTATGGCTAGTTTTAGGATTTATATATATGTTCAAATTGTTCTTTATTTCTGAAATTGTTGAAGCTGATTGTTTGTATGTTTCAACAAACAAATTGTTTCATTCTGTATTAAAAGGTGAGTTAATTTTTTTAATTATTACTTCATTATCTAACTTTTTAATATATTGTTTTGAAAATCAATCCATCTTTACAATATCAAATTTTGATGGTGATTTTGATAGTCTTTCTGGATCAAATTTTTCAATAAGTTCTTCATGAGACATGATTTCTTGGCTATCTTTTGATGTTCAACCTAGTAAAGATAAAAAGTTAAATATTGCGTGAGGATGATACCCATCATTTTTATAATCTTCGATAAATTGTTTCAAGGTTTTATCTCTTTTAGAAAGTTTTTTACCTTCCATATTTGTAATTATTGTTAAATGTCCAAATACAGGGGGCGTTCAATTTAGTGATTCATAAATTGCAAGTTGTTTTGGGGTATTTGTAATGTGTTCTTCGCCTCTTAAAACATGAGAAATTTCCATTTGATGGTCATCAACAACAACGGCAAAATTATATGTCGGATATCCATCACTTTTTATAATTACAAAATCGCCTATATCATCACTATTAACTTCGATTCAACCTCTAACTAAATCTTCTCAACCATATACTGTGTTTTTCTTTAATTTAAGTCTTATTGAATATTCTTTATTAGCATCTCTTCTTTGTTTTTCTTCATTAGATATTTGTAATCAATTTGGGTCATATCTAAACGATGCAACACCATTTACCTCTTGTTGTTTGTGTTGCAATTCTAATTCTTCAGAATTATCATATGCTTTGTAGGCAAAACCCTTGTTAATTAATTTTTGAGCAAATTCTTGATATATTTCAAGTTTTTCAGATTGACGATAATTACCATATTTTTTATTTGGTTTAAGTGGGCTTTCATCAGGAATAATGCCTAATCAGGCCAGATTATTTAATTGACTTTCTTCGCCACCCATAACATTTCTTGCAACGTCTGTATCTTCTAATCTAAAAATAAAAGTACCACCAAAATGTTTAGCAAATAAATAGTTAAATAATGCTGTTCTTGCTCCACCTATATGTAAAAATCCTGTCGGACTTGGTGCATATCTTGTTCTAATATTTTTCATTTAAATTACTCCTCTTCAAAGATCAATACAATAGGTTCAGTAACATCTTTTCAAAATCCTTTTAATTCATTTGATATATTTCTAACAAATGGTCATGGGGCTTCTTCGATCGTTGATCTTGATTGTGGAAAACGAGCTCTTGAAGGAGAAATAATATCACTTTCAAAGTTAGGTGCAGCCTCAGATGTTTTAGTTATTCAATACAACATTATAAATATAGCTTTTGGATTATTTCTATGTTCATAATATTTTTTACGTGTAGCCACGCCCGGAACGTTAGCTACTAATTCATCGTATTTAAATGAAAACAAACGATAGTCATGCGGACCTGTTAGGTTTTTGAAACTTAAAAAATCAAAATTAGGTTTAATTTTATAAACGTGATCTTTTTCGTGTTGGTTATTTAGAGTAACGCCATCTTCTTTGAATAACTTATATTTCTTGTCATGAATACTTATAGGGTTGAATATTGATTGTGAGTTTAATTCGTAAAAAGAATTTGCACTGCCTCTAATAATTAATTGTCCTTCTTCATTAATAAAAGTTTTATTTGAATCTGCTGAAACAGAAATTTCAGGTAAATCATGAGAACACGACGACGAAATTAATGTTGGTGCAACTATTGAAGCAGCAACCGATAAGGATGATAGAAAGAATAATGATTTTCTTTTATTGGTATTTTTCATAATTATTAATTTTATACAAAAATTAAATAATTAGGACTATTTTAAACCACAAACTTATTTTCTTAAATTTTTCGCTAGTTATATTTGAAACAACAATTCAGCTTCAAAATTTATTACATGAAGATACAAATGCAAGACGACATTAAAGATTGCGGATTATATGTTTTACAATCGTTTTATAACTTTTTTTGAAAGAAATCAATAAATATTAATCAATTGAAATATTTAGCTGACTATAGTAAAGATGGTATATCAATCTCAAATTTAGTAAGAATTAGCAAGCAAATAAACATTAATTTAGAGCCTTATGAGGTTCAATTTCAAGAACTAACAACCTCTAATATTACTTTACCTTGCATATCATTAATCAAAATTGATGGATTTTTACATTACATAATTATTTACAAAATAAAGAAAAATATAGTTGAGATTTTGGATCCTGTAAATGGAAAAAGAAAAATAAGTATTGAAACATTCGAAAAACTTTTTTCAAATATTGTTATTTTTGCATCAAAAATAGAAAACAAGGACGTAGGGACACATTTGAAAAATAAAAATGTCTCAATGAATTTAACAAAAAAGATTATCTTTATAATCGTACTTTTGAACAGTTTGTCAGTTCTATTTAATTACTTTTTATCTTTTATCAATAAAAATGTCTTTGTTTATATTCAACAACAAAATCAGTTAAATTCATTAAAACAAGTGATCTTTTTACTCTGAATATCATTATTGATTTTATTGCTAAACTTTTTTAATAATTTAATGATATTAATTTCAAAATCTTTTGTAATCAAAAACATAAAAAGTCGTTTTATTAACAGACTTAAGAATGCAGAAATTAAACAATTAGATAAAATTACAAAAAATGATATTTTAATGAGATATTTATCAATAAATAACATTGCTGTTTATTTAACAAATACAATTTCTTTTTGACCAACAATTATTCTTTCATTTTCTTTGATCATCCCATTATTTTTTTATACAAAATTTGAATACATAGCTTTAATTATCACTATAAATTTGATAAAGATATTAATTGGAATTTTTTTAAATTATAAGATCTATCAAATGTCAAGAAAATCAATACAAAACAATTTGAATGAAATTAATGATTTAACTTTTTTAGCAAAAAATATTAATAATTATGAAATTACATTTTGAAATAGTTATTACTCAGATAATTTTTTAAATTTATTGCAACAAAATCAACTAAATGATCAAAAATTATCAAAAACCATTATATATAAATCTTGTTTATTTAATCTGTTAAATATATTAACAAATTTTATTATTTTTCTAATATTCATAAATTTAAAAGAAACGGATATTTCTCAAATAATTTTTATCCTTCAAATACAAAATATGATAAATGAACCTACCAATATTTTGCAACAAGTTTTGATTGAAAAAAAGATCAATAAAGTTACCTTAGAAAAGTTGAATTTTATATTAAATGTTCCTAATAAAAATGATAAGAATGAAATTTATATTTATAGCTTGGAACTTAATAAAATTCTAGTAAATAATTTAACCTTTAGTTATTCTAATAAATTAATATTCTCAAACCTAAATTTAACAATAGAAAATAGCTTGAAAATTATAGGTGATAATGGCTGTGGAAAAACTACATTTTTAAAGCTATTATCTAGAAAAATAAAAGATGAAGCAGACAGCATATTTTTTAACAATTTTAGTTTAAAAAACATTGATGATAATTGATTAAATAACAACATATATTTTACTGATAAAAATTTTGAGGTACCTAGTTGTGATTTATATACATTTTTATTTTTTGACGTTGGCGAAAATGAAAGAAATAAATTACTACATAATAATAATTTTATATATCTATTAAAGCTCTTAAATTTAGATTTATTCTCAAATATAGCATTAAATAAAAACAGTTTTTCTGCTGGACAACAACAAATATTAAAATTATTGCCTTTAATAGTTAAAAAATATCAGTTAATTTTATTAGATGAGGCGTTTGAATTTTTATCAAAACCTACATTTAAATTAATTAAAAAATTAATACTAGAAAAGCAAGAAAAATCTATTTTTATTGAAACCTCATATTCTTCAAGATTTTTAATAAAAAATGCAGATGTTTTTAACATTGAAAAAGCTGTATAAATTTTTTAATTTTTTTGCAGTTAATTTATAATTATTTTTATGAATAAATTAACCATTAAAAACAATAGCTTTTGACGTTTTAAATTTAAAGAAGATTTTTTAAATATTTTAGAAGAATCAAGAAAGGAATTTAATAGTAAAAAATACATTTCTGTCGATGTTCTTTTTGTGAATAAATTTAAGATGAAGAAATTAAATAAAAAATACAGAAACAAAAACTATACTACAGACATTTTAAGTTTCCCGCTTAAAGCTGAATTTGAATTAAATTTTTTGGATAATTTAGAACTTGGACAAATTATAATCTCACCATGAAAAATAAAGAAACAATCTAAAGAATTTAATCATAGCTTTAGAAGAGAAATTTGCTACATTTTTTGTCATGGTATTGCTCATCTTTTTGGTTTTGATCACCAAACAAAGAAAGAAGCAGAAATAATGAACTCACACGTTGATAATGTTATGAAAAAATTAAATATAACCAGAAGTTAAATAAATGCTAATAATAGAAAGGTTTTTATTGATGAAAAAAATTTGTTATGTTGGTTTAATTGGAAGACCAAATGTTGGTAAAAGCACACTTTTAAATAATGTATTGGATTATGATCTAACAATAGTATCAAATCTTGCACAAACAACAAGAGATAATATAAAAGGTATATATAATGATGATGAAAGTCAAATAATTTTCATTGATACACCTGGTATCCACAAAGCCGAATATCTTTTATCAGAAAAATTAAATGAGAAAAGCTACAACACAATTCAAACTGTTGATGTTGTTTTATTCTTAACACCAGCCAATGAAAAATTGGGTACTGGAGATAAATTTATTATCAATAAAATCAAAGATTTAACCGAAACTAATTTAATTGCAGTTATAACTAAAGTTGATCTAGCTAAAAATAAAGAAGAATTAAACAAGAAAGCAATGGAATTGAAAGAGCTTGGGTTTTCTACGGTTTTAGGTGTTGGTGTTGGTTATAAACAAACATATAATGATTTAATTGATGAAATAAAAAAATACTCCTATGAGGATGAAAAGCCATATGAAGATGATCAACTAAGTGATATTTCACTTCGTTTTATTGCTAAGGAAATTATAAGGGAATCTGCCATTAAAAATCTTTACGAAGAAGTTCCACATTCAATAGCGGTTTTAATAGATGATTTTAAAGAAAGTGAAGATGAAAATGTTCCTTACAACATCTTTGCAACAATTTATACAAAAAGCGAATCACAAAAAGGTATAGTAATAGGTCAAGGTGGAAAAAAGATTAAATCTATTTCTATGGCTTCAAGAGAAAAGATGTCTAAAGTTTTTCAACATTCTGTTAATTTATTCCTAAAAGTAAAAGTAGATAATAACTGAGTAGATAAAGAGGAAAAAATTAAAAAGGCAGGATACTAAATGAAGCTTAGAAGAATGACACATAGGATCAGACTTATTCTCCTCACTATTTTGACTTCATGAATCTTTCTTATTTTTTTGGTAATTTTATTTTTTAAACTATCTAATCCATATAAGGTAAGTATTTACAATTATGAATCTTATTTAAATAAAGAAATAGTAAATAAAATTAAACAAAATTATTCATATCATGTATTTACAAATTTAGACGAATTTACAAGAGCTATAAAAAATAAGAAGGCTGTTGCCGGAGTTAGTTCGGATTATCAAATCGCTCAATTAATTTTGGAAAAAAAACTTAAAAAAATTAATTTTCAAAAAGCTTTTAACGTCCAATATGATCAAAGTAATAAAAATAAAGTAATTTTATCTCTATATTCGCTCGACACATTAGAACAATTTAATTTTTATGACAAATGAATTATTGATGAGATAAAAAAAATTAATCCAACAAATAAAACAACTATTTTAAATAATAAAAACGATAATTTTATACCCTTTATTTACTATGAAAATAATAAGGCAATAGGTTTTGAAATCGATGGACAAGAAGGGATTGATAATTTTTATGAATTTTTAATACCTTATTTCACATTAGATAAAATGATTGTTTATAACGAAGAAAATAGTGAAGTTTATAAAACAACAAGAAATAACGTTGTTAAAAATAGTGATTTTTCTAATGTAAAAGATGGAGATAGTTGAGAAAATATATTATCTAAATTATCAAAAAAATACAAAAAACCAAAGTTTTATTGAACTAATTGATTTTTGGATAACGCTATGATCGGTCAGTTTTATAGATATGACAGTGGTTTTGTAAATGAAAAAAACAATAATGGTTCTTGACGAATGTTTGATAAAAATAATTACAGGTTATACTTTGATTCATTCAATGAATTTGTTGAAAAAACAACAGGGGATTCTATAAAGAATGTATTTAAAAATAAGCTTGTAACCGATGGTCAAGAATTAGTATCCGGTATCATAGAACCAATAAGCGGAAAGGCTGATATTGCAATAATGTATAATGGTGATGCATTAGATGCTTATTACGGTAGAGATAATTTTTCAACACTAGATGAAGATAATAATATATCTTTTGTAAGACCTAAATATACGTATAAAAATATTGATGCTTGAATAATATCTAGTGATACCGACGACTATGATTCTGATATTTTATTAGAAAGGCTGAATAAATATATTTTTAACGATGTTTCAAAAGACTACAAGGACTTACATAAACAATACATTTTAAATGTTTATAACGAATTAATGAACAATAATCCAAATCGAGAAAATAATCATTATTTAACTGAATTATTCAATGAAAATAATTTTGATAAACCTAAAAATATTGATCAAATTAGTAAAAACTTCTTTGTTAAACGTTTTGAAGAATTTAAATTGGCTTTTGCTAATCCTAGCTTGCCAAATATAAGCAATTTTGACACAATTAATTACACACCAAGTTATAAAAATATTAAGAATTTTTTAAAAGATTGATATTTCTTAAATAAGTCGAAAAAAATTGATTATAAAGCTCTTTCTATATTTGACTTAGATACTGCTAAAAATGTTGAATTTAGAGCTTATCAACCACTTGATTTAGAACTTAGAACTAAAATGATTGATTATTACTATCAAAAAACAAAATCATAACTACGAAAGGATAACAATGGAAAAAAAGAAACTAATAAAAGATAATTCTTCAATTATTGAACTAGTAGACGTTGTTAAAGAATTTGAAGATAAAACTGTTTTAGATAATGTTAACTTAAACATTGAAAAGGGTGAATTTATAACATTATTAGGGCCTTCAGGTTCTGGAAAAACTACAATTTTAAGAATTATTGGTGGTTTTGAATGGGTAACGCGTGGAGAAGTAAAACTACACGGTAAGGATATTAAAGATTTATCTCCACACAAAAGAGATGTATCTACAATTTTTCAAGATTATGCTCTTTTTCCACATTTAAATGTCGAAAACAATATTAAATATGGCTTAAGGTTAAAACGTATTAAAAAAGAAGATATTCCAAAGTCTTATCAAAATAAATTGACTGTTCAAAGAAGAAAATGGAGAAAATTTGCTGAACAAAAAATGAAAAATCTTGATAAAGAATTTGAACTATATGAAAAAGAATTAAACTCTAATAATTCGTTATCTGAAAGAAAAAGAAATAAATATCAACAATGGATTGATGATATGGACTTTAAATATTCGTATTGAGAAAATTATGTTGATTTAAAAACTGAAAATTTTGAAAAAAAATATTTAACTAGAAAAATTTCGAATGAAGAAATGGATAAAGAAGTTAAAGATATTATGGAACTTGTAGGTCTAAGCGGAAATGAGAAGAAAAACGTTAATTTCTTATCTGGTGGTATGAAACAACGTGTTGCTCTTGCAAGATCTTTAGTTATTGAACCTGAAATTCTTTTACTTGATGAACCACTTAGTGCATTAGATGCTAAAATTCGTGAAAAAATGCAAACTTTACTAAGAGATATTCAACAAAAATTAAAACTAACTTTTATATTTGTAACACACGATAGAAATGAAGCGTTACAACTTAGTGATAAAATTGCCGTTATTAGGGATGGTAAGGTTGAACAATTTACAACACCTAAAGAACTTTATGACTATCCTATAAATAAATGAGTAGCTAACTTTATTGGTGATTCAAACTTTTTTGATGCTACATTTGTTAAAAAGAATAAAGTTAAATTTATGTCAAAAACATTCGATACTATTCATGATGAATTTGAACCAGGTGAGAGATTGGATGCTTTAATAAGACCCGAAGACGTTTATATAACAAGATTAAAATCAAAAGCAAAATTGGTCGGTGAAATCGTGAAATCAACATATGGCGGTAGTTACTATAATTATGATATTGACGTTAGGGGAAAAAATATTAAGGTTGAAACATCTTCAAAACATGCCGTAGGTAAGGAAGTATTTTTGGATTGAGATATCGATTCAATTCACTTAATGAAGAAAGATAAAAAATTAGAAGCATTAGAAGAAGAAATTGAGCAAAATAATGAAGCTTAATACAATTAAGGAAAAAAGAAATAAAAAACTTTCTTCACCTATTTCCAAACTACAAATTTCATTTTTAATTCCTTATATTATATTTGCAATTTTATTCATTATTCTTCCAATGATTTTTGTTTGCATTTATGCCTTCAAACCTTTAGAAGGGCAAACTAGATTAGAAAATTGAGAAATTGCAATAAAACCATCTACTTGGATAATAATAGCTAGATCATTATTAACAGGATTATTGGCCGCAACACTAGCTTTAATTATAGGTTTTCCATATGCCTATATCGTAGCAAGATCTAAGAATAAAATAATCAAAATTCTGGGTTTAACTCTTATATTAAGTCCTCTTGCAATTTTTACAATTTCAAAAGCTTTAGCTATTCGTGGATTATTTTCAGCTATATTTGATGAAAATCAACTTAACAATAACTTCTTTATTATTTTTGGTATGGTTTATCTATATCTACCATTTATGGTTCTACCTCTTTATCAAGTTTTAAAAGATATGCCCAAAAATATTTTAGAAGCCTCAGAGGATCTTGGATACTCAAAATTTAAAACTGTATTTAAAGTTATTATTCCATATTCATCAAAAGCCATATTAAGTGGTTTTGGAATTGTATTAATGATGGCTGCTACTTCGATTATTATTTCAGACAAATTGTTGCCAAACGGTAGTCAAAAGCAATTAATAGGTAATCTAATCAACCAATTTGCAAACACGGCCAACCCGTTTGACTTAGCAAACTCATCAACATTGGTTATTATTACTTTATCTGTATTATTAACAATATATGGAATTATTTACGGTATACCTTATTTAATAAGAAAGAAAAAACAAGGAGGAAACTATGAGTAAATTTAAAAACTTTTTAAAATATTCGTATGTTTTTGTAATTCTTGGTTTTCTATATGTTCCGCTAATTTTTGGAACAATATACAGTTTTAACTCACCGTCGGACAAAGGTATATTCTCAGTAACAACTTGAAATAGAACCTCATTCGATGCTTATAAAGAGTTATTCTCAAAATCTCATACACTAGCTTTTGTAAACTCATTTCTATTAGGAATTGCAACATCAATTTTAGTTATAACAATATCATTACTAACTGTTTTTGCCCTTTGAAGACACAAAAACAAAACAGCTAGATCATTTGTACAAACAACCTCAAATGTACCAATGATAAATCCTGACGTAATTACCGGTTTAACACTTGCAATAGTTCTAAACTTTTTGTTCTTTGGAACATTAAAGGCAACTAGCGAAGGTTTCTTTAGATCAATCATCGGTCATACAGTAATGTGCTTACCATACGGAATTCTAATAATGCTTCCTAAAAGCGATAAGTTTTCAAAGAACATTTTTGAAGCAAGTCAAGATTTAGGATACTCAAAATTTAAAACATGATTTAAAACATACTTTGTTTATATGCTTGGTTCAATTGGTTTTACCTTTGTGATGACAATGACTTTATCATTCGATGATTTCATTATTACCCGTATTGTTTCAAATACGGAAACACTAGGAACTCAGTTATATGAAGGACAATTTCAAGCCTGATCGTTAGCAATAGGGGCCATATCACTACTAATTGTTATTTTTGGAAACACAATGTACATAGTATTTAAGGGTTCTCAAAACAAAAAGGCAAAAAAAGCAATTATGCTTTCTAAAAAACAAGCGCAAAAAGACTTCTACAAGGAGGCCTTATAAATTGCATAAAAGAATTTTTAAAGTATTATCAATATACTTACTTATATTTTTAATAGCGTTAGCTTTCCTAGGGGGCTTACTATTTAAATTAACAAATCATTATAGACCTAGTATTTATAATTATGAATCTTATTTAGCGCCTGATATAGTAAATAATATTAAGAAAAATTACAACTATAAAGAGTTTAAGGAAATTAATGAATTTACTCAAGCACTTACACAAGATAAGGCGATAGCTGGAGTTGGTAGTGATTTTCAAACCGCTCAATTAATTTTGGATAAAAAAATTAAAAAGATTAATTTTGAAAAAGTTTTTGGTGATGGTACAAATAATTGAGAAAATAGAAAAAAATTCTTCACAACAAATGTTCAAAATCATTTAGAAAGTTTTGACACACTTATTTATAATAAACTTAGTTTAATGACTGAAGATGATTTAAAAAAGATTGGGTTCGAAATAGATAAAGAAAAAAATCAATGAAGATCTTTCGAAACGAAACAAAAACACGATAACGAATGGGATCATTTTGCAGATTATATAATCCCTTACTATATTCAAGATAAAGGAATTGCTTATAATATAAACAAGGATTCGCGTCCTAACCTGGACATTGATAAAGCACAAAACGCCTTAGAAAATCTCGACCTACCCATAACATGAACTGAAATTTTTTCAATTCTCAAAGATAATCAATATCAAAGAGTAGCATGAACTAATGCATTCATCGATAACCTAATGATTGGAGCAATGAACTACAAAAGCGAAACTCCCGAAGAATGAAAAAAGACCTTTACATATGAAGGCAAAGGTAAATTATTTAACTTTAATGACGACAATTACAAACTGGCTATAGATTCGTTCATCGATTTTGTTAAACAATCTTCTGGGCATTCGATAAAAAATACGGAATTTAACTACCTTAGTGGAGATGGTTTGGAATTGTTGAATTATTTAATAGAACCTAAATCAGGAAGATCAGATTCAGCCGTTATATATAATGGTGATGCTTTAGACGCATATTATTCACAAGATAATTTTGCAAGCGTTGAAGATGGATTAATTAGATTTGTAAGACCTAAATATAACTATATATTAATGGACGGTTGAATTCTTTCGCATAAATTAAGTGAAGAAGATACAAATAATTTTCTTGAAGTTTTAAAAGAAAATATTTATCATAACAACAAATTAGTTCATGAACACAATGATTTAAATAAAGCATTAAACGTTTTAGAAAATCAATTTATCATTAAATTAAAAAGTTATATTACCGATGAAATGAAGCAATCTGCCTTAGAAACTCTTGAAAACATCTTTAATAATGATAAAGAAGAAATAATTAAGGTTTTAGAAGAGAATCCAAAATACAATAATTTAGGTCAAGATTACTGACATAACTTTGATAATTGGGTAAAAGAAATCGATAATTTTATTAATAATAACGAAGATAATAACTGAGAATGATTAATAATAGTAAGAAACAATTCAGATGATGGCTATTCAATTTTTGAAGATGCATTTAACGAATCATTTGCAGACACAGAATTAGCTGAAATTGCAAACTTTGATTATATATCTTACACACCAGCAGATTCACTAACTTATAATTTTATTGAAAAGTGATATTTTGGAAACGATGAAACTGCTAAAGATATATTTGCCCAGCCTTCAACTAATGAGAATTATTTTTTATTTACATACCCAATAATTGATAATAATTTAAGAACAAAAATAGCTTCATACTATTTTGAGACAACAAAATCATAAAAGCCTTTTTAGGCTTTTTTCTTTTAAATTTAAGCTATATTTTTTAGTTTAATTCATCCTAATGTGTCTCAAAATTCAATATTAAATCTTAATTTAAGTATAATTATTACATTAATTATAATTAAATTACAATTAACATATCGGGAGTAAATCATGACATTAAAAAAACTATTGCAAAAATTACAAACAATCAAAGAAGATGAAACATTTGAATTAAAGGGTTGGTTAATTTCAAATAGAGGAAATGAAAAAATTAGATTCTTAACAATAAATGATGGTAGTACAGTTTCAAATCTACAAGTTGTAGCCAAAGGTGAAATTATTCAGAAAAACAACTTATCCTCACTAACTTTAGGAACTTCTCTTGTTGTAAATGGAAAAATACATTTAACACCAAATGCTCCTCAACCACTTGAATTGATTTTAGAAGATATATCTTTAATTAACAATGTAGACGAAGATTATCCTATCCAAAAGAAAGAAACTACCCTTGATTTTCTAAGAGAAATTCCTCACTTAAGAAGTAGAACCAACTTATTTAGAAGTATCATGTTAATAAGAAACTCATTAGCTTTTGAAATTCATAAATACTTTCAAGAACACGATTTTCTATATATGGCTTCACCAATAATTACTTCAAATGACGGTGAAGGGGCCGGGGAAACTTTATTAGTTGATGACGAAACAAAGGATTACTTCTTTAAACAAAAAGCTTTCTTGGGTGTAACTGGTCAATTACACGCAGAAGCTTATGCTGCGACTTTTAAAAATGTTTATACATTTGGACCAACATTTAGAGCTGAAAATTCTCATACCTCAAGACATTTAGCAGAGTTTTGAATGGTCGAACCAGAGGTTGCATTTTATGAGTTAAAAGACATAATTAAACTTGCTGATGATTTATTAAAAACTGTTATAAATAACACAATTAAAAATTATCCAGATGAAATGAAGTTTTTAAATTCAATAAATCCAAATCTTTTAGATACACTAAATAAATTTTTAGAAAATAAACTAACAGTTATCGAATACAAAGATGTTGTTAAAAAACTAATGGAATTCAGAGATTCGTTTGAAGAAAAAAATATCCATTTTGGAATGGATTTAGCATCAGAACATGAAAAGTTTCTTTCTGAAAAGATTGTGCAAGGGCCTGTAGCTGTTATAAATTATCCAAAAGACATTAAAGCTTTCTATATGTACCAAAACGATGATTATCAAACTGTAGCCGCTTTTGACTTACTTGTTCCTGGTATTGGTGAATTAATTGGTGGAAGCCAAAGAGAATCAAGATACCATAAATTAGTTCATAGAATGAACGAATTAAACATCTCAAAAGAACCATTAGATTGATATTTGGATTTAAGACGTTTTGGATATGCTCCATCAAGCGGTTTTGGTATTGGTTTTGAAAGACTTGTAATGTATGTGACAGGTGTTTCAAACATTAGAGATGTAATACCATTCCCTCGTGTTGCAGGACAAATAAAAATGTAGGTAAATATGCAAAAGAATTTAACAATTATTATTCCAGTTTATAACCCAACAATATCTCTTGATGAAATTTTAAGTAATGTCTATAAACAAAAAAGTCAAAACTTTGATGTTATATTGGCTATTGATAGACCAAAGGAAATTGATTTCATTACAGTTGATGAATTATCAAAAAAAATGGGATCTAGACTAAAAGTTATTTTTAACACTTCTCATAAACACATTGATATCGTTATTAAAGAATCACTAGAACTAGTTACAACACAATATATTTACGTTTTATACTCATATTGCAAACTAAAAAGTGAGTTTATACAAAGATTAGACGTTTTTCTTGATTCATTCACCAATAAACCTGATTTTATCGAAATGCCTGGTTTTAATAAATCAATCTCTCATTCATTAATTAAATCAGATATTCTACCTCCTTTAGGTTTAATTGATTTAGAAAAAAATAAACTACCATTTGCTCTTGTAACACCTTTTGTTTTTAATTGTTTTATCAAAAAAGAAATAGCAAAAACAATATTTGACAATCAAAAATTTAGAGATTTAAACTTAGAGTATTCACCTAACTTTGTTTTTAGAGCATTAATAAACTCTAAAACTTTTGCATATTTCCCAGATACTTGAATTGAAAACTGAAATAACAGTTTTTCAATGTTTAATCCTAAATCATTAACTAGAAGTTGAAACTTTATTTTTAGCTTTGTAAATGACGATGATAAAGAATTAAAAGAAGCATTAGAGTTTTCTAAATTTATGAATTACTGTTATTATGTTGCGGGCATTTTAAGTACATATAAAACCAAAAGGAATTCAATGGAATGAAAAGCTTTAGAAAATGTAAAACTATCCCTTATTAACGAAATTAAGACTCTTAAACCACATTGAACAGATTTAATCAATAATAATAAATACTTTGTAAAATTTAAGGTTATAACTCTTTTTAATTTAACTGATGGATTACTTAAAAAGTGAGAACAAATATTTAAAAAATTTATATGATAATTAAAAAAAATATTAAGGCTAATTTTTGAATTAGAACACTGGCAACACTAATTGATTTACTGATATTTATATTTATTACAATATCTACATCTTTCTTAGTTTTCAACTACAAAAAAGGTGATTTCCATACAGAAAATACTGTTTATAAGGAAATAATTTACCGTTTTTGATTGTTGTTTTTAATAGTTTTTTTAGTTTTTTGATACATACTAATACCTATAATTTCAAGAGGACAAACTGTTGGTATGCTAATCTGTAAAATTAAAATTTTACCCACCGAAAAAAATGATAAAAAACTTTCTAAAGTTATTTTCGATAGACAAAGACTTTTTTCTTTCCTGTGGATGTTTGTTTTCATATCTTTCATGTTGTTATCTACCGATGCATTTTTAAAAGCGGCAAGAGGAAATAAGCTAAATAATGTAGAAAAATTAATATTGAGCATCCCGACCGCTTTAAGTGTTATTGCTATAAATATTCAACTTTTTATCCTTATCACCGGTATTAAAGCAAATAGAATTAACTTAAATGATAAATTCTCAAATTCTCTTACTGTTTGAAAAAATAAATACGAAGAAATAATAAACGAAGAAGATAATAAAAAAATAATGCCCAAAAAAAGAGTTTTACCTGAAGTTAATCTTATAGAATAGTCTAGTAATAGACTATCCTAAATTGAAAATTCAAGTGCAACACGTTTAAAGTAAAATTTAGATGTGGAACTTGAATTTTTTATATTAATTAAAAAGAAAAAGTTCCATTGGAACGGAACGGAACTCATATGAATTATACAATAAAAAAATATAACCATTTAACAGATAATGAAAGAATAATTATTGAAAATTATTTAAAGTTAAATTATTCTCTTCGTAGGATTTCGAGATTAATCGAGCGAAGTGTTTCGACCCTAAGTAGAGAAATAAAGAGGAATACAAATAGTTTTGGAACTTATGAATTTAAACACGCTAGTTTAAAAACAAGAGAAAGATCAAGACATAAGTATTATTTTAAATTCGTGGATAACCAAAAATTCAAAAATTTTTCTAACGCTTTTTTACAAAAATATGACAAAAAGTTTTTTGGTATAAAGTCAACATATAATTTTATAAAAACTAGCACAAAACACTGTTGTCCTTCTTTAAGAACGGTTTTTAATTGAATAAACACTAATAATTGAGTTATAAAAAAGTACGATAAATTAAGACAATATTATAAAAAAGGTGGTAAAAGAACAGCATCCATAATAAAACGGCTTGTAAAATCTGCTGATTATGTTTTTCCAATATGAACTAGACCTAAATCTATAGATTTAAGACTTGAATTTGGACACTGAGAAGCAGATCTAGTTTTAGGAAAGAGAGCCAATGGATATAATAATGTTTTAACTTTAACTGAAAGAAAAACAAGAATAGGGTTTGCAAAAATAATACAAAGCAAATCACCAAATATAATTAATTCAGAGTTAAAAAAGATTATAAGAGATAATGAATTAGAAGTAAAAACAATAACAGTAGACAATGGTATTGAATTTGAAAAAATAGGTATTTTAGCCAGATGATTAAATATAAAGATTTATAGAGCTGAACCTTATGCATCTTTTCAAAGAGGCTCAAATGAACATTGAAATGGAATTTTGAGAAGAGAATTCAAAAAAGGTTTTAACTTTAATACTATAACTCAAGAAAAACTTGACTCAGTTGTTAACCAAATAAATAATATGACGCGGGAAATATTAAATTGGAAGACACCATTACAAACCTATTTAGAATATATTAAATAATTATTATTAACAAAAATTAACATAATAAAATTATGCTTATCTTCATTTGAAAAAATGAATATTTTCTATTTACTTTTTTTTTGATTTATTAATTTTAAAAAAATAAAATGTATAATAAAAAAAGCCCAAGGCATTGTGTTGCACTTGAACTTTCTCTTTGGGATAGTCTAGTAATAGACTATTTTTATTTGCTATTACTTATTATGCAGGGTAATAATGTTATAATTTTAAGATATAGTTTCTTATTTTTTCAAGGGGTACACATGGTCAATTTAGATAATTTAAATGAACAACAAAGAAGGGCTGTAGAATACAATGAAGGCCCTCTTCGTATAATAGCAGGAGCTGGTTCGGGAAAAACCAGAGTTTTAACTTATAAAATTTCTTATTTAATAGATGAATTAAAAATAAATCCAGCTAAAGTTCTGGCTTTAACTTTTTCAAACAAAGCAGCTAACGAAATGAAACAAAGAGTTATCACCATGATTGATAACCCCGATAATCTTCCGATTATAAGCACTTTCCACTCAATATGTGCAAGAATTTTGAGACACGAAATTCATCTACTTGGTTATAATAACGATTTTCAAATTGTTGACGAAACAGATCAAAGAGCAATATTAAAATCTGTTTATTCTGAATTAGAAATTTCTAATAATGAATTTAGTTATAATTCAATGCTTTCTTATATTCAAAACAAGAAAAACACATTATTTGATTTTCTTGAAACAAACGATGAAGGCTTTAATACTAATTTATCTCCTCAAGAAAGAAGAATAATTGAAACTAAAGAAAAAATCTATCACAATTACCAAGAAAGATTAAAAAGATCAAAAGCCCTTGATTTCGATGATTTATTAGTTTTTGTTTTTACTCTTTTTTACGATCCACAATATGAAAGTATTTCAAAAAAATGATCTAAACGTTTTGATTACTTATTAGTTGATGAATTTCAAGACACAAGTATTATCCAATATAAAATAATTCAAAAGCTTTGTTCAACAAACAAATTAACTATCGTTGGTGATCCGGACCAAACTATTTATAGCTGACGTAATGCAGATATAAACATAATAATCAACTTCCATAAGGATTACAGTGATACTCTAACAGTTAAATTAGAAGAAAATTACCGTTCAACCAAAAGAATACTAAATTATGCTAATAAATTAATTGTTAAAAACAAATTAAGATTAGAAAAAAACCTTTTTACCCATAATGATGAGGGTGAAGATGTTGATTTTTTCTGCGGCCATAGCGAAGAAGCGGAGGCTAGATGGATTGCACAAAAAATTTCAGAACTTAAAAGATCGAGAGTTCAACTAAAAAACATAGCAATTTTATTTAGAACTAACAGCTACTCAAGAGCTATAGAAGAGGCTTTGATTAAAGAAAATACAATATATAAACTTTTTGGTTCTATTAAGTTTTATCAAAGAGAAGAAATTAAAGATGCATTAGCTTATTTAAGAGTCATTCATGACGGCAGTGAATTAATGTTGTTAAGAATAATAAATAAACCTTCTAGAAAAATCGGTGATATAACTGTCGATAAACTATTAAACTTTGCAAGAGAAAAAAAATTAGATTTATTTAAAGCTATTGAGGAACACTTTGATGAAATTCAAGAGACATTAAGTGTTTCTACTTCAACTTTACAAAGACTTGCAGATTTAATAAACTCTATAAGATGAGCTAGGGTAGCTTTAAAAACCAATACAATAAGTAGCACTTTAAAAGAATTTATGTTCAAAACTATTTCTTACTTTGATATCTTTAAAAGCTCAGAAGAAGACTATGAATCTAAGAAAGAAAATTTTATGAGTTTAATTAATGCTATTGAGTTATGAGAAAAACAAAATACTCACGGAACGATAGATGAATATCTTCAAGAAATAACACTAATAACCGACCGAGATGTTGAAGACGATGCTACTAGCTTTGTATCATTAATGACTGTTCATAATGCTAAGGGGTTAGAATTTGATTATGTATTTATTTGTGGATTAGCTGAAGGTACTTTTCCTTTAAAAAGAGCAATCTCAATTTCTCCAAATAAAGATTTTACATTTTTAAATAATTCAAATTATTTTGAAGAAAATATCGAAGGATTAGAAGAAGAAAGACGTCTTGCGTATGTAGCAATTACAAGAGCTAAGAAAAAACTGTTTTTATCTTTTGCAATAAACAGAATTGGCATTGCAAAACGTAGTAGATTTTTAGCAGAAGCTGGGATTAAAGAAAAAGACGGTAGCGTGGCCCTTGCAAACAATTTCTCAATCGCACAAGAGAACAACCTAAATAACAGTGATTTAATTGTCGGTGATTATATAATGCACAAAATATTTGGTAAGGGCGAAATTGTTGACATGGTAGGCACAATAATAACAGTAAAATTTTCTAACCAAAAACAAGTTAAACAGTTCGAAAGATCACATCAGTCTATTAAAAAGTGAGATGGTAGCTTAGATGATTAATAGCAATTACTTAGTTGTTATATGGGTTATTTTAGCTTTAGTGATTTCTTGTACAACAATAACAATTTTAATTATTTGAGCAAACAAAAAGAAATATACTGCTAAAAATAAAAATGGTTTTATGTGCCTTGAAATTAATGTTGATAAAAATCGAATAAAACACCTTAATAACATTGCCGATGTTAATAATGAACCTTTTTTCTTAAAAAAACTTAATTTGTTAAATAACAGATGAAAAAAAATAGAAGATTTTCAAAAACTTTTGGATAAAAAATCTAACTTTCTAATTTCAAATTCTTTAAAAAACAAAGAAAATTCAATTATAAGTTTTGAAAAGCAACCACATAAGTTTTCTGCTTGAAAAACCAAGATTAACATGGAAATTGTTTTTGTAAGTAGTAACGTTGCTTATCTAACAATAAATTGAAACGAAATAAACAATAAAGAAGAAGAAGTTTTTGAACCAATTAACAATAATATTAGCTTCTTATTAGATCAAAATAGTAAGTATAAGGCTTGTGGATTTATATTAAATTATAAAAATTTAAATAATGTAAATAACTTTATTAACTTATTTAAGAGCTGTTGTTTAAAAATAAAGGCGAGGGGAATAAAAGTTTTTTTAGATTGAAATAAATTATTTTTTGTTTTTCCATATTCAAAATTTAAGAAAAAAAGCATTATTAAGGCTGTTGATGCAATACAGGATAATTCAAAACATTTTGGTTATTTATATGAAACGTTTTTTACTTTTGAGAATACTTTGTTAACAAACAAAAACAATTATAGTTATGAACTAATATTTGACTATATAAAAACTCATTCTTTAAACCATTTAGATATTTCAACAATTGACTTTGAAAATAATAAAGATTTAAAACTATTTAAAGAAAAATACGAATATGTAACAGATGAAATTTTAAGAAGTAATAATATTGATTTAAAAAATTTTTCTTTTAATGATTTCGGTGATAAAAATTCTAAATTAAGCATGCTATTAATTGACAAAAAATTTGATGAATTAAACATTGATAACCGCGATGTATTAACAACCTTGGATATTTATAAAAATTATTATCTTAAATTTTACGAAAACTCTAATATTATCAATTTACACGGAAAAATTTTAAACATTGAAGATTTTATTTTTGGATTAGTTGATAATAAATTTATTAAACAAGTAATCACTAGCGATAAGTCATTGTTTCATTTAATAAATATAAATTCTAAAAAAAGTATGTTAAGAGTAAAAAAGAAAATTGAGCAAATTCAAGAAGAATCACCAAAGGCTTCAATAGGTATTAAAGTATATAAGATAAATGATGACATAATTAATGAAATAGGTGAGTGATCAAAAATAATTTGATTAGACAAAAATTTAACAAATAGTCTAAATGAACCTAAAACAATGTTGTACGTAAATTTATTAATGAAAAAGGCTGAACAGTTAAAAATATCTTTAATTTTTGAGAAATTAGATTTCAAAAATTATAAAAAAATGTTATACAATAATAACTTAAAATTATTCTACACAATAGATAAAAATCAAAATAAAACAAAAAAAGAAAGGTAATTTATGAATAAAAAATTAATACACGAAGATTTTTTTGAAGCCGTTAATGGAGAATGAATATCAAAACACAAAATCCCAGATAACAAGGCCGCTATTGGTTCATTCGAAAGATTAGATGAAGGTTTAACTAGATTAAAAACGTCTCTACTTACAAAGTGATCGACAGATACTAGAGAAATTGAAAATAATAGCCAATTAATTGAAATGGTTAAATTTTACAAATTAGCAAGCAACTGACAAGATAGAAAAAATAATGGAATTAAACCTGTTTTACCAATTTTAAAACAAATAGAAAATCTTTCTTCTTGAAAAGATCTAGAAAAGAATTATTCAAACTTTTTATTTATCGGTTCAGAAGTTCCGTTTCCAATTCAAGTTCAAACAGATTTTAAAAATTACGAAAAACAAACTTTATATGTTTCTTGCCCTTCTGTTGTTCTACCTGAAAAAAATTACTACTCAAATGAGGAACAAAAAAATTCACTTTACAAATTATGAACATCAATGGCTAAGAAATTATTATTGAAAGTAAATAACAACCCAGAATGAGCGGAAAATTTAATAAACAAAGCTTTAATTTGGGATACAGAAGCCGCAAAATATATTCTATCTGCAGAAGAATGAGCAATAATAACAAATATTTATAATCCAAAAAAAGTTTCTGAGTTTGATAACAAAATTAAGACTATTAAACTTTCAAAAATATTAGCGAGTTTATTTGATGAAAAAATCACAGAAGTTATTGCTGTAGCTGATGACTTGGTTGATAACTTATCACTATTATTAACCGAAGATAATTTTGAAAATTACAAAGCTTTTCTTTATGTAACAACTTTAATATCATTAGCTAAACATTTAGATTATGATAGTTTGGTTATTTCTGGTGAATTTGTTAGAACATTAAGAGGACAAAAAAAACCACTTGATAAGAAAAAAACTGCTGTTAAATATGTTGCTGATGGTGTTTATAAAATGCCTTTTGGAAAATATTATGGTGAAGAATATTTTGGAAGAATTAATAAACAAAATGTTGAAAAAATGATTTCAAAAATGATTAACATTTATGAACAAAGATTAAAAAATAATAATTGATTGTCTGAAAAAACAAAAGAAAAAGCTATATTAAAACTTTCAAAAATTGGTGTTTATGTTGGTTATCCAGAAGTAATTGAAAGTTACTACAATGATTTTATAGTCAAAGAATATGACGGATATAATGATCTATTAATGAATGTTTTAGAATTTGAAAAAATCGAACAAAAAGCCTCACTTGCAGAATATGGTAAAAAGAAAAACAAAGATTTATGATCAATGACCCCTGCTATGGTAAACGCTTATTATAACCCAACAAATAATAAAATTGTTTTTCCTGCCGGAATCTTGCAAGCGCCTTTTTATAGTTCAAAACAATCATCTTCTTCAAATTACGGTGGTATTGGTGCTGTTATAGCTCATGAGATATCTCACGCATTTGATAATAATGGAGCTAACTTTGATGAAGTTGGAAACATGGTTAATTGATGAACAGAAGAAGATAAAATTGAATTTGATAAAAGAGCTCAAGAAATGATTAAATTATTTGATGGTAGAAAAACACAAGCTGGAAAATGTAATGGTAAATTAACAGTTTCTGAAAATATCGCTGATGCAGGTGGTGTTTCTTGTGCTTTAGAAGCTGCTAAGGGTGAAAAAGATTTTAATGCTAAACACTTTTATATAAACTACGCTATAAACTGAAGAACAAAATACAGAAAAGAATTACAAACCCTTCTTTTAAACACTGACGTTCATGCTCCTGCTAAATTAAGAGCTAATGTTCAAGTTCAAAACTCAGATGATTTTTACAAAGCTTTTAATATTAAAAAAGGCGATAAAATGTATTTAAGCCCTAAAAAACGTGTAAAAATTTGATAATTAATAAAAACTGGCTTAGCCGGTTTTTTAATGTCAATAACTAGGTTTTTATAAAAAGCTAAATAACATTTTTTTTCATATTTTTTCAACTAATTTTTAGATGTTTTTTGAGTTATCTACTTTTAAACATGTATTATTATATTTATTAATTTAAACAACATCAAAACTCAACTTTATTATTATTTATCAATTTTTAAATATAATTAAAAATTATGAAAAATATTTATAACGATACAATTACAGCTATTTCATCAGGAAATATTAATCAAGCAATATCTATAATAAGAATTTCTGGCCCAGAAGCTATAGAAATAATTAAAAAAATATATACAGGTAAAATAGGAAAAGATAAGGAAATTACATATGGTTATATTTTTGATCCTTTAAACAATAAAAAAATTGATGAAGTTTTAGTTAATTTTTTTATAGGAAATAAAAATTATATAGGTGAAGATACAATAGAAATAAATGCTCATGGTGGAATTATAGTTACAAATAAAATACTAAATTTAATAATAGCAAATGGTGCTAGATTAGCAACTAGAGGAGAATTTTCTAAAAGAGCATTTTTAAATGGAAAAATTTCTTTAGAAAAAGCGGAAGCTATAAATTCTTTGATACACGCAAAAACAAACATACAAGCCGAAATTGCTATCAAACAATTTGATGATAAAGATAATGAAATAATAGAAAAATTAGAAGAAGAATTATTAAGGATTATTTCTATAATCGAAATTAATATTGACTATTCAGATTATAACGATATAGAACAAATGAACACAACCAAACTAATTACATTAATAAATAATTTAAAAAACGATATTAATCTTATTGTTAAAAAATCTGAAAATGCCAGCGATGTATATAACGGTATAAAAGTAGCTATTGTTGGACAACCAAACGCTGGAAAATCATCTATTTTAAATATTCTTTTAGGCAAAGAAAAAGCTATAGTCACAGACGTCGCAGGAACAACAAGAGATATAGTTGAAGGAGATTATGAATTAAATGGTATTTTGTTTAAAATAATTGATACTGCAGGAATTAGAAAAACAACAGATAAAGTTGAGAGCATTGGTATAGAAAGATCGATCAAAGCAATAGAAGAAGCTAAAATAGTTATTCACTTAATAACCCCAACACAAAAAGAAAGTAATGAAGATAATTTAATAAAAGATTTATCAAAAAATAAAATATATATTCCTGTTTTAAACAAAAGTGATCAATTATCGGAAGAAAATAAAGAAAAATATAAAAATTTTGTTTGAACTTCTGCAAAAAACAATAACACTTGGGAATTGAAAAACGCGTTGATAAAAAATTACTTAGATTTGGATTACGAAGATCCTGAGTTGATTTATAACACAAGAAGACTGGGGTTACTAAAACAAAGTGTTAATGAACTAAATGTTGCTTTAGAAAGTTTGATGAATGGTTTCGGTCCTGAGGTTGTAATTTTGGATATAAATAAAGCTTGAACTATATTAAGAGAAATTTTAAACAAGGAACATGATAACGAAACTTTGTTGGATAATATGTTTAGTAAATTTTGTTTAGGTAAATAAAAATGGATTTTAAAAAAATAAAATTAAAAAAAGATTTAGTTATAAAAAACATAAGAACACAAACAGATGACTTAAGTTTAAACTTATCTTATGAAGGTTTTTGCGTGTTTAGAGAATGTGGGATTCCAATATTTGTTTATAACTTATTACCAGGAGAAGAAGCTGATATAGAAATAACTTATTATTCTAAAAAATGTTGTTTTGCAAAAGTTATAAAATATCATTCATATTCTTTTTTAAGAAAAAAACTAGATTATTATGAAGAACAATTATATAAAAGTGGATCATCACCTTTAATGGCGTTAGAATACAATAACCAATTAAAATTCAAACAAAACTTAGTTAAATATTTATTTGAAAGAAATTTAAATTATTCAAATATTTCAAATATAGTCAAATCACCTGATGAATTTAATTATAGAAATAAAATAACATTACATGTTGAATATAGCTCAAATAAAGCTATATTTGGTTTTTATAAACAACATTCTCACAAACTTATACAACAAGAAAAATTATTGCTTGCAAACTCAAAAATAAATGAATTTTATGAAGAATTTTTATTCAATTCATCAAATAACAAAAATAATGAACTAAATAATTTTTTATTTGATTTAAAACCAAACAAAATAACATTAAGATCCCCAAATTTAAACAGCAATGAAATTGAACTAATATTAGGAACGTCCAGAAATATAAATCAACAAGCTATAGAAAAATTAGAAATTTGAAATTCAAAATTTTTAGATTTAAAGATTACAATATTCGATAAAAAAAATTGTAAATGAATTAATTTGCTAAACCACAACGGTATTGAATTTAAAATAGATGATAATAAATTTTTAGTTAAAAACAATACTTTTTATCAAGTTAATGAAAGTGTGATGTATTTGATTTATAACAAAATAAAAGAATGGATAAATACTGATAATTTAAATATATTAGATGCCTTCGGAGGGGTTGGTACAATAGGTATTTTTGTTTCATCAAAATCGAAAAATGTTTACACTGTAGAAGTTAATAAAACATCAACGCAAAATGCTATAAAAAATATACAAATAAACAACACAAGCAACGTTGTTGCAATTAATGCTGATGCAAACAAATGAATTTTAGAAAACTATAAAAAAATAGACTTAGCAATATTTGATCCATCGCGAGAAGGTTTGGGAAAAGAAACAATACAAGCGATCATACAGTCAAATATTAACCAAATAATATATTTAAGTTGTGACCCAAAAACATTAATTAGAGATTTAAAAGAATTAACAAGAAATGACTACACAATCAAGGAAGTAAAACTTTATGATATGTTTCCGCAAACACCACATGTTGAAACGTTATGTTTGTTATCTAAACTTAACACACAAAAACATATTGATCTAGAATTAACGACGGATGAACAAAAATAACAGTTTCAAAAAAAGAAGAGAATATTATAGATGCATTAAAATTTTTTAAACTCATATAAAAAAATTTTTAAGGCAAGCAAAAAATCTGCTTGTCTTTTTTTGTTTGAAAGAAAAAAAGTTTTAAATTGTGTCAAACTGCAATAAAGATTCAAAAGATAAAACCAAGTTGTATTCACTAAACGGGGAAAAAATAGAAGAATTGTATCAAGAAATTCAAAGTAGAAAGTTAGAAAAACAGAGTAGCTATCAAGATAGTGATGTGGATAACTTATTTTAATTATAATTTACCACCAATGCATTAGTGCAAAATGCAGTAATGGAAAGGTGCAAATTACATAAACCATTACCAGAGATTAACTACAAAGGATAACACAGAGATTTCTACATATCATTCCATCCATCCCTCTATAGAAAGTTCTAATAGCACTTCAATATAATGCATATTCTTTATATTAGAAATTTAAACATATTTATGTGATAAATTATATTAATTTAAAAAACAGAATATCTCAATAATTACTAACGTATAAATAAGAAAATATTCAAAAATAAATATTTTAATGCTACTTATAACATAACAATAGAAATGTTTTAAACGAATTAAGAAGATAATAAAATGGCAATTAGTTATAAACCTTTATGGTATTTATTAGTTGAAAAAAGAAATGAATAAAGAAGATTTAAAAAGAGCAAGTGAGATAACAAGAAATATTATATACTAATAAATTTTTGAACAACCCTTGTAGTTTATTGAAATGTTAATATTACCGTCAATAAAACTTGAGAAAACCCAAGTTTTTTGTTATAATTAAACAAGAAAAAAAGACAAGAGAGGATAGTGTGAATATATCATATGAACCATTATGGAATTTTTTGAAATCAAGAAATATGAAGAAAAAAGATTTATTAGAAAAGGCAAATTTAACAACAAATTGCATAGCAAATATGGGCAAGAATGAATATATATCTTTAAAAAATATTGGAAAAATATGTGATGCACTTGAATGCAATGTAGAACACGTTATTAGTTTTAGAAAATAGGAAGGTAAAATGTTGTGTTAAAATTTTTTGATTTTTGTTCTGGAATTGGCGGGGGAAGAATTGGACTAGAAAATAATGGACTAGAATGTGTTGGTCATTGCGAAATAGATGAAAAAACTGCAGAAACTTATAAATTATTTTTTGATGATAGTAGAAACTTTGGAGATTTAACTAAAGTTGATATAGATAAATTACCTGATTTTGATTTTATGATTGCGGGATTTCCTTGCCAAACATTTTCGATTGTAGGTAAAAGGGCAGGCTTTGAAGATGAAAGAGGAAAAATAATATACTCACTAATAGAAATTATGAAACAAAAAAATGTGAAGTATTTTATTTTAGAGAATGTTAAAGGACTGATAAATCACGATAGAGGAAAAACGTTTAAAATAATAAAAGAAGAACTTGAAAATATAGGATATAATATCTACTATAAAGTCTTAAATAGTCTTGATTTTGGCGTTCCTCAAACGAGAGAGAGAATATATATTGTGGGATTTAAAAAAGAATATGATAATGGTATGTTTGAATTTCCTATAAATAATTTATCGAATAAAGATTTCTCTTGTTTTTTAGATGAAGATAACAACTTAGAGTTAGATATTTTAGATAATACATTTCAAAAATATTTATCAAATAAATATAATCGTAATAAGTTTACTAATGAAGAGGTGTTAAGTCTAGAAAATTATGTCATTGATTGGCGGCAATCAGATTTGCGTAAATATGATAAAATTTTTCCAACATTAAGAACAGGCAGACACGGATTACTTTATATAAGAAATGGAAAAATAAAAAAACTTAGTGGATATGAAGCGTTATTATTACAAGGGTTTCCTAGTGGGATTGCAGAAAAAGTAAAACAAAATAAATTAAATAATAATAAAGTATTATCTCTAGCAGGAAATGCAATGACAGTAAATGTTATAGATGCAATTTCTAAAGTAATGATTGAGAATATTAGAGGTGAGGTTAAAAACGCGAGAGAAATTGATAAAGTTAAATTAGGTTCAAAAATTGCGAAAGATGGATTTAGAAACGAACAACATATAGTAGATAAATTTAATGATTGGAAAAGTGATGATGAAGCTAAAGAATGGCTAACAATTATGGGTTATTCTTTGGAAAAAATCGAATATGTAAAAGCAATTGTTATTAGTGGATATAAAGCTGATTTGAATGTAAAAGTACAAGTTAAATTAAAAGATGCACTTGATATTGAAAATATACAAGTAAAACTTGTAAGTAATAAGAAAGGATTTAATCAAATCGATAAAAGATGGTTAAAAAGTTATAACGAATTATGGAATATTCCATTGAATGTATATACAATCTTGGAATATTTTACAGGAGAACTAAAACCTTATAAGGATGATGTCAGAGATAACAGAAGAATGTTTATGAATGAATTAGCTGATGAAGAAAGAAACTTAGTCTTAGATTGGTTAAATAATAATAAGTTGTTAATAATATCTGATATATTAAAAGGGCGAGGAGAATTTTCAGCAGAATGGGTTTTAGTTGCACAAAAATCACAAGAAAATGCTAGGTGGGTTTTGAAAAATATAAATGAAGTAATAAATCATTATTTTGCAAATGGTAAAGTTGAAGTTAGTCCTAGGGGTTCGATAAAACTTGGTAGAGTTACTCTTCAGAGAAAAGGTGGAGATAATGGTAGACCAACTGCAAATATGTTACAATTCAAAATAGACCCTACAGAACTTTTTGATGTATAAACCGTAAAGACAACTAGATAAATAACTAGTCGTCTTTTTTATTTCGAAGAAAGGAGTGATTATGCAAATAGAAAATAACAGAAAGTTAAAGACAAGTACTGAGGAACAGAGAAAAATAAAAGAGGAAAAAATACAACATAATAAAATCAAATAAAGAAAAACTTATATAGAAATAAACAAAAAAATATTGGTTTAACCGAAGAAGAATTAAAGATTATTGAAGATAAATTTAAGTTAAGTAAATGTAGAAATATGCAACACTTTATTCGTAAATGTCTACTGGAAAAAGAAATACTTGCTTTAGACCTAATCCCTTTTTTACAAGATTCAGCACCTACTTTCTAATGCAACAAACAATATCAAACAGATTGCAAAACATACAAATACCTATGATGCGATTTATAAGAAAGATATCGATAACTCGAAAAGTATGATTACTAATATTTCTAAAGAAGTAATAAATAATAAAAACCTATTTACAAAACTCAAGGAATTGGAAGAGGGGCCCACTTTGGTCATCTGTCCAATTTTTTTTGTTTATTCTAGTGTCTGTAAAATATAAAAAAATTAAAGTTTTTTTGCAAATTTTGTTCATACACCAGAATTTCATCTTAAGCCATACAATATTGATCTGAGTAGCGGGTCTATTATTGCAATGGCGCTTAGACTAATTAAAAACATTTCTTGAGTAAGTGAATCACTTCTAAATAAAATTAATATATAAACTAAGCTTGTTTGCAACCCAATCATTGTTATTAATGAAATTAAATTAGGCATTCAAACATCATTCGAACCCCATAAAGCTCTTAAGGATGTTAATGGACCTACATCAGCAAGTGTTTTTATCATAAAAATAGTCATCAAATAATAACAATATTTATTAATTAATTCAGTTTCTATTGAATAAATTTTAAACATTGGATATGTAAAAATAATACCTAAAAATCCAAAAATCAATTGAATAGAAATACCTAATTTAAATGAAAGATTACCTAGTTTTTTAGCTCTTTCAAATTGATTTTTACCTATTTCGGTTGCGATTATTGAAGATGTAACATAACTTAATGCAAATAAGAACGCCGCAAATAAATCATATACATTATTTACAGCCCTTCAAAGCCCTATAAATCTATCATTTAATTTACCATCAGGAATAGCTTTAGATAATAAATATTGTGCCACAAATCAAATACCAGTTTCTAAAGCTATTGGGAAACCAATTTTTAACATCTCTTTTACATATTTATTATTTCAAGTTTCTTTAAATTTAATATGGTTGTGTTTAATGATGTATTTTTTAACAAAAATAAAGGCAATTATAATATTTATTAAAGCCCCTAAGCCTATTTCTAAAGAAGCAATAAATGGTCTTTTTGCAACATATAAAATTAAAAATATCCAGATTGTTCTTATTATTGTACCAACAATAACACCAATAATAGCTTGTTTGTTTTTCTTAATAGCTTGTAGTGATGAGTTTAAAATAAAAGCAATAGAAGTTATGAAAATGTCTAAAGATCCAATTCTTAAGAAAGTGGTAGCAAATTTGTTCTCATTTGTTATTTCGACAAACACATTTGTGTTGCCGTACATTTTACCTTCATAAAAACCACCTTGAAAAACGTGGTGGGATAAATCTAATTTATAAACATCATTAATTGTTAAATTAGCTTTTTCTAAATTTGTTTTAAATAAGTCAAATTCACTTCTATTTTTTCAAGCTAGAACAAAATTATTTTTAGCACCGGATAATTCAAGCAACTTAGGAGCGCTAAAGAAAATTATTAAATATGCACCAGCATTGATGATTAATGAAACATAAAATGCAGATCAAAGAAGTTTTATTATTTCTTTTTCTTTTTCTTGACCATATAAATTCGAAGCCACAACTAATACACCTAGTTGATACATCAAAGGAAGGAATGTTATTATTTTGTAAACAACAAAAACCTTAGCAAATGTATAGAAATAATAACCTGCGTACGAACCATCAATATGAAAAGCTCGATTATAAAAACTCGTTGCTAATGAGCCTACTATTGTGACTACTGCAAAGAATAAAGTTTGAATAAAAATAGGAAAACACAATCTAAGCATATACTTAGATTCTAATTTTCAGTTGAAGTTAATGTGTTTTATTTCTTTTGCTAAATCCATAACTTACCTTGAATAACTGTATAATTTTACTAAAATTTTTATATTCTTTTTTTTATATTAAAATATATAAATAAAATAATAAGATAAGAAACTATCAGGAGAGCATTATGGGTTTTTGATCAAAATTAAAAGAAAAATTATTCGGAACCGAAGAAGAAAGAATTGCTAAAAAACAAAGTAAAATTGAAGCCAAAGAAAAGAAACTGCTTGAAAAAGAATTAAGAAAAAATAAAAAAATTGACAATTATATTGCAGGTCTTTCAAAGTCAAATTCTTCTTTTGTTGAAAGTATTAAACAACTACAAAACAAACACAATAGAATTGATGAGGAATTTTTTGAAGAGTTAGAAGAAATTCTAATAATGTCTGATATTTCAATAAAACTTGTTCAAATCATCATAGAAGAATGTAAAAAAGAAGTTAAAAATGAAAATATTAATGATCCAAAATTAATAAATGAAATTATTGCGGATAAACTATTTACAATATATGCTTCAAATTCAATTATTGATACAACTCTAAACATTAAAAAAGATAGAACAAACGTTATATTGGTTGTTGGTGTTAATGGGTCTGGTAAAACTACTTCAATTTCAAAGATAGCTTATAAATTAATTCAAGAAGGAAATAAAGTGCTGATTGCGGCCGCCGATACTTTTAGAGCAGCCGCCGTTGAACAATTGGAAATCTGAGCAAAAAAAGTAGGTGCTGACATTATAAAACCGCTTACAAATGAAACAGATCCTGCAGCTGTTGTTTATAGAGCTATTGATAAGGTTAAGGCTGAAAATTATAATGTTTTAATTATTGATACTGCTGGAAGATTACAAAATAAAGTTAACTTGATGAATGAACTTTCTAAAATAAATAAGGTTTTAGAATCAAAAATAGAAGGAGCTCCGCACGAAAGCTTGTTGGTGTTAGATGCTACAACAGGGCAAAACGGGGTTTCACAAGCGAAAGCCTTTGGTGAAGCAACTTCATTAACCGGAATAGTTTTAACAAAAATGGACGGAACTTCAAAAGGTGGGATAGTTCTTACGATTAAAGACGAAATAAATTTGGCTGTTAAATTTATTGGGCTTGGAGAAAAAGTGGACGACCTAGCAGAATTTGATTTAGATTCTTATATTTATGGATTGATGAAAGGCATAAACGAATAATGGCCGATATTTCTGAAAGAGAAGAAATGATTGAATTATACGAAAAATATGGTTCATTATTAGCCCAATCACAAAAGCAAGCATTGCATTTATATTTAATTGAAGATCTATCGTTTTCTGAAATAAGTCAAGAACTTGCAATGACAAGACCTGGTGCTTATGATGCTGTAAAAAAAGGAAAACAAAAATTAATTTCATTAAATAAAAAATTAAACGGTTAAAAGCCTTTGATTTTTTATTACTAAATTTTTATTCGCTAAAATAAATATTAAAATCTAAAAACATATATAATTTTTTAAAAAATAAACTTGATTAGAGGGGTTATTTAATGGCTTATAAATATAAGAGAGTTTTAATCAAATTATCTGGAGAAGGACTGGCTAATAAGGAAAAGCATCTAGCTATTGATTATGAACTTGTAGATAAATTTGCAAAGCAATTACAAATTATTATTGAAAACAATGTTGAGGTAGCGATTGTTGTCGGTGGCGGAAACTTCTGAAGAGGAACAAGTGCTGCGAAAAACGGTATTCAAAGGGTAAGGGCAGATTACATCGGTATGCTTGCAACAACAATGAATGCCTTGGCTCTACAATCGGGGTTCGAACACAACGGACTACACTCAAGAGTCCTTTCTTCACTAACAATGGATCCAAAAGTTTGTGAAGTGTATATAAATGAAAAAGCAAAGAAATATTTAAAAGATGGTGAAGTTGTTATTTTTGCTGGAGGAACTGGAAGACCGTTCTTTACAACAGATACAGCCTCAACATTATATGCTTCTGAAATTGAGGCTGATGCAATATTGATGGGTAAAAATAATATTGATGGCGTATATGATTCTGATCCTAAATTCAATAAAAATGCAATTAAATTTGACAAATTAACATACGATGAATTACTTGAAAAAGATTTAAAAGTTATTGACCAAACAGCGGCATCGATGGCTAAAGATAATAATATTGATATTATCATTTTTGATATAAATGAAACAAACGCACTTCTAAGAGCGATTGAAAATAAAATACCAAATACAGTTATATCTAAAGTTAAATAGGAGAAAATATGGAATTAAGTTTTTATTTAGAAGATTTAAAAGAGAGTACAGATAAAGCAATTAATAATTTTGAAAGTCAATCATTAAAAGTTGCTGTAGGAAAAGCTAACCCCGCAATAATTAATAAAATTAAAATTAACTATTATGATAGTTGAATGAATTTGGATGAGCTTGCATCAATTAGCACGAACGGACCTTTAGAATTATTGGTAAAACCATATGATATGGCAATATTAAAAACTGTTGAGAAAACAATAATGGATCAAAAATTAAATATAACAATTGTCAACATGGGACATCAAATAAGATTAATTTATCCACAAATGACTACAGAAAAGCGTGTTGAAATGACTAAAATGCTAAACCAAATAGCTGAACAAGCAAAAGTAGCAATTAGACAAGTGCGTCAAGATATAAACAAACACATTAAAGCTGATAAAGAACTATCTGAAGATTTACAAAAAAACTATTTAGACCAAGTTCAAAAAGAAATTGACAAATCGATCGAAGTTATTTCTACATTAGCAAAAGCTAAAGAAAAAGAATTAATGACTATATAGAATAACGGCCAATTGCTGTTATTTTTTTAAAAATAATTTTTTTCATAACACATAGTGTTATAGCAATTATAATTATAAATTATGAAGAATATAAAACTAAGAGTTAAATCAGCAATAATACTGTTTGCTATATTAATTCCTTTTTTGTTTACTACTTATTTTGGTAAAACATCAGGAAAAATAATCGGTATTTCATTTTTTTCTGTAATTTCCGTATGAGCAACTTATGAAGTCTTATCTCATAGCATCTTAAAAAGATGAGAAAATATTTTTTTATCAATAATTTCAATTTTAATATGAGCATTTCCACTTGATTGGTACGCTAATAATCCAAGTGATGTAAATACTTTTGTTTCAATGGCTCAAAAAACAGGTTTTAATATTTTTGAATTAACGCAGCAGATCAAAAAAACAATATTTTTTGGTTATAACCAAATAGCCAACTTTGGATTAATACAATTTAGTTTGATATTAACAATAATATCCTTATTTTATTTAATTAATTTATTTCTTTTAAAAAGAACATTTAAAGAATTTATTATTTCTTACATTGTTGCAGTATTTGCTACCTGATTTATTCCTCTATCTTTTAAGGCCTTGTTTCTTTATAATTCAGCCAGTTTATATTTTGTGTTTGCTGTTGTTAGTATACCGGTCATTACGGATTCAACGGCTTATATCGGTGGATCTTTATTTGGTAGAAAATTAATTAAGGTTGGTATGGCACCTAAAATAAGTCCCAAAAAATCTTGAGAGGGAGGATTTATTGGTTTTGCCTTTGGTTCTTTATTCGTATTTATTACAATGTATTTAGGATTTTTAACCAATAATCAAACATTTACAATTTTTACAAATTGAAAACAACTGGTTGTTGGAATGTTTTTATTACCATTTGTTTCAATAATTGGTGATCTTGTATTTTCGTTAATTAAAAGATTGTATGGAATTAAAGATTTTTCTAATTTAATTCCAGGTCATGGTGGTTATATGGATCGTTTTGATTCAACATCGTTTGTTGTTATTGCTACATCTGCAATTTTATTCATTTAATATTTTTAGGAGTTTGGTATGTCCGTTGAAGGTTTTAAGGTATTATGCAAAGAAATCAATTTTGAGCCATCGGATGAATTTGAAGGTGCAAGACTTTTATCAGTTCAACCACCTTATGAAGGATATTACAATTGAATTTTTGATATTCAATTTGATGAACATATTGATATACACGAATATAAGAGATTTAAAAAATCTCTAGATTTAAAATTTCCTAAAAATACATTAAATTTAGTCATACAAAACACTATTTTAGATAAAAAAAATATAACTGATTATTTAAAATACATTATTGATAGAAAGTTTATAAATCTTAAAAATATTTCTGGTTTTATTCATGAAGAAAATATAGAACTAAACGATAATAATATAATTTTTTTCATATCATTAAAAAGTGTTTTTGATAAATTTAATTCAAATATTGAAGAAGTTAAAAAAGCTTTAGCAACCATAGGATTTGAATTTCTTAATCCAGTGTGTAAATTGGTAGAAAATTCAAAGAGTCAAAATAGAAAAAATATAGTAGATAGTTTAATAAACTCTTTTGATAAAAAACAAAAGGAAGAAAAAAATAATCCAATTAAAAAGCAACTATCAAAAGAACAACGGTTCAACCTATATAATAAAAACAACCAAAAAGCAATTGAAATGAGCATTGAAACAGCTCTTAACACCTTTGAAAAAATTAGAGTTTTAATAAAAGGTGAAATATACTTTTTAGAATGAAAAAATTTAAAAAATAATAAACGCATTTTAACAATGCGTGTATCCGATTATAATGAGGCAATAACAGTAAAATATATACAAAATGAAGACGAAGAAAAGCCAAAAATATCAGAGGGCGATACAGTCTACATTGAAGGAAATTTACTTGATGATGTTTATAATCAAAGTAAGTATATTATGGCTTCTGGAAAATCATGATTTACGATAACAGATCCATTAATATCATTAACCGAAGATAATGAAGAAATAAAGAGAATTGATTTGGCAATAAGAACTAATATGAGTGCGCAAGATGGTATTAGTTCCCCTGAAGATTATATAAAAGCGGCTAAAAAATATGGACACGAATCAATTGCTATCACAGATTTAGATAACGTCCAAAGTTTTCCCTCGTTTTATAACAGCTTAAAAAAAGATAATTCAATAAAACCTATATATGGGGCGACTATATCAACAATTTCAAATAAAAATACAATTTTAATCGGGTTTGAAGAGTTTAATTTAAAAGATGCTGAATATGTTGTATTCGACCTTGAAACAACAGGATTATCAGCAAGGTTTGACGATATTATTGAATTTGGTGCTTCGATAATAAGGAATGGTATTCAAACCGAAAAAATTCAATTCTTTATAAAAACGGACAAGATTCTTACTGATAAAATAAAAAACCTAACAAGTATAGATGAACAAATGTTAGCCAACGGTTTAAACCAGCAAGAAGGGTTGGATAAAATTTATAATATTCTTAATGGCAGAATAGCTGTAGCTCACAATGCTTCATTCGATATGGGAATGTGCTATCAAAAACTAAAGGCTAGTGGCTATGACGTTTCTAAATTGGTGTGTATTGATACTTTAAAAGTTTCACATTTTTTGGATACTGATGAAATGAAGCATAAATTGGAGAACGTATGTAAGAGACACAATATCTCTTACGACGTACAAGATGCCCACCGTGCTGATTATGATGCTAATGTGCTTGCACAAGTTTGATTAAAAATGATAAGTCGTCTTTTATTGGAAAAAAATATTAAAACATCACTAGAACTTAGTGAAGCAAATGCAACCAATTGAGCAAAGAGAACAAGATCAAACGAGATTAGAGTACTAGCAAAAAATCAGCGAGGTCTTAAAGAATTGTTTAGTATTTTATCCAATTCATTAACAGATTCTTTTGCTAATGGACCAAAATTTTTTATAGAAGATAAGAAAAAATATTCAAATTTATTTTTTGGTTCCGCAACACATCAATCTAAACTATGAGATAAGGTTTTATTTGGTACTGATTATGAAATAATAAATGAAGTTCAAAAATTTGATTATATTGAATTTCCTCCAATATCATCTTTTAATTATTTATTAGATTCTGGAGATATAAGTTTTTTTAACCTTCAATGAGCTTATAAAGATTTATTAGAAAAATGTATTCAACTTAATAAAAAATGTGTTGCAACAACAGATGCAAGATATGTTTATGATTATCAAAAATTGATACATGCAATATATATCAACGCACCGTCATTGGGTGGTGGAATGCACCCGTTAAAATTAAAAACTCAACCATCTTTTAAATATTTGACAACACGTGAAATGCTAGATGAATTCTCATTTTTAGGAGATGAAAAAATTATTAAGGATTTAGTAATAAACAATCCCAAATTAATTGCTGATCAAATTGAAAAAATACAAGTTATAAAAGATAAATTATATGTTCCAACATTTGATGATTCACCTGTAAAATTAAGAAATTTAGTTTATGAAAATCTTTATAAAAAATATGGGAATGACCCAGATTCAAAGATAGTTGAAAGAATTGAAAAAGAATTAAACCCAATTATTAAATATGGATATTCAGTCATTTATTGAATTAGTCATAAGTTAGTTAAAAGATCAAACGAAGATGGATATCAGGTTGGTAGTAGGGGATCAGTTGGTTCTTCAATTGTCGCAAACTTATCTGAAATATCGGAAGTCAACCCATTAGAGCCTCACTATCTTTGTTTAAAATGTAAATATTTTGAATGAAATAAGGATGAAAACATATTTTCGGGTTGAGATTTACCTGAAAAGAAATGCCCAAACTGTGGTAATTTATTAGAAAAGGATGGACACAATATACCCTTTGAAACATTTCTGGGTTTTGAAGCTAATAAAGTACCCGACATTGATTTAAACTTCAGCGGTGATTATCAACCAAGAATTCATAACTTGGTAAAAGAACTATTTGGTGAAGACCACTCATTTAGAGCTGGAACTATTTCTAAAATAGCACTAAAAACTGCTTACGGATTTTGTGAAAAATACATGAAAGAAGTAAGAAAAAATGAAGTTCCCTGATCAAGATTATTTTTAGATTTTCTAGCAACTAAATCAGCAGGAGTTAAAAGAACTACGGGCCAACACCCCGGTGGAATTATAATTATTCCCAAAGAATTTGATGTTGAAGATTTTACGCCGGTAAATTATCCGGCCAATGATACAATGAGTAGCTGAAAAACTACGCACTTTAACTTCGAATCCATTCATGATAATGTTCTGAAATTGGATTTACTAGGCCACGATGATCCTACAACAATAAAGATGTTAGAAGACTTAACAAAAACTAAAGTAAGAGAAATACCGAAGTTTGACAAAGAAGTTATGAAATTATTTTATACAACAGAATCATTAAAAATTGACCCTTCAATGATTGATAATGAGACTACAGGTGCATACGGATTGCCGGAATTTGGTACAAACTTTGTTAGAAACATGTTAAAAGAAGCACAACCAAGAACCTTTAATGACTTAATTCTATTAAGTGGATTAAGTCATGGTACGGATGTTTGAGCAGGAAATGCTGAAGATCTGGTAAATAACGGGTTTAAATTAAAAGATTGTGTTTGTTGTCGTGATGATATAATGCAAGAATTAATTAGAAAGAATATTGAACCTTTAAAGGCTTTTGAAATAATGGAAAAAGTAAGAAAAGGTAAGGGGCTATCACAAGAACAAGAAGAATTATTAATAAAAAATAATATACCCGATTGATATATTAGTTCTCTTAAAAAAATTAAGTATATGTTCCCCAAGGCACATGCAACAGCCTATGTTATTATGGCTTGAAGAATAGCTTGATATAAACTTTATTATCCACTTGAATTTTATGCATCTTATTTTTCGATAAGACCTGATGCAATTGATATTGAGACAATGTCTTCAGGTTATAATGAAGTAAGTAAAAAATTGATGGAATATAAACAAAGAAAAAATGACAATAATAATCCCTTATCAACCAAAGAATCAGCGTTAATCACGACATTTGAGATAACAAAGGAAATGTATGCTCGTGGTTATGTTATACAAGGTGTTTCTCTTGAAAAATCCATGGCTAAGGAATGAATTATTGATAACAAAAATAAAGCTTTAATACCTCCGTTTGTTGTTGTTGAAGGTTTGGGTGATGTTGTTGCTGAATCAATCGTTAGAGCAAGGGAGGAATCATCGTTTTTATCGATAGAAGATTTAGAAGAAAGAGCAAAAGTAAATTCTAAAATTTCTACTGAGCTAAGAAAATTAGGTGTTTATAAAAATCTAAGTGAAACAAATCAAGTTGAATTATTTTAAAATGTAGGCAAATTAATATCCTACATTTTTTATTTTAATAGACAATCTTCAACAAAAAATGATAAAAATTTTTAACTTTCTTTTAAAAATATAAAGAAAAATCAATTTTTTTGATATTATTTATCAGTTTTATATATATATATTACACCTTGATATTTACACTTTTTTGGGTAGAAAAAAAATACCACGGGTCTGCATTTAATCTAATAAGACTAAAAAAAGGAGTAAAAATGACTGGTGCTGTGTTGTATCTTATGGGTATAGTTCATAAAGATATTAAGTTTTTAACTAGCAACAAATCCGGGAATTATGAGTTTGTGGCTGGTACATTAAAATATTCTAACGATGGTACGAATTGGGAATATATTAACTTTATTGATTTTAATAATTTACAAAGTTATAAAAATTTAAAACCTGGTGATGTTTTAAGCGTTTTTGGTAATTTAGGTTTTCAAACCTTTATCTCGGCCGACGGCAAAGAGCATCGTAATGCTAAGTTAATTGTTAAGGGTGTCCTATTTTCAAATGTTGAGAATGAACTTCAAAATGAAATCGATGAAGAAAATCGAAAACCGTATAACTTTGATCAACCTGTAGCAGATGTCGATTGTGATTGTGGTAATTTTCTTTGCTTAGGCTTATGTAAAAATTAAAAAAATGAGTTCTACAATTAAAAACAAAAAAATAGCAGTTGTTCCCCCTGATTTTAGCGAAGAAAAATTAAAAGAGATCTTACACTATACCGATGGTGATTATAATCCTGCTTATGATGCTTTTAAATCAAAATCACTGATAGAAATTCATAGCGGGGCTAAGGGTGTATCTAAATCTTTTGGGCAAGCGGTTATAACAATTTATCGTCTCGTAAATGAAAAAAACTTTTGTAGCTTATGGTGCCGGAACCAGTATAATCACATCACCAAAACCTTAAAACCGACCTTTGAAAAAGTCTTATCATTTTTAAAAAATCAACACAATTTAGACTTCACTCCTTTTTTTGAAGCTTATACTTCTGGTTTATATTGGAACTACGATGACGGAGGTTTAGGTAGATGTGTTCTATTTGAAAACTGGGAAAGTATTCAAGCATTTCAGGGTATTACTTTAAAAAACGATAATTTCTTATTTGGAGAACTAGTAATAGACGAACCAATAGAGGACCCCACAGACGTTACTAAACAACTTCATTTGTTAAAGCAATTTTATGAAATCCAAAAAAACAAACTACCGCTATTAAGAGCTAATACTATTGAGAGGTTAGCGGCCCCTGATGATTTTCAAATTAAATTAAAATTTCTTTACAACATTTTTACTGTTGAACACTTTTTAATAAAAGATTATCACCAAAAAGCTATACCACTTTTATTAGAAAATGGAAAAATAAATAATGTTATTTTAGACGAGTTAAACGAAAAAACTTTTTTGCAAGTAGAAAAACCGGATTTTGAAAACGTAGGTTTAATTGTTACCATGTATCATAAAAAATTTGTTCCAGAAGCTCAGTTTTCTTCGTTGCAAAGAGCATCTGCTGAAACGTTAAAAAAAGAAAACTATAATCGATGATTAGTAACTATTTGCGGGTTTGCTTATTTGGATGAAACTCAGGAAAATAATTATTTTTTAAAAAATTTAATTTTTGATAATGATGGCTTTGCTTTTAATAAATCAATTAACTTTGCAAATTTAGAAGAAGTTTTAAAAGATAGGAAGATATTAGCAGTTTATGATGGCTTTGACCCAGGCCTAAGCGACAACGCAAGCTGATGCAGGGTTTTTCTTCTGGATAACGGACAGATTTATGTGAACAACGCGATAGAAGATGTTAAATCACTTATTAATAGTGATAGAGGTTTTTTTAGACACAACACAAATTTAATGCTCTTAAATTTAATAGGCAGTTTCAATAATGAGATAATCGAAAAATGAAGGGATAAATTGTTTTTTGATTATCAAAACGATTTAATTAGTCTTATTTTAACTGATAACGATATTATTCGCGAAAATCTTTCTCGCCTAATAATTGAAAAAAAATTAAATATCGCTACATTAGCGGCCAACAGACGCGATACAAGTACTCAAAAATTCGGAATAATAAATAGACAAGAGTGACAGAAATGACTTTTAAAAAATAACGCAATTATATTTAATCCATCAACCGCTAAGTTATTGTTGAATTTGTCAAAACAGTATATAAAACCCGGTGAAGATAAGCGAGACGAGAGTATTAATCCTGAGATTTATGACTTAATTAATGCTTTTGAAATGGCTAGTTCCATTTGTTATAAAATGCAAAATTCTTTAATGTTGTTATGAAAGGAAAAAGAGAATGGAAGATATTAATAAAAAAGATATTACAAGTTTTGTTCAAATTGCAAAGGCACAAAGCTCAGAAATGTCCCAGCTTTATAATTCAAACATTTTTAAACGCCCAAACTCAAAAAAACAATTTTTAGAACTAGGCGCAAAAATACAGGTTAATGCTCTTGCTTTTAAATTACCTAAAATATTACTAGATTTTGAAAACAAAAAAATACTTGATAATATTTTTGCTGATAATGAATTTTTAGAAAAAATACAGTTTTTAGAAGAATGCTTATATAAGAACGGTTTGTATGCAGTTGGCGTTGTAAAAAAGGATGATAAGGTAATCTTGCGTTTGGGCAAGGTTATTGAATATCAAAAATATTTGAATAAATTAGTATATTTAAAAGTTCAAATAGACGAGATTAAAAGAAATGGATTAAATTTAAAAATTATTCAAGAATATAACATTTTGGAAAATAATCAAGTTAATGTAATTTCGACTTATGCAGAAAATCAGTTTGGACAACAGCACAAACTTAAAGATGTGAATTATTATTATCCCGACGAAATTAATTTATATGATTTTATTCCTTGAATAATTTTTAAAAATAATTATAAGGAAACTTCTGAAATAGAACAGGTAGATCCTTCACTATTTCAAATGTTAGACAATTGTGAGGAGATGCTATTACGTGATAATTACTATTCTTCTCCATTTATATACGTTCAATCTAATTTTTCTAATGGTACAGCATCAAATGCTGAAGCTGCAATTTATAATTTAGATAAAAGGGTAATAAAAAGCTCTGCCTATGACCAGGCATTTATGAGTTCTGGAGCATCCCCGTTAAGTTTTTTTCAGGGGAACAGTTTAGCACAAAATATATTACAAAAAATTGATAAGTTAATTTATTTAATTAAAGATGCTATGTTTTTCAGAATGAATTCGGCCGATTTTGGAACAAAAAACATGCATAATAATGAGGTTGAAAGTTTAAACTCAAATTATGCTGATTATTTAGAAAGTAAGGCTAATTTAAGAGAGATTTATTATAAGGAACTGATAATAATGATTTTTAAAATTTTAAAAATTAATTTAGATAATGATAAATTAAAAATAATAGTTCCAACATCTACTGAATATTTAAAAAGTTCGGACGCCTTATATCAAATCAATGCAGATGGTGTTAATTTAAATCCTAATTCTCCAATAATTAAAGAAAACAAAAATTTTGATGAGGAAAATTAAAATGATTTCAAATTTCGATAATTTAAATGAACTTTATTTTTTTAAAATATGTAATCTAGAAAACCCTAAGGAATTAGCATTAAAAAATAATTTATCAATTTCTCTTAAATTAAAAAAAGTTGGAAAAATAAATGGTAAGTATGTAGGATTTACTAATACCCTAAATCAAAAAAACGATTTAGATAATAACGTAATTTATGATTATGCTAATAGTTTTGATTTTTATACAGATCAAAAAATTGATGAAAAATTTTATTTTTTTAGTCTTAAAGAACAACCTGAAAATTTAGAAGATTTTTATTATTCGTTTAATTTAGAAGATGCTATAAGTCCTGAGGACGATAGTGAACATGTTTTCACGATTTCCTTAAAAAGTGTTAGTTTATTAAAAGAAATAAATAATAATTTTTTAACTTTTGAATTTATAGAAAATGATGAAGAAGCAGAAATTGAAAATATTAGAATTAGGTTTAAAAATTACGGTTTTATAAACGAAATAAATTTTTTTGGTGAGCTTGAAGATGATAATAACAATATTTTGCCTTCAAAAATTAAACCTGATAGCTTTTCTTTTTCAAATCCTAACTATATCTTTGTTCCAAATATAATTAACCCTATTTTTTCAAACAACAAAAATCTGGTTTTATATTCTAATTTTTGAGAAAAAATAAATCTTTTGGATTTAAAAAATTTATTACCAAAAATTGATAATAAAACAAAAAAAATAAATCTGAAAAATTTTTTCTTAAGTACTTTTGCTGTTTTGTTAGAAGAAAATATATTAAAGTGTTTGTGAGTCAATAAGGTTCTTTCAACCGGCTTTGCAGGTTTTTCTGAGGATGAAAAAAAGAATTTTAAAGAAAATGTTTTTAATGGCACTGATCAGTCAATTTACATCGACAAAATTTTTAATGATCTTTTCAATACACTTAACGTTTCTGGTTTTGAGTTAGAAACAAAAAGATTAGCTAATGTGATTATTATGTTATCTGAAAGCCTTAAATCCCGGTATGCTTGAAAAAATGGTATGAATACCGAGCACAAAATTGGATTACCTTTCTTTATAGATGTTGTAAATTATCATGAGAATAATGATTATGAGGTTTTTAAAAGGAATGTAGAACTACATTTAAACTCAAACTGATTTTATTTTGATAATCAAAAAATAGAACCAGTACCACCAACTATTTTTGATAATAATTTAAAACAATTTGAGCAATATGTTTTAACGCTTCCATCATTGCCGGATAAACTAGATGATCAAACTTACTCAAATTCTCCTGTTGATTTTAATACTAAAAAATCAACTAACTTAAATTTTTTAAATTGAAGTGTTTTAAATAAGGAAGATTTCTTAAATATTTTTGATAAATTTGAAAAACCAAATTTGAGCATCGAATTAGAAAGCAAAGCAACCCAGCCTTTTAAAGTTGTTCAATTTGGTAAAGAAATTAGGGTTTTTGATTTTTTAAATAAAAATGTTTTTGATAATTTTGAAACTATTGTATTTAATTTTTCAAAATTAAAACAAGTAAATGATGCTCGTTATGTCGAAAAGCTTACAGCATACAGTCAATTAACTGATTTTATAGAAGCATGAGTTTTAGAAAGAAAATCTGAGTTAATTCCAAGGGGTTATAAGATAGTCAAAAACAGTTCTAGAGTTTTTTCAAAAAACGGAGAAAACAGTGATTTTATTGAAGGTATCCACTTTTATAAAAAAGGCTCATCAAGCTATAGCGGAGGTTCTGGCGGGGCCGGACAAAGAGAAAGAGTATTTTTTGAGTTTTATATTAGTTTTCAAGTTAGAAAAATAGAAAAAGTAATTGATAAGTCTTACAAAAATGATTGGGTGTGAAATAACCCTGTTGACTATTTTTATAAAGTTTTTAAAAATAATATGGTTCCTAAAGATATAGAGATTAATTTATTTTTTAATAAAAACAATTATTTTAATATTAAAAAAATAAATTATCTTGAAATTAAAAGTCTTTTCATAAATGAAATAAAAATTTCAATAAATAACGGCGATTTTAAATCTTTTAAATTGCTTTCTCATTTCTCGCCACAAAATACAACAACGATAATTAAGTTATAAAAAATAATAAGGGAACTGCTGCCCAAAAGACGGAACATATTTTAAAAAAGGATCTAACCAATGACTAAAATTATTTCAACAATTGCAGAAAAACTTAAGTTATCAGAAAACGACGTTTTTGCTGCATTAAATTTAAGTCCTGAAGCTAAAAGAACTGAAATTTTAGAAGCTTTGGGCGTTTATGCTGTTTTTGAAAACAAAAATGAATTAGAAGATTATTTAAATTCAAAAATAGGTAATAAAACAAAAAAAATTAATGAATTGCAAAATGATTTGCAAAACAAATTATCTGAGTTTAACAATTTAAAAAATAACTTAGATGAGATAAATAATAAGTACGCTTTACAACAAGATAAATTGCAAAATGTTATTCAAAATGCGTGAAAAAACAGCGGTATTAAACGAGATTTTAATAAAGTTGATTTGGATTATGAAAAAATAGATTTTTCTAATTTAAATAAATCTTTATTAGAATTCGCAACCGCAGAAGGTTTTGCAATTGAAAAAGCAGAATTAAATAATAAAAATCAAAACGACAATGCTGTTAATAAAAATACTTGAATTAGTAGTGACGGCGTTGTAGTTAAGAATTAAGGAGGATTAATCAATGGCTTTAGATAACAACATGCCAACTAAAACAATTATTAAACAAACTTGATTATCAAAAATTAATCAAGGAGGAACAACAGAGGCCTTAGCGCTTTCGGCGATTGAAAAAGGACAAATATTATCTCATTATGTCCAAAAATCTACGCTTTTAAATTATGCAACAGGTACTTCATTAATAGATGCAAACAAGTTTAGTGCAACGTTTATTAAATCCCAAGGTGTTAAATTAACAGAAAAAAGTACTTTAGGAACAGGAGACATCGAAAAATTTAACGTTGGCGAAAATGTCACTTTTGAATGAAAAGTGCCGCTAAAAGTTGCACAAGGCTTATACGGCTCAGCTTTAAATGATCAATTATTAACATTAGCTTCAGATAAGCTAGACCGAGCAACAGATAAGTATTTAAAAATGTTTGAAGAAGACGGTTATAAGGAGCTAGCTAAGACAACATCAAATACGACAATTACCGCTTCAGAAAGTGCTTCATCAATTAAAACAAAATTAATTAATGAAGCAACCAAATTAACTAAAATGAGAGATGAAGCTGAGGGTGTTGATTTAATTTCAAAAGACGACATCATTATAACTGTTTCCCCTGAAATCGCAGACAAGCTGGCTGAATTAGGAAATAACGGAAATGGAGTTATTAAATACTTTGAAGGCGGTCAGTATGTTATGGATGTACTTGGTGGTTATAAAATTCAAGTAAGTCCTTTATTACCACAAAATGTGGATGCAATTATAGCTCCTAATTGAGTTTCAGCAGGCGCTATTCAAATAGTAGCTGCTAACATTTTTAAGTTAAATGGAACTGAAGATTTAGCTATTTATTACGAAGCTAAAAGTCTTTTTGGGGTTATTTATCCAAAAGCTGTTACAAAAATTACACATTAAAACATAAAAAAATAAGATGATAAATTTCGGGTCTAATTCATCTAATCCTATCAAAAATTTACCCCCACTTTTAAAAAAACAACGAAAAAACTTTTTATATAGTTTTTTAAAAACTATTATTTCTTTTGTAATTAAATTCGGTATCGATATAGCGTCTTTTTTCTTTAAAACATTAGTACCGGTTGCAGGGTTTGCAATTAGTACGATGTTAAATTTAGTAACCCATTTTATTTTTGATGGTTTCGAAGGCAAAAAAATTGATGCAAAAAGATTAGGTTTAAACTTAATTAAATCAATAGGATCCACCTTGTTAGGTTCTTTTGTTGTAACAAAACCATTAAAATTATTTTTAGGAAAAACAAATAAAATCACTTCTTCAATTAGTACAATTAAACAATTTACAACAAACCCACTAAACGCAAGTATAAATTTTTTTAAAAAAGCTATTTCAACAGGTTCTAAATTTTCAAATACAGTTTTTAAAATAAATAAAGTCGCAGGAATTATGCAAAGAGTTCTAAACGGTGCAAATAGTATTGTTAATTTAGTAAGAACGGGTGATATACGCTCTTTGATGCCTGTAATTAATTTAGGGTTAAATAAGTTAAAAAATACATTTAAATCTGAAAAATTAAAAAACTTTTTTGGTGATAAAAAATTAAATTTTGCCGAAATAGGAGCGTTAAAACATAAAAAAATTAATGAAATCAAAAATCCAAATTTTGATAAAAATATTATTTTTTTAAATTCAGCGTGAATTTATGGACTGAAAATAATTCCTGATAACGACAATACACAGAAACTAGATATATTAACTTATTTTATTTTGTTTAGGAAGGAAACAACAAATAATAAGTTAATGATAAAACGTGAAGGGTCTAGGTTATTTTATGAAAATGAAATAGAACAATTTTTATCTTCACCATCAGCTGGTAGATTTTATTTAGACAATATAAGTTGAGGTCACGATTTTACACAAACTATAAAAGAAAATGAAGAAAAAAGGAACAGAGCTTACTTAGATTTGGCTACTTTTGAAGGTATTGAAAAAATTGAAAATATTAAAAAAACAATTAATTATTCTACTAGCCTCGATTTTTCTACTTATCAAAAAAGAGAGGCGTATTGAAGGGGTCGAAAATTTGGTAATTATTTGTTAAGAGGTTATAAGGTCAAGGATAGAAGACATCAGGAATTAATTAAGGTTGCTTATAGAAGAGAAAATTGACAACAGAAACATTTAAAACAAAATACGTGAGCTACAAAAGGCAAAACTGTTTTTAGTAGTTCAATTATTACACAAAAACCTAAAAAACTTTAAGGAGGTACGATGCTTTTAAAAACTGACCTTGAAAAATACGGGTTAAGTTTAAATAATTATTGCGATTATTTAGGGATTAATCTTGACGGATTTTACTATTCGAATAGAATTAAAAATTTAAATCCTAGTTTTGAAAATAAAGAAAATGTCTTTGATTATATCTGTTTGAATATTTTAAATTTAGCTAATAATTTTTTAGGTCAAACCCCAGAAAAATTAAAACAAGAAAATTACAATCTATTTAAGCAAATAGTCGGCGAAGTAAATGCTGATAATCTTCGCCGCTGTGTTTTTGAGGAAATTAAATTTAGACTAAATAATAATATTTTGCCTGAATTGTTTTATAAAAAACAATTTATTGGAAATATTAATTTTAGCGATAATTCAAATTGAAATTATAACAATTTAGAGAGTTTTTTAAATCCCCAAGCTGTTTTATATTTACAAAATTCAAATTGAAATAATTTAAATGAACAAATACCAAAATATCAGCTCGATATTTCTTTAAAACAAGACAAATTGAGCGAAAATCAAATAAATGCTATTAATAGGTTTGTTGATATAGATTTACCAGATTTTGAAAATTTAAATACTGAACTACAAAAGCTTAAAAATACCGATTTTTTAAACACTACAAATGCAGACGAAATAATTAGAAAAAAAATTAATGAAAATTTATCTATTTCTTTTGAAGAAATTAATGAAAAAATTGAAGATATAAAAACTAAAAATGTAAGTCAGGAAAGTTCTATAACTTTTTTAAATAACGCTATACGTGAACAAAACAACTCCTTTCATTCAGAAAATAATAAAAATACAGAACGTTTTTCAACTTTAGAACAACAGTCATTATATTTTAATAACCAAATAACGGACCTGACTTCAAAACAACAATTATCTTCTAATGAATTAGACAAAATTAAACAAAAGGCGAGGGAAATAGAAAATGAAAAATCTAGAATATCGTCACAAATTAATAACGTTATTCAAACAAAAGCAGATAAAAGTAGTGTTTATACCAAGAGCGAGATTGATGCAAGATTAAGAAGTTCCGGAGCATCACAAACAATAAATAACGGCGATGCAAAAAGTCCTAACGATTGCCGTAAAATAGGAGTTTATGCTGGTAATTTTTCAGCACAAGGTTCGCCTATTAATTCGCCTTGTAAAGGAACAATAATCAACCTTACAACAAGCACAAGCAGTCAAGGTATATTTTTACAGTTTTTTATTACAGAAAATGAAAAAATTTTTATGCGAAAATTTAGTGGAAATTTTTCAAAATGGGAACAACTAGCATTTATGAGTTTGAATAATAATACGTTAAATATTAAATTATAATGATTAAAGTTAATAACAAGATGATTAGTCATTTAACTAGAAACGGCACTTATTTAGATGAGGTTTTTGTGAATAATATTTTAGTATTTGAAAGAATAAGATGTGAGATTACGGCCGAACCAGAAAGACGCGGGAAAATTAATTTTACATTCAAAAATAAAGGTAATACAAGACTTAATATCTATATTACCAAGGATACACGCGAGTTGCCTGATGCAGAAATAATGGCTAAACAAACAATAACTGTTAATCCAAATAGTTCAAAAGATTTTTTTGTTAGAGATTCCGCAACACCTGAAGATTATTTGTTTTACATAAACAACGGAATGAATTATGTAATTGAAAAAATAACCGAAGAGGAAGAGAACAGTTCTGAAAGTGATCCTTATTATTCATAATGTGAAGTAATGATTTTTTAAAAAAATGATATTTTACAATTAATAAAAGGCTATCAAAATGACGTAATTATAGAATTGCTGAAAATCTAACATTAAGATTAAAATGACCGGTTAGAAAATTGGTTAAAAATACTACGGAAGCGGATTGAGACATTGTTTGAGACGACAGTATATCTGTTGACCAAGATTTTAATATTTTTGTTGAAGAAGAAAATGAACCAAATAATTAATGATTTTGTTAATTCAAAAGATTTTTTAGAACTTACAAAAAATATTAAAATTATAGGCATTTATTTGGGTGGCTCAAGGTGTTACGGAGTTAATTCTTCTTATTCTGATTATGATTTGGTTATATTAAATAATAGTTTTGATAAGGAGTGATGGTTTTCTGTTAAAAAAGAAGGTAGAAAAATAGATTTATTTTTTATACCAGACTTAAAAACGGAATTAAAAAGTAAGGTTTTTGAATTAGTGAAGTTATATACCTTATTAAACCCCGATACTTCTTTTATACTCAAAGATTTTGATTATGATAAAGAATGAATAAAAGAAAAACTTATTGTCTTAATTAAAAAATATTTTTTAAATTATTTAAAAAATACCGAAGAAAATGAATATAAAAAACTCGATTACCACTTATGTATGGTTAACATGCTTTTAAATGGTAAGGAAATTGATGTTGAAAATATTTTGAATTTAAAAAACACAAGAAAAAGAAATATTTGATTACGGCACCAATTTCAAGAGCTTTTAAAATTAGTAGAAGGGAATTAAAAAATGACTGAAAACATAGAAAATATTATTAAGTTAGTTGCATCGTTTGTCTCAATTTTAGGGTTTATTTTTGGAATAATATACTTTATTATTTATGCGTTCAAAAAACGCGGAAATAAAGAAGATGCCTTAAAAGACATTTCTGAAAAGCTTCCTGATTGAATTAAAGAGGCTGAAGTTATTTATTCAAAATTTGCGCCCATGAAAACCGGCAGTCAAAAATTTGAATGAGTTATGAACGTTGTTAAGAGCTTGCTACCGAAAGACAAGTTTAAAGCGTCAAAAAAACAAATCGGAAAAGAAATTAATGAGATTGTGGCGGAGATGAATGAGAATGAGGCTAAATTAAAAGCTAGCGGCATCGTCGAAACCAGAAAACCATTAACGTGAGATAAATAGCAAAAAAAGAAACACCCATAATCGGGTGTTTTTTCACTTACTCTAATAAGTTTTTTGTACAGCACAAAAATGAATTAATGTACTAACACGTACAAAATTATTATATATTGTTTTTTTCATATTTTTTCAAAAAATAAAAATGTGTAATATTTTTGTATAATCCTTTTTTAAAAGTGGTATAATAATTACAGAAACAAAGAAGTCGAACCCCTTTGTTAACCATATTTTAAGCATATAGGGGTTAGCTTCAGTAAACGAAGCTAACTTTTTGTTTCTAAATAATATAAAATCAGGAGATTAATCATGAAATTTGATAAAAATAACTACTTCGAAGCTACACAAACAACTTTTAAAGTTTTAGATAATATGAATGCTGATAAAGAATTTGTTGAAAGAAGTAAATGAGGAGTGCGTTTAAAAGCACAATATAAACTAAGATACTTTGTTGCAAAATATTTTGGAATTGATAAAAATGATTTAGAAGAAATAAAAAAAATAGAAATAAATTACGTTTCAAACTTCTATGGATGAGGTAGAAAAATAGGATCTATTTATTTTATTTATGGTCAAAAAATAATTAGAATTAGCGATCATTGAAGTTTTTATGTAAATGGTAAAAATCAAAAAATACAGTTAAACTGTGGTTGAATTCGTAGCTGTTTATGAAATTTAAGTTTTAAAACAAAAGATGCTAAAAAAATGAAAAAAAACGAATTTAAAGAAAAATGATTTGTTGGAATTACTGAGTTTAAAAAATTTAAAAGCATTCCTACCAACGAACTTAACTAATTAGTGCAGTTCAAAATTATAAAAAAAATAAAAAGCGGGTAATAACCCACTTTGTTAATAATAGAAATTGTCGAACCCTCTATTTAATTAACAATCATATTATAACATAGATATATATTATATTGATAATTTTGTTAGAAAACGGAGGGGATGATAAGTCTCTATTTTTGCATATTATTTTTTTTAAATAAAAGGAGATAAATATGAAATATAAAAAAGAACTTTATAAATTTGTGATTATGAATTTAAAAAGAAAAAAATTAAATTATAAAAATCATTTTAAACTAATTAAAAAAATTATTTTTTGAAACCCAGAAAATTTATTGAAAGCAAGAAACAAGGAGATTAATTATGAAATTAAAAAATAAAATAACTTTTCATATTTTTAATTGAAAAAATAAGAATAGTTTTTTTGTAAAAGCTAAAAATATAGAAGGTTTAATAAAAAAATTAAACTTGTCTTTAAGTTTTGAGGACGTAGATCAATATGATTTACAACAAGGTTTTTACAATTTGTATAAATATGGTTTTGCAGATTTGGGTGATTACCAAATTAAAGCCTGTGATGATTTTGAAAACAAGAAGGCATGAAATAAGTTTAAAACAGACATAGCAAATTGGGTTTGTATGTGAAGATATGCAAGACAATTAATAAGTATTGGAAAAGAAGATAAAGACTTTATTTTAATAGGAGCAAAAAATGAAAAATAATCCAACCAACGAACAAAAAGAAAAATTTTTTCAAAATTATTTTGAATTTATGGATAAAAAACAATGTACAAAAAACACTAAAGATATGTACTTATCATTCTTTAAGTTTTTAAAAGACTTAGATTGAAGCAATGCAGAAGAAATGTGCATAAGTTTAAAAAATAAATACGACAATAAAAGAACTTATAATTTAGCTATCTCTATTTCAAAAGCTTTTTTTAATTTTTTGAATAAAAAACAGCTTTTCTTTTTAGATACAACAGAATTAATGAGGGCTATCGCGATTAAAAAAATTAAACCAGCTTATAATGAAGAATATTTTTTAAGATTAGAAAAATATTTAAATGATTTTGGCGACGATAAATTTAGTTTTGTTTGATACACATTGAAATATAATTGGTGCCGTGTTGGCGAATTCGCCGCCATCGATTGAGACTACTTTAAAAATAATCTCGATGGTTCTTTGATAATTCAAGCTGAAAAGAAAAATAATGAAAGAATTATTAAAATTCCGGAAGAAGCCAAAAAATATTGAAGTGCATGAATTAGCTGACCTTGAGAAGTTTCAACTATAATTAATAAATTTAATTTTTTTAGAAAATTTGTCTATGAAAAAGATGAAGAATTTAGAACACACCAAATCAAAATATCTGCTCATTGTTTAAGAACTTCAGGAATTACTAAAGCAGCAATCTTAGGATTAGAAGACTACAAAATAGCCGCAATGACTGGCCACAAAACAACAGAAACAATTAAACAACATTATATTAATTTAAATCAAAACACAATAGAAGGCTGTTTTGAATTTACCAACACAAACAATGTTATTGATCAATTTGATAATGAAAAATTAAATAAAGAACTAAAAATTGCAAGATCAGAAGCTTTAAGATGAAAGGTGCTTTATACTGATTTAATGAGACAAATGGAGTGAATTAGCTCAGAATATAATATAAATTTAAATAATATCCATACCAAAAAAGGTGATATTAAAAGTAATTTAAGAAAAGAAGAGATGTTTTTAAAAGGGATAAATGATGAAAACTACAACTAATTTTAAAGAAAAAGGAGCGAACAAATCAATAATTTTACCCAAAAACGCCCCTTTTTTAGAAATTATTTATAATAAATTAATTTTAAGAGATTATAAAACATATGAAGAATTTAAAAAAGAAAATTTTTCCTTGTTTAAAAAAGGTATTTTGCAGTGAATGAAAGAAAATCAAATAAATCAAAATCTCTTTTATGATTATTTTTATGTTTGTTTTTATAGCAAATTTGTAGCATTTAAACAAGAGGAATTTGTTGCAAAAATATTAAAAAATAGATATCCTTTTTTAAATGTTTTTCGAGCATCTTTGATATATGATAAATTTTTACATGTTGATTTAATAGCAAAAAGTGAAAAGATAATTAATGAAAATAATTTAAAAAATGTCTTCTTTATTCAGGTAAAAAGTAAAAAAAGCAACTTAAAATTAAAAGAAAAATCAAAATTAATTAAAATAAGTAAAAACAAAGCCGTGCCCCTTCTAGCTTATAAAAATAACAAAGGAATTTGAGTTTTTGAAGTTCTCAATGAACAAGATGGTGAAAATATTGTTTTTTTAGAAGATATTATTAAATTTTAATTAAATTAAAAGCAAGATATACAATGTGTTTTGCTTTTTTTATGCTTTAATCTGTAAATTATTTTGTTTCACTGCTATTTTTTTATTATTTAATAATAAACTAATAATAAAATAAAAAATTATATATTCTCTTATAGTAGTATGATAATTTACTAATAATAAATAAACTAATAAATAAACTATATGAATTATAAAGAAATTAATTAAAAATTAACAAATTAACAAAAAGATAAAAGAAAAATTAAAAATAAAAAGAAAAACGAAAAAGGGAATAAAGTTAATAAAAAAGTTATAAAGAAACTTAATCTGCTGTTTTTGTATTTTTTTTACGAATTTATTTAATTTTTTAATATTTTTTTAAAAATAGTATTAAAATATGGTTGTTAAACAGATCTGTGTGTATTATCTTTTATGTAGAGTTTTTTTCTGTTTTTTAAGGTCGTACAAAAATCTTTTAATATCTTTACTATACGTAAAGAATATATAAAAAAGCATTTTCGCACTTCCTAAAATTACAAAAACTCTACATTATACATATAACTATCATAATAGTGGTTATATATATATATATATATATATATAATTTAATTAAAATTTTACTTAATTTAAGAATAGGAATGTATAAAATTATGAAGAAACAAACTAGAAGAGTTTTATTATCGTCATTTGCAGGTACAGCTGCAACAGCTACACTTGTAGCCTCAATACCTTTTATTGTTAAAACCTGTTCGAATAAAAAAGATATGAACAGTCTAATATCAAAACTTATATTTTTAAATAAGAAAACAGATTATCTTTTTGAAAATTCAACTCACGAAAATGAATTTATAAATTTAGATTACTTACTAGAGTATGAAAATGAAATTTTTAAATTAATTCAAGAATCTAACATTTTAAATGATGATATTAATAACAGTAAAAATAAAACTGAAGATTTTGATTTTGAAAATATTAAATATAATGGAAATCAAAATATAGTCATGCCGAAAGGTTTAATAAATAAAGTTGAAACAGCAGACGTAAATATTTTAACAACTGCTAAAAAAGTAGCTAATGATGAAATTGATTCAATGATGAATGTTAGCGAAGAAGAAAAACAGAGAGTAAGAGAGGATGTTAAAAACTCAAAAACCGTTCAAGAAATAATTGATTCTCTTAAATTTGTAAGAACGGTTGAAAAGTTTTCTATTGATTTACAAGACTCAATTTATTATTCTAAAAAAGCTAAATCACTTATTCTTAGCGAATTTAAAAAACATACAGATAGAGATGTTATATTAAACTTTATAGATAGTTATACATATGTTACATCTATCAAACAAGACTTTTATGATAGCAATTTATCAAAAGAGGCTAAAACAGATAGCCCAATTAAATATTTAAACAGAGAAAAATTCTTAGATGCTGTAGCAATAGAAAATGTTAATTCAAGTATTAAAGAAATTAATGAATTATTTGAACTAAAAAAAGAACTGTTGAGTGTCTTAGATGTTTATATTAATACATTTCAACCCCAAAATTATTTATTAACAGCTCAAAGACGAAATAGATACTTTTTTGCTACCAAAATGCAGAATATTTTGTTTAGTGCAACTAAAGCTGATATAAATAATTTCAAAAATATGCTAATTAAATTCATGGAACAAGTAAGTATTGACCCTAATTATGATATTGCCAGTGGATATATCTACAGAATTCAGCCGATTCAAGGAGAAAATGATCATATTTTTTATTGAGGGGATAATTTTATCACAGCTCATACTATGTTAGCTGTTGATGAAGAATTATATAATGATTGATTAACTCCCAAAGATGATGAAGATGTAAATGAAGAGGACTCAGGTTTTGTTGATTCTGAAAATATTAGAAACTTTATGCATACATTGGATATCCATAACGATAGTAGAGTTTTTATAAATTATTTTAGCCTTGGTGAAGATAATGAAGTATTATACCCATTGTTTAGATATAAATTTTTTGATTTATATGATTACAAATTTAAGTTACCATCGGACGATGTGTCATTTGAAAGACAACAAGGATTTTCTTTTGGTAGATTTTTAAGTCGTTCTAATGTTGAAAAAGATTTTAATGAAAAAAGAAGAATTTACGAAATTGAGTTAGCTATTATGCAACGTTTATTTCTAAATATAAACAGAACTAAAATGTATGAACATTATAATGATTATTTTGCAAGTCATAATATTGATAAAGAATTAGCTAATAAAAGATATCAATTTTTATCTAATTATTCAAATAATATAAAAGAAAATGTTGATTATGTTTTAAATGAAGATTTAATACTAGAATTCTATAGATTAACAAGAACAAATGACATAAACGACGTTGAAGAAAACGTTAATAAATTTTTAGAATTCTTAGATTCTAAAATAACTGAATAATAAAAAAACAAAAAGTTAACATAATTCAAATGTTAACTTTTTTAATTGTTTTAATAATAGATTGTTTATTTTGAAATATTATGTAAAACAAGTTGTCCAATAACAAGTCATAAAGGTATAAAGATAAAGCTTGTCATAGTTGATAAACTGCTTGTTTGTGATGTGTATTTATCATTATTTTTGAAGTGTTGCGAATATATAACAACGGTTGTGCCCGGAGGTACTGACCCCACCATAACAAGTATTGCCCCTACATTTACTGAAATTAACTTACTATACACAAAGAAACTAACAAGCAACAGTATTACCATCGGCATTATTCCTGATTTATAAAATAAGAATAATCAATTTTGCTTATTTTTAAACATTTCTTTTATGTTGGTTTTAGCTAAACTAGTACCAATAACTATTCATATTAAAGGACTTATTAAACCAGCTAGTATTGATATTGGTTTTGCAATATAAGGCATTGTTATATTTCAATCAAACCATCCTGTTGGGGAACCATTGTATTTAACTCAAAAATTGTCAATTCTGCTAAATTGGTACCATTTAATAATATTTGGATCTGCTTTGTCTGTGATTCCATACAATGTACTAAAGTTTGGACCGAAAGTGCCGACTTTATCAAAAGTTTTTAATACGTTATTTTTTGTTAATAATTCTTTTTCAACATTTTTTATAGTAGCACCTCAATTTGGAATATATTGAGTTGCTCAAAGTAAGATTGCAATTAATACAACTATAAAAGCAGGATTTAAAACAGCTTTTTTTAAAGTAAATTTAAATTCTTTTTTTGTAAATTTTACTCCAGAGATTAATGAAAAGGATAATCCAAAACCACCAATGTAATATAGAATATTTCAAATGTTTAAGGCCCCAAGTTCAACGCCCGTCCCATAAACACCTAATACTATTGGAGTAGCAAATAGTATATTAGAACCATATATACACATTAACCATGTGACTAGATGTTTCTTCTGAAGTTTTTCAAGGCAAATATCCTTATTTCAAATTTGTTTAGCATCTAACTCAACATGTTCTTGATATTCTACGTAATCTTTTTCAGCTTTTCTTAATACACTTTTAGGTATTAGTCTGGGTAAAAACTTTATTCAAAGTATTGCAATTGAAGTTAATGCTACATAATAAATTGCACTCAATCCAAAAACAATTGCATATGTTTTAATATCGTAATTATCTGCGTTTTTCATGAATGAAAAAAAAGATAAAAAGGGAATAATTATATTTATAATTAATTTCTGTATCGCACCAGTAGCGCCATCATTAAGTACTTTTGTCTTATGTAGAATGAAACCTAAAAAAGTTATGACTAACGTAGATATTATTGCTCCCCAAAGTCCTGTGTTTGTTATTATACTGATAAATAATTGACTAGATGATTGCATATTATTTTCCTAGTTTCTCCAAGGCATTTGTGGCCGCATCTGTTTCTGCTTCTTTTTTGGTTTTTCCATATCCCTCTCCGTATATCTTACCCTCAAAAGATACTGAAGATCCAAAAAATCCATTTGGCAAGGCAACGGTTTCGTATTCGACATTATTTTTGCTTGATTTTTGAAAAAGCTCCTGTAAAAGATTCTTTGGATGTGAATGATCCTGTAAGATTTCTAATTTGAAACTTTTTTTAAGTGTTTTGTCAGCAACATATATCGCACCATTTATTCCAAATACTTGATATATCCCTCCTATAAATGCTTCATAAAGGTTAGAGATTGTCTTAAGATTTAACCCATTATTAAAGGCTGTTGTTGAATATCTAAAAAAATCAAATAGGTTATACTTTTTACAAATATTGGCTAGGTTTTTTTTGTCGACAATTTTACTTCTTAATTTAGTAGCTTCTCCTCGGTTTCAATGTTAGCTTTAATTTTGATATTCACATTGTAGATATAAATTGTAATACCCCATCACCAACGAATTCAAGAAAATCATTATGTTCGCTGCTTTTATGTTCGTTAGCATATGATTTGTGAGTGAAAGCTGTTATTAGTGTATATTTTTGTTGATCTGTTAAATTTTTAAAATCGATAAAAGTTTTTAATTTATCTTCTAATTTAGTTCAAAATTCTAGATCTTTTTTATTTAATTTCATCTCCACCACCCTCTAAATTTTTAGCTATATTATTGATAAAATTTTCTTTATCTAATAAAAACTTTATCTGATTTAAAGCATTTTCAAAGGCTATTTCATCTGATCCGCCGTGTGCCTTTACAACAATTTTATCCAATCCTATGATGAAAGCTCCGCCGACGTTTCTATAATCAAATCTCTCTTTAAATTTTTTAAGATCTTTTTTAAGTAATAGGCCACCAATTTTGGTTTTTATATTTTTGTGAATGATTGATTTTAATAATTTTCCAAAACCTAAAAAAGAAGATTCGAGAGTTTTTAAGAATATGTTTCCACTTTGTCCTTCTGCAAGAATTATATCCACGTCGCCAGCAATTGCATTTTTGGGTTCGATAAATCCATAAAAACTAATCTTTTTATTATCTTTTAATTTTGAAAAAGCCTCTTTGATATTTGCACTTCCCTTATATTCTTCAGTTCCAATATTCAATAATCCGACAGTTGGGTTTTCTTTGTTAAAAATTAATTTGTAGTATTCTGTAGCAACAATAGCTCAGCTATTTAAATATTCAGGAGAAGTTTCAATATTTGCACCAGCATCTAATAGTAGCGTATTTTTATCTTCTACTAATGTTGGCAAAATCGGCATAAAAGCTGGTCTTACAACATTTGGTAATCTTTTTATTAATAATGTTGAAAGAGTTAATAAAGCACCGCTATCACCACTACTTAAAATGGCATCGAAATCATTCTCTTTAAGGTATTTAAATGTATCTAACATTGAACTTGAACGCTTTAAAACATCTCTTGGATTATTATCAATATGAACTAAATCACTTGAATCTATAATGATAAAATCGTCTTCTGTTAAAGAAAAAGAACTACTGTTTATTGTATCTACAATTATTTTTTTATCTCCCACCAATGCAAGTTCGTAGTCTTTGTTTTTACTTTTAAAAGTCAATGCAGCATAAACTGCATTCACAATACCACCATCATTATTTAAAACATCAAAAACTATTCTTTTCATTTGTTTCATCCTATTCAGCAGATATTAAATATGGATAAATATTTTGTCCACCATTATATATTTCAACAGCAACGTTAAAATTAATCTCAATATAATTTTGAAGCTCGTTAACGTCTGCCTCAGTTACTGATTGACCATAAAAAATTGTTACTATTTGTGTATCATCATTAATTATGTTATTTAATAATTTAATTGCAGCCCCATTAAAGGTACCATCAGTGTCTTTTAATTTGCCTTCTTGAATAGCCATAAAGTCACCTGCTCTCACTTTTACACCGTCTAATTTGGTTGTTTTTATTGAAGGAGCAATCTCACCATAATGAATATTTAAAAGCGAATCTTTCATTAATTGATGATTATCTTCAACGCTATTTTCTTCATTATAGTTATAGATTACATTTAAGGCTTGTGCTTGTGATTTAGTTGGAATAATAATAATTTTTTTATCTTTTACAATCGTAGAGGCTTGTTGCGCAGAAAGAATGATGTTTGAATTATTTGGTAATATAAATATTGTTTCTGCATTAACTGAATCTATAGCTGAAATAATATCATTAATTGAAGGGTTGTTTGTTTGTCCTCCTTCGATAATGTAGGACACACCATTTTCTTTCAATAGTTCAATTATTCCTGATCCCGAATTGCAAGAAATTATTGCTGATTTTTTAAACTTAGTGCATTCTTGTTTATTTTCATCGCAACATTCTTCTTTTTTCTTGTCTTGTTCGCTACTATTTTGCTTACTATCGTTTGCTTGAAGAGTCATATTTTCGATTTTTACTTTAATAAATTGACCTAAACTATTTGCCACATTTAAAACATCGCCTGGTCTAATTGCGTGGATATGAACTTTTAAGAAATATTCGTCTTGAACCACAACCATTGAATTTCCGTGTTTTTCAAGTTTTGAAATTAATAAATCTTTTTTAAATTTTTTCTTATTTTTTAACTCAACAATAAATTCTGTACAATACCCAAATTCGCCATCAAAGACTTCGGTGTCTGAAATAAATTTATTAACCTCTTCTTTTTGGTCCATTAGATTAATAGGTTGGCCTTCGAAGTATAAAAGCATCCCTTCAAAAACAGAATATAGTCCTTCGCCGCCAGAGTCGGTAACTTCAACTTCTTTTAAAATTGGTAATAAATCTGGAGTATTATCACAACTTATTCTTGATAGTTTTACAGCCATTCTAAATACATCTGTTATATCACTATCAATTAAGATATTTTCCTTTAGACCTTCTGCTGTTTGTCTAATAACTGTTAATATTGTTCCTTCAATTGGTTTTAGAACCGCTTTATATGCATTTTTTGCTGCTTCTTCAAAACCTTTAACTAAATCATATGAGTTGATTTCTTTTTTATTCTGGAATGCTATTGCAAAACCCTTGAAGATTTGGCTTAAAATAACACCTGAATTTCCACGAGCTGAAAACAGCATACTTTGAGATATTTTATTAGCAACAAAATTTATATCGGTGTTGTTATCTAATTCTATTTTCTCTGTAGAAATAATTGTTGAAGACATGTTAGAACCAGTATCCCCATCAGGAACTGGAAAAACATTTAAAGCATTAATAAGATTTTGCTTGTTGCTCAGGTTATAAGCACCAGAAATAACCGCTTTTAATCAATCCTTACCATTAATTTTTCTCATTATTTAATTCCTTTTATATAGATAGATAATTTTCCAATTTTTATTTTTTCTTCTTTTAATTTGTAATTTACAATTTGATATATTTCTTCAACAACGATTTTTGCGTTCAAATTAATTAATATAACCAATCCAATTGTTAAGTTTATAGAGTTTTTATTTTTGTTTTTTTCAACAAAAACACCATCATTTTCAACATCGACACCGTTTTGGATTGTAAGAGGTTTAAAATTTACAATTCCTGCTATTTCAGAAATTCAAGATTTAATTTTATTTTCCAATTTTTCTTCGACCATAAAACCTCCTATTATTTTTTAATGTATGACCTTTTAATTGGAAACATACTTGTTAATTTTGCTACTTCTTTTTTTATTATTGTTTTTAGACTTTCGTTGTGTGGATCTCTTAAACACTTATCAATTAGATTTGCAAGAATAATAAATTCATCTTCCATAAAACCGCGAGAAGTCATAGCTGCTACACCTAATCTAATTCCACTTGAAACAGTTGGCGATTCTGTATCATTAGGAATTGAATTTTTATTAACAGTGATATTGCATTCTTGTAATATGTTTGACGCCTCTTTGCCGGTTAGTCCATATGTGCTCTTAACATCTATCATAAATAAATGATTTTGTGTTAAACCTGAGATAACCTTAACGTTTTTATTAATAAAAGTTTGACAAAAAACTTTCGAATTTTTTAAAAGTTGTTTTTGATAATCGATAAATTCGGGTTGTAAAGCTTCAAAAAAAGATACTGCTTTTCCTGCGATTTGATGGAATAAAGCACCTCCTTGATAGCCCGGAAATACTGCTTTGTCGATTTTTTTAGCAATCTCTTCATTGTCTGTAAGTATTATTGCACCTCTAGTTCCTCTTAAAGTTTTATGAGTGGTTGTCATAATAACATCAGCTATTCCTGCTGGAGAAGGGTGTAATCCAGCAATTATTAGTCCGGAAATATGTGATATATCAGCTAATAAATAAGCACCTACAGAATCGGCTATTTTTCTAAATTCTAAGAAGTCGAAAATTTGTGAATATGCTGAAAACCCACAAATAATCATTTTAGGTTTAACCTTTTTAGCAATTTTTAATATTTCATCATAATTTAAAAAACCATTTTCATCAACTGAATATGAATATGATTCGTATAATTTTCCACTAAAAGAAATTTTAAATCCATGTGTTAAATGTCCACCTGAATTTAATGATAATCCTAAAACTCTATCGCCAGGATTAAGTAATGCTAAATATATTGCAGCGTTTGCAACAGATCCTGAATAAGGTTGAACGTTTGCAAATTTTACTTTAAATAATTTTTTTGCTCTTTCTTGTGCGATAGTCTCAATTTTATCAATAAATTCACACCCGCCATAGTAGCGTTTAGATGGATAACCTTCCCCATATTTATTAGTTAATGATGATCCAACAGCATTTAAAACTTGCTCTGAAACATAATTTTCTGAAGCTATTAATTCGATATGATCTTCTTGACGTTTTGTTTCATCATTGATAATATCTGCAATTTCCTTATCGATTAATGATATTTTTTTGTACATATGATACCTACTTAAGTTTTAAAAATTCAATTTAAATAAAAAAACTAAACCCTTAAATTAGTCTAGTAATGATTTATTTGCTCTTTCTTGTTGTTGATATTCCAACATTTTTTTATCTTTTCTTTTTTTATCGATGTGTTTTACTAATAATAATGCGGGTAGTGATAAAAATGCCAAACCAACAGCAGGAAGCACTCTATATGGTCAATCTTCAACACCAGAAGATACTAGTAATGAAGCCATAGCTATTGCAAATGGAATTAAGAAAATAAATGAATTGGCTTTATAAACTTTAAATCTAAATACTAATAAACAAACTATCGAACTTTGGAAAATAACTCATGCAAATGCGATAGGTAATAAAGTATCTCATCTACCAAATTTCGCAGTTGAAGGAATTACTCATCCATCTTTACCAATTAAAATAAATAAAATAAAAGTAGGGATTGCTATTAAAAATAATCCGGTTAATGCTATTTTTCAAGAATTAGATAAAGTCTTTTTTTGTTTTTGTACTTCAAGTACTTTGTAATTATTGATATTTATTTTTTTATTTTTTCATCTTTTATTATTTGACATATTAATTAACCTCTATAAATTTCAATTATTTAAAAATTTTATCAAATTAAAATATATTTTAAAGTAATTAATAGTTTGCTATTAATAAGGGATATAATTTTATAATTCAAATTTATTAAACTTTAGATTAAATATTGAAATAAAAAAAGGAAAAATAATAAAATAATGACTTTAAAAAAGAAACACAAATTACTAAAATTGATGTCTTTATTAACTGTTTTTGTAACCCCCACTATACTAATTTCATGTAATAAAGATTCGGGCAAAAAAACTGAAGATGATAAAAAAACTTTAGATAAAAAGGATTCGACAGAGCAAAAAGATCCAGATGAAAAAGATACGAAAAAAGAAGATATTCCAAAAAAAGATGATGATCAAAATAAAAAAGAAGATAATGATAACAGTGACCAAGATAATTCAAACAAACCTAGCAACAATAATGATAATTTAGATAATCAAGATGAAGATAATTATTTTAAGCCTAATGATGAAAATACAACTGAAAATGAGTATGAAATTTTAAAAAATAAATTCTATCCTAATGATATTGATTACGATAAGAAACCTGAAACAAATGAAAGAAGAAATGCTGATGGCCTAGATTGATCAAAGGTTCAAAATTATGAAAACAATAGTGTATTTTTTAACGAAACAAACCAAAAGAAAATAATTTTAAGCAAAAGAAGTTCAAAGATAGGTGATGATTTAGAAGAAATAAAAGAATTAAAAGAACTTTTAAATAAACTAGTTAGTTCAAATGAATATTATGCTTTTGAAGTTTCAAAATTAAATTTCAACGCAAGAAATATGACTAAGGCATTATTGGAGTGATATAGGGAAAGTTGGCCTGATTATTTATATGTTGAATTTAGTTTAAAATCAATTTATTTTGAAACAGAAACAGCCGATGGCAATCAAGATTTAACCAACATAAATTCCAAAACCTATCAAGATCAGTTTATTAGATTAAAAACAATTGAGAAATTTCCTTCAACAATTAAATTAGATTGAATTAATGAAGGAATTGATAAAGAAAATTTACTTCATTTTATAAAAAACGGGTTAGCCCAAATTTCAAACGATATGTCCGATCTTGATAAGGTTTATGCCATTGTTCGCTATGTTTGCGACTATTTTGTTTATGATGACCTTTTAGCTTTTTCTGATTTGCAGGCATCAATAAATACAAGAAAGGCCGTTTGCCAACAATATGGAACTTCCATTGCGTTATTATTACAGCTATCAGGTGTTCATGCAATTCCAAAACAATCTGGAGATATGGAACATCAGTATGCTTTAGTCTATTTTGATCCCGCTGGACAAAATAACAAAAAATGACATAGAGTTGATGGTACTCATGCAGACGACGGTAGAGAAAGTGCTGAAAAAAATAAAGACATTTTTATTCATAAGGATACAAGAAAATACACTAATACTTTTGTAAATCCTATAATTGGAAACGCAAGTAGCATTGAAACAGGTTATGATTTAATAAGATACTTACCATGAGATTTTATGTTTAAAAATAATGAGTATTCAAAAGTAAGCAATTATGATGAAAGTTTTTTACCAATAACCTCAAATACAAAATGAGGCGAAAAATTTAGTAGATATTTCTATAGTAATGGCTATTGATATATGATTACTAATAGAAGATTAGATTCAAATTACAATAATGTTAATTTCTTATACAAAGTTAAATCTAATTCAAACAAATTACAAATTGTAAAAGCAGGAAACAAAATCCTAGATGATCAAGACAAAATAGCACCATTAATCGAGTTAAATAGTGTATTTCATAGAACATATGATCATAATGGTATATTGTACTTATTTTATAAAAATAGTAATGGAGAAATGGTACTAGATTTAATAGATATAAAAGGCAATAAAACCATTGAAACAAAAATTAAATTAAAAGATATTATAAATACCAATGAATTTGATAGTATCATCACGATTTCAAACATAAGATTTGATATGTTAAAAGATGTAATTTATTTTGATGCTGAAGGAATTAAAGATGAAAATTATCTTAAATTACCAGTTAATATAGATTTTAAAAATTCATCAAATAAAAAATTACAGTTTTTTGAAAAAACCAACAAAAATTTAGTTGATTTATGAAGATATAAAACTTTTCTAAGAGCTAAATTAGGAACATACATGTTTTCAAAAAGTGAAAAAATGTATAGTCTAAAAACTAGCTTAAGAAATAAATTTAAAGAATTAGAAAAAGAAATAGATCTAGCATTTAATCATATAGATAGTGATAATGTTGATGTATATATTCAAAAACTTAAAGATATAGAAAAACAAATTGAAAAAAATTGATGAGTTAAAACCTTAAAAAACAATCTAAAAATTGACCAACAAATAGGTTCAACAATTTTTATAGATCAATCTCACTATGATGAATATGGTTTCCATATACCATTTAAAACAGTTTATGATTTTAATATTCATAATACATCTGATAATCATATAATGTATGATGTTTATTATTCAGATAAACCTTTTGATAAAGATAATACAAATAAAGCTAATCTTCTTTTGAAATCAGTTCTTAAAAAAGAATTAAAATTAGATAAAAGCATCTTAAATACAAGTGGTTATATTTTAATAAAATCATATTATCGTGGAAATGAAGACAAAAGTTTTATTTTTTCTAATTTGTCTAAAATTGATTTTTATACTTCAAATAAGTTTTCTATTTTCTTTGAAAAACCAAATAATAAATTATTTAATAACCATAATTTAAATTTAAGTTTAGAAAATACTAATTTTGAGGAAAATTATTATATTAGCTTCAGTTTTTTATTAAAGAATTACAGTCTAATAAAAAACAAAATTCATTATAGAATCCTTCATAAGGATAAAAATGCTTCAACAATTGTTGATAAAGGTTTGTTCGATCCACAAGAGTACCATAAGATTCAATTTTTAGTTGATAAAAATAAGTATAAAAATGGCTCATATCTTTTTGAATTAGATATTGAATTTGAAAATAAAATATATACTTATTACAGTGAACACTTTTTAGATATATCAAAAAAAGATGTTAATGATTTTGATATAAATAAATATTTTTAGACACTACACACTATTAGTGTGTATTTTAATTTAAAAAACAAAAATTTTATTATCATTATAGTAATGTTTAGTCAATATTAAATTGGTTATTTTTTTAAGAAAGGAAAAAAATGAAATTAATTCAAGTTGAAGCGCACGGTTTTAAATCTTTTGCAGATAAAGTAAGTTTAAAATTCGATGGTGGTGTTGTTGCTATAATAGGACCAAATGGTTCGGGTAAATCAAATATTAACGACGCCATTAGATGGGTGTTAGGTGAAACAAGTTCAAAAGTTCTTCGTGGTGATAACATGGAGGATGTAATTTTTGCAGGATCAAAAACTGAAAAAGAAATGAATAGAGCAGAAGTTATTTTAACTTTTGATAATAGAGATAGAGCTGTAAGTATCCCACATGATTATTTTACTATTTCGCGTGTATTAAATCGTGGTAAGGGATCAAATGAATACTATATTAATGGAGAGATAGCGAGACAAAAAGATATTAAAGAAATTGCTATGCAAAGTGGTATTTCCAAATCATCACTAGCCATCATTGGACAAGGAACAATATCTGATATAGCAGAAGCAACTCCCGAAAGACGTCGTGAGATTTTTGAAGAAGCTTCAGGTACTTCAATGTATCGTTCAAAAAAGACAGAAGCAATGAGAAAATTAGAAAGAACTCAGGAAGCTTTAGAACAAATAGCAATTGTAGTTCAAGAGTTGGAAAAACAAATCAAACCTCTTCAAAAACAAGCTGAAAAAGCAAAAATTTTTAAGTTAAAGAGTGAGCAATTAAAAGAAGTAGAAGTTTCATTATTGGTTCATGATTTTATGGCATATTCTGAATCATTAGAAAAACTAAATAATGAATCATTAATTTATAAACAACAAAAAGAAGATTTAGAAATTAAAATTAAACTTTATACAGATATTTGCAACCAAAAAAATGATTTAATGGTTGAGCTAGATGCAACAATATCAAAATTAACTTCTAGAATTGAAGAAATTAATACTGAAATTAATGATCTTGAAATAAGATCGGCCAAAGAATCAAAACAACGTGAAATGGTTATTAATGGAACTTTAGAAGTTGATAATGCACAAAAAAAAGAAGCAATTAAAGAAGAACTAAGTGAATTAAACACAAAGATTTTACTAGCAAAAGAATTTATTCAAAAACAAAAACAAGAAATTGAATCAATTAATAAGACAATTCTTGATTTATCAGCCTTAAAAAACGATATTAAAAACGAACTAGAAATAGAAAATAGTAAGCTACAAAAAATAAATTCAAAATTGGATTTTATACAAGAAGTAAAACACGGTAAAACTAATTTACAAAAAGGGACAAAAAATATAGTTGAGAATTCTGGACTATTTAAAGGATATAGAGCATTAGTATCTGAATTAATTAGTGTAAATACTAAATACGCTTTAGCAATAGAAACAATATTAGCAGGAGCATTACAACACGTAGTTGTAGACACGCCAGAAACTGCAGTTAAGGCGATTGAATTCTTAAAAAGTAATAACGGTGGTAGAGCAACTTTTATACCTCTTTCATCAGTTTCTCCAAAATATGTTTTAGAACAACATATTGTTGTAGCTCAAACACAAAAAGGATTTTTAGGAGTTGCTTCTGAACTTGTTTCAACAGAAAGAGAATTTGATGTATTAAAGAGATTCTTACTAGGAAATATTTTAGTTACTGACACAATTGAAAACGCAAATAAACTTTCACAATTATTAGAAAAAAGATACATGGTAGTTACTCTAGAAGGAGATATCATAAGAGTTGGTGGTGTTTTAAGTGGTGGTCAAAAAAATGAACATACATCGACATTTGGATTAGATGAACAAATTAAACAACTTGAAATAATTAAACCTGCAATATTACAAAAAATAGCAGAACTTAAATCAAAAGAAATTGAGATTAAACAAAAATCAGATAATTTAGGCAATTTATTTTCGAATCTAAGCTTAGATGTTTCTAAACAAAAAATGAACTTAGATGAAAACATTCATAGATTCGATGAACTAAGAATTAAATATGAAAATATTTCGAATGAAAAAATCGAAAATTTAGATACAGTTGATATTGCATTTGAAATTCAAAAATTAGTATTAGAAAGAAGTAATCTTGTTGCAAAAAGAACATCACAAAACGAGTTGCTACAAGTTGCAAAAAAAGAATTTGCAGACGCAAATGCTAAAAAAGGTGATTCAAATAATGATTTAAATATTTTGATTACTGAAAATTCTGAAAAAATAGCTCAAAAAGCTAAAGCAGAATCGGCAATTAATTATGCTAAACAAAGATTATCTGAACAATATAATATGTTATTTGAAACTGCTAGAGAATTCTATAATCCTGAAATTGATTTTGAGGTTGCAAGAAAACTTGTTTCAGATTTAAAAAATGACATTAAAGATTTAGGTCATGTAAATATTGATTCTATTGAACAATTAAAAGAAACAGAAGATAGATACAACGAAGTTAAGAAACAAGAAAAAGACATAATTGATGCAAAAAATACAATCGAAGAAGTTATTAGTGAAATGGATAAGATAATTATTGAAAGAATCACAAATACTGTTTCGCTTGCAAATAATGAATTTAAATATGTATTTTCAAAAATGTTCGGTGGGGGTATGGCTGAAATTAGATACACCGATCCTGATAACTTATTAGAAAGTGGTATTGATGTAATGGCTCAGCCACCAGGAAAATCTATTAAGAATTTAAAACTATTTTCTGGTGGAGAAAAAGCTTTAATTGCTATTTCGTTATTATTCTCATTATTAAAGGCAAAACCTCTTCCATTATGTATCCTAGACGAGGTTGAGGCAGCACTTGACGAAGCTAATGTTATTCGTTTTGCTGAGTTCTTACAAAGTTTAAAAGAAAATACACAATTCTTAGTTATTACACACCGTCAAGGTACAATGGAAAGAGTTGATAAACTTTATGGAGCTACAATGCAAAAAAGAGGAGTCACAACATTCTTTAGTGTTAATTTAACAGAAGCTAAAAAACTAATAGATTAATTAAAAAAGTTCAAGCATCTTGAACTTTTTTAATATTAATAAATCTATTTTTTTGAATTTTTAAAATCTTGAACTAGTTTATTTAAATCTTTTGATTTAATAGTTCCAGTTTTTTCAAAATCTTTAGTAATTTTTTTCTTTAAATTTTCAGTATCTTTTGATTTTTTTACTGTTTCTTTTGCCATAAAAATCCTTTAAAAATGTTATATATATGTATTTAAAATTATATTAATTTATTTAAAATAAAAAATAATTTATTCTAAATTTTATCTAGGCGGTTCTTATCCAAACCCAATTAGATTACTAAATATGATATAATTAAAAAAGAAATTAAAATTAAAATGTATGGAGGTAATGATGTACGGATTGGTTTTTTATTTAAAAAAAGAAATACTAATTAGAGAATACGGAAAAGGTGAAGATAATTATAAGCAAGCCTATGAAGATGTAAGAGATATATTAAGACATTATGGATTTCATTGACTTTCAAATAGTTTTTATTTCTCAAGATCAATAAATAATTTGTTACAAATAACAAAAGCCTTACAACACATTAAGAATATACCTTGATTTAAAAAATCATTAGTTTCTTTACATGTATTTAAAATGGAAGATTTATCTAATTTTACTGAATACATAATAGATGAAAAATAATAAAAAGTTGGTAGAAATACCAACTCCTAAATTGAAAATTCAAGTGCAACACGTTTAAAGTAAAATTTAGATGTGGAACTTGAATTTTTTATATTAATTAAGAAAGAAAAAGTTCCATTGGAACGAACGGAACTCATATGAATTATACAATAAAAAAATATAACCATTTAACAGATAATGAAAGAATAATTATTGAAAATTATTTAAAGTTAAATTATTCTCTTCGTAGGATTTCGAGATTAATCGAGCGAAGTGTTTCAACCCTAAGTAGAGAAATAAAGAGGAATACAAATAGTTTCGGAACTTATGAATTTAAACACGCTAGTTTAAAAACAAGAGAAAGATCAAGACATAAGTATTATTTTAAATTCGTGGATAACCAAAAATTCAAAAATTTTTCTAACGCTTTTTTACAAAAATATGACAAAAAGTTTTTTGGTATAAAGTCAACATATAATTTTATAAAAACTAGCACAAAACACTGTTGTCCTTCTTTAAGAACGGTTTTTAATTGAATAAACACTAATAATTGAGTTATAAAAAAGTACGATAAATTAAGACAATATTATAAAAAGGGTGGTAAAAGAACAGCATCCGTAATAAAACGGCTTGTAAAATCTGCTGATTATGTTTTTCCAATATGAACTAGACCTAAATCTATAGATTTAAGACTTGAATTTGGACACTGAGAAGCAGATCTAGTTTTAGGAAAAGAGCCAATGGATATAATAATGTTTTTAACTTTAACTGAAAGAAAAACAAGAATAGGATTTGCAAAAATAATACAAAGCAAATCACCAAATATAATTAATTCAGAGTTAAAAAAGATTATAAGAGATAATGAATTAGAAGTAAAAACAATAACAGTGGACAATGGTATTGAATTTGAAAAAATAGGTATTTTAGCCAGATGATTAAATATAAAGATTTATAGAGCTGAACCTTATGCATCTTTTCAAAGAGGCTCAAATGAACATTGAAATGGAATTTTGAGAAGAGAATTCAAAAAAGGTTTTAACTTTAATACTATAACTCAAGAAAAACTTGACTCAGTTGTTAACCAAATAAATAATATGACGCGGGAAATATTAAATTGGAAGACACCATTACAAACCTATTTAGAATATATTAAATAATTATTATTAACAAAAATTAACATAATAAAATTATGCTTATCTTCATTTGAAAAAATGAATATTTTCTATTTACTTTTTTTGATTTATTAATTTTAAAAAAATAAAATGTATAATAAAAAAAGCCCAAGGCATTATGTTGCACTTGAACTTTCTCTTTGGGAGTTGGTAGAAATACCAACTTTATTTTATTCTACTATCGAATAATTTAATTTATCATTATTTACTAATTGTTGTTTTAGAAATTCTTTTACTGAAGCGTTTAAAACAGAAAGAGATACTGGTTCAACAGTTACGGTTCCGATAAAGAAAAATGTTTTTTCTGAAACACGAGATAGATCTTTATGTAATTCTAAATTTTTAAATTCGTTCAGCGCTAATGCTGATTCTTCAATTGTGTTTATATTAGTTAAATTTAGTTCAGTTAATTTATTTTTTGCAAAAACCCCCACACTTAATTTTTTAAGGTTTGTTAATGCTTCTAAATTGACTGAAGTTAATTGATTATTTAGGAAAGCCTTTTCTTCGATTTCTTTTATTGATGTTGGAAGAGTTAAAGTTGAAATTCTGTTATTTGCAAATGCCTCTGCATCAATTTTAGTTAATTTATCTGAAGAAATATCAAATTGAACTTCTTTTAATCCTAGGTCTGAAAAAGCACCTTTTTCAATAACTTCTAAAGAAGCTGGAAGTATTATTTTATCAATATTAATACTTCTTTTTTTAATATCAAAGATACCATCTGGAGCTAAAAATTGAGGATTCGGATTAGCCGCTGCACTACCTTTTACAAACAGAGCATACAATGCTGGAGCTGAAAAAGCACCTTGAGGAATAAATCTAATTTCAGTTTTACTTAAATCTAATGTTTTTGTTTCTTTATTATAGTTTTCTCTACCGGCTGTTCCTAAAACAAAATCTTTTGCATATTCATTATAACTTTCGCCCGAACCACATGATACAACGATTGCCGCAGTTGATACCGGAACGATAGTTGAAGCTAATGTTAATAATATTCTTTTATTTCTTTTCATAATTGCTTATTATTTTACCACAAAACTTATTTTTCTTATTTTATAAAAATAAGCATATTATAATTAGTTAATGAACAATTTTAAACTTTTTTCAAATTTCAAACCATCAGGAGATCAACCACAGGCAATTAAAAACCTAGTTGTTGGATTAAAGGAAGGTAAAAAACACCAAGTTTTATTAGGTGTTACTGGTTCAGGAAAAACATTTACTTTAGCCAATGTAATCAAAGAATCAAATAGACCTGCAATAGTAATAAGTCATAACAAAACTTTAGCCAGTCAAATTTACCAAGAATTAAAGGAATTATTTCCTGAAAATAAGGTTGAATATTTTATTTCATATTTCGATTATTATCGCCCTGAAGCTTACCTTCCTTCAACAGATTTATTTATTGAAAAGACATCAATGATAAATAAGGAAATTGAAGCTATGAGAATATCAACTATCAATTCTTTAATAAGTAGAAGGGATACAATTGTAGTTGCTTCAGTCGCTTCAATTTATGGTGCATTTAACCCTAATGAATATAGAAAACATTATCTTTTATTAAAAACTGGTTTAAAAGAAAAGAAAAAAAATATATTAAACCAACTTGTAAAAATGAGATATGTGAATAAAGGATTTTTCCCCGAAATCGAAAGTGGTGAGTTTAAGGCTGTGGGTGATGTTATAACTATTTCACCCGGTTATAAATTTAATTCATTAATTAGAATCGAATTGTTAGATGACAGTATTGAAAAAATAACTTTAATTAATCCAATCACAAAAGAAGTTCTTCAAACATTGGAGGAAATCATAATATATCCATGTACAAACTTTCTAATTAACCAGGCAAATATGGAAAAAATTTGTGAAGAAATTCAGGTTGAATTAAATGAACAAATAGATTTTTTTAGAAAAAATAATAAGTTAATTGAAAGTCAAAGAATTGAAGAAAGAATATCTGCTGACATTGATTCTATTCGAGAATTCGGTCACACAAAGGGTATGGAAAATTATGCTAGATATATAGATGGCAGAAAACCTGGTGAAAAACCATATACCCTTTTTGATTATCTACCTAAAGATGCAATTATTTTTGTTGATGAAAGTCATTTAATGCTACCACAAATTGAGGGTATGTATAATGGAGATTTTTCAAGAAAAAACAATTTAGTTGAATACGGTTTTAGATTACCATCATCATTAGATAATAGACCTTTAAAATTTGAAGAATTTGATGACATAAATTTACAAAGAATCTATTTATCAGCAACGCCAGGAGACAAAGAATTAGATCTTACTGATGGAGAAATTACAACTCAATATATTCGTCCGACAGGACTTTTGGACCCAATTATTCAAATAAAGCCAAAGGAAAATCAAATTGCTGTTATCCACGATCTTATTAAAGAACAAATAAAAAATAACGAAAGATCATTAATATTAACAACAACAAAAAGCAGTGCTGAAGAACTTTCGAAGTATTTAAAAGAACATAAAATAAATTCAGCGTATATTCACGAGGAATTTGAAGTGTTCGAAAGAAATGCAGTTCTAACTGGACTGAGAATGGGAAAATATGATGTCGTTATTGGAATAAATTTATTAAGAGAAGGAATTGATTTACCTGAGGTAAGTTTAATATTAGTTTTAGACGCTGATACACCTGGATTTAGTAGAAATAAAAGGTCTTTAATTCAAATTGTGGGTAGAGCAGCTCGTAATGACCATGGAAAAGTTATTTTCTTTGCTGACGTTATTACTGATTCAATGCAACAAACAATTGATGATAATATAATGAAAAGAAGCATTCAAAAAAAATACAATGAAGAAAATGATATTATTCCAAAAACAATTGTTAAACCAATACCTAAAATTGATGCTAATTTAGTGTTAAAAACTAAATTCAATAAAAAATTAAAATTAAAAGCAAATAAGGATTATATCGAGGATTTAGTAAACGAAATGAAAGAAGCCGCGAGAGCACAAGATTTTAGAAAAGCGGCAGATTTACAGAATTTATTATTTGATTTAGGATATGATACAAAAAAATCTTTAAAGAAATAAAAGTACTAACAAACTAGTGCTTTTTATTTAATTAAGTTATGAATTAAAATCTATTTTTTAATATATTTATAATATATTATTTGGTTTTATAGTAATATATGGATATGAAAAAATCAAGTAAAATAATATTATTATTATCTTTAACCCCTATAGTATCCCTACCTTTTTTAGCACTAAGTTGTGTTGATAAAAATAAAAAAACAATAGAAAATAAGGCTAAATATGAACAAAGACTTAATCAAGTTTTAGGGCTACTTTGAGAGTTTAATACAGAAAATAACTCTAAAATAGAAGAAGAATTAAACAAGGTTGTGACTTCTATTAATTCATTTAGTGAAGTAGAAAAAACATTCACATCCGATTTAGAAAAATCATATGCAGATTTATTAAATAAACTAAATGAAAAATATGATGAATTCTTAAATAAAGTAAATGAATTAAAGAAAACTAATTCAAATGACAAACAACCCGGAGCAGAAGATAATACTACAGATGAAAAAAATAAACAAGAAGAAAAAGAAGGTGATGAGAACAACAAAGAAACCTCTGATTCAGAAAAAGAAAATAACGAAACTGATAACGACAAAACTGAAGGCGATTCTAATTCATCAAATTCGTCGGGTAAAGAAAATGAAACTGAAAAGACCGATGGAGATAATTCCTCTTCCGGAAATGATGAAAGCACCGAAAACGAAAACAACAACGCAGGTGATGCTTCTTCTGAAAATAGTGGAAACAATGATGAAAATGATGATAGTTCTTCAACAGATACACCCAACAAAGAAACCGAAGAAGAAAAAGCTAACTCAAATGTTGTTAAATGAGGACATTGAAATATTCTTAATTTCACAGGTGATACAGAACACCAAAGTAAAAAAACAAAAAGAATTGCACTATTAGCAAACAAAGAAAAATTTGATGTTTTAGGTTTAACCGAAGTTAACAACGAAGAAGGAATTAAAACTTTAGTTGATGAAATGAATGCCTTAAATAGCTCAAATTTATATTCTTATGTTTTATCTAAAAAATTAAAGGGTGAAAAGTTTGGAGATGGTGCTGCTGAACATGTTGCTGTAATTTATAATAACCAAACGATGGAGACTGAAGCTTTTAATAATAATGAAATAGGTTATAGTTATGATAATAAATTTGATGATAAATTGGGCGATACAAAAGCTCAATACTCACGTCCACCATATGGAGTAAAATTTAAATTCAAATTAAAACCCGAAGAAAAACTAACATTTGTTTTTGCTCATTTTGATGGTCCTGGTGTTTCTGGATCAAACAAAAAAATAGGTGAAAAATCATATAAAGGAATTGGTTCATTTGAATACAGAGAATCACAAGAATTAGCAAATGTATTAGATTATTTCGATCAAATTGATGGAGATCAAAGTAATATATTCTTTGGTGGCGATACCAATATCAAGAAAGGCAAACAATCTTTGGCATTTAGCACACTTGAAGGTAAATATAATTCAGTATTTAAAGATATTGATGATCATAAAACTTCACTGGGAAAAAAACACAAATGATCAGAACCATATGATAAATTGTTTTATAAAACTAATTATGAACTAGTTTCATCTAACGTTTTTGATATTTATAAAACAATAGAAGACGAAGAAATAAAGAGTTTGTTTAGAACTCACAAAGTTGAAATTGAAGGTAATTGAAACTCTATTGCAACAGCAAGAGTACTAAGTGACCACACATTTGTAAGTGCAGAATTTTTAATAAAATAAAGTTGGTGTTGCCAACTTTTTTCTTATTTTTTTATTTCTTAAAAGAAATTAAAAATGTTAAAATATTTTTAATTAAAAATCTTAAAATGTTCAAAAAATAATATTTTTTAAGGAGAAATATGAATAAAATTAATTTTTTTGCTTTAGGCGGTCTCGATGAAAATGGTAAAAATTCATACGTTTTAGAAATAAACGAAAAATTATATGTAATAAACTCAGGCACAAAAGTTCCAATTAATTCCCACAACGGTATTGATACGTTAATTTGCAATTATGACTACCTAGAAAAAAGATCAAAGGATATTGAAGGTCTTTTTATAACTGACGTTAAAAACGAAACATTCTCTGCAGTTCCTTGATTATTGATGAAAATTCCTAATCTAAAAATTTATACAAGTGCATTCAATAGAATTGTTTTATTAGATAGAATTTCAAAATATAACATTGATAACAAAAACTATGAAGTTAAAACAATTAGCATGCCGCTAAAAATAAATGATGTTGTTATCACTCCTTTTGATGTTGCTGGAGGATTACCGGGGCAGATTGGATTAAACTTCGAATATTCAGAAGGGAATATAATTTTTATGACCAACTTTGTTGACGGAGATTTAGGTCCTTATGGCAAAACCGATGTTAATCAAATTAATTCAATTATTAATAATGGTAAGAAATTACAGCTTTTAATTTTAGACTCAGGCCATTCTAATTATCCAGGCAGAAGTATTGATAAACTATGAATTTCAAAGAAAATAGAATATAAGTTTAAGGATACTCCAAATAATAAAAGAATTATTATTGGTCTTTACGATGAGGATATGATTACTGCTCATGAAATATTGGTTCTTGCAAAAAGATATAATCGTCCCGTTGTAACATACGGAAGAAATTATTCGCAATTTATTAATTTAGTATCAAAAATTAATCCAGGGCTACAATTACCTGAATTTATAGACTATAGATTAGCAAATGAAACTACAAATGCTGTTATATTGGTAACAGGAGCGATTGAAAGACTATATTTAAGATTTATTAGAATTGCTTCAAATAATGATGTTTATTTAAAATTAAGACCAGATGATGCGGTTATTGTAATTGCACCTCCAGTCAATGGTTTGGAAGTGAATTATGCATTAACATTGGATGAAATTGCACGTCAAACACCTAATTTAATTGAATTAAGTTCTGATCAATATTATGCATGTAATCCTGCAAAGGAAGATATTTACAATATAATTAAGGTTTTCAAACCAAAATATTTCATCCCAATACAAGGTTTATATAGATATCTAGTAGTTGCTGCTCATATAGCAAGAGCTGCTGGTATGAATTTTAATAATTGTATAGTTTTACAAAATGGTAAGGTAGCTGAATTTGTAAATAATGAACTTGTTTCTCAAAAACACGGCATTAAAAATGTCGGTGATACAATAATTGATGGTTTTGGAATTGGCGATATTTCTCAGGAAGTAATTAATGAAAGAGAAAATTTAGCAAGAGATGGTGTTATAGCTTTAAGTACCTTAATAGATTTTAAAACTAAAAAGCCAATGGGTCAATTGCACATATCATCATATGGAATAATTACAAAAGATAATAAAGATAAAATTACTGAAATTGTTAATGATTTATTTTCAAAAGAGTTTTCAAATAAAGAAACAAGTGAAATAGATTTAAAACAAATTCAAGAAAAATTAAGAAAAAGTATAAAAAGAAAGATCTACAAAGTATTAAACAAAGAGCCAATGATTGTAATAACTTTATATGAAATTTAAAGGATAATTCATGAGTGAAAATTTAAATGTAGAAGAAAAACAACAAAACGAGAAGCACAAAAAAATTAAGCATAAAAAACTTTACTTTTTTTCAAAAGACAAACAATTAATTTGAACTATAATGAGTTTTATAGTTGTCTTTTTTATTGTTATTTCTTTTTTGAATATAAAAGGATTGACAACAATTTATTCATATACTTTTGGTACTTTTTTCGGTATGTTTTCAATCGTATTTTTTTCATTCCTATTACTTGTTGCAATACAAAAAATATTTAAAATGAAGAGCACTTATTCAATTGGTGTTTTTCATTTTAGTTTACTGAGGCTATTATTTGTGTTATTGAGTTTAATAATGTTGGGCACTGCTATATATTATGCAAAAAACAAACCAGACGATTTTGGTTATAAAAACGCATTTAGTTTAATTTTTCAAAAATGATATCATGATTTTAAGGGTAATAATGTTGTATTATTGCCTTATAAATGAACACCAGGAATTCTATTCACATTGTTATATTTTATAACAGCTTTCCCTGGAGGAAAATTTGGAATTGTTTTATCAATAATAATACCTATTATTCTGTTTATATTATTTTTTGGGTGCTTTTTTATAAGTAATAAAAGATTTTCTAAAATGTTTAATAAAAAAAGAAATTCACATCTTAATGATAAAAATAAGAATTTAAATAAAAATTTAGAAAGAGTTAATTTCTTAGATGAAGATATTGCTACAAAAGAAACAATAATGATAGACACTGAGCAAATAAATAAAACTGATGAAACCTATATTATTGATTTTGATGATAATAAAGATAATGAAATAGTAAAAGAAATTCCAGATTTACCAGATTTTAGTACTCAAGAGTTTGATATTGATTATATAAATGGTAATAATAATGTTGAAACTAATAATCTTAAAAACATAGATAAAACTAATCAAGAATATACGAATAAAAAAGAACTTATTTCTACTGATTTAATAATTAATGATTTGGAACCTGAAGTGGTGGATTTAAAACAAGAAATAGAAAATGAAAAAAATCTTTTTAATTTTGAAAATAAAACAATTAAATCAGATAAAGAAAATAATCCAAAAAGATTTTCGTTAATAAAAGACGAAGAAGAACTATTTTAGTTTAAAAGGAATATTATGAAAAAAAAGCAAGAAATTCAACAAAATGAAACAGAAAGAGTTAGAGAATTAGATTGAACCAAAATTTTTTCTAATCAAATTGAAACTCTTTATAAACCACTTATGAATAAAAAAGATGAATCGTTAGAAAAAGTCTATAAAAAATATGTTTATAATGGTAATGAAGAAAAGATTCGAGTTGTAAATGATAATTTTGATAAAGTCGAAGAACTAAAAAATGAAATTTTACAAAATAAGAAAAACAATAAAATTAGTGCAAGAAAATTTGCAAACGGACTTATTATATTTTTCATATTCTTAATTATTGGTTTATTTTTTATTTCTTTTTTAATTAAAAATTCAAAAATTATAAAAAAATTTAAAACGTTTGAAGGCATAAAACTAGATGAGATAAATAAAAAAATAAGTGAAAATAAACCTATAATACAAACAATATTTAATCAGTTTTCAATTTTAGAATGGAAGAACAAAGTTCTTGAGCAAATGGATATTTTTAGTGTTGATGGAATTGATTATAAAGATTTTGAACATCATTTCAAAGACAAAGAATTTTATGGATTTAATTCAATACAAAAATACAGCATTAGAAATTCTTACTTTTATGACTTACTTTATACAAAAGAATATTGAACAACAGTAACAACAAGAGGTGTTGGGTATAAAAGCGTCCGTACAAAAGATGGTTGAACAACCGTTCCTGTATATGCATATCACCACGAACCTACCCCATTCATGGATAATTATCATTCAATAAATATTCCAACGAATTACAAAGAAAGCTTGCAATTTATCCAAAATGAAGATACCTTTAATGAAAAACAATATGACAAAAGATTAAAAAAAGGTGAGTTTTTATTAGAGAACAAAAACTTTTATAAATATTATAATTTTTCTTATAACGATAAAATTGGATATATTGATTTTTTTAAAGTTAATACACAGGAAAATTTTGTTAAATATGCTGAGTTTTTTAAAGATTTATACTCTTCTTATCGTTTGTCAAAAGTTAATAAAAATATAATTACTGCAAGAAAAATGAATAGAGAGATTTATAACAATAAACTTGCATATTTAAATTGACATAACTGAGTTGGTCAGGTAGTAAATTTAAATCAAGCAATTACAATTGAAAATATTTATGATGTTTTAGCTAATATTATTTCAAGTGCGTTGCAACATGTTTTTATTTCTATAACACTTTTATATTTAAACACAAATATAGCTTCAGAAAATTATGCTGATGATGACAGATACTTATCAGATTATTCATTTAATGCGGAAGAAAAATTAAAACAAATAAAATTAAATTCAAATTCTACATTTACATTAATGGACGTAATAAATAAAATCATTTCATCAAATAAATTTCAATTAAAAACTCACACAGTCGACAAAGATACATCTATAATGTACAATTATTTTATCGAAGATAATAAATTTAGAACAGGCGGTTATGCTTTACAGTTTGCTATGAGTTCTTACTGAAAACAAAGTTTGATTGATTCAGTTTATACTGAAGGTATTATAGTTGATGTTCCGTACGATAAGTTTAATTTTTTTACTGAACATAAATGAGCATTTTACTTCCCTTTTGAAATATCATACGACGATCATGATTTCATATCTTATAATGATAATCTATTTGAAAACTCGTTTTCATTAAATATGACAGCGCAGGCCACTAGGTTAAATGGTTTATCATATAATGCTACTTTGGTAAAAGACGAAGACAAATTGCAATATTTTGCAGATATCTTGAATAAAATTAAGCAAACAGAAATAAACAAATTAGATAATAAAGTATTAATTGATAGAAGTGGAATTATCGTCTTTATCAATAACGATTTATCAAATGAAGAAGTCGACAATATATTCAAAATATTTAGGAATAGTAATATTTTATAAATATTTTGGATAAAATTTTATTAATAATAAAGCTAGAAAGGAAAAATATGTTATTTGATTCAAGAACACCACAAGCTTCATCTGGTTTTAGACCAAATGTTGATAATACAATTAAACATCCCGAAGTTTCAGGCGGTCAAAAATTTTTATATGTTTTGTTATTTATACTTACATTAGGGCTATTCATAATAGCAGTTATTAAAAGAAAAAACTTTTTACTAGCTGAGATTAATAGAGTTCAAGAAGCTTCATCCTTAATTCAAGCAGCAGAAAAGAAAAGAAGAGCTACTCTTATTAAACAATTGGATGCTGTAAAGGGTTATGCTGAATTTGAAAACAAAACTCAAACAGAAATCGCTAAATTACGTTCAAAATTAACTAGTCTAGAAAATGAAAATGATGCAGTTAAATTATCGCAAGAACTAAATACAATTCAAGCAGGTTTAAGTCTTCAATTTGAACAATATCCAAATTTAAAAGCAGATAGATCATTCTTACAATTCCAAACAGAAATAGCAATTCAAGAAGATGAAATTTATGCAACAATAAGAAATTACAATTCTATAACCAGAAGATTTAACTCGGAAATATACCAATTCTGAACAAATATAGTCGCTAAAAAAATTGGTGCATATAACCAACCATTATTCCAAGCTACAGAGGCAGAAAGACAAGATGTTGATACTTCGAGTTTAACAGGGAGATTTTAGTAAAAGCCACATAAGTGGTTTTTATTATTTTAAAATGTGCTAAAAATAAAAAAGAAAAATAATATTACGTTTAATATATATCATAATAAATTCATTTAAATGGGGTGATTAACCCGATTATATCTACATTTTTGATATAATTATTAATTATAATTGCTTAGCAATTATTATTAATAAGGAGTTTTAAATGTCTGAGGAAAAAAAATACGTCGCTAGTGATATACAGGTTTTAGAAGGTTTGGATCCTGTTCGTGTAAGGCCTGGTATGTACATTGGATCAACAGGTTATAAAGGTATACATCATTTAATTTGAGAAATACTGGATAACTCAGTCGATGAAGCTATGGCTGGATTTGCAAGTGAAATTAATGTAACATTACACCCAAATAATTTTATTGAGATTGAAGACAATGGCCGTGGTATGCCCGTCGATATTCATCCATCAACTCAAAAATCGGCAGTTGAAACAATTTTAACCGTTCTTCATGCTGGAGGTAAATTTGACTCAAGTAATTATAAAGTCAGTGGTGGTTTACACGGTGTTGGTGCATCGGTTGTTAATGCACTGAGTGATTCGTTTGAAGTTTGAGTAAAAAGAAATGGTAAGCTACATTATCAAAAATACGAAAATGGTGGCAAACCTAATGAAGCATTAAAAGTTATTGGAGAAATGGATTTAAATGAAACTGGTACCAGAATAAAATTCCATCCAGATTATACAGTTATGGACAGAATTGATTTTGACTTTGGAACTATTAGTGACCACATTAAACAAGTAGCTTATCTTAACAAGGGTCTAAAATTTAATCTAATTGATTTAACAAAAAATACAAAAAAAACATTTTGTTTTGACGGTGGAATTGTCGACTATGTAAAAGAACTTAACAAAGGCAAAAAAACAATTAACTCTGACGTTATATATGCACTTGGATCATTTACCGACATTGACAAACTGAGTGATGAGAGTAAGCAATCTAAAAAAGTAGATATTTTAGTTGAGGTTGCATTCCAATACAATGAGGCTTATCAGTCAACAGTTATTTCTTATGCAAATAATATCCAAACAACTGAAGGCGGAACACACGAAAGTGGGTTCTATGATTCCATTGTTAGAATTTTTAATAAATATGCAGAAGAAAATAAATTGTTTAAAGCAAGTGAAAAAATAAGTAAGGAAGATTCAAAAGAAGGATTAATAGCTGTTATCTCTATTAAACATAGCGATCCTGTTTTTGATGGTCAAACGAAATCTAAATTCGGTTCTGCAAACGCGCGTTATGCAACAAATAAAGTGGTTTCAGAAGTCTTGGAAAGATATCTAGCTGAAAATCCTAATATTGCAAAAAATATTATTAATAAATGCTTACAATCGCAAAGAGCAAGATTAGCTGCTAATGCCGCTAAAGAAGCTTCAAGAAAAAAAGATGGTATGGAATTTAGTGGACTACCCGGAAAATTAGCAGACTGCTCATCCAAAAATGCTGAGGTTAGAGAACTGTTTATTGTTGAGGGTAATTCTGCTGGTGGTTCAGCTAAGGGTGGTAGAAACAGATCTATTCAAGCTATATTACCATTAAGAGGTAAAGTAATTAATGCTGAAAAAAATGATAAGGTTAAATTCTTATCAAATCAAGAAATTCAAACTATTATTCATGCATTAGGAACGGGAATTGGAGAAGATTTTAATATCAATAAGTTAAAATATCACAAAATTATCATTATGACCGATGCTGATGTCGACGGTGCTCATATTTCTACATTATTATTAACATTCTTCTATCGTTATTTAAAACCATTAATTGAATATGGCTTTGTATATATTGCTATGCCTCCATTATATAAAATTGTTTCGGGAAGAACGGTTGAATATGCTTACAACGATTTACAAAAAGAAGAAATTCTTTCTAAACTAGAAGATAAGAAAAATATTTCAATTCAACGTTATAAAGGGTTAGGTGAAATGGATGCTGAACAACTATGAGAAACAACTATGAATCCAGAAACAAGAAAAATGCTTCAAGTTCAAATTAATGATGCAGCTGTTTGTGATCGTGTATTTACAACATTAATGGGTGAAGAGGTTGAACCTCGTCATGATTTTATTGAAGAAAATGCAAAATATGTTTCAAATATTGATTTTTAAAAAAGGTAAAAGTAAAAATGAAATTATTAGAAAATCAAGGTTATACAAATACAACATATTATGATAAAGAAAAATCACAATTTATTAAAATGAAAAAATTTGATTCCTTCAATCACAAAACTCCAAATGAAATATTAAACGTTTTTTCATTTGTTCCTAAAACAATATACGAAGACGATACAAAAGTAGTAAACGAATGAATTTTTGGAAAAATATTAGACGATAAAACAGTTACAAATGATCAATTAAAAGAAATTGGTAAAAAGCTTATTACTTTGCATAATTCAAAATTAAAGTTTTACAAAGAAAATCAAATAGCTCGCCGTTTTAAGGTATATAGAGAACAAATTTCTAAATTAGGAAGAAAAATACCTATTTTAGATAAGCATTATAAAAAATTAAACTTATTTTTAAAAAACATTGATAATTCAGCTCCAGTTCATAATGATTTATGATTATTTAATTTTATAAATAATGAAAAAGAAATTTATATAACTGATTGGGAATATGCAACAATGGGTGATGTACATTTTGATTTAGCATATTTTATCGAATCATCTAATTTATCAAAAGAACAAGAAAGTATTTTTTTAGAAGCATATGGCGACGATTTTGAACCTAAGTATTTATTAGCTCATAAAATTATTGCTAATGCATTAATAACATTATGAATTAATAAACATGATGTTATTCCCTTTGATGATAGCCTTTATTTAAAAAGGGTTGATAACCTAATTATAGAATATGATAAAAAATATAAGATTTAATTTTTAGCAAAGAAGATAACATGTATTTAAGAGAAAATAAAATTTACAATTTTGATAATCAAAATATTGAGAGGATCAATTTAATGTATGAGGTTATTCAATCTACTTTTGGAAAAGAAGTGGTTGATAAAATAACTCATGCGCGTTTTGATTTCAAAGAATCTGAAAATACATATTTTGTTGCTAAATATGACAACGTATGAGTACAAATTAGAATACCAAAAAATAAATACTCAGCAGACTTTGAAAATGAGCATATATTAATAAAAAAATTTAAGGATTATATTTTTATAAAAGACGGAGTTTTTATAAAAAAATGATTTCCAGGTTTTGATTTATTTCAAACAAAATTGACTAATGCAGTAATTTATTCTATATTTAATTGCATTAAAAACTTTCAATCAATAAAGATTGATCTAAAAAAATTTAATTGGAATAAATTTAAAATTAGTGATAAAAAGTTTCATGAATTATTACACAAATACAAAGATGAAGAACTTGTTTTAAGCCATAACAACATTCAAAAACACAACATAATTGTTAACAAGTATAATTTTGTTAAATTAGTCGATTTTCAAAATACAAGTTTAAATTTTCCTTATTATGATTACGTTCTTTTATATTTAAATGTCGGAATCTCAAAAAAAATGATTATTGAGTTTTTTGATCTTGATGAAGAAAAATTTGAAGATTTCTTATATTTAGTAAATACATTTAGAGAAGCAGAATATAAAAAAGAATATTGCAACTTAACAATTAATAAAAATAAGACGCATGTCTTATTAAATGTTTACAAGGAGAAAACTTTATCTAAGAATAACCGCTTTATAGTTCACAAACAACATAACCAATTTGATAACCGCTTAACTATTGGCAAAATTGAAAGCTTTTATTTTGTGCCAACTTTTATTTATGAAGATGATAATAAAATAATATGAAGATGAATAAATAATAAACAAACATTTGAATTTAATGCAAGATCTGCGAAATTACTTTCAAAAATAATGCGAATTTATCATGATTCAGATGTTGAATTTCCAACTTATATATTAGAAGAAAAAGTTAATTGATATTTAGAAAATATAAATAAGAAAGAATTATTTTTAGAAATTGGAAGTAATGATTTTATTGAGCAAATTGTTGATTGAATCAAGAATATGAAAGTTGATGCAAACTGTCATAACAATTTAAGTAGCGAAAATATACTTTGAGGCGACAATCAAAATATTTACATTATCGATTGATCAGTAGCATATCGGAGCTCTAGATTCCTAGATATTGCATTTTTATTTGAAAAAATAAATGTTTCTACTAATAATGAGGAAATTTTTTGAAGATCTTACGGGTATAACAAGCCCAAAGATTTTTATAAATATAGAATCATTTCTTTATTCACTGAGTACTTATATTGTAAGGTATTAAATATTAATGAAAGTAGAGCTAAATTTATTACATCCAGAATAAAACAAATATTAGAAGAAGAAAATTTATCAAATAATAAAAGGTTAATTTATGAAAAAAAATGAAGATAAAAAAATGAATAACAAAAAAAGATTAATATCTGGATTAATGTTTACTGGTATTGTAGGGTCAATTTTATCTGTGTCGACTATTTCAATTATTTATTCAACTAACCAAACTAAGAAAATCAAGTATATTAATGATGATAAAAAAGATATCACCCTTAAAGAAGAACAACTACAAAATCAAAACAAAAAAATAACCTTTGTTTTAAAAAAAGAAATACAGGCTGAAGAATTATTTGATTTTAATAATGCGATTAGAATTGAAAAGCAACAGCACGATTTTGGAATAAGAAGTCTTCCTACCTTTAGTTTTTATAAAACAGGGTATAACCTTAATTCATTTTTTAACAATGTTAATAATTCGATAGAAGCTAAGCTTGAGGAAAATACAGCTGATGAAGAAATTTTTAATTTAGATTTAATTCAAAAATTAGATGAATTTAATAATCAAACAAAACACCCTATTTCATTTTCATTCTTTGTTCGTCAATTAACAAATATTAAGTTACCATTTACATACTTTTTTAAAAATAAAAATAATGAATTTTATTATTATGAATCGCCAAAAGATTTAATAGGTTTAGAAATAAAAGAGATATTTTTTCAAGTTCATAAATATTTAAATGACCTAGATCAAAATGTAGAAATCGAAAATAATAATTTTAAAGTTAAATCTAATGTAACAACAAAAGAAGATAAGATTGAAAAAGTAAATATTGAGATAGAATTAGGTTTTGAACTAAAAAAAGATACTACGCAACAATAGTATCTTTTTTATTTATTTCTTGAGTTATATTTCTTTGTCAATGTACTTTTGCAGCCACTATTTCAAAAATAGCAAATCTTACAAAATCTATTAAAAAGAATAAGAAGTATGCAAGTTCCAAACTTATTGATGTTTGATGATAATTTCTGTAAGGAATTATTATTGCAAAAGTAAGAATTATTAATCATATAAATGATAATCAGTGTGCTGACAACATTGTTATAGAACCAATTGTATTTCTTCCTCCTGCTCCTGGTAGTGCTGCTGTTGTATAGAACCAACATCATAAAGGGTTAAATAGTATAAAAGTTAAACAGGTAAATAAGAATATTCTTTTAAAAGAAAGCGATACTTGTTTTTTCATTTCTTCTAATCAAACATTAACATTTGTATTATCAAAAAAAATTTTTAAATTGTCTTCATTAAAATTTGTATTTCCACCTTTTATACTTTGGAAGAATTCTTGTGAGTTTGTAATTATCTGAGTATTTATGGTTCCTGATTTTATTTGTGATTCAAAGACAGAGTTAATAAGTTGCGGATTATCATTTTTTAAATAAAATTCAATATTGTGTTTAATAGCTTCTTGCGTTCCTCGAGATGTTGCAGGAGAATAAGCTATACCAAATATAACCCCAACCATTATCAGCGACATCCCAAAGCCTGATATCGCATGGAAACCTCTTAAGGCGTATGCATGTTTTTCTGCCTCTTCAAAATTATTCTTGCCTAAATTTCCTGCTACAAAGAACGAAACGTTAGAAGAACAAGCTGATGTTATTGCTGACGTTATAGATGCTAAACTTTCTACTAATCCAAGAATAGTTACAGCATTAATTCCCATCCACTTATCACCTATACCAGATCCATTCTGTAAATCATCAGGAAACGCTCTAGCTCATATTATCATTCTAATAGGCAAAGTAATCATTGCGGCTATCGTTATTAACATAGCTGGTATTCTACGCAAAATCTGTTTAGCAATAGGTCTTGTAATGTAATAAATTTTGAATATGTTAATAAATATTGCCCGATCCTTATAATAAGTTAACAACGAATCGGAAGTTAAGCAAACTAATGCGCTAGCAATGGATCCAAAAGCAGCATAATATGCATTACCCTTGAAAGCATATAATAAAATTGCATTTATTGTCGCATTACTTATTAGTGTAAAACATGCTGAAGCAAATGCTAAATTAGAATGTCCAGTTTCATTTAATTGCATATTTGTGTTGAAGTTAAATGATGTTATTATTCAAGAAATACAAATTAGCATTAAATACATTCTTGCTTCATTCAGCGCCGCACCTCTTATTTGATGCCCGCCAATTATTCTAATCATTGCATCAGGTGTTGACCAACATACAACAGAAAAAACTATTGTGATAACAAGATACATTCAGATACGTAAATTCATTATCTGTTTTACCTTATCAAAATCTTTTTTACCATAATACTGTCCAACAAACATAGCCGCTATACCTTGGATCGCAAAAAAGATTGTATAGATTATACCTGTGTATGTATTTGCATAAGTAAGAGCATCAATGCCTGAAGGGATATGACTAACCATAAAGTTATCTAAAAACCCATTTAAGCAAAATAAAATTTCACCAATAATAATTGGTCAAGTTTTTGAAAAGTAAAGTTTTCAGTCAATTTTTGACTGAGGTAGAAGTCTTTTGAAATAATGTTTTTTCTTATTTGTTAAAACATTTTTTGTCATAAGCTCCTCTCAAAATTAAAGAGTTCAAATTTTTTCTTTTACCTCTTTAATTGTTAAATTTTCATCTAATTCAACATTTTTTAATAGTTTCATTAACTCTTTTTTTTGCAAATATTTCTTTATAAGAGTATTTGTAAAATCAGGATCAGCAGCTAAGAATAACATTTTATTAACATCATCCCCTGAGTATCTTCTTAGTTCTTTTATAACCATATTTTTATTAAGTTTTAAAAAGAATTTTTTTCTTTTATCATTTGCTCTTAAATTAGTTTGAGCATTAACAAATAATCAAAAACCTACAAAGGCAGCAATGGATCCATTTCTTCCAGATGTTCATTTTTTTAATTGAATGACGTTTGATTCATTTATTGCTTTTTTAATATTAGGAAAATATTCTTCTTTAAAACGCGGTCCGGTTAGTTTTGATAATGATAAAACAGGACAGCTAGGATCCAATAAAGATTGAACATTGTTTTTTGGAAATAATTTAATTAAAATTTGTTTTTCTAAAGTTGGATTATGTCCTATAAAAATTATTTCTTCAATCTTCAGTTTTGAATTAATTTCATAAATATGCTTAATTATTTTTTGCTTAATGGTTGATCAAATATTTTTTATTGAATTTATCTTAACAAAATCAACAATAAATGTTTTTGTTTCGAATTTATTATTTTGATTCAAGGCGCCTACAGTATAAGCGAAAGGAGTATTAACTGGTATAGATAATACTCTTGCAAAAGGATCTGATATAGCTTCAAAATCTATATATACATAGTTCTTATTCATATTAAAAATTATAGCACTTTAAATATATTTAAAGAGGCTAACAAGTCCTATAAGTCAAACATTGATAAATTTCTTAAAAATTGCACTTTTCTATAAAAATACAACATAACGTAATCAATCAAAAATTAATAAATCAAAATAAATAAAAGGTTAATCAATACCACGAATTTAATAGGTGATTTGTATTATAATATTAGTGTTATGGAATTAAAAAAATATATAAGAACTGTTGAAAACTTTCCTGAGGAAGGTGTAAAGTTCAAGGATATTTCATTATTATTAGCTAATGGTGAAGCTTTGCATTATACAATTGAAAAAATGTCTGTATTAGCCAAAGATGCAGACATTATTGTGGGTCCAGATGCACGTGGATTTTTATTTGGTACTCCAGTTGCTGCAAAACTTTCAAAACCTTTTATTATGGTTAGAAAAAAAGGGAAGTTACCAGGTGAAGTAATTAGTTGTGAATATGGTTTAGAATACGGTAGATCAATCTTAGAAATTCAAAAAGGATTAGTAAAACCTGGTCAAAAAGCAGTAATTATCGACGATGTTTTGGCTACAGGTGGAACCTTAGAGGCAATAACTAAATTATTAACTGATCAAGGTGTTGAAGTATCAAAAATTATTGTATTAATGGAATTAGATGGCTTTAATGCAAGACAAAGATTAAACTGTGACATTGAAAGCTTAATCTTTGTGGATAAAAATGATATTGAATAAGCTTAAAGCAAGCTTATTTTTTATTATAATTACATAATTACTTTTGATATATTTATAAAAGGAGATTTATATGAAACAGTATAAAAAATATAGTGATATAGAAGAAAAATATCGTTTTGATTTAGAACATATTTTAGGCAATCAAACATACGAAGAATTAAGAAATGATTACTTTAAATTATTAGAAAAACAAATTGAAATCAAAGATTCAAAGTATGATAGTTTTGAAAATTTCGTTTCATCAATAAAAATTGATGAGCAAGCGCTTTTCTTGAGCAACAAGCTAGAAAATTATTTATCAAATAAGTTAAATACAAATATCGTTGATTCAAAAACAAATAAAATGATTTCAGAATTTGAATCAAAAAAAGCTAAATATAATAAATTATTCGGGTCAGAAATTAATAGAATTGCCTTACATAAAGACAAAATAATCAAATGACTAGATAAACCAGAGTTAAAAGAAGTTAAAAAGGATTTAGAAGGCATTTTAGAAGACTTAGAACACAAACTAGATGATAAGGTTGAATTATATCTTTCTTCAACATCTCATGGTAACCCAGATGTTAGTGAACTTTTTGGTATTTTAACAGATAGTGAAATTCAATATGGTTTTGCCAGAAATAAATGAGGCAAAAAATATGAAATAACTGAAGCTTCAAGACCATCTTTATTAAGACACAAAGATGAAAGAGTAAGAAAAGAAACATATACAAATTATGCTAATAGTTATTTAAAACATAAACAAAGTTTAGCAAAGATGTTATATCAACATATAAAAGAAATTTCAGTTAATGCTTTACATAGAAAATATGAATCATCATTAGATTCAATATTATCATCTGATAAAATTGATAAAAAACTTTTAACAATAATTTATAAAAATGTAAAAAATAATATGAATATTTTTAAAAAATATTACAAAGCGCATGCATCATTTTTTGAAGCGAAATTTTCAAAAAAAATGGAACCATGAGATTTTTCAGTTGACTTGGTGAAGGTAAAAAATTCATATTCAGTAGAAGAAGGTCAAAAAATATTGAAAGAGATAACATCGGTCATGCCTTATGAATATCCTCAAGTAGTGGATAAGGCAATAAAAGAAAGATGAGTTGATTATATTAATGTTCCTTCAAAACGTTCGGGAGCCTATTCAATAGGAAGTTCGTATGGGCTAGATAAAATTTATATATTGATGAATTGAGATAATACAATAAATTCAGTTAATACTTTGTGCCATGAAATGGGACATTCAATGCATTCATATTTCTCAGATAAAACACAAAGTATTTTTAGAAGTCAATACCCAATCTTTTTAGCTGAAATAGCTTCAATATTTAACGAGCTTTTATTAAATGATTATTTAATTTCAAAAGCTAAAAGTGATGAAGAAAAATTCTTTTTATTAAGTGAAAGTATTGGTGATTTTATAGGAACTGTGTTAAGACAAACACAATGATCTAATTTTGAATATGAGCTATATAATAGAATAGATAACAACGAAGCATTAAATTCATACGAAGCTATCGAACAACTTTATGTTGATGTTGTAAAAGAATATAATATGAGCGATAAAGAATTAACAATCGGTAATTTATACAACGTTCACAGCGTAATGGTACCTCATTTCTACTATTACTTTTATGTATATAAATATGCCTTAGGATACATAGTTGCAAATGTTTTCTTTCAACAATATAAAAAAGAAGGCAAGACTGCCTTGGAAAACTATGTTAATAAATTTTTATCTGCAGGGGATAAAGATTGACCAGCAAATATTTTAAAAGACGCAGGTGTTGATATATATTCTGAAGAGATATACCAAAAGGCTTTTAGCATTCTAGATGAAAAAGTTGAAGAATATATAAAACTAGGTAAAAAGATATTTAATAAATAATAGTTTAAAAATAAAGTCTTGCAAGCGGCAAGACTTTTATATTTTAAATTTTGTTATCAACATCAACTATCGTAAAGCGTAGTGGTGTTCCGCCATATTCTTCATCAAACAAAATTTTAATTCATCTTTTATTTGAAGTAGTTGAGTAAAGTTTTAAGGCTCTAACATATTTAGAAAGATCAAATTTTTTCAATTGAGTTTCATTTTGGAAAAGAAGTGGATAAATGTATGAATATGTAAAAATATTAACCTCAGTATTTTGTTCTTGTTCAGGGATTTTATTATCATCATTATCTAATAATTTTGTATTTAGATTGATATTTAAAATAATTCCTTGTTTAGTCAATAAAAATACTTGAATTTCTTTATTTTCATCAGTTATGTCTTCTTGAATTATAAATTGTAATATCTCATTAGTTTTAGGTCTATTAAATGAACCTAAGTCTAAGCTATTTTTTTGTAAGTCAATGCTTAAAGATTCAAGAGAGCCCTGAAACTGATCAAAAGAATTATACATTGCAAAAGTAAATCTATCTAAGTTGAAAAGGAATCAAAGTCAATTTTTGTTAAATAATTCTTGTAATTTTTTACGATATTCTTGCAATCCTATTACCTTCTTGCTTGAAAAAAAGCTGTCATTTGATCCAAAACTCGAAGCAACATTATTTGCGTAGTATAAATATTCTTTAATGTCACTTAAATAGCTGTTATCAATGTTTCTTTGTTGTTGTATAAATTCACTTCTTTTTTCTTCGTTATTGAAAGCTAGTTTTAAAATAGAATTTACATAATCATATTTTAAAAATACATTTCATTTATTATTTTGAACATCAATGTTTATGATAGAGGTCAATTTTTCCTCATTTTTATCAATAGTTTCTTTATTGCAAGAAATTACGCTTAAAGGAAGTCAAGGAACTGTTAAAGATAATGAACTTATCAAAAGTTTTTTATTTGTTTTCATTATACCTCCTTTAATATTAGTAACCCTAAACTTGGGAATCCAAAGTTATCAATTACTTCATTTTCGAATGCATCGTAACCTACTTGCATTTTATGGATTACTGCATTATGAACCGCATCAGATACAAGTTTGATTGATACTTTATTAGTTTTTGATTTTGAAAATAAAATTATTTTTTCAAAATTCAATATTCTTTTGTTTTGATTGTTTTTAGAAATTAAAATTCTTAATAAAAGTTTACCTTTTTTGAAATAATACACATCATCCGGAGATTCAGGAGATTCATCGCCTTCCTTTAATTGATCTCAATTATTATCAAAAAATACTAAATCTTTTGGCTCACTATTTTTATCTAATCGTTCAAAAAAACCTTCTGTGTGTCTTGCATTTGCTGTGGGTTCAAAGGTTCACCAATTTGTAAAAATTAATTTGAATTTGGAAATATTTTTAATGATGAATAACCAATTATTTGAATAAAAAAGTTTTATTGCATCAATATTTTCCTTGCTTTTACTTTTAAGATAATTTTTAGTTAATGTTTTAATTTCTTCATATATTTGATCTTCATTTTTTTGAGATTCTAAGAATAAAGTTTTATTCACTTCATCATTTTTAAATTTCAGATTTATTAATTCTTCAATTAATTTGTTAGTTTTAATTTCATCAGGGTTATTTACATTAGGGACAAAATCAAATTCAGTTGGTATTTTGCTTTTTAAAGAATTATTATCTTCATTTTTTATACATGAAATTAGAGAGAAAGGAATAAAAGAAGTTGAAATTATTGAAATGGGCAATATTAATCTACTAATTTTTTTCATTTATAAACCTCATACTAAATCTATATATTTTTAATTCATCTTTATTTATTTCCCTTAAAACATCAACAAAATTCTCATTATATTTATATATTCCTTGAAATTCCATATATATCTTATCAATCCTTGAATTTAAAAAAGCTTCTTCATCAAAAGGCTCATCTTCAAGTTCAGCATCTTCTTTTGAAGATTCGTAGTTATTATTAAAGTTTTCAAGACGTTTTTTAAAAACAGAATCTTCTATGTGAATTATTTGTTCCTTTATATTTTGTATATCTTTAAAAATTAAAAGGTCTGGTAGAATTTGAAGTTTTGGTTTATCATCTTCTAAATATTTTCAAATTTTTATAGCCTTGTTATCATCAAAAATTAGATATCAAGCCTCTTTTTCTTTATATATATTTTTTGATTTTAATTTTTCAATTTCTTTTATAGGTACCTTAACCAGTTGCTGTGGATTATTATTTTTTATATTTATAATCAATGAGTTAAATTTTTCTTTTATCTCTTGGAATCATTCTTGCTCTTCTGCAAATGAACGATATCTATCTCCATAAGGGTTAAAGTTATAGTCAAACTTATTTATATTATTTAAGGTTCAATATCAATCTATTGAAAGAGTATTCTTTATTATGTCTTTAGATTTGTTCGCTAAGAAATTATAATCACCGTTATTATGTGTCGCGTTTGCTATAAAAATAGGATTATATACAAAGGCATATTTGAGTTCATCGAATTTTGAATTTGATTTATTTTGTTGCTGTGAAACATAAATATTTTTTTTAGCATTATCATTGTTTGTAAAAAAATCAAGCATTTTAGTAATTGAAGGATTTTTATAAAATTCTTTTATTTGTTTTTTTGTAAATTCATCATTGGTTTTTTCTTCTTGACAACTTATAGTAATTAAAGGTAATGGTATCGATAATAAACTAATTAGAGATAACTTTTTCATAAAATAATTGTTCTAAAGGTTTATTTTTCTTACCAGAGTATAAGATATTACCATCGTGTATAAGTGTTACTGAGTTTACAAATTTATCTATTTCTGCAAGAACGTGAGAACTTATTAGAATTGTGATTTTTTCATTTTCATTAAGAGATTTTAGCAAAGAAAATAATTCATATCTTGCCGTAGGATCTAAGTTAGCTGCAGGTTCATCAAGAATTAAAAGTTTTGGTTTGTGTAATAAAGCTTGAATTAATAAAATTTTCTTCTTTTGACCTGACGAAAAAGTATAAGGTTTTTCATAAATTAAATTTTCAATATTAAATAATTTTAAATATTCAATAATTCTTGTTTTAGCTTCTTCTTTTTTTATATTTGAAAGAATTGAAAGATTGTAAAGATAATCATATACAGTTAGTTCTTTTGGAAAAATTGCAACTTCAGGAACATATCCAATTATTGATTTTGCTTCTGCTTTTTTAATATTTACATTATTAATTAATATATTTCCTTGGTATTGTGAATAAGCTCCAATAATTGTTTTGATAGTTGTGGTCTTACCGGCACCATTTTCTCCTATAAAGGCATGAAAGCTACCTGATGGTATATTAAAGCTTATTTCTTTGATACCTCTATTTGATTTAGGAAATATTTTTTTTAAATTAACAACTTCTAAAATGTTATCCATAATTATTTATATTCCTTTCTTTTATATAGGAAAAATGTGATGGTAAAAAGAAGAAAAATAACTATTGCTCATAAAATGAAATATATATTTTTATTAACGATTTGATTTTCTCTTCTTATTGAATAAACTTGATCTGTTGCTTGGAATAAGTAATTATCATCGCTTTTTGCAAGTTCGTATCTAATTAATACTTTGTTATCTTTAACAAATAACCTTTTCTCAAAACTTTCAAACCCACCAATTAGGTATTTAAAACCAGAAATGTTTATTTCAATTTGATAATTTCCATAACTATTTGATTTTTTTATATCTTTGATTACAGCTTTGTAAATATCGCTATCTTGATAATTAAAATAAATGAAGTTTAATATAGATGTTGCAAAATAGATTTTTCTTTCAATCTCTGATTGTAATTTTTTTTCAGTGATTGAATGTTCGCTAAAAATTACTAAATTATTATTTAAGTATAAATTAATATCAGTATCAGGACTATTTATAAAGTTTGATATTTCTTTAAAAATTTCTTTATTAAGCTCATTTAAATTGTTGTTTTTAATGTTTAAAAGTTTTGACTCTACAAAGTTATTTACTATTTGATTAAATTGTTTATCTTTTAATACTTTAGCAACATAGTTTCATTTTATTTTTCCAACCAAGTTATTTTCTGCTGCAAATTCAGAATTATCCTCTGGGAATGAAATGTTTATATCTCCGGCATTTTCCCTCGCATATATTATGTCAGTATTAATACTATTAGGTATATTTGAATTTGATTTTAATAGCCCAGAGACGATGTATTTTTGTTGAGTACCTTGTTTGCTTAAAACATTGTATTTTGATAAATTAGGTTCAGTATCTAATTTGTATTTATATAAAATGCTATCTAAATTGTTGTAATATATATAGTTTTCTAGATTTGAAAAATGATTTTTACTAATTGATTCAAAAACGTTCTTATTTTTAAAATTGAAAATATCAAGTAGTTGGTAAGGCATTGAAAGTCATGAATAAGCTTGCCATTCTCTTGAAGAATTATTAGCTAAATTCATAACCTCTTTTAGGTATGAAGATTGTTCTTTTGAAAAATTGTGATTTTTTAATCCGTTAGGTATTATTAATAATTCATCCTTTTGATTATTGATAAAAAATGGTTCAACGTTAGCTTCATTCCCTGAATGATGATATAGGTATTTTCTATTAATAAAAAAAGCTGCATTATTTATATTTGTTGTTGAATTAGCAGAGATAATAGATCCGCCAAGAGAAAGTGGGATAAAAAGAAGCAAAGGTAATGTTATTGCTAGCTTTTGGTTTAGTCTATAAGCAATTAACGCTGTTAATAATCCAATAAATAGATATGTTGATATTCCTGCTACTAAAAATATACTTGAATAAACAAGAAGATTTTTAAAAGAATTGAAAGCGTATAATGATATCAAGGATGATATGCACAGTATTAATGATCATATTAGTCCAAAATAAATTAATGTAAGCAATTTTCCGAAAACAAGACTTTTTCTTGAAATTGGTCTTGATATACTTACAAGCTCTATACCCTCCTGTTCGAAGTCTTTAAAAATATTTAACGATTTAATCGAACCAAAAAGCACAGTTATAATCAATATCGAAAAAATATATAAGTACGAAGCAAGATTTAAATATTGTTCACTGATAGCAAATTTAAAGATTAATCCTATTGTAAAAGAAAAAAGAATTAAGAATACTGGAAATATCACAGAGCTTTTCTTTTTCAAAACAGAATTAAAAGCAAATTTAGAGTATTTAAATGATGATGTTTTCACTGTTTTTCCTTTCAAAATATAAAAAAATTATAGCATTATTTAATATTTTTAACACTTTTTTTAAAATTATAATTTTATTTTTAATGTATTTTTTTCACAAATTATAAATAAAAAAGTTGATTTCTCAACCTTTTATTTATTATTAATTTGCTTCAGTGCCGTTGCTTTCATCTGTTTGTGGATCTTTTGTTTGTTGTTGATTTTTTAGTATTTGCATAGCTTGCGCTAATTTTTGTTCGAATTCATTTATTTTCTTTTCTAAAGCATCATAGTCTTTATCGTTAAGTAGTTTTTGAATTTCTTCTTTTTCCCTTTTAATTTCTGAAAGTTGTGATTCATCAAGTTTTTTAGCTTCTTCTGATTCAATTGATTTATCTATTTGATGAATTAATTGTTCAGCTCTAACTGTTAATTCAATTTCACGACGTTTCTTTTTGTCTGCTTCTCTATTTAATTCTGCTTCTTGAACCATTTTTTCGACATCCTCTTTTGATAATGAAGAAGTATTTTGAATGGTAATGCTTTGTTCTTGATTTGTATTTTTATCTTTTGCTGTTACTTTAGTTATACCATTAACGTCAATTGAGAAACTTACTTCTATTTGAGGAACACCTCTTGGAGCCGGTGCGATACCACTTAAATCAAATCTACCTAAGAATTTGTTATCTTGTGCCATTTGTCTTTCGCCTTGAGTAACAACTATAGAAACTGATGTTTGGTTATCTGTTGCTGTTGAAAATATTTGACTTCTAGTAACTGGTATTGTTGTGTTTCTTGGTATTAAAGGTGCTACTATATCTCCTTCTACAACAATTCCTAATGTTAAAGGAGTAACATCAAGTAATAAAACATCTTGAATTTCTCCTGCTAAAATTGCTCCTTGAATTGCAGCACCAACACTAACTACTTCATCAGGGTTTATTGAATTATTAGGTTTCTTACCAGTTATTTCTGATACTAATTGTTGAACTGCAGGCATTCTTGTTGAGCCCCCAACTAATAAAACCTCTGTAATATCACTTCAATTTAGTTTTGCCTGTGCTAATGCATCAAGTAAAGGTTTTTTAGTTTTTTCTAGTAAGTCTGAGGTCATTGATTCAAATTCAGATCTTTTTAGTTCTAATTCAACGTTAATAGGACCATTTTCATTCATAGCTAAAAATGGTAATGATATGTTTGCAACTAGTGATTCAGATAGCGAAATTTTTGTTCTTTCAGCTTCTTCTTTTAGTCTTGCCATAGCCATTTTATCTTGTCTAGGATCATATCCATATTTTACATTAATTTCTTTAATTAATCAATCAACTATTTTATGGTCTCAGTCATCTCCACCAAGGTGATTATCTCCAGAAGTAGATAAAACTTCAAATGTTCCATTTTCCATTTCTAAAATAGAAACGTCAAATGTTCCTCCACCTAAGTCAAATACTAAAATTCTGTGGTTTTCATCTTTTGATTTATCTAGACCAAAAGCAAGTGCTGCAGCTGTTGGTTCATTTATTATTCTTACAACTTCAAGACCTGCTATAATTCCTGCATTCTTTGTTGCTTCACGTTGTGCGTTATCAAAATATGCTGGTACAGTTATTACTGCTTTTTTAACAGGACTACCAATTTTCTTTTGTGCATATTCCTTCATATATGAAAGAATTAAAGCACTCACTTCTTCTGGTTTGTAATCTTTTTGGTTTGCTTTAACTGTAGATGAACTACCCATTAATCTTTTTACTGATGCAATACTATCTGGGTTAGTTTCTAATTGTCTTTTAGCACTTTCACCAATAACGGTTTCACCATTTTTAAAAGCTACTACTGATGGGGTTGTTCTTTTTCCATTTGGATTTTCTAATACTTTTGGATTACCATTTTCTATAATTGAAACAACCGAGTTAGTTGTACCTAAGTCAATACCTAAAATAATTTCTTTTGTCATTTTGTCTCCTACTAAGATTTAGAATACATTTTTTTTATATTGTTTTAAATTACATTACTAATAATTTACAAATAAATTTTATCATATTTTTTAGCACTTTATAAAAAAGAGTGCTAAAAAAAATTTGTTTTCAAACACGTTATAAAAACACTTTTTAATAAAATTTTTTGCAAACTTGTCCGTTTTTTTACATTTTTGCACAAAAAAAACTGAAATTTAGCGTTTTTTTTTTTTTTTTTTTTTTTCTAAAATTTAATATAGGTATATTATTACCAAATTATTAAATTTAATATTAATATAAAGGAAAAAAATGAAAGATAAAAAAATAGGTAAAGCACTTGGCGTACATATTACTGTTTTAATATTAACAATTTCCTTAATTGTACTTACTCCAATTTTTGGAATATTTTTAGGTTTATTAGTAGTTGCTTTGGGAATAGCTTTATTTGTGCTTTTAATTGTAGGAACAGTATTTGCGTTTAAATTAAAACAAACATCAGTAGGTGTATTGTATATACTTGGGATATTTCTACCATTGTTAGCATTAATTGGTGCAAGTATAGGAATAGCAAAAACAAAAAAACAAAGACAAACATTGGAAGAAACAATAAATACTGATGCATTTTAGGTACTTATCAAAATAAAGCAAAAAAAGTTTGCTTTATCCCAAAGAGAAGGTTCAAGTGCAACACAATGCCTTGGGCTTTTTTTATTATACATTTTATTTTTTTAAAATTAATAAATCAAAAAAAGTAAATAGAAAATATTCATTTTTTCAAATGAAGATAAGCATAATTTTATTATGTTAATTTTTGTTAATAATAATTATTTAATATATTCTAAATAGGTTTGTAATGGTGTCTTCCAATTTAATATTTCCCGCGTCATATTATTTATTTGGTTAACAACTGAGTCAAGTTTTTCTTGAGTTATAGTATTAAAGTTAAAACCTTTTTTGAATTCTCTTCTCAAAATTCCATTTCAATGTTCATTTGAGCCTCTTTGAAAAGATGCATAAGGTTCAGCTCTATAAATCTTTATATTTAATCATCTGGCTAAAATACCTATTTTTTCAAATTCAATACCATTGTCTACTGTTATTGTTTTTACTTCTAATTCATTATCTCTTATAATCTTTTTTAACTCTGAATTAATTATATTTGGTGATTTGCTTTGTATTATTTTTGCAAACCCTATTCTTGTTTTTCTTTCAGTTAAAGTTAAAACATTATTATATCCATTGGCTCTTTTTCCTAAAACTAGATCTGCTTCTCAGTGTCCAAATTCAAGTCTTAAATCTATAGATTTAGGTCTAGTTCATATTGGAAAAACATAATCAGCAGATTTTACAAGCCGTTTTATTACGGATGCTGTTCTTTTACCACCTTTTTTATAATATTGTCTTAATTTATCGTACTTTTTTATAACTCAATTATTAGTGTTTATTCAATTAAAAACCGTTCTTAAAGAAGGACAACAGTGTTTTGTGCTAGTTTTTATAAAATTATATGTTGACTTTATACCAAAAAACTTTTTGTCATATTTTTGTAAAAAAGCGTTAGAAAAATTTTTGAATTTTTGGTTATCCACGAATTTAAAATAATACTTATGTCTTGATCTTTCTCTTGTTTTTAAACTAGCGTGTTTAAATTCATAAGTTCCGAAACTATTTGTATTCCTCTTTATTTCTCTACTTAGGGTCGAAACACTTCGCTCGATTAATCTCGAAATCCTACGAAGAGAATAATTTAACTTTAAATAATTTTCAATAATTATTCTTTCATTATCTGTTAAATGGTTATATTTTTTTATTGTATAATTCATATGAGTTCCGTTCCGTTCCAATGGAACTTTTTCTTTTTAATTAATATAAAAAATTCAAGTTCCACATCTAAATTTTACTTTAAACGTGTTGCACTTGAATTTTCAATTTAGGATAAAGCAAAAAAAGTTTGCTTTATTTTTTTATTTTTAAGGTCTATAATTTATTTTATGACTACAGTAACATCAAAATCAGAAATGGAAAAAGCTAAGAAAATACATTTTACAAGTATTATTTTATTTTCAATAAATATCGCTATATTTTTTATATTTTTATCGCTAACTATTATAAACGTATTTGCTAGTTCTATATTTGTACTTGTTTTAACAACAATATTTAACCTAATATTTTTAGGAACAGCAATAACAACTTTAGTTTTTGGTATTTTTGGAACAATATATGCATTCAAATTTAATCAAACCACACCAGCAGTTCTTTATATAATAGGTTTAGTTATATTACCAATAGTTGGATTAATTGGAGCAATCTTAGCGTATAAAAAAATAAAGAACGAAAACACACAAAAAACAGAAAATTTATTATAAAAAATAGGCAAGCATCAACTTGTCTATTTTTTTCCTCATTTTTCATATATTTTGATTTGATCATCATTAAAAACGTGTCCTCGTATTTTACTTTCATATTCAGCACTTCTTGAAACAATAAAAGAAAAGGCTTTATCAAAATTTTGAAAAGATAGTTCTCTAATTTTTTCAATTCCTTTCCATTTTCTACCCTTACTTATTTTATCTGCCACATATAGTATTTTATCTAGAAGAGTAAGTTCTATGTCCAGGGAAGTGTGTTTTAATATTGCATTTAATACATTTTCGTTTTTATATTTATATATATCTTTTAATCAAAAATAAGCAGTTGTTTGATGGAGTTTATAAGTTGGCAGATTATCTTCATTAAACCCATATTTTTTTAAAAATGAAAAAGCTTCTTCCTTAGTTCACATTTTTGTTATATCATGTGACATACCAGCTTGATATGCTTCTTTAATTTTTCAATTATATTTTTCAGCTAGTTTTACTGCAAATTCCGCGGTTCATTTTAAATGGAAATATCTAAATTGCCTTTCCTTATCTTTTGGATCAAAAATCATATTTTTAGCCAAATCATCAAAATATAAGAAATTATCTCCAATATATTCTTGAACACTTTCGACAACGTTATTGAAATTACCTTTTTTATAATCGGTAGAAGAAAATTTGTAAATAGGATTTTTTAAAATAGAAATGTTGTATTTTTTGGCATTAATTTTTGAAAATTTATTACCCCTATTAAAGGACACTATTTTTACTTTTTTAACTATTTCATCGATATCTTTTCATTTATTTATTGTTGGTATGTTATCGCTACCAATTAATAAATAAATTTCATCATTTGGGAATTTCTGCTTGAAATAATTTACAGTGTCTATGGTGTAAGAATTACCTTTTCTATTAGTTTCAAATTCAGATAAAAACATTTTATCTTCTAAAACAAGTTTAATCATATTTATTCTGTGTTCATTGCTAATATAATCATTTTGTTTTTTGAAGGGATTCTTATTTGCTGGTACAAAAAACAATTTATCTAAATTTAAATTATTTATTGCAAATTTAGCTAATTCAATGTGTCCTTTGTGAATAGGATTAAAACTGCCCCCATAAATTCCTATTTTCATTATTCCTCCAAATTAATTTTTTTAGTTCCTATTGTTGTGTTTTTTCTTAAAAATTTTATATTTTCAATATTGATATTTTTTTCTTTAGAAAACTGTTTTAAGGTTTTTAAAATTTCTTTTCCTTCATAAAAATTATTTTCTTTGATTATTTTCTCAACTTTATTCATAGATGAGCTATTTTTAAATAGATCCAAAGATTTTTGTATATTAAAGGTTGATTTTAAATCGCTGATTGCAATACCTAAGCCTCTTATTTTATTATCATCTCACATTTGGCTAAACAAGAATTTTATATTTTTTCAAATGATATCAAATTCGTTAGTATATCCATCTATTTTTTTATGTTTATGTATTCAAATTTTGTTTTGTAGCCTCAAAGATAAGGAAACAACTTTTCCTACTAAGTTTTGATCCTTAGCCCTTTTAGATATATTGAGTGCTATTTTTTTTAGTTCATCAATCAAATAATAAACATCATCTTTATCTGAATCCATAAATGTTTTTGAATTACTAATACTTTTTATATCTTTTGGTAATATGTGTTGTTTTGAAACGTTTGTGCCTTTTAAATCTTCTATTAATTTATAATAATTTTTTCCAAAAACTTTTTTCAAAAACAAATCATTTTTACAGTTAACTAAATCCTTATAAGTAAGTACGTTTATTTCTTTTAATTTAGTAGCACTGCTGTTTCCTATTCCAAATATTTTTTTAATAGGTAGTTTGTAAAAATTATTTATTATATCTTCCTTTTTAGTTTCTAAAATTCCAAATGGTTTTGCATTATTTGTCGACATTTTAGCTAAAAATTTAGTATATGATATTCCAATTGAACAAGGAATTTTAAAGATATCCAAGATTGATTTTTGAATAATTTTAGCCAATTCAATTGGTGATTTAAATTGTTTTACTTTTGTTGTAACATCAATATAACATTCATCAATTGAATAAATTTCAAGATTTTGTGAAAATTTATCTCTTATAAAATTAAAAATTTTTTTAGACATCAATGAATATAGCTGATAATGAGGTTCCACGACTATTAAATTTTTAATTTTTTCCTTTACTAAATAAAAAGGATCGCCAGTTTTAAACCCATGTTGCTTTACTTCATATGACATAGCAGAAATTATTGCTCTTTTTTGATTTGTAGCAATTACAACCGGTTTATTTTTTAAACTTTCATTTTTCGATCTTTCGCAACTTACAAAAAATGAATCCATGTCAATGTGAAAAATAACGCTAGGCATTTAATCCTTTCTTAAAAGCTCTATATACTATTGAAGCACACTCTAATCTATTTAGATGAATTTTAACATTTTCAAAAACGTATAAATTCCCTAAATCAACTGACTCTTCAATTTCTTCTTTATTAATTAATTTAAAGTAATTTTCTAGTATTTGTTTTATATCTTCCTTACTTTTATTTAAAAGTTCATTTATTACTAATTCGATGCTTGATATAAATATTGCACATCCATTTGCAAAATATTTTGCTTCAACTAATAAATCATTTTCAAACTTTAGATTTAGTTCGATTTCATCTACACAAACTTGTGAATGTTCGTTTATACCAACCCCGGTTTTGTTATCTAATTTGAACTTTGGATTAGAATATGCATTAAAAATTATTTGTTGCTTTTCGACATTACTAAAAGATTTCAATGAAATTTCCTCCGTTTTTTAATTCTTTTACCAGCTTATTTATATCGCTCTTACTATTGTACATTGCAAGAGAAATTCTTACATATGAATTAGATAAGTTTGGCACTTCTTTAAATTTATATGCGCAAAAAGCACCAGATCTTACATAAATATTTCTATTACCTAAATAAGAAGCAATCTCCTGAGCAGGTATATTTTTAATGTTAAATAAAATTATTTTGTCTCCACGTTTTGAATCAATTTTAATATCAGGCACTTCCAATAATTTATCATAAGCATATTCAGCTATTTTTCTTTCTTCATTAAACATTTCATCCATATCAAAAGAGGTGAAGAATTTAATCGCAGCTCCTAGCTGTAGTAATCCACTAAAATTAGGTGTTCCTGGTTCTCATTTACTTGATGAATTTCTAATATTTCAACCACATAGATCAAATATATTTTGAACTTGTCCGCCACCTCATTTTACCGGCTTTAATTTTTCCAGTAATTCTTCTTTTATTATTAATGCTCCAGTTCCTGTGGGACCATAGATTTTATTGCCCGAAAAGGCTAATACATCACAATTATTAAAAACAATTTTTTTATGTACGATTGCTTGAGCACAATCATTTACCAATATAGCATTATATTTTTTGCATTCTTTATATATTTCATTTAGGTTATATTGAATTTGAAAGTTATTTGTAGATTCGGGTATTACAACTAATTTTGTATCCTCATTAATCGAATTTAAAAAATCATCGTTTGTTTCACAATATTTGAATTTAATGTTTTTGTCCTTAAAAGTTTCTATAAATGGAACTATCGCTGAAGAGTGATTGAAGAAACTGAATAAAATTGTGCCATTATCAATTACTTCGCTAAGCATTTTTGCGATTTGATTTAAACCATCGGTAGTTCCTGATGTAAAAATTATTTCTTGTTCCTTACACCCAATAAATTTAGAAATTATTTCTTTTGTATTTTTTAGATCTTGGTTTATTTTAATGCCTAGTTTTGTATCTGCTGTTCTTGTGGATATCGAATATTTTTCATAGTATTCCACTCCCTTATCGATTACAATTTTGGGTTTGAAAGTTAAGGCAGCATTATCTAAATAAACTATTTCAGGATTATTTTTAAACATAGGAAATATTTTTTTTCTATCTGATATATTCATTTATTCTTCTCCCTTCTTTTCAAAAAATGCTAAGTATTCAATATTTTTTGATTTATCACCTAATATAGGACTTTTTATTATTGGAACAACAAGGTTAAAATTATTGTTTTTTGCAATCTCTAAAATTTTATTCTTGATAAATTCATGATGTATTTCATCTACATATCCACCAGGTTGAACGTATTTTTTACTTGCTTCAAATTGAGGTTTTATTAAGGTTATCAGTTTTATGTTGTTAAAAGTTTTATTACATATTTCAAAAACGTGTTTAAGACTTATAAAAGAAACGTCGCAGGTTATTAATTCTACTTTTTCTTCAAACAATGATTTATTAATATTTTTTAAATTTGTTTTTTCATAAACCACAACTCTTTGATCTTGTCTTAATTTAAAATCTAATTGATTTGTGCCTGAATCTAAAGCATATACTTTTTTTGCATTATTTTCTAAAAGTACTTGCACAAAACCACCAGTAGATGAACCGATATCAAGACAAATTTTATTATTTGCATCAATATTAAATTTATCAACTGCCTCTAATAATTTATAAGCGCCCCGTGATACATATTGATTTTTTTTGTCTTTGATTTCAATATTACAATCCTCAGCAAATTTTAGTGAAGTTATAATATATTTTTCATTATTAACAAAAATTTTGCCTTGTAAGGCAAGAGAATCTATTGTTTTATCATCGATGTTAAACTTTTCTTTTATTAATTCTTTTAACGTTTTTCTCATATTTATTTTATTTATTAATTATTTCTTTTGAAATTCTATCAAGAATTCTATTCACGAATTTATAGTCGTCGCCAGGCACGAACATCTTAGTGATATTAACCATTTCATTAATAACAACCCTTGGTTCATTATATGTTAATTCATATATGCCAAAAATTAAAACAGCTCTTATTAAAGGGTTAATTCTTTCTCATGTTCATGTTTCTAATAAAAACTTGTTTGCAATGTTTTTTAGAGTTTGATATTTTGATTGGATAATTTCTAATGTTGAAATTTCGCTTATCGATATTTTATTAAGCTCATTATTTACAATCTCACTTGTATTGATTTGAATATTAAAAAGTTCATATTGATAAATATAGTTAATAATATTTTTTCTAAAATTATATTTTTTTATTAAAAACTTATCTTTGTTATTTGTTTTATTTATATCTTCCATATCTACTCCAAAATATTAATTAGCTCAATTTTTTTATCGTTTTTATTTTTTGTAAGTGTGAATAATACCCCATTTAATTGGCATTTATTATTTGACACTTTAAAAGGCAATCTTCCATCATATCTCATTTTCTGATAAACTTCTTCATAATTGGACCCAATAGCACAATCTCTAGGACCACACATTCCTGCGTCAGTTAGGTAATATGAACCTTTTGGTAATATCTTTGCATCATTGGTTTGTATGTGTGTATGTGTGCCGATTAATGCATCTGCTTTCCCATCTACATATAATCCAAAAACAGATTTTTCTGACGTTGTTTCTGCATGAAAATCTATTATGTAGTAATCGGCTTCCGTATTAGAATAAGCTTCATCAAATTTATCAAAAAAATTGTTAGCACTTTCTTGTTTTCAAGGTTGCAACAACGGATTAAAAGTAATTCCCATAAAAGACATAATTGCTATTTTTCAACCAAGTACATCAAAAACTCTTATTCCACTTCCAGGATATTCATCATTAATATTCAATGGTCTTATAATATCTTTGTTGTCTATTATCTTTAATATTTCATCTTTTGCTCATACGTGATTTCCTAATGTAAATGCATCAACTCCACATGCCTTAAGTTGTTCATAGTGCTTAGGAATAAAACCTTTTCTACCAGAAACATTTTCTGCTTGGGCTATTACAAAATCTACATTTTCTTCTGATATTATTTTCTTTAGTTGTTTTTTTACAAAGTTTATACCAGGGGTTCCAAAAATATCTCCAAGAAACAAAACATTTATTTTTTCTTTTTTCATAGTATTAAATTATATTATAATTTAATTTTTTTATCCATTAGATATATGTAATAAAAAAGTAAATAAGATAGAAAAAACTTATTTACTCATAATTTAATTTTTCAATAACTTGATTATAAATTTCATCATATAACTCTTTATTACTTTGTAATAAAAGAGACAGATTTATTTGTCCTTGAGCAATATTTTCGCCATTATAGCTATATCATGAACCCTTTCTATTTATTAATTGGAATTGTTCTGCAAACTGTATAATTTCCCCTATTTTTGATACTCCTTTTGAAAATATAATTTCAATTTGAGCACTTTTGTACGGAGGTGCTAATTTATTTTTAACAACCTTGCATTTTATTTGATTACCTGTTATATCGCCATTTGTTGTAATATTTTGTGATTTTCTTACTTCCAATCTAATTGATGAATAAAACTTTAATGCTTTTCCGCCTGCAGTAGTTTCTGGATTGCCAAATAAAACCCCTATTTTTTCTCTTATTTGATTTAAAAATATTACTGAAGTTTTATTTTTTGACAATGTACCTGTTATCTTTCTTAAAGCTTTAGACATTAATCTTGCCTGAGCGCCAATTGTTTGATCCTTCATTTCACCATTTAACTCAACTTCAGGAACTAATGCAGCGACAGAATCTACTACAATAAGATCAATAGCTCCAGTTTTAGCTAATCTATCTACTATTTCTAACGCTTCTTCGCCTGAACTTGGTTGAGCTAAAATTAGATTGCCAATATCAACTCCTAAATTCTTTGCATAAATTGGATCAATTGAATGTTCTGCATCAATAAAAGCAGCAATTCCACCGGTCTTTTGAATTTCAGAAATTGCATGAAGTGCCAATGTAGTTTTTCCGCTACTTTCAGGTCCAAATATTTCTATTACTCTGCCCTTGGGCCAACCGCCTATTCCTAAAATATTATCGATACTTAAAGAACCAGAACTAAAAGTTTCAGGAATAATATCAGGACCTTCTCCTAATATCATTATTGATTCCTTACCAAATTCTTTTTCTATTTCTTTTAAAATTTGATTAATATCAGCAATTTTTTTAATATTATTCTCACTCATTTTGCCTCCATTAATATTTTTTATTATATATTATTTTATTTCTCATATTTAGGAAAAAATGATGAAAAACAAAAGAAAACAACAACGTTAATTTGTTGTTGTAAATATTTGCTCAAGTTTTTTAATAGCTCAATCCTCAATTAAGAAAGTAAAAGTAATTGCTCTTGTATTTTTATTCTTTTGATATACATCTTTTATTTCATAAGAATGAACACCCTTAATTGAACTAATTTTTTCAATGATATTAGTTACAGATTGATTATTTGAAAGTTCAAATGTTATATCTCTTGTCTTTATAGGTTCATGACGATAATTGATGAAAGCATTTTTTTGATTTGATAATTTAGACAATTCTATTTCAGCAAAGTAGGCATTTGAATTTATTAATTTTGGATGAATTTTAGCAATATATCCAATCATTTTGTTATCCAAATATATTTCTGTTGATGCATTTGGGTTAAAAATGTCTTTTGAACTAGGTTTAAATTCTAATTTTTTATTTGTTAATGAGATTATATCCATTTTAATTTCTTCAAAAGTTTTTTGATTTGATGTGATGCCAAGAACATCCATTTTTCTACCGATCATGCCTATATCAAAATATGAACCTTTTTCAAAACCTTGTTTTTTATTGTATATTAATGTTTCGTTTAAATTATGAATAAAAGATAATCTTATTTGAGAATGATCGTAATTTTTTGATTCACTAGCATTTAATACTTCATTAATATCGAAAGGGTTAAAGATATTATCTTCAGGTTTAATTAATGTGTATGTTCTAATGTTTGAATAATTTTTTGCTGCTAGTATTTTATTAACTTCATATGTTTTATTAACTTCATAATTTAATCTTGATAATTTAGGTTGTTTAAGTGGAAAATTATCATATCCATAAAATCTAAAAATTTCTTCCACAAAGTCTTGCATATTTTCTAAGTCATATCTATAACTTGGGAAAGTAGCGGTTGAATTATCAGACTTAAATTTAAAATCAAGAATAGATAGTTTATTAATAACTTCTTCGTATTTTTTGCTTTTAACAATATTGAAACCAGCAAATTTGTTCAAATATGATTTATCAATTAAAATTGTTTTTTTGTGAATTTTAGGAGGGTTAATTAGTGCTGAATAATCCGTTAGATATTGTGCTAAAAAATTATAAGCAAGAATAATTGATCCTTCTGATATTTCTCTGCTTGCTCTTAAGGATGAATTAGTATTCATTTTAATTTGTTTAGCGTTTTTTCTTACTTCCATTATATTGAATGAAGCAAGTTCAAAAATAGCTTTTTGACTTTCTTTTTTAAATTGTTTATCTTCAAAACCAATTGTTGCTGCTAATGATATTGGAGTATTACCATTAAATATACATAGTCCATTATTTATTGAAATATCTTTATTTCCTAAGATATTTATATTACCTGAAAAATGATCTACACTAAATTCGTTTGATTCCAAGTCTTCTTTGTTATAAACATGACACGGAACTCCGGCAAAGATTAATACTAAATTAGTTAAATCGACAGCATTTGAAAAGGTTTTAATGCCATGTTTTCATAGTAACATTTTTTCATTAATTGAGCAATCAAGATTTATATTATTAGCTTCCACTAAAGAGAACGAATTTGTATTTTTTAACTTTTTAACTACAAAAGATGATAAAAGATTTGGAGAGGCTTTTTTTGGTCATTTAATTTCTGTTTTGAAATAAGCAGCAAGCTCCTTAGCCATTACTAGGTATGATTGTGAATCTGCTCTGTTTGATAAAATAGAAACATCAATCATATAATCATCTAAATCAAAATAAGAAATTGGATCAATATTCAAATCAATCTTATCTAATTGAAAAATACCATCGCTAAATTCTTCAGGAACAACCGATTCATCAAACCCTATTTCAGATAATCCAACAAACATTCCTTCAGAAACTATACCCTGCATTTTTCTAGGTTCAAAGACCAAATTTTTGCTTCTAGATCCAGGCACAAAAGACATTACATATTGTCCGTCTTTCATGTTTGTGGCAGTTGTTTGAATTATTGCTTTATGTCCATCTCCGTATTCAACTTCACAAACAGTTAAACGATCAGCTTGAGGATTTTTATATGTTTTTAAAACACGGCATAACTTTATTCCTTCAACGTCTGCAAATTTATGATATTCTTCAACTTCAAAACCAATAGAATTAATTGCATTAACTACATCTTCTATTGAATGATTTTTAAGATTTGCTAATTTACATAAAGTTTTATATGAAAATAACATTCTTGCCTCCTATTTAAATTGTTTTAAAAATCTTTTGTCGTTTGTGTATAGTTCTCTAATATCATCAATTCCGTATTTAATCATTGTTATTCTTTCAATACCAATTCCAGCAGCAAATCCGTTCATTGTATTTGTATATCCAGCAGCTTTTAAAACTTTTTCGTTCAACATACCAGCTCCCAATACTTCGATTCATCTATTTTTAAAAAATACATCAACTTCCACACTAGGCTCAGTAAAAGGGAAATAAGAAGGTCTTAATCTAATTTTTATTTTTTCTTCTAATACATATGAAAGCATTTCCTGTAAGGTATACATTAATGAAGAAAATGATACATTACCAACACTAACTAAATCTAATTGAGTAAATTGATGTGTGTGTGTTCTATCTTCTTCATCATTTCTATAAACTTTACCAATTGAAAATTGTGAAAATTCTTCGTTAGCATATAGTTCGAGTGCACGAGCACTAATACCTGTGTTATGTGTTCTTAATAATTCTTGTTGATTTAGGTATAGTGAATCTTGCATTTCTCTTGCAGGATGTGTCGAAGGTATATTTAAGTTTTCGAAATTATATTTATCATTTTCAATTTCAGAATAATTTAGTTCAATATATCCATTTAATAAAAGTCATTCTCTAAATCTTTGCGACACTAAATTAATTGGATGTATCGATCCTTCAAATTGAACAGGAGTTGCAAAATCCACAAAATCATTTTTAAGTTTTGTTTGAATTTCGATGTTATTAATTTTTTCTTTTGCAGCTTCAAAAAAATCTTCTGCTTCTTTTTTTAGTTGTTGAATTTTTATACCAATTTTTGGTTTGTCTTCTTTACTTGCAGTTTTTAATTGTTCCATCAAGTCTTTTAATTCAGCAGAATTGTTGAATTGATTTTTTAACAGTTTTAAATCTTCGATATTTTTTATTTTGTCTAAATCAAACATTATAATTCCTCCTTATTATTTTTAATATTATCTCAATACTTATTTATTTTTTCTTCTCAGCCCTGTTGCTGTTTAAAATAAGCTTTAAATTTTTTAAGTTCATCAGGTAAGTATTGCTGTTTTACTCAGTTGTTTTTAAAATCGTGGGGATATTGATAATTTATTCCTCTATTTAGTTTAACTGCCGAAGAATAATGGGCATCTTTTAAGTGTGCTGGTGGTTGAAATATATTTCCAGTTTCTAACTGATTTTTTATGCTATTTATTGCTAAATATGTTGAATTAGATTTCGGTGATAGTGCTAAGTTTAGGATTGCAAATCCAATTGGTAAATATCCTTCTGGTAGTCCAAGTCTTTCAAATGCGGAGATAGCTTGATTTGTTTCGACTCCAATTATTGGATTAGCTAAACCTATATCTTCATATGCTACACATAACATTCTTCTAAATAAATCATCCACATTTCCAGTTTTTAAAATTAGCAAGCCTCAATATAATGATGCATCAGGGTCCGAACCACGAAGAGATTTATGAAATGCACTCAGTAGGTTATAATGACTATCACCATTTTTATCGCTATAAAAATTATTCGAAGGAACAATGTCCTTTATTATGTCTAAAGTTACATCTTTTTCGTCAGTAATCTTGTCAATAAGTTCAACTAAATTAATTGCGCTTCTAAAATCACTATTTGATACTGACGAAATGAAATTTTGTATTTCATTATTTTTTAGTCAATTTAGATTTAAATCATTTGCAATCTTAGTTAATCTTTTTTTAATATCATCTTTTGTGGGTGAATCGATTTCAATTACGTGTGCTCTAGAACGCAAAGCCGGATTAATTTTAAAATAGGGATTTTCTGTTGTGGTTGCATACATTGTAATAAAACCATCTTCTAAATAAGGAAGTAAGATATCTTGTTTATCTTTATTTAGTCGATGTATCTCATCGATTATTAAAATGTCATTATTCTTTATTTTTATTATTAAATCTTCTTTTTTTCCAATAGCAGCATTAAAATAATCATAGTTTGCATTCAAGGAATTAGCAAGTATATTTGCGATTGTGCTTTTTCCACTTCCGGGTGTGCCATAAAAAATAAATGAAGAATAATCCTTATTTTTTATTATTGATTTGAATAATTTATTTTTTGAATTATTACAAATAAAATCATCTAAATTATTTGGACGTAACTTGCTAGCTAGATTAATTTTCATGTATTTAATTATAATAACTAAAATAAAAAACTATAAGAAATATTTCTTATAGCCCAAAGAGAAAGTTCAAGTGCAACACAATGCCTTGGGCTTTTTTTATTATACATTTTATTTTTTTAAAATTAATAAATCAAAAAAAGTAAATAGAAAATATTCATTTTTTCAAATGAAGATAAGCATAATTTTATTATGTTAATTTTTGTTAATAATAATTATTTAATATATTCTAAATAGGTTTGTAATGGTGTCTTCCAATTTAATATTTCCCGCGTCATATTATTTATTTGGTTAACAACTGAGTCAAGTTTTTCTTGAGTTATAGTATTAAAGTTAAAACCTTTTTTGAATTCTCTTCTCAAAATTCCATTTCAATGTTCATTTGAGCCTCTTTGAAAAGATGCATAAGGTTCAGCTCTATAAATCTTTATATTTAATCATCTGGCTAAAATACCTATTTTTTCAAATTCAATACCATTGTCTACTGTTATTGTTTTTACTTCTAATTCATTATCTCTTATAATCTTTTTTAACTCTGAATTAATTATATTTGGTGATTTGCTTTGTATTATTTTTGCAAACCCTATTCTTGTTTTTCTTTCAGTTAAAGTTAAAACATTATTATATCCATTGGCTCTCTTTCCTAAAACTAGATCTGCTTCTCAGTGTCCAAATTCAAGTCTTAAATCTATAGATTTAGGTCTAGTTCATATTGGAAAAACATAATCAGCAGATTTTACAAGCCGTTTTATTACGGATGCTGTTCTTTTACCACCTTTTTTATAATATTGTCTTAATTTATCGTACTTTTTTATAACTCAATTATTAGTGTTTATTCAATTAAAAACCGTTCTTAAAGAAGGACAACAGTGTTTTGTGCTAGTTTTTATAAAATTATATGTTGACTTTATACCAAAAAACTTTTTGTCATATTTTTGTAAAAAAGCGTTAGAAAAATTTTTGAATTTTTGGTTATCCACGAATTTAAAATAATACTTATGTCTTGATCTTTCTCTTGTTTTTAAACTAGCGTGTTTAAATTCATAAGTTCCAAAACTATTTGTATTCCTCTTTATTTCTCTACTTAGGGTCGAAACACTTCGCTCGATTAATCTCGAAATCCTACGAAGAGAATAATTTAACTTTAAATAATTTTCAATAATTATTCTTTCATTATCTGTTAAATGGTTATATTTTTTTATTGTATAATTCATATGAGTTCCGTTCCAATGGAACTTTTTCTTTTTTAATTAATATAAAAAATTCAAGTTCCACATCTAAATTTTACTTTAAACGTGTTGCACTTGAATTTTCAATTTAGGCTATAAGAAATATTTCTTATAGTTCTTAAAAAATATACTATTTTTGTTAATTTTGATGTTTTTGTATCATTAATGTTAAACCACTTATAACTCCAAAAAATCTTGTTAAGAAGATACTTGATAATGTTAATCAAAATGCGGCTCATTTTTTGGCTTTAAAGGTAAATACCGCAACAACAATATTCGTAATAAACCCAAATGCTAAAAGAACAACAAAAGTTATTAACGAAATTAAAAATAGTGATTCAAGTCTTTTGATTTCTTCAGTTTCTCCCTTAGTCATTAATTTTGCTAATTGTTCATATCTTTCAACATTGTATTTGTCTTGCATTTCATTTTGAAATTTAATTGCAAATACTAAAATTGTTATAAAAAATGCAAAACCTAAAATTGAAAAAATTGAAAATAAAAATTGTCATGCTCCTAATTTTCTAAGTTTCATTTTTATACCTTTCATTTATTTGTTTTATGAATATATTTTAAATTAAATAAAAAATAAGCACAAAAAATTGCACTTATTAAAATAAATTTATTTTGTTTCTTGTGTAGTTTCAACTACTGGTTTTGATTCTTTTGCTACAGGAGCATCTTTTTTAACAAATTCTTTTTTAACTGGTCCGATGTAAGGTAAGATTGCAACTAATCTTGCTCTCTTAATTGCTAATGAAACAGCTCTTTGGTGTTTAGCACATGTTCCAGTAATTCTTGAAGAGATAATTCTTCCTTGTAGATTTACTAATTTTGATAATAGTTCTTCATTTTTGTAATCAACATAAACAACAGGAGATTTGCTTAAACAAAATTGACATGGACGTTTACGAACGAATGGTTTTTTGCGTACAATTCTTGCCATAATTTTCCTTAAATTAAAAATCTCATGATAATCCATCATAAACAGTTTCAGCATCAGTGCTGTCTTGCTCATCGATAGGGTTATTTAAAATATTATTTTCTTCATTAGAAATACTAAATTCTTTTGAGTTATTTTTTCTTCTATTTTCTGATTGTTCTCTTGTTTCAAGAGATTGAATTCTTTCAGCATTAACAACATAGTTATTTACTAATTGACCGTTTTGATCAGTTGTTTTTGAAGATTGAAAAGTACCTTCAAGTAGTAAAAGTGATCCCTTATCCATAAATTTATTGATAAAAGAAGCGTTTGATCTTCATGCTACACATGGGATAAAATCTGCAACTGGATCTGTGTTGGGTGCTGAGTATGTTCTTGTTACTACGATTGTAAATCTTGAATATTCAACATTTGAAGCAGTAACTCCCTTAAAAGGTTTTGAGGCTAATCTACCTATTAAAATAACTTTATTCATAAGTATCTCCTAATTTTTAAAAATATAAAACTAAATTATTTTTCTACTTGTTCTGTTTTTTTAACAAATGTCTTTCTTGATTCAGTTTTTCTTTCTTCTGTTGTTTCTTTGTTTTCTGATTTATCTGAAGGTCTTCTGTTTTCAAAAATTCTTTTTGTAAATCTTTTTTGTTTTCTAGGTTTTAAACCTTTTTCTGAATTTAAATTAATGATTAAAGATCTTAAAATTGTTTTATCAATATTAAATTTTCTTGTTAATTCCTTAATTGATTCAGGTTGTGCTTTTGTTAAAATTAAGTAATATGAAGCACGTGTTAATTTGTTAATTGGGTATGCTAATTCTGTTCTTTCTAATCTTTCGAATTTAGTGTTTTTTTCGTCTAGAACTGAAAATAAAAGTTCTTTTACACTTTCTTCTGTAGATGTAGGGTTTACTAGAATCATAATTTCATATTTTGACATTATAGTTCTCCTTTTGGACTTTTGGGTCTTTATGACCAAGGAGTCTCACCCTTTGTTAATATAAATTTAAAATATATTTTAACTCAATAATTCTACAATAAAAAGTCTTATTTTTTATAAATATAAAAAAATACAGCTTAATATGCTGTATAAATAAACTCTAATTGTTCATTTTTTCAATTATTTTTTGGGTTGTTTTAAATGAAAATTTTGAAACATTTTCGAGTTCCTTAATCCCAAATTTTTTGACAAACTCAACACCTAAATCAATTATTGAATTACTTGCCCCTAATTTAAATTCAAAATTATTGTACTTAGTTTTTAATTCCTTCATTTTTTCTAAAAGAAAGTATCTAGCTAAAACGGATGCACAAGCTACAGATAAAAATTTTTCTTCTGCTTTTGTTTCTAAAATTAAGTTGAATTCTAATAATTTGCAAGATTGTAAAATGCCATTATTCTCAAGTGTATCAATATGTTTTTTTAAGTTTGAAATACTTGCATATTGGTCGATTACTATTGGTAATTCCTTATTAATTTGTTGATTTAATTGAGAAATTGAATTGTAGTGTATTAATGTTTTAACTGAATTATTATTAATACCGACCCTTATTAATTTGTTATATCCATCCTGTGTTAAAGTGGTAACCTTAAACATTACTAAGTTATTATTTATTATATATTTCGCGACATTTTGAATTTTTTGATCGGTCATTTTTTTGCTGTCTTTTATTCCTAATTCCTTAATTGCTTCAAGATTTTTTTCTGGAATAAAACAAGCTACAGAAACAACAGGGGTGAAGTAATCACCAACCCCCGTTTCATCAACACCGATATATTCAAGGTTATCTATCATATTTTATTTGTTTTCTTCGTCAAAAAAGTTATCAGCTTTTACCATATTTAATTTCTTTTTAGCTTCATTTTTTTTATCTTTAGCCATTTGAATAAATTTGTTTGGATTCTTTAAAAATTGTTCTATAAAGTAACCTACTGCACCTTCTTTATTTGTTTGAGGCATTACTACTGTAGCAGCTTGCTTAATAGCTTTCTCAGCATTTGCTGGAGCAACTCCTACATTTCCTATTTCATACATACTTAAGTCGTTATATGAATCACCAATAACAATAGTGTCGTCGATATCGATGTTGTAATATCTCATCATTAATGAAATTACCTTACCTTTATCAACACCGATTGAGGTGATATCAAATACTGGACTTAATCCTTCACCTTTAGATCATGATGAAAATTCTCCTAAGTCCCCATATCTTCTTTTTAGATAAGTCAATAGTTCTAAAACATTTGTAGTTGGTTGACAATCAAATACAATTCCAGTAGGTTTTAGAGGAAGTTTTTCTAGGTTTATTGATTCTCTAAATTTAGTTGCTTGATTAAAGCCAAAAACTTTTTCAAGATTTGGATCTCTATGCATTAATTGAACTCAATCAGGTCCTTCAATTGCATAATTTGAAATTTCTTTTTTAACTTTTTCATCTCCTAGAATATATAAAACTTCATTTAAGTCCAAATAAGTTATTGCGGGTATAAAAAACGGATCCGCAGGGTTATGAATGTGAGCACCATTGTAGTTACCAACAATTGCATTAAGTCCTAATTTTTGATAAACAGGCATAGTGCTTCTTCAAGGTCTACCTGTTATTATTGAAATAATATGTCCTTCACTTACTGCTTTTTTAATTTGTTCTTCAGTTTTTGGATGAATTGTCCCAGCTCCTGAATCAGCTAATAATGTTCCATCAAGATCGATGGCGAATAAAAATCTTCTTTTTTGTGATTGCTTATTAAAAGCCATTTTATTCCTTTCAGTTTTTATAAATGTATAAATTTTTAAATATAAATAATAATTATTTATTTTACTATATTTATTAAATTTCTTTTTATTTTAAGAATATTACAAATAAAAAAAGAGGATTTATAATCCTCTTAAAATTATTTTTTAGTACCAAAAACACGGTCTCCTGCATCCCCTAATCCAGGTAAAATATAATTATTTTCGTTTAGTTTTTCATCCTTTGATGCAAGATAAATATCAACATTTGGATGTTCTGCAGTTATTTTATCAATTCCTTTTTCGACACCAACCAAACAAATAAGTTTTATGTTTGTAAAACCTAATTTTTCCAGCTTATATATAGCATCTGATGCCGAGGTTCCTGTTGCAAGCATAGGGTCGACAATAATAATGTAGCTATCTTTTGGAACTTCGGGAATTTTAAAGAAATATTCAACAACTTTGGCAGTCTCTTCAATTCTATACATACCAATATGCCCAACTCTTGCTTGAGGCACTAATTCCAAAATTCCATTAACCATTCCTAAGCCAGCTCTTAGGATAGGAATGATAACTATCTCCTTATCTAATTGTTCGCCAGCAAATGTTTCGCCAGTCGGGGTTTTAACTACTAATGGTTTAGTTTGATAATCTCTTAACATTTCATAAACCATTAGTGACGATATCTCATCTAGATTTTGCCTAAATTCATTATGCGTTGTTTCCTTATCACGCATTTTAGTTAATTTAGCATTTATCAACGGGTGCTGAAAAATTTTAACCATATTTTTTTCCTACTTTTTTACTTCAATATTATTATTAATAGTTTGAACTATTATCTACTTTTCCTTCAATTATTGTTACAGATTTAGATGTTCCTAATCTACTTGCTCCTAATTCAACCATTTTTAGAGCATCTTCGCTTGATTTTATGCCACCTGAGGCCTTAATTAATAAATCGTCTTTTGCAATTTCTTTCATTATTTTAACATCATCGAATGTAGCTCCTCTGTATGAAAAACCAGTTGATGTTTTAATAAAGTCAGCTCCAGATTGTAATACTATTTCTGTTGCTTTTGCAATTTCTTCGTTTGTTAAAAGAGCTGTTTCAACAATAACCTTTAATACTTTATTTCCACAAACTTCTTTTATTGCTTTAATTTCGTTTAAAACGTATTCATATTGTTTATCTTTAAAACGTCCAACGTTCATTACCATATCGATTTCGTCAGCACCATGTTCAAGGGCAATTTTGGTTTCAAAAACTTTAACGCTTGTAACATTGTATCCAAGTGGAAAACCGATAACAGTACAAATTAAAACATCAGTTTCTTTTAATTGTTCTTTAGCATATTTAATGTATGAGGGAGCTATACAAACAGATTTAAAATTGTATTTTTTTGCTTCTTCTATTAATTTATCTATATCTTTTGTTGTTCCTGATTGACTTAAAAATGTGTGGTCAATTAATTTATTTAACATTTTTTACTCCTAATTTCTTTCAAAATTATATTTTATATTACATCAATTTGGTTAAAACTTCTTTAATCTCAAAAGGTTTGTTGCTAAACTCTATTTTGTTTAATAAATCGTTAGATAAATTTTTATCAATAGGTTTTGAAGAATAAAGTGTAAATAGAACATCATTTTTATTTACGTAATCATTAGATGTTTTGTTTAAATAGATGCCAGCTTCAAAATCGATACTGTCTTCCTTTTTACTTCTTCCGGCTCCTAATTTCATCGCTACTAAACCAAATTCGATAGCTGAGTTTATTTTTAGATACCCTTCATTATTTGAGATGATCTCGTGCTTATATTTCGGGTTAAATCAATCCTCTTTGTAAATTTCTTCTACAAGTCCATTTTGTGATTTTATTCACTCATTGAATTTTTCTAAGGCCTTACCATTCTTAATAATTTCGTCTATTTGTTTTTTTGCTTCTTCTTCACTATTTGCTTTATTAGCTAATAATAACAATGTAGCTCCTGATGAATAAATAATTTCAGTAAAATCCTTTGGACCATTCCCTTTTAAAGTTTCAACAGCTTCTAATATTTCAATTTTGTTTCCGATTGCTCTTCCTAACGGTTTTTCCATATTCGTAATTTCAACAGCAATCTTTCTATTTAATTTTTTTCCTATTTGAATCATCAAATTACCAAGTTTTTTAGCTTGCTCTAAATTTTTCATAAATGCACCATTACCACATTTAACATCCAACAATATGCAATTTGATCCAGTAGCAAGTTTTTTAGACATAATTGATGAAGCTATTAGAGGGATAGATTCAACTGTTCCTGTTACATCTCTTAATGCATATATTTTTTTATCTGCCGGAACTAGTTTTTCATTTTGTCCAACTATTGCCATCTTGTGATTTTCAACAACATTTTTAAATTCTTTATCACTTAATGAAATATTGTATCCACTGATTGATTCTAGTTTATCCAGTGTCCCACCTGTATGTCCTAAACCTCTTCCAGACATTTTAGCTACTGTTAAGCCTAGTGCAGATAAAATAGGGCATAATACTATACTTACTTTATCTCCAACCCCGCCAGTTGAGTGTTTATCTGCAATTGTAGTATTTAGATATGATCAATCAATTGTATCACCTGAATTTATCATAGCGTTTGTTAGATAAGATGTTTCATCTTCGTTTAATGAATTTAATCTAATTGCCATTAATAGTGCAGATGCTTGATAATCTGGAATATTTCCATTTACATAGTTTTCTATAAAAAAGTCAATTTCTTCTTTAGTTAACTGTTCTTTATTAGCTTTTTTATTAATAATATCTATTATTCTCATTATTGAAAATCCTTAGCAACTGAAAGAGCTAATTTCATCATATCATTAAATGAATTTTGTCTTTCTTCACTAGTTGTATATTCATGTGTTACTAAGTTGTCAGAAATTGTTAATAATGTTGCAGCTTTCTTATTTAATTTTTCAGCAACTGTAAATAGTCCGTACGCTTCCATTTCAACACATACAGCCCCACCAGATTTTTCTATTCTTTCTTCGACGCTTTCGTCAGCATAAAAAGCATCCTCACTTAATATACGATCAAAATGTACATTCATATTTAGATCTCTAGCATTTTTAAGAATTAATTCATTTAATTCGTGATTTGGTATTGAAATATTATTTTTATCGCCTTTTATTATTGAATTTCTAAAAGCATTACTTTCGCTGTAAGCAGATGAAGCTAAAACTATTTCGTAATTTTTTAAATCTGCTTTAAATGAACCAGCAGAACCTATTCTAATAATGGCTTCAACTCCGTATTTATCAAATAATTCATATGAATATATTCCAATTGAAGGCACACCCATTCCTGATGCACAAACTGAAATTTTATTGCCTTGATAGTATCCAGTATACATAAAAACGTTTCTTACATCTGAAACTAGTTCAACATCTTCTAAATAATTATCGGCAATATATTTTGCTCTCAAGGGATCTCCGGGCATTAAAACCAATTTTGCAAAAGCTCCTTCTTTAGCGTTTATATGAGGTGTCATATTTTTCTCTCCTTAAAAAACTTAATTACATTAGAATTTTATTACAAATTAATCGATTAGTTTGTTTTATCTAATAATATAGATAAAAAAACTAGCAAATTTCTAGATTCTTATTGATTAATGTTGCACCTTCATTGATTAAATCAATATTTTGATCGTTGTTTAAATGATCATTAAACAGTAAACATTCAATATCTTTTCCTTGATCTAAAAATTCATTTATAACACCATTAAATTTTTTATCTAATGAAGAAAGCAAGATTAATTTTTTGCTAAAACAAGCATTAATTCTATTTCTTGCAATAAAAGAATTTTTTGTACAGTGATATTCATCCGGATATTCAGATATAAATAAGCAATTCTCACTTTCGAATTCAGCAAGATTCAAGTTTTTAATTCCTCATTCTATTCCACAAGGAAGTAATATAACAATCTTAGATTTATTTTTAATTAATCTTTTTAAAATCTTTCTTTCCAACCCATTTCAAAACAGATTAATAAAGGTAATATTATCTTTGTTTTTTAAGGAATTAATATATTCATTAATAGATTTAGTTTCGTATGAACCTGTTAAATATATAAATTCTTCCTGGATGTTTAATAGGTTTAAATTTCCTTTGTAAAATAAGACAAACGGAGGCTGTTTTATATTCAACAATTTTTTTGGATATTGTTCATCTAAGATAGTAATAAAGTTTTTTCCTTTTTTGAATTTTTCATTTAAAAATAAGTTAAATTCTTCTTCTTTTATTTCTTCTTTATTCTTAATTGCTTTGTATACTAAATTTCAATCGCCTTATATTTATAAACTAAAAATAATAATATTTCGTTCATTTTAATTCTCCTGTTTAAATGCTAATAGAAACATTTAATAAATCAATTACATTGTGAAAAAATAGCGAAAATAAAAGGCGAAGAAATTCTTCGCCTAGCACGATAAACCGCTTTTTGTACTGTAAACAGTGCCAACTATTTATCTAAGTTTATAAAAACTTCCCAATCTTAATTCATTTATCTTAATCAGGTTCCCCTACCAAAATTTGGGTTTCTAGCTCATGGAGTTTACATCGTTGCACCTTAATTTAATAAGCTCGTCTCTGTTGCACTAGTCGTCAACTCATCGTTGCCTAGGTTTATTTGACCTAGCATGAACACTACTTGCATCGCAGCAAGTGCTAGAGCGGATTTTCCTCTACATAAATTTATGCAGCAGTTGGCTGTGCTATATTATTTTACATTAATTTACTTTAATATTTATCGATATTATAAATTAATAGAAATCTTGTTTATTAACTCTATCAAGTTCTGATCATTCTGAATCTGATTTACGGTCATTTAGTTTCATAAACTTACCGTATCCACCTTCTTTTAATGTTAGAAGAATATATTCTTTTTTAGAAATTTCATATTGAGGACCATTTTCTCTAACTTTTCACTTGAATTTTGTAAGTTTGTTTTCTTCTTGAAGTTTATAACCCGAACTTGTAATTATATATGTTATTGACTCAGGACCATAGTCGTTTTCATCATAGTAATGTCAAGTTTTTCAAAAACCTCAACCAGTTTCTTTTTTAACATAGTTAGTAAATTGACGTCTATGTCTGATGCTTCCAAAATATCTTTGCATACCAGAGAATTTTGAATTAATAAATGGAATTGCAGAAATATTTGTTCCTTCTTGAAGTTCTCATAATATTGAACGAACACCAGTGTACAGGTTAATTTTTCTTCTACTTACATCACGTTCTGAAACTAATGACTCACGTCCAAATACTTCAAATATAATAAAGTCCATTGCTACTTTGAAACGATAAACAGCTTTTCATTCTTCTGATTTTGAACGTATCTTAAAGTTATCATTTCAAGCTTCTGAGCTTCTTTGATATTGTTGTTCAAGTATCTTAAAAATTTCATCCATTAATTTAAGAGCATCTAATTCTGGTTGAATATTATCTGGATCATCTGAAGGAGCACTCGGTGAAGAAGAACTTATGCTTCCTATGCTAATATAATCATTAAGTGTTTGCATATTAGTACGTTTAGTTCTATCAGGGTTCATATTAATATTTCTTAATGCATTATAAATTACTGAATTAGATAAGTTACTTTTTCCAAACAATAGGTTAATTAATTTAACTAATCTTTCACCAGTTATAGCCTTATCATTTCCAATGAATGACGCAATTATTTTAACATCTGCAAAAGAGAAACCAGATTTTATTTTATTGATTGCATCATTTAATCATTTTATGGGTTCAAAAATTGTAAAGTTTTTACTGTAGTTAACAACATGATCGACGCTTCTTTTTACAACTTTTCTATTGTAGTAATCAGTTTTTATTAAGTCTCTTATAATTGCAATAATTAACTCTGTAAGGAATTTTGTGTCTTCATCTGTTGTATTTTCAAGTTTTAGATAATCCATAACATGTTTTACAACTATCTTAATTAAGTCGGTATCATCAATAACGGCTTCAATAACTTTTGTAACGTTAGTTTTTAATTTTTCAGATACTTTAGAAAGTGTTTTATTTACAATTTCACCAATATTATTAGCCTCAATTTTTGGTTTTGTGAAAAAGTCAGTAACAATATCACCAATAAGAGTTTTTAAAATAGGTTTTTCCAAGAATTTATCAACAATAATTTGTAATTCATCTTTTGGAATAATTTCTTGATCAATTGCTTTTCAATCAATTTTCTTAATTTGGTCTTTAAATACATTATGAGCAAATTCAATAATAGCTTCTTTTTGCTCGGTTTGATTTGGTTCTAATGAACCATTTAAACCTACAAGAACATTGAAAATTGTACCTTCAATGTTTCTTAAGAAAGTATTATTATCATTATTTTCTGTATTTGAAGAAGGTTGTCCTGCATTTTCATTATTTGAACTATTTTTAGTTATTTTTGGAATATTTCTTGTTAAGTATGAATATAATGCATTTAGTTCTCTTACTAATTGTTCTTTTGATATGTTTGAACCAATTATTGATTTAAATAATTGTTCAACGTTTTCCGAGGTAAATAATGATTTTCAATCGATTAATTTTAATGATTTGATAACATTATTTTTTAGTTCTTCTCCATTGAAGTGGCCTTCATTATCAAAAATATTAATATTAATTAAGCCTTCAAATAATTTAGAAATAACCTCTGTTGTGATTTTTTTATCTGTAAGATTTTTTACTATTCTTGCTAATAATGTTGAAATATTATTTATTTCATCACTTGTTGCATCGAAAGAATAATTTTTATTTATCACACTAATAATTAGGCTGAACATTTTTGCTATATAATCTTGATCTTCATTTGCTTTTTCAATGACTTTTTTGATTAAGTTAGTTATATTATCTTTATTATCTCTTAGTAATTTTCTAACCAATTCATTCATCGTATTAATCGAAGATAGTGCATTCTTATCTAGATCAATTAAGCTATTTATTATATTTACTAAGAAATCTTTTGTCGTTTCTTCTTCGAATAAAATGTTTATTATTTTTTCTTTTGTTTTTGAAGCAAAATCTGTTGCATTTGCATCTTCATTTAAAATTAATTTAGTAATAATATCAAGTTTTGAACCAACGTAATTCTTTATTTTTTCTGATTGTTTTATTTTATTAATTAACTCAGGAATTTTAGTTTTAATTGTTTCACGATCTTGACCTTCTAAAATACTTAATGAAGATTTAATTAATTTAAATACTACTTCAATATTTAAAAGAATTCCTTCTTTTTCATTAAATTGAATAATGTGTTTGTTTTTATTATTAGTATTTGATTCTTCATTATTTTCAGCAGAAGGGTTAGAGTTATTTTCTGATACTACAAAAAGATTTTCAATTTTTTCAAAATTATTAATTATTAAAAGAATAACTGTCGATAAGTCTTTTGATTCTAATGAAATTAAAAACTCTTGAATTTTTGTTATGTTTGTTGAGTTTAATATTTGAATAATGTCGATTAGTCCATTAAAATCATATTCTTCAAAGTTTAAATTATTCTCATTAACGTTCTTAATTACAAGATCAACAGCGGATTTGGTAATGCCTTTTGTTAAACCTCAGTTTGGTATTGAATTTAAAAGTTTCTTGATAAAATTTTTAAATTCATCCTTTTGTTGATTTTCGAAAGTTAGATTATTTAATTTTTCGGAAATAAATTCAACTAGGAATGATGCTAAACTGTCTTTCAAATCATTTGCTTCATTTTTTGAAAGTAAAGAATTAAAGATTGAATCAATTTTATTAATTAATCATTCTTTATTTGTTGATAAGAATTTTTTAATAAGTTCTTCAAATGATGGGGTTTCATTAATTACTTCTGGTAATAGTATTTTTTCAATTAATTCATTTATGTTTTGTTTTATTAGTTCATCAAATTGAGAATCAACAAATTCGCTTAATTTTGTAATTAAGTTTTTTAGTTGATTTTTAGTTTCATCTTGTATAGTCAGGCTTTGTACTTCTATGTTTTTAATTGAATTTACTATTAATGTTTTAAGATCAAAATTAGTTCAAATATAATCACGAAGTTGTTGTTTGTTTAAAAGAATTGAAAATACTTTTATTAATTTTGCTTGTTGATCAACGTTTGTATCATTTGATTTAATGATTAGTAAATTAAATATTTTAATCATCTTTTCTTTATCAAATGTTAAGAATGATTTTAAGGATTCATTGAATTTATTTTGTAGATCTTCAAATGTCGAGTCATCGCCTAATTCTTTTATTTTGTTATAAATTGTAGTTTTTAACTCATTAAATAGTGAATTATTTGGTAATGATTTTAATAATAAATTTAGATAAGAAGTTATTTCAGTTATTTCTTCTTGACTAAAATCAATAGATAATTGAGTTTTTAGTAAAACTATAATACTTTTCGAAATTAATTCAGTGGTTTGTCCATCGCTTAATAAAACATTTAAATTGTTGTTGATAAACTCATCAATTTTATTATTTTCAATGTTTTTTAATAATTTAAGAATTAATGTCTTAGGTTCGATAGTTATGTCCTCTTCATTTACGAATAAACCTTCAAATATTTTTACAAAATGTTCTTTGTTGTTTGAACTTAGAATTAATTCATATATTTTATTAATTATTAATTCCGGCAACGTTTCAAGAGGGTTTTCATCTTGAGAAATGATTTTTAAGTTTTGAATATTTAGATTTTTTAATTGATTTTTCAATAGTTTTAAAAGAATTGATTTTATTTGTTTATTTTCTTTTAATTCATAAATACCATCAACAACATATGGTATTAATTCTTTTCTATTATCTGCAGATAATCTGTTTAAAATCTTGTTTATTAGTTCAAATACTTTATTTATATCAATGGCGTTTGCAGTTTCATTATTTACATTTTCTGTATCACTTTCATTACCGCCGCTTTGATTATTATCTAGGTTATCTATCTTAATTAGTGATAAGATGGTCGGAATATTAATAAATGCAATTTTTAAAAGTGTTTTAACTTCATCTTTTGAAATTGTATCTAGTAAAAATTCTTCAATTAAATTTAAGAAATCAATACCATCTTCAAACTTAATAAAGTCTCCGATTTTATTTCATGAATATTTACTAAACTGAATACCGAAATTGCTAATATTAAATTCAATTGTGTCAAGCAAGCCATTAACTACAGAATTAAATAATTTATTTTTATTTGCAAAGTCAATACCTTTTTTTAATATTGATTTAACATTATTTTTTTCTTCTTGACTTACATTTTTATAATTTAATTTTTGTTGTAGGAAGTATGTTGCTATATCAACTATTTTATCTTTATTTTGCTCGCTTGATAAAACCAACGAGTTAATTACTTCATTTAAGAAATCTTTTAAAAATTCTTTATTTTCACTAAATACTAATGATAGTAATTCATTTAAATTTTGTGCTTTTTTAAGTTTTTCGTTTGAAACCGAGTTTTTAATTAATTCTTTAATTTTTGAAGAGATTTGAGTATCTCATTTTTCTATAGCAATATCAGTTGTATTTTGTATTAGTTGCGAGACATCTTGTTGGATTTCTTCAGGTAGTGTTGAAACATTTATATACTCTGGAAGTTTTGAAATTAATTGTCTTAGATTTATTTTTTCTAATATTAAATTTAAAATATCATCATTTTTTAAGAAAATAGAAGCTACGTTAATGAAATGATTAAATCCATTTTTGCTAGCAGAATTTTTTAAACTTAGTAAATCAAGTGCCTTTTGAATAACGTTTGAATTTATAGAATTTGATAATAATTTTGATAATTCATTTCTTAAGTAATCACCAAGTTTTTGGAAATCAGTTATTGCATTTAAATCAATTGAATTTATGATTTCTTTAAAATTATCAATAAAGTAATTTAATAGTTCTGATCTTGGAACTGTTTCTAAAAAGTTTTTGATATATGTAGAAACTAATTGTCTTTCATTGTTATTTAATTGAATATTTAAATGAGAGTTTAAATATGTAGCTAAAATATCTGTAAATAAATTACCATTATTTTCAGTAGCTAATTCATTCAATAATGTTTTTACAATGTTGACAATTCCGTTTTCGTCAATTCTTTTTAATATTGAAACTGTAAAGTGCAAGAAGTTATCTTTTTGATATAAATTACCATTGTCAATTAGATCAAATGCAAGATTTTTTACTTCATTAATTACGTTTGTATTGTTAATTGAGCTATAAATATTTTTATAACCATTTCTAATGAATTCTTCAATACTCTCAATTTGTGGATTCGAATCTAGTATCTGTTTTTCAAAACCAGTTTTTTTAATGTAATTTGTCAATGGATATATAACTATGTAATTACCTAGTTTATCAATTAATTGATTTAATAAACTATTTTTTGAACTTATGTCATCAATTAAAAGCGAAATTAATTTCTTAATATATTCTTTACCATTTTCATTAAGTTCATTATCAACATTATTTGTAATATTTTCAAAAAACTTAAGAATAGAAGATCTTAGATTTTCATCAAGTAATCCACTTATTTTGTCAGCCTTTAAATAATTTTCAGCATCAACTAAACCAACTCCTAAATATAACATTCCATTTTTATATTTTTCTTCATCTAGGTTTTCTACGCTTGGAATATTACTAATTAGGTTAAAAAATATTCTATTATTTGAGTTTGCCTTGCTTGTATTAAATATTAAACCTTTTACAAAATGTTTAATTAATGTTGCTGATTCTAAAGTCTCATTACTTTCGGGAAGATTTAATATTGTTTCAACAAAAAGTTCTAAAAATTCATATGAATATTTAAAGTTATCGATATTTATTATTGTGTGTTTTATGAAGTAATAAATATCTTCTGTTCTTTCTTCTTTTATTTTGTAAATGTCTTTTAAGTTTTCAACTAACCTTTTAAGAATTTCATCGAACAATATTTCATCTGTTTTAATTCAATTAATTACAGATGAGAATAAAAGAATTATTTCATTTTTAGCATCACTAAAAACTGAGTTAATAAATTTTTCAAAGCTTGTACTTTTGAAATATTCTTCATGGTTTGAGATAAAATTTTCAACTAATTTATTTATCAACTCATCAAATTTTGAGCTTATTTGATCATTTTTAACTGCATTATTTCAAATAGCTGAAATTCTTTGTGGAAATATTTTGTTTACAACATTTGATGAAAATACAAGTTTTAATAAGTTTTTTATATTTTTATTTGCAAATTCTTTATTTTTTTCATTACTTAAATAGTTGTTATTTAGAACTGATTTAAAAATGTAATAAATATTTTCTTTATTTCTTAATTTTTCATTAATTTTATTTCTTATTTCTTCAAATTTAATATTTTCATGTGATTTTTTAGCGATCAATTCTGATATTTCAAGATTTGCTTGATTTAATAGATTTTGAATAATTTCTGAGTCAAAGAATTGATCGAAAAAGTTTAATAAAGGTTCTTTATTTTCTAAATTATTATATTCTTCATAAATATTGTTAAATCATTGTCTAACTTCATCATTATGAATTCCTAAAATGTTAAATATGTTGAAAATAAAGATTTTTTTATCTTTGAATTCAAGGGTATAAAAGTAATTCTTTAATTCAGTTAAAAGCTTTTGTGAATAAATGTTATTTTCTTCAGAATCTGTAATTTCACTATTTAAATTATTTCTTTCAAATGGGTACGGTTTTCTGTATGTATCAACATCTGTACCGACAATTCCTAAAATCAATGATTTAATTGTCGTAGCTTTTTTAGAAAATTCAATAGCAATATTACTTTGATTTTTTTCTTCTGTTTGAAATAATCTCTTATATTCACTACTCGATATAGACATTTTTGAAAAAATATCTTGAGCAAGTTTTTTATAAGCATTATTATTTGGTAGAGTGCTGAAAAAATCCGTTGAAAATTTACTAACATTTGATAACAGATAGTTTTTATTATCTAAAGAATAGTAGTTTATTTGTGTTTCATTTGCAACGTCAGAAATTGTTTTGTTTAATTTTTCAGTTATTTCATATATTAATTTAATTCCTTCAGTTACGTTCATTTTTATAGGATGTAATAAAGGCGAAATAAAACCAGTTAAATTAATGTTAATTTCTGGATTGATTGATTTAATTTCTTTAACTACGTTTAAATAGTTTTTCTTAAACTCATTCAATCTAATACTTATTATTTGTTTGTACGAATTTAAATAGTCATTTTTTTGATTTTCATTTTCAAAGTTATTAAGGGCTAATGAAAGAAGTTCGTGTTTTTTAAAAATATCATTTAAACCTAAAGAAACTGTTATTAAATTAGAATCTTTAATTTTAGAAATTACTTCGTTTGAAGTTAAGTTATTATTTACCAAGTTTAAGTTTTTATTAATTTCAAGTGTTTTGGATAATGAATTAAAATTAGAATATTGTTTTGGATTTAATAATTCAAGTCAATCCTTAGTTGTAGAATATGAAATACCTAAGTTGTCATACTTATTAAGAGTTGTCTTTTCGTCATCTAATAATAAAATTGAATTAGCTAAATATGAAGCATATGATAATCCATAAACTTCATTAGTTTGATTGTCAAAAAAGTTTTTGTTTTTTGCATTATCACTATTGTTATTTCCAATAGCATAATCATCACCTATAGCAACATAATTAATTTTGCCACTAACAGGTTTTTGATGATTTGGTTTATTTGTATCAATTTTTTCTTCTTTTTCATAATCACACGCTGCAGATAATGCAGGCATTACTAAGCCAAGGGCTAAAGCTGATGAAAATTTTCCAACTTTTTTAACGATTTTTCCTGTTTTCATAAGAAATCTCCTAACCTATCGATACATCTTCATAAATGTATTGGTAATGTTCTGGGGCAGGTTTTCCTCTTCCAAATATTTTGATAGTTTGAGGAATACCGAATTGTCCTATAATCATAATTGAGATCAAGCTTAATTTTCCAGCAATGTGTAAATTATTTGTTCCAGAAGATAATCCTGTTGAAAGTCCTGTATTACCAAAGGCTGAACAAGCTTCAAACGATGCAAAAATCATTGGATAATGTGAATTATCAACAAGTTTTGTATCTTTTGGCAAGGTTGAATAATTTATAATCGTTACTGTAAATACTAAAACAATAGCAAGGGCAAAAACATTTACAGCCTTTATTAGTGTTTCTTTTCCAATTTGTCTTTTAAAAGCATTAATTCTTCTTCTTCCAGTCATCATTGTAAGAATACTTAAAAATATAACTGCAATAGTTGTATTTCTTATACCTCCAGCGGTTGATACCGGAGAGAAACCGATAAACATTAATATACTATGTAGGACTATTGTTGAATGAGTAAAATTATAATAATTTACAGTTGAAAATCCTGCTGATCTTGTTGAACTTACTTGAAAGTAAATTGCGAATAATTTATCTCCAATTGATCCATACTCTTCTTGGTATCAGAATGTTTCTTTTGATTTTGAAGAATATTCTAATATTACACTTAATACAAAAGCAACAGCAGTTGTAAATAGGTAAGTAATTATTGTAAATTTTGTGAATAAATGAAATCTGTGATTTGGTTTGTTTTTATCTAATGATTGTATTTTTTTTCAAATATCATAGATAACTGGAAATCCAATACCACCAATTAAAAACGTAATTATTGTTACAATTTGAAATGAGTAATTGTTATAAAAAGGTTGCAAACTTCTATTACCAAATAAATCAAATCCAGCATTATTGATTGAGCTTATTGAATGAAATATTCCATATTTTAATGATTGTAAAAAATTATTGTAAGGTATTTCATTTTGTTTCATAACTACCTTATTGTTAAATAAAATTGGATTTAGTGATGAAACTTCTTCAGATACAAAATTATCATTTGGAGTTAAATATAAAATCATTGTAAAGATAAAAGAAGCAATTATTGTTGTAATTATTAAAAATGAAATTGCTATTTTTATCATTTTTCTAGTTTCACTAACAGTAATAGAACCTCTTTCCGTCTGTGAAACAAGATTACTAAAAATATTGGATTTTAATCCTAGAATGGATTGGAATATATAGATTTTAAATGTAAATATCCCAATACCACCGACGACCATACTTAAAGCTATTAAGAATTGACCAAAAGCATTAAAAGTTTCAGATATGACTAGTGGTGTTAATCCTGTATCACTAAAGGCCGACGCAGAAACAAATAAGGCATCAATATACTTAACAGGTTCCTTTAAATCACTTTTATGAGATACATTTCAAAATAGTAATAATGATATGAAAATTGTGAATAAAATATAGATAATAAAAATATATCTTACCGCGCCAAGCTTACGTAAGAATCTAAGAACTATATTTGTTTTTTTTGCATTCATTCTTTTATTTTTCATTTGCTAAATTATATAGCAAAATAAAAAAAATATTATTTCATAATATTAGCGTAGAATTATCAAAAAGTTAAATTTTGAAAAATAACCTTAATTTAAATTGAAAAACAGATGTTTAGTTGGTTTTTATAAGCAAAAATAATGATAAATAAAATTAAATTAAAAAATAAGGTTTTTTTAGCATTATATTTTATTTTATGGTTAACCATAAAAAAATATTGTGGTAAGATTTTATTATTATTTAAGATCTTTTTTATAGGAGAACATATGAAACTATTTAGAAAAGTAAGAGAAATTTGTGTAATAGGAATTGGACGTTTTGGACAAGCAATAGTTCAAAAACTTTTATCGGATAGAAATAGCAATATAAGATTGGTTTTAATTGATCAAGATGAAAAGCATTTATTGCAATTTAAAGATGAAGTGGACAGTATTTATATCGCTGACTGTGCGGATAGAAAAACATTAGAATCATTAAATGTTAAAGAATTTGATGTTGTAATAGTTGCTACGTCAAATAATATAGAAATAGTGGCCGCACTTTCTGAAATTGGCGTTAAAACAGTTATTGCAAGAGCATCAAACTCACGTCATTCAAGAGTTTTAAGACAAATTGGAGTAACTTGAATAGTTTCACCAGAAGAAGAAACTGGCAAAAAAACGGCCATTTTAGTATCTGATAATGCAATCACTAATTTTACAGAAAACATCGTTGAAATTCAAGACGGATTTGTCAGTTCATCAATATATATAAAAAACAATGAAATTTTTAATAAAAAAATTAGAGATTTATCTTTTAGAAGTAAATATAATGTTTTAGTTTCATTGATTAAAAGAGAAGATAAGTTTTTCTTGTCTAGCGGAGATTTTGAAATTCAAGAAAACGATTTGATCACTTTTATTGGTAAATTAGAAGACATTATTGACGTGACAGAATTTTGTACAAGAGTAAATAATAAAAATAAATAATAAGGAATAATGAATAATATGAATGAATTAAATATAAATATAATAGATAAATTCGAAGAAAACTATGAAAGTGATCTTTCAAACAAAGTAATAGAATCTGCTATTTTTAAAAATGGATTAAAACAAAGTTCTTTAAATAATGAAGTTGTTAAGAAACATAATTTTGTTTTTTCACATGAAACAAAAGTTGGAAATATAACTAATCAAAAACAAAGCGGTAGATGTTGAATATTTGCGGGTCTAAATTCTATTAGAATCAAACTTATGCAAACCTTTAATACTGATTCTATCGAATTATCACAAAATTATCTTCATTTTTTTGATAAACTTGAAAAAGCTAATTTTTACTTAAATTGAGTTGAAAACCACGGATTAGAACTAGAAAATGAAGACAGATTATTTAGACATTTTAATGCAAGTCCAATTTCTGATGGTGGATATTGAGAATTTTTTGTAAATTTAGTTAAAAAATATGGAATCGTTACAAAAGAAGCAATGAATGAATCGTTCAGTTCTGAATCAACAGGTGATATGGTAACTCAAATTAACTGAAGATTAAAGGCTTATACAGCTAAAATGAGAAAAGAATTTGCAATTTCAAAAGACAAAAAGCAAATCAGTTTATTGAAAGAAAAAGCATTAGAAGATGTTTATAACATTTTGGTAAAATCACTTGGTAAGCCTCCTAAAAAATTCAAATTCGAATTTATGGATAAGGATAAAAAATATGTTTCATTAGATGAAATGAGCCCAACTGATTTTTACAATAAATACTTGAGTGAATTTGTTGAATCAAAAGTTGACCTAGTGTCAGATCCGAGAAATAAATTTGAACATAATTCAATTATTCAAGCTCCATTATGCAATAATATGGTCGGTGGAAATCCATTAACAATGATTAATGTTGATATTGAAGTTATGAAAGATGTGATGATTAAACAAATTAAATCAGGTGAAGCTGTTTGATTTGGTTGTGATGTTTCTACTTTTTCAAATAAAGATGGTATCTTAGATTCAAATTTATTTAATTTTGATCTTACCTTGACAAAAACTCCAGATTTTTCAAAAGCAGAAAAATTTGAATCTAGAGCTTCAGTTATTGCTCACGCAATGAACATGGTCGGTGTAAATTTAGATAAAAATAATAAAGCTATAAATTGAAAAGTAGAAAATAGTTGAGGTAGCGATATTGGTCATAAAGGTTTTTGATCAATGAGCGATCAATGATTTACGGATTATAATTACATGGCTATTGTCGATAAAAAATTCTTGCCTAAAGAAGTATTGGAAGCATTTAATAAACCAATTTCAACAATCACTCCTTTTGATCCTTTGTGTGATGAATAAAATAAACGCTCTGTTTGTAGAGCGTTTTTCTTATATTTTGATATTCAAAAGTGATTATTAATTTATAATTAATAATTATTTACCAAAGGAGTTTTATGATTTCAGTTGATCTTACTAAAATTAAGAGATTTAAAAAACTTAAGGATTCTGCTATTCAAAAAATATTGCATCCAACTGAAATTATTGAATTTAATAAATTAAGCAAAGATAAAAAGCCGATTTATTTAGCGACTAGATGAAGTTTGAAGGAATGTATTTTTAAGGTTGATAATAATTTCTTTGAATTTAGAAAAATACTTATTAAAAAAAATGAGAGCGGTAAATATATATTTAATGATTTTCAGCTATCAACTACAAACGAAGATGGATATATTGTAGCTGTTGCATTTAAGTCATAAAAAAGTTAGGAGTTTTAAATATGAAATTAAAGACAAGAAAATTTTTTAGATTTTTACCATTATTACATAACTACACAAAATTGCTTGCAAAAGCAAGACGTAACAGAAATATGCCTGAATATTACAAACCAGGTGAAAAACAATACTTTTTACAAAAATATGGTTCAAATATTTTAAGACATTTAAATGTCGAAGTTAAAGTAGAAGGTTTTGATAATATTCCTAGTGGTCCTTGTTTCTTAACACCAAATCATTCAACATATTTAGATCCATTAATTATTATTTCAGCTTTATGAAATCATGGTGATGGACAAAGAAGATCTAGATCTTCAAATTTTGTAGCTCGTGAAGAAGCTAAAAAGAAAAAATCTATTTACAAAATCGGACAATTAATTGATACATTTTATATAAACGCAAATAAACCTAAGGAAGCTTTAGCAATATTAAAAGAATTTGGACAACATGTTAAGAAGAATCAAACTTGTGGTGTTATATTTCCTGAAGGAACAAGAACTAGAGATGGAAAATTAGGTAATTTTAACTCTGGTGTATTTTTAACAGCTCAATCAACATATATTCCTTTAGTACCAGTAACAATAAATAACGCAGCCAATGCCTTAGATTCTAATAGAAATGGCAAATTAGTTGTTACTGTTAAATTCCATCAGGCAATTAAACCTCAACAATTCCAAACATTAGATAAAAAAGACTTTGCAACCTGAGTGCAACAAATTGTGGCATCTGATTATATTGATCAAATAATCACTTCAAAAGAAACATTAAAAAATAAATATACAAAAAGAAACTAATTTAGAAAAAAAGCAGAGTAAAAGCTATGAGTAAAATTACTAAACCAATTGTTAATGAGATTTCGTTTGAAGAAAATGAAGAACAAATAAAAAACGAAGAAAGCGATAGACATATTTTTAGATTATCAAATTTTGATGGACCACTTGATTTATTAGTTACATTAATACGTGATAAGAATATCAGTATTTTTGAAGTCGATCTTTTTGAATTAGCAACTCAATACTTAGAAATAATAAAAAACATTAAGTCTTACGAAATTGATGTAGCTTCTGAATATTTAGTAATGGCATCAACCTTGCTACAACTTAAAGCAAGAATGTTGTTGCAAGATCCTGAAGCAGAAGAAGAAATAAAGCAAGAAAAGAAAAGATTGCTTGAACAAATTGCTGAATATGAAAAATTTAAAGAAATTTCTGTCTTGTTAAAGGAACGAGAAGAAAAAAGACAATACTTATATTCAAAAAATCCAGAAGAAACCGATGAATTCATAAAAGAAGTGGATCATAGTGTCTTAGATGGTCATTCGAATAGCTCAAAATTAGTTATTACATTAAGAAAAATGTTTGAAAGAACATATTCAGAACTTATTAGAAATGTAACAATTTCTACAATATCAGTCAGCCCAGAAGAACAAAAAGAAAGAATAAAAAAATTATTTAAATTTAAAAATGAATTGTCTTTTCAAGAAATTTTTAGTGTGCCAACAATGGGACATTTTGTTATTACATTATTAGCTGTTTTGGATTTGGCAAGACAGCAAATTGTAATATTAGAACAAGTTGAAGACGAAGGTATAATAACATTTAAAAAAGGAATAGAATATGAAGAATAAAATTATCGAAGCATTATTATTTATACAAGGAAGCGAAGGATTAAGTTCTGAACAAGTTAAGGATATTTTTAAACTAAATACAATTCAAGAAGGAAGAAAAATATTAAAAGATTTCAAAACGTTTTTTAATAATCAAGATCGTGGTATCAAGGTTCATGAATTTAATGATGTTTATAAATTTTTAACAATCGAGACTGTTAAGGATTATATTTCTGAACTTGTTACAATTGTAAGAAAACAAAGATTATCAAATGCTGCAATTGAAGTTGCTGGAATAGTTGCATATAAACAACCTGTTACTCGTTCAATAATCTCAAACATTCGCGGTGTAGTAAGTGATGGTATTGTCGCCAGTTTATTAGAAAAAGGAATTATTGAAGAAGTTGGTGTTGCACAAACTCCTGGCAATCCAATACTTTATGGTATAACAAATAAATTTTATGACTACTTTAAGATTAAAACACTAGCTGAATTACCACCATTCCCTGAATTTAGTCGTTATTCAGATGTTGATGAAGAAATTATTGATAAAGATTTTAATTTATTCGATTCACAAAGAAGTGATACAAATAATGATGGTATCTTTTTAGAAGAGGAGAATTTTAATGAATAAATTCAAAGCCAAAAAAGACGATGTTGGTCGGATTCTTTATAAATATTTGATTAAGGTTTGTGATAATGTTCCTAAGTCAAGAATTGAACGAATTTTTAGAGAAAAAGATGTAAAAGTAAACGGGATTAGAACTAATGATAAGCAATACAAGTTGCAATTAGGTGATGAAATTGTTGTTTATGGAATTAAAGAAGTTGCAAAACCAGAAAAAAGAAATACATCTAATATAAATTTTAAAGTCATCTATGAAGATAAAAATTTATTAATAGTAGATAAAGCTGTAAATATTGCTATGCATTCCGAAGAAAATTGCTTAGATGATCAAATTCATAAATATTTAAATTTTAAAAAAACTTCTTCTTTTGTTCCTGCTTCAATAGGAAGAATTGATAAAAAAACTAGTGGATTAGTAGTTTATGCTAAAAACTATAAAACATTGGTCGTTTTTGATGAATACCAAAAACATTTTGAAAAAGTTTATCAATTTGTTGCTGATTTTAATCAGGAAAAACTAGATATAACTGTTAGATTAGAAAAAGATATTAAAAATGAAAAAATGAAGGTTAATCCAGATTTTGGTATAAAAGCAAGAACAATTCTTTATAAAGAAGGTAATAGAAGTTATGCTCAAATCATTACCGGGAAGAAACATCAAATTAGAGCTACTCTTGAATATCTAAAATCTCCAATTTTAGGAGATGTTAAATACGGTGGAAAAAGAGCTAAAAGAATGTACTTACATTCATATTCTGTGAAATTTTTGAATCTTCCAAAAGAATTTGAAGAGTACAATGAACAAATTTTCATTTCTCAACCAAGATGATAAGAAGAGGAATCTTATATGTTTAAACACGATTTTAAAAAAATAGCTAATAACTTACTATTAGAGCCATCTACAGAAGTTTTAGAAATAACTCAAAATTTATTATCTTCTATTGATGAACAGCTTAATGACTTAGATCAATTAAATTTAGATAATGTAAAAGCTCTTTCACATATTAATGAACTAAAAATACCATTTGATAAATTAAGAGACGATGTTGAAAACAATGATACAAAAATATCAAAACAAAATATTTTGGAAAACGCTTTTGATAAAAATGAGGAAATGGTTGTAATGAAGAGGGTTGTCAATGAGTAATAAAGATATTAAAAAAATAATTTCTAAGTTATCATCCGATTCTAATAATGCTATTTCTTATGTTTTTAGTGATGCAAAATTAAAAAATGATGGATTATTAAAAAATACTGTTTTTACCATAAAAGACAATTATGCAGATAAAGATGTTATATGTAGAGGTTCAAGCCTTTTTCTTTCAAATTTTAAACCACAATACAAAGCAACAGTCATCAAATTACTAGAAGAAAATGGATCAACTTGTGTTGCACGAACTAACTTAGATGAATTCGGATTAGGTGGATCAGGTGAATATTCAGCTTATGGTCTTGTAAGAAATCCGTTAAATTTTAATCACCTTGTTGGCGGTTCTTCTTCGGGGGCAGCTGCAAGTTTTGATTCTGATATTGATTTTGCAATCGGTTCAGATACGGGAGACTCAGTTAGAAAACCAGCTTCAAATATTGGTGAAATTGGTTTTAAACCTTCTTATGGTGCGATAAGTAGGTATGGATTATTTGCGTTTGCTTCATCACTAGATACAGTTGCTTATTTCACACATACAGTAAATGATTTAATTAAACTTTCTTCAATTTTATATAAACAAGATTTAAAAAATGATTTAACCTCTATAGATTTAAGTTTTAACTATCAAAAAATAAAAGAAAACAAACCAAAAAAAGTTGCATATTTAGATTGCTTTGATAAATTAAATCCGTCAATTGCTAAATCTTATAAACAATTTTTAAAGAAATTATCTGATGACGGCATTGAACTAATAAAGGTTGAAGAAAATATAAAAATGCTAAATTCTATTGATGTAATTTATAAAGTAATTGCATTTTCAGAAGCTTCATCAAATCTTTCAAACTTAACAGGTGTTTCGTTTGGACAAAGAGAAGAAGAAAAAGATTGAAGTGAAACCTTTAAAAAATCAAGAACAAAATATTTAGGCAAAATGGTTCAATCAAGATTAATATTAGGTTCATTTTTTCTAAAAGAAGAAAATCAATTAAGATACTTTGTAAAAGCAAAAAAAATGCGTCGTGTTTTGGTGGAATATTTTGAATCTATTCATGATATTGCAGACGTTTTTATATATCCTGCATCAAATGATGTTGCTCCTGAGGTTGATAAAAAACCAAAATATAAATCATATTTAGATTATATTTTAACTTATTCTAACTTAGTTGGAAATCCCTCATTAAGCATAAAACTAGGTATAGACGAACAAACTAATCTTCCGTTTAATATTGCGTTTGATGTTAAAAGAAACAAAGATATCGAATTATTTGAATATTCATTATATTTCGAAAAGAAATTAAAGGAGTTTCATGAATAATAATTGAGAATTAGTAATTGGAATTGAAATTCATCTTGAGTTAAATACCAAAACTAAGATGTTTTCTTCACAACCCAATCAATATACTTCTATACCCAATATATATGTTTCAAATATCGATTTAGCATATCCTGGTACTTTACCTATTGTTAATAAACAAGCTATTATAAAAGGTATAAAATTAGCAAAAGCTTTAAATATGGAAATAGATCCAAACATTAGATTTGACAGAAAAAACTATTTTTATCCAGACCTAACTAAGGGATATCAAATAACACAACAGTTTAACCCGATTGGAAAAAAAGGAACTATTAAAATAAAAGTTGATGGTATTTGAAAAGATATTAATATTGAAAGAATACACCTGGAAGAAGATACTGCAAAATCTTTGCATGAGGGTGATCACACTTTTTTAAATTACAATCGTTCAGGAGTTCCGTTAATTGAGATTGTTTCAAACCCAGTAATTCATTCAGCAAAAGAGGCCGTTGCATACGTTGAAGCAATTAAGCAAACTGCATTAGCATTAAATATATCTGATGCAAAAATGAATGAGGGAAGTTTAAGAGTTGATTTAAATATTTCTGTAAGAAAAGTAGGTACTAGCGATCTTAATACTAGAATTGAAGTAAAAAATTTAAACTCAACATCAAACATTGAAAAAGCAATAAAATATGAATTTGAATATCAAACTAATTGTTATGAAAATAATAAAACTTTCGAACAAGAAACAAAAAGGTTTGATGAAAGCAAAAACATAACTGTTTCAATGCGTTCTAAAACTGATGCTATTGATTACAAGTATTTTCCAGAACCTAATATTCCATATATTGAACTATCAAAAGAATTAATTGATAGTGTTCAAATTGAGGAATTACCATATGAGAAGGAAAAAAGATATATTGAAAATAATTTGAATAATGTTCAAATATCTCAATTAATTGATAACATCGAATATTCAAAATTTTTAGATGATTTAAAAACGAAAGATTTCAAAAAGACTGTAAATATATTCTTTTCAGATATTGTATCTTTTTTAAATTTAAATCAAAAAACAATAAGTGACCAAAAATGAGACATCAATGAAATGTCAAAATTAATTAATTGAGTTATTGATGGAAAAATAAACAAGAATAATATCAAAAACATTTTAAGACTTCACGATGAAAATGGAACATTATCATTTGAAGAAATAGTTAATCAAAATAACTTTTTTGTTAAAGAAATACAAATTTCTCTTGGAGATGTTGTTGCACAAATTTTTGTTGAAAATCCAACCTTAGAAAATGAATTTACAATTAACTATAATAGAGCAATAAAATTTTTAACTGGACAAGTTATGAAAAAAACAGGTGGAAAAGCAAATATCCTTGAACTAAATAATATGATTAAGGAAAAATATGAAGAAAAAAAATAAGGATATTTTAAAAACTGGTTGAGACAAGGATGATGAAGACAAAAAAAATAAAGAACGATCAACATCTTTTGCTTCTAAACAAATAGTTAAAAATAGGCAAAAACAAAATATAGTCGAAAAAATAATTAAAGCAATAATTTATGGAATCTTATTTATTGCTATTCCTAATTATTTAAAAAGTTCTAAGGTCAAGGGACAAGAGATTGTAAAATCAACATATTCTAAAATTAATTCTAATGAATTTGCTTTTGTGCCTTCGGGATATGCAATGTATTTATTTTTATCATTCATTCCTACTTTAGGATTAGTTATAGGTATTATTGGCGCAATTAACCCTGAGTTTGAAATTATAATTAAGGTTATGATTTTAGGGCAGTTAATACCTGGAATTGAGGATGTAATGCCTGCCTTCAACGATATTTGAAAAAGTGCGGGTGGAACGATAGCTTTTATTTTTCTTACAATTTCAATTCTTTGAATTTCTTCAAAGGGATATAGTAAATTTATTCTTTCTTTTGACGCCTTATATGAACATAAATCATTAAATGGAATTTGAAAAATAAGAGTAAAAGGATTTTTAACAAGTATAATCATAACTTTTTCTTTAACAATTCTTTTACTAGTTATTTCTTCATTCTTAAACTTTATTTTAAAAAATGTTTTTTCAATATCGGTTAATGATAAGACGACACTAAAAAGTTTGCCGTGAGAGTTTCAATTAATTTTTTGACTTCCAACAATATTATTTTTACCAATAATAACTTATATAGCATTTTTATTTTTCTTCAAATTTGCACCTAATTTCAGAATTAAATTTTCGCATGTTAGCCCAGGCGCATTGGTAGTTTCAATACCTACTTCGCTATATATTATATTTTTTGGCTCACTGACGTCGTTAATTGACTATAATAAATTTGGAGTAGTTGCCTCATTTATGTACATTATTTTACTTTTAAGTGTTATGACGTATTTTATATACACAGGTGTAATTGTTAATTCGAGTTTTTATAAAACATTTATTAATTTACCAATAATGCAAAAAAGTAAATGATTTAGCCACAAATATTAATAAGCATTTTTTACATATTAGATAAATTAAATAATAATATAATTATTTAATATAAAGAGATCAGATTAAAAAACTAAAGGAATTAGTATGAATCCAAAATTACCAGGAGGTTTAGGGCACTATTTGCAGTGACTTAGAGCTCAAACAAATATTTCCTTTAAAAAATGAAACCCAAAAAGAATTGCCTTTGTGGGTGTTTTAATTGCTATTTCAGTAGTTTTCTTCTTAATTTCAGTAAGAATTTTGCCAATAAGCGCATTGCCAACTTTTAAATTTAGCTTTATTGGATTACCGATTAAAATTACAGGATTTATCTTTGGTCCAATCGTTGGAATGATAACTGGAGTGCTAGCTGATTTTATCTCTTTTGCTTTAGTTCCTACTTATTATAACTTTTTATATACTCTTGCCGTTGCCGTTGCTGGCTTTGTCCCCGGTTTAGCTGCATATTATTTCTTCAACATCAATGAGTTATTTTTCTCAAGAAATTACAGAATTTTTAAATTTAAACAAATAATTGAATTTTTTAAAATCCAGTTTGCAGAAGCTTTAGCAAAAGGTAATTCAGAAGATTTACAGTATTTTTCAGAAAGAATTGCTTTTTATGAAGTTAAAACTATATTATTAGAAACTAAGAAAAAACCAACAGCGATGATAAATTTTTCTTTTATATCAACGATTATTTTCTTAGCAATTCAAATACTTTTAATAATGGCGATATTTTTAAAATTAGACGATTCTATTTTTGAACACAACCGTTTTATTAAAAATAGAACATTCTATATGTTATTAACAACATCTGGTTTTATGGGGATGATTTTATTTGTTGTTATATATCGTTTATTTTTAAGAAAAAGGTTCCAAACATTTATAGAGGTCATGGCAATAATAACGTTCTGCGCAGTATTGGAACTCGCAAACACAGTATTATTAGCATGAGCTGATACATCAACCTTAAAAACTGATTTTTGAGTCAACTTCACTGGTCAAACCTTAACTAGCCCTATTAAAATATTTTTCAACTTAGCAATTATTTTAGCTACCTATAAGGTTGTTGCTTCTTTAGTTAAATCAAAGGAAGGTGACAGATTCTAATGGATAGAAAAAGGATAGTTGGTTTAAGAGTTTTAGAGTTAAAGAAGAGACTTAGAGTTAAAGAAAATAATAAAAAAGTTTTTAAAACATTAGTACACAACTTAAATTTTAAGTTATCTAAAAGCAGTATTTTAGGCATTGTCGGTAATGATGATAGTGCAAAAAATGCAATTTTTAAGCTTCTAACAAACAATAAATCAAGTAATAGTTCGTATCAGGGCTTTATAGAATTTAAGCAATCTGACGAAAAATATTCACTAATAAATAATAACGATATACTTTACAAAAGTAATTTATCATATGCTTTTGAAAATGACGATTTATTTGAAAATAAAACTAAAGAAACAGTATTTTCATATTTAGAAAAGTATTTTAAAAATAGTAATGTCATTAACTTATTAACAACTGTTTTAAATAAAAAATGAGATGACTTTTATCAAGATTCAAAATATCATTTACATTTAAAATATTCTGAAATTTATTTTGATCTTCAAACAGAAATTCAATCTTTATTAAAAGAATTAAAAGAATTATTATTAATACATGAAAAAGAACATTTAGAAAAATCAGATCGTAATGATCATATACTTTTAATCCAAGATATAAGCCGATTAATTAAACAAATTATTAAAATAATTCAATCCAATGAGATTGATTTCTTTAATTTTTTAGAAAAAACTATTAACAATTATGAAAGCGGTAAAACTTTATTAAATTATAAAGAATATAAACTAGCAAAAAAGAAGTACACCGATTTATTAAATAATAAAAAAGCCAAAGAAAATTCTTTGAATTCTAAAAAATCTATATGACAAAGAGCATTACAAAGTTTAGAAATCATTAAATTTAAAAATACTAAGAAAATGGCGGTAAGAAAGTATTTTTATAAGTTAAAACAAGATTTTTTACAAGAAATAAATTTTAATAAATTTCATTTAAAAAGAAACCTAAAACCAGAATCTTTTCTTCACTATTATTCAAGATATTACATTAATAAAATATATTTTAATTTCTTTAAAAAAAATATAACACAAATTCAATTTTTAAATCATTCAATGTTCATTGACTTTGTTAAGGAATTTAATGATCTAAGAGATAGCATGATTACTGAAATAAATAATCTTGGACCAACAGGAACAAAGAGAAAATTAAAGAAACAGATTCATCAAGTATCAAAAACGATGCTTGCAAATAACTCAAAAATGTACTTTGAACGTTTTAAGATTTTAAAACAAGAAATCGAAGAAAAAACTGAAGAAATAATATTAAGTAATTATATTCTGGAAGAAGATAATAAAAATCAAGAAACATTCAAAATTCATGATTTGAAAATGTATGAATATGATGTTTTTGAGAAAGAAGCTGAGTATCATTGAAACATCGAAAGCCATGGTAAGGTAATTAAACACCAGACAAAAGAAATCAACGACAAAGCAACTCCAATTTATTTAAAAAATGCTAAGGAGTTAAAAATAATTGATAAAAAAATCGATCAATTATTAAATTATTTAATAATCTTGAATACAGATGATACAACTGATACAGAATTAGTTTCTGCTGACCCATTTTTTAAATCATTAAACCTTTTAAAAGAATCTAAAGGTTTGCTGTTGCAATTATTTAACCAGTTTTCAAGTTATAAAAAGTTTGTTGAAAATAGTATAGATGTTAAGGTCCAGGTTCCTAAGCTAATATTAAAATCAAGTATATACAAGGTGCTTAATAATTCAAACATTTCATTAGAAAAATTTGCTATGAATCTATCTTATTTAACTTTAGATGAAAAAATATCACTTGAGTTAAATAAACTAATTTTTAACAATCCAAGCTTGCTAATAGTCGGCAACAATATTAAAAAATTAAATGAAGATTATCAATTTAAAATATTGAGTCAAATTAATACATATATACTAGATAAAGAAGCTTTAGGTATATATTTATTAGATAATGTTAACATTGCTTCTAAATTAACAACCGATTTAAATATTCTTTATAATTCAAGAATTATTGAACAGGGTAAGACAAATATAATAATGGATAACCCAATAAACCCTATTCTTAAAAAACAGTTAGGCAAAGAAGAAGAAAATCTAGATAAATATTACAATGATTTCATTAAAAAAATTAATGACTTTGAAAATATATTTAAGTACGAAATAGAACCAGATCATTACGTATGATGTAAGTGATACCAGCTAACTAATTGAATCAATAAACACAATACAAAAAATCAAAAATTAAGAGATCTATTTTTATTTGATAGAGAAGAAAAAAATACATTTAAAAAAATTGATAACAAACAAGAATATTCAGAACAAATTATTATTGATATAACTAAAAAAATAAACAATAAAACAGGAGATAATATGGATAAGAATTTCAATCATAAACTAGTTGAAAAAGGAATGCATCAAAAATGAATTGATATGAAATCTTTTTCAAGTCATGACTTAGATAAAAAACCTTTTACCATAATTTTACCCCCTCCTAATGTAACTGGAAAATTACATATTGGTCATGCCCTTGATACATATATCCAAGATACAATAATAAGATATAAGAAAATCAAAGGTTTTGATGTTATGTGGGTTGCAGGTAAGGATCATGCCGGAATTGCAACTCAAGCAGTTGTGGAAAAAAGATTAGCCGAACAAGGGAAAAATAAATATCAATTAGGTAGAGAAAAGTTTATTGAAGAAATTTGAAAATGAAAAGAAGAATATTCAAATAATATTAATAAGCAATGAGCAAAACTAGGATTAGCATTAGATTATACAAGCGAAAGATTTACACTTGATAATGATGCTAATGAAGCTGTTTTAAAAGTATTTGTAGATATGTTTGAGAGAGGATTGATATATCGTGATACAAAAGCGATTATTTGAGATCCAAAATTAAAAACAGCGCTTTCGAATATTGAAGTAGTTCCTGTTGAAACTAAGCAAAAAATGTATTACATTAAATATCCAATTAAAGGTATGAAACAAAACCTTTTAGTTGCCACAACAAGAGTTGAAACAATGTTTTCAGATGTTGCACTTGCTTTAAATCCAAATGATAAACGTTTTAAAGAGTTAAAAGATCTAAAAATAATTCATCCACTAACAAATAAGGAAATGCCAATAATTTCATCTGATTCTATTGATTTAGAATTTGGTACTGGTGTTATGAAAGTTTCAGCACATGCTATTGATGATATTGAAATTATAAAAAGAAACAATTTAGAAATTAATGAATGTATTAACGATAATGGTTTAATGAATTCATTAGCTGGAAACTTCGAAGGCTTAGACAGATTCGAAGCAAGATCTAAGATTGCAAATTATTTAGAAAAGAATGGTTTTATTGAAAAAATAGAAGAAACAACTTCAATTGTAAGTCATAGTGAAAGATCTAAAGAACCGATTGAAATCTTGGTTAAGCCACAATGATTTGTTAAAATGAAATCACTTTCTGATGATTTATTAAGAAATCTAGATTCTTCTAATGGTGTAAAAATAATACCTAACAAGTTTAAAGATAACCTAGTTAAATGAATGGAAAACGTTCATGACTGAACAATAAGCAGACAAATTTGATGAGGACATAGAATTCCAGCTTGATATAAAGATAATAAGATACTTGTTCAAATAAAAAGTCCAGGTGAAGGATGAGTTCAAGAAAGTGATGTATTAGATACATGATTTAGTTCAGCGCTTGCACCATTTGTATTCTTAGGATGACCACAATCAACAGAAAAATTAAAAAGATATTTTCCAACAAGTTTATTAGTAACAGGATATGATATTATTTTCTTCTGAGTGTCAAGAATGTATTTCCAAAGCTTAGAATTCATGAACGATATTCCTTTTGAAGAAGTATTGCTACATGGATTAGTAAGAGACTCACAAGGTAGAAAAATGTCTAAATCTTTAGGAAATGGTATTGATCCAATTAAAGTTATTGATGAATATGGTTCCGATGTTCTAAAAATGTCATTAATATTTAATTGTACTCCTGGCTTAGATATAAACTTTGGTGATGAAAAAATCCAAGCTTCAAGATTATTTATTAATAAGTTTTGAAATATTGCAAGATTAATTAAAGCTATACCTGTTGATATTAAAGAAAAGATTGATTTTTCAAAATTAGATGACTTTGATAAATGAATTTTTTCAGAGTTTATAAAGATGAGTAAAAACATTGACGAAGCAATGAAAAAATATGAATTTACAATTGTGTATAAACATATTCAAGATTTTATCATTAATAAGTTTTCATCATGATATTTAGAATTTTTAAAATTTAAGAAAAATAATTATTTCATACATTATTTATTTAAAGAAATTTTAATTACTCTCCATCCATATATGCCGTTTTTAACAGACTATATTTTCCAACAAATTTATTATGAAGAATTATTAGAAAACGAACTAAGTAATTTTGAAGTTGATGAAGAATTTGACACCAACAAAATTAATAACTTGATTGAATTAATTACTTTATTAAGAAAATACAGAGAAGATAAACAAATATCAAAATCAGAAACTTTAAGCTATTTTGTTGAAGGATTACAAATATCATTGTCATCTCAATTAATTATTTTTAAATTATCAAATTTCACATTTAATGAAAATAAAGACTTTTCAATTAAAACAAGTTTTGGTAATGTATATATTTACCAACGTGAAGAAGATAAAGCTAATGAAATTATAGAATTAAATAAGTTAATTGAAAAAACTAAGGAAGAAATATTATTCAACGAAAAATTTATAAACAATCCTAAGTTTATGCAAAATGCATCACCAGATAAAATTAAAGAAAAAGAAGAAAAGCTGTCGATGTATAGAAAAAACTTAGAGTTTTATGAAGAAGAACTAAAGAAAAAATCAAAATAAAATTTGGCGTCGCCAAATTTTTATTTAAATTTCATTACTGCTTTTTTTATTGAATTTAATTGATATTTTTCAATGATTTCAATTGCCTTTTCACTAGGTTTAATGTTTGAAATTTTAAGATTTTCTAAACTTATGTTTTCAAGATCAAAGTTAGTTACTAATTTAGCAATTTTTTGATCTCTAAAAACTATATCCTTAAATTCTTCAAATTTAGTTGCTCAATTAGGTTTTATATTTTCTAAGTTTGAATATATATTTTCTAAAGTTTCAAATTCTTCTAATAATTTAATGGCAGTTTTAGGACCTATTCCCTTAATTCCAAAAAAGTTATCGCTGCTATCTCCAACTATTGCCTTGTAATCAACAACTTGATAAGGTTCAAACCCGTAAATATCTTTGAAATTTTGAAGATTAAGTATGATTATCGTATCCTTATATTTCTTGATAATATTAGTATTTTCATCTATTAATTGATTTAAATCTTGGTCTGCTGAGAAAATTAATTTTTGTTCGCCATTGTATAAAGAACAAACCTTAGCAATTAAATCATCAGCCTCAAATCCTTCTTTTTCAATATTTGTAATATTTAGATTATTCAAAATATCTTTTATTAAGTCCATTTGTTTATAAAATTCGATAGGCATTTTTGCTCTGCCGTCCTTATATTGATTATAAATTTGATGTCTGAAAGTTTTTCCTTTAGCATCAAAAGCAATAAACAAGTGTGTAGGTTTGTGTTCATTAATTAGAGTAAAAAGAGTTCTAAAAAATAGGAGAATAGTATTAGTTGAAAATCCGTTTTCGTCAGTTAGAATAACATTACTTTTATTCATTGCAAAGTAAGAACGATATGCTAAATATGTTCCATCAATTATTAATATTTTTTTATTCATTATTTAATTACCTTTCAATCTAATAAAAGAATTTTGTTATCATCTTTTCTTATGAATTTTATTTTCATTAATTTATTTTTTAATTCATTTAGTTCAGTATTTATTTTAAACATGAAAGCAACAACTTTTTGTGTAGAATCTTGTAGGTCAATTCTTTGATATGCTTTTCCTCTTTTATCATTTCCTAATACAACATTTATACATTGTACAACCATTACATATTCATTATTAATTCTTGTATCGATTAAGCGATTTCCATTCACTTCATAATTTTTAGTTGATGAAAAGTTGTACATTTGGCCCAATAAATCTATTTCATTTTTTTCTAAAACTTTTTCATCATCATCTAAATAGTTTTTTGGATTATTATCAATTAATTTATTTAGTATTTCATTTGAGGTTTTAGCTAAATTTTGACTTATAAAAATCATTGAATTAGAATTGTTATCTATTTCTGCTAGCATTGTCGATTGAGATAGTTTGAAGTTTCTAAAGCAATTTGATTTTATTAAAAGTTCTAAAGTTGCTTTACCTACAGATTTTATATTTTTAAGACATAAAATACAATGTAAAAAATTTATGTATTTATCATTTTGTTTTCTATTTTCAATAATTAATTTAATAATCTCAGGTCCAATCCCTTTTATTAGTGAAAAAGGTAAAATTATACTTTTGTCTTTTATAGTCGCAACGTCATTTGATAAATTAATCTCAGGACTTATTATTTGAATTTTCATTCCTCTTGCTTCATTTACATATTTTGATATTGTCGCTTGAGCACCGTTTGCACTTGTAATACACGAGGCATAAAATTGAAGAGGGTAATTAGCTTTTAGATATGCCATTTTAAAGGTCAGCATTGAATAAGCAACAGCATGAGATTTATTAAATCCATAATCAGCAAATTTTTCGATGTTATCAAAAATTCTTGATGAAGTTTGTAAAGAATAATTATTTTTGAGTGCCCTTGCTATGAAATTATTTCTTATTTCATTCATTTCATTACTTTGCTTTTTAGAAATTACTTTTCTTAAAACATCGGCTTCTTCAAAAGTCATGCTTGCAATTTTTTGAGCAATTTCCATAATTTGTTCTTGATAGATTATTATTCCATATGTATCTTTAACGATTTCATCATATTCTTTTGAAATTGATGGAATTTCTTCTTGTTTAAATTTTCTTTTTCCATAATTTGTAACATAAGCCATAGGACCGGGCCTATTAAGTGAAATAACAGCACTTATATCATTGAATGAGTTAATTTTAATATTCCTTAAAGCTCTTATCATTATTGGACTTTCAACCTGAAAAATCCCAGCAGTATTTCCTGAAGATAAAAGTTCGAAAGTTTTTTGATCGTTATAATCGATTTTTTTTCAGTCTATAACAATATTTAAATTTGATTTTATATTTTCTTCAATTTGTTTAATTGTGCTAAGGGTTTTAAGACCTAAAATATCCATTTTAATTAAACCGAAATATTCTAGATATTCCATACTTAATTGAGTTTGTTCAAATTCTTCATCATTTTTGAAAGAGGGAATTGATTCAATTAATGGTTTATCAGAAATTATAATTCCAGCTGCATGAGTACCAATTTGTCTATAAAAACCAGATATTTTTGATGTTTGGTTAATTATTTGTTCAGCAAATTCTTCATCATTTTTATTAACTTGCATAAGCTCATACATAAAAGCAGAATTCTTTTTAGCTTCTTCGGACAAACTAGTTTCGTCTGAAGAAATTAGTTTTGATACACGATTAATTTGCGTAGGAGAAACTTCATAAGCTCTTAAGACATCTCTTATTGCTGATTTTTTACCTAATGTTGAAAACGTTATGATATTTGAAACCTTATCTTCTCCATATTTATTTACTAAATAATTTATTATTTCATATCTTCTATCATCCTGTACATCGACATCAATATCAGGCATAGAAATTCTTTTTGGATTTAAAAATCTTTCAAAAATAAGGTTATATTTAATTGGATCTATTTCTGTAATTCCAAGTATGTATGAAATTAAAGAACCCGCAGATGAACCTCTACCTGGACCTATTGCAATGTTATTATTTTTAGCTCAATTTATTCAGTCTTGAATGATTAAAAAATAATCTTCAAATTCTAAAGATGTGATGATTTCAAATTCTTTTTTTAGCCTTGATCTATACTCTTCATTTTTAAAAAGATTAATAAAATCCTCATTTCCATTTATGTTTTTTCAAATTAAATATCTAAGATAATCTTTTGAACTTAAATTTTGATCATTTTTGAATTTTAGCAATTCGTATTTTTGTTTTTCAAATGAAAAAAATAAATCTTTAATAAATTCATTAGTTTTTAAGACTAGTTTTTTAACTAATTTATTTTTTGGATCAAATTGAAAAAATAAACCTGGATCTAATTGTATTTTCTCTTCATCGTTGTTCATTTTTTTAAGCAAGCTGATAATTGAATAATCTTCAATATCAAGAGTAATAAAATTGTTAAAAATTAAATAATTTACCTCTTCATTTAAATTTAAATTATCATTGTTAATTTCTTCTAAAGAAATACCAACATAATAGCTTTTATTTTTAATTATATTGTTGGTTAATTTGTAATAACTATGGTTAGGATTTTCAATTATAAAAATATCATTAAAACTTAGAATTTCTTCTAAGGTAATTTTTTCATTATTTAATAAACGATATGATATTTTTTTTAGTGTAATAAAAGCTTCTTTATTTTTTGCAAATAAAACAAATTTATAAGGAACTTCATTTACAAAAAGTGAAGTTTCTAATCCGAAAATGGGTTTAATTCCATTTTCTAAACATTTCTTATTTGCTTCTCCTAGACTAAAAAAATGATTTTTTTCGGTAAAAACTATGTAATCTATATCATTTTCCTTAGCTTTTTTTATAGCATCATCAACAGTTATAGTACTTTCAAAAAATGAAAAAATTGTTTTTAAATGAAGGTTATATAATTTCATGTTTTAATTATAAATAATATAAAAAAATAATTAATTTAATTTATAGAAAGAGTGTGTTCAAAAGATTATAATATCAGCAATTTTTTAAGTATTTTTTAACACCTTTTTAAGTAAAAAGCCGTTTTTCTTCTTAATTTTTAATGATATTTTTACAATAGCTTTTTTTAGCATAATTTTATGACTTTTTATAACGATTTTATCGACAATTTTGTGTAGAAAACTTATATTTTTTTGAAAAAATTGCTGATTTTTAGAAGATAACTAAAAATGAAATTTGTTATAAAAAAGCTCTATTTTATTACATTAGAAAAAAAGTATAAAAAATTGAGACTTTTTATTGAATTAGTCTCATAAAATTATTTGCAGGTCGAAAGAAAAAACTAAATTTATTAAAAAATAAGAAGGAGGGTAAAATGAATCAAGTTAAATTTTTTGTTGATAATTCAGCGGATATAAATTCTAATGATTTAATTAATTTAAGAACATTTTATTCTCCTATAATAGGAAGTTTAGGAATTACTTTTTATCATCATTTATTTGATTTATATAATATTAATAAATTAAAAAAACATGATTTATATGAGACAAGTGAATTTTTATTATTAGATTATTTTGAATTAGAAGAAACTAAAAATAAATTAGAAGGTTTAGGTCTTATTAAAACATTTCAAGATAAGGACGGAAATTTATTGTTTAAATTAATAAAACCATTAAACGCTAATGAAATTTCTAATAATTGTTTAATTGCTAATATTTTAAAAAATAAAATTGGTGAAATTAAATTTAATGAATTAATTAAACAACATGCAGTTTATTATTTTGATAATAAAAACATGAATGATGTATCAAAAACATTTTTTGATGTATTTAATTGCGATAAGAATATGCTAAAATCAATTGAAACATTTGATTTTACCTTGGTTAATGAAGATGAATTATTAAATACGTTATCTTCTGAAGAATATATTTTTAATTACACCAAGAGAGAACTGAGCCCATCACAAATACTAATGCTTAAAAAAATTAAGTTATTAAACTTTGATGATAAAGCTATTAATTGCTTTATAAAATATTCTATTTCAGTAAATAATTCAATAGTTTGCAATTATATTTTAAAAATTGCAGATGATTTTGCTAAGAGAAACTTATTTGAGGCTGAATTAATTGATAATGAACTATCTCAAGTTATTAATTTTAAAAATAATACAAGCATAAACTTTGCTACCCCTAAATTTAAAGAAATCTCTCATAATTTAGATGATGGATTATCATGAGATGATTAATTTTTGAGAGGATATAATGAAAAAAGAAATATTAGAAAGTGTTATTTCATTTGATAATAAAATAAATGTTGAAGAATTAAAAAAAGAAGTTTTATCAAAAGATTTTATTATTGATGAAATTAAAAGATTAAACCTAAATGATTATCAAATAAAAAAAGGTATGGGGATATTACAAAGATATCACGATTATGTAATTGAAAATAATTCTAAACCTTCATATAAGCTATTTGTTGATATTTATGGTTTTTTAGCAGAGGATTATTCTGCTGATTCAATGTTTCAAAAGAGTAGACTGATTGATAATTTTTGATTAACATCGATAACAAGTTTAGATCCTAACATTCAAAGTTATTTTGATAATTATTCATCTTCTTCAATGAATGATACTAAAGTTTTTTCTCAGTCAAAAAGTAATATAAAAAATTATATTAATTCATTAATCAAAACAAAAGAATCATTAGGAATTAAAGAAACATTAGAAAATGCTTTTAAATCTCCTGAATTTAGCTACAACATATGATTATACGATAATAGTATGTCAGTCGGCAATGACATTTTAAAATATATCGCAGCTATGAATGGAATTTCTTTTGATAAAAGCGTTGCGTTTATTTCAGCAAACGATTTATTTAATTATTTATCTTCCAATGCTGAAGAAAAAAAATCAATTGAGCTTTATTTAAATAAGGTAGATGTATTATTAATTTCAAATTTATCTTTAGGACTAAAACCACAATGATTCTTTGATTATTTAATAAATATTTTTGCAACACGAAAATTAAAAACACTTTCAACGGTAATTTCTTCTTCAAGAGATATAACAAATAAAAAAACAAAACTACTAACAAGCTACTATTATTCAAAAGATCAAAAAAACGATTTGGAAGAATTATTTAGAAACTTAATAATAAATAATTTTAAAAAGATAATAATTAATTAATAATTTATATATAATATTTAAGCCCGATAAAAAAATATTTTTTTAATAATTGTATTTTTTCTAAAAACACTAATAAAAAAGGTGTTTTTTTTATACTTATTTTTCCTTTTTTTATAATTTGTTTTGTTAAAAAAATTAAAGTAAAGTTAAGAATTAAGAAATTAAAAAAAGATTGAGGAAAAATGAAAAATACAACAAAAAGAAAATTTTTATTATCATCTCTAATTGCAACACCAGTTTTACCAGTTGCATTAGGGCTTATTTCTGTTCAATGTCAACCTGAGCAGTCATTTGAGGCAATTAAAACAAATGGTTATGCTGATCAAATGCAAAAATTAGCAAACAAAAGTATTACTATGGCAGGAGCATGAGCAGATGCTAGATTTTATGAAAAAACAAATCCACAAGATTTAGTAGTTATCGGGGCAACAAACTATATTTCTAACGACGGAGTTCAAGCAAGATCAGACTTAAAATTAGGAGATATTAAAGCTATTCAACAGCTATTAATATTAGCAGTTAATAGTGCCGGAGCTGAAGCTAAAAGCGGTGTTGAAGGTAATTTAACATATAAAGATTCAAATAATAAATTAAATAGTATTTTTAAAATTTATAACCACGATGGATATACTCCTGTAGGTTTCGAATCAGAAATTACTTATAACATTCTTGGTGAATCTAAAAAGGCATATGCAACTATGCCAACAGGTGATAGTGAATATATTTCATACAATGAAACAGACAAAACATTTTCGACAGTATCAGCTGATAAAAAGTTAAAAATTCAATTTATTCCATCTTCAGATGCATCATTAGTACAAAAAGCAACTGAAAAATTGGCTAGATTCTTTATGGAAAAATCAATTACAAATATTGAAATTTCAGTTTCAAGTGATTACAATGCAGCTGCATCTGCTTTAAAATCAAAATCAATAGACGTAGCATTTTTACCGGTTGATACATGAGCTAAATTATCTGGAAATTCAAGTTTTATCTTACAAGCAGGAAGAAATGTTCAAATTATTGACCCTTACATGAGTAAAGAAAATTCTTCTGCACCTAAATTTAATGATGAAAAACTTTTAGTAGAAGCATTTAATAATTACAAAACATTTAACAATAATAACTTGTATATAAATAAAGAAGCAGCTTCAAACCCACAAGCAACAACAGAAGGATATAATGAACAATTAAAGGCTCATGTTGATTCTTTAGCTGATGGCACTGACTTACCAAAGGTTGGTTTCTACCGTTCATATATTTATGTTAACAAGAATTCAGAAATCTATAAAATTGTTAAAAAAGCATTAGATGAACAAGGTTCAGATTGACAATTAAATTGAGATGATGTAAGTAAACATGTTATTTATGGTTATACTTCAACAACTTCAGCCGCATCATTTACATATCCAGAACAATGATTTAAGAAACATTTTATCGGTTTTAAAACATTCTTAAAATCATAAAAATATAATGTCTGACAAAAACAAAGATAAAAATATAAATATTAATGATAAACAATCTTTTAAAGAAGATTGAAATATCGTTTGAGAAAATGCATCAAAAGTATATCCAAATGGTACTAAAGGATTAAGTGATATTAACCTTGAAATTAAACAAGGAGAATTCGTTGCCGTTATTGGATTATCGGGTGCAGGAAAAACAACATTAATAAAAACAGTAAATAAAATAAGCGGTATAACTTCAGGGACTCTAAAAGTAGGTCCCTACCTTGTTAACAATTTAAAAGGTAACAAATTAAGAAAATTTAGAACTAAAGTAGGAATTATTTTTCAAAACTATAATCTTGTTGAAAATATTTCAGTTTTACAAAATGTTCTTTCTGCAAGACTTCCACAAATGAATAAATTTAGAGCATTTTTTGGTTTATATAGTAAAAAAGATGTTGAACTTGCTTATCAATGTCTTGCAAAAGTAAATATTTTAGAAAATGCATACGACATGGCTAAAGATTTATCAGGTGGGCAGATGCAAAGAGTTGCACTAGCAAGAACATTAGCTCAAAAACCTAAAATAATCTTAGCTGATGAACCTGTAGGAGCTTTGGACCCTATTATGGCTAAAAGCGTTATGGATGGCTTTCTATTTGCAAATAAATTAGAAAAAATAACTGTTGTAGCAAATTTACATCACGTTGATTTAGCATTGCAATATGCTGATAGAATAATAGGTGTAAAAAAAGGAAGAATTATTTTTAATGATAGTTGAGAAAAAGTGGATTTAACTAAGTTAAAAGAAATATATGGCGAAAAATTAGAGCAATTTGATGAAGAGCAATTTATTGAAAATAGACGTAAGAGACAAATAATTCAAAAAGAAATTTTAGATAAAATTAGTGAAAATAAAAATAATGAATAATTCAAGTGCTAAATTTAAATTATTTAATGAGTCTATAGTTAATTATTTTAATCCAAAATTTATTGATATTAATAATCAAAAAGTTACTAAAAAGTTTCCTTGATTAAAAATTTTAGGTGGAACAATAATCTTTATATTAGTAATATCAATGATAATTGCTATAAAGCCCGATTTTCAAAACTGAAAAGAATTTTGAAGACAAATAGGACATTTTTTTGAGGTTAATAAAGAAGCAGAGATTGGTGCTTCAACATTTACACCTACTGAGACCTTTATTAGAAGTCTACAATATTTATGAACGACAGTTTCGTACTCAATTTTAGGTACTATACTTGGAATAATTCTTTCTGTACCTATTGCTTTATTGAGTTCTAAAAACTTTATAAAAGACAAAATTATATACTTGCCTTTTAGAATAATAATGTCGATTATAAGAGCAGTTCCACCTGTTGTATTTGCTTTTATATTCTTCTTCTTATTTTCAAAAAGCTTAGCTGCAACTTTTTCAATCGCAATATTTGTATGTTCTTTAATGAGCAAATGATTGTATGAAGATTTGGACACATATGATACAAGTGCTTATTATGGAGCACAAGCTATTGGTAATAGCAAGGCTTTAGCATTCAAAAGCGCGATATTACCATATTTAATGAAAAGAATAGTTTCATATGGATTTTATTCATTTGAAATGGTTGTAAGATTTGCTGCTATTCTTTCAATTGTAGGAATTGGAACTATAGGACAGCTTCTTTCGGATCAATATGCTGTGGAACATAATTTTTCACATATGTCAATAGTTCTATGAACTTTAATAACCTTAATGATATTCATTGAAACTTTGAATTTCTTAATTAAAAAATATATTTTAGATTATTCACAAAAACATCCAACGATTGATGAAAAATTACCATATAAAAAACAACTAGAACAACTAAAAAGTCAAAAATCTAAGATGTTTATTTTTAAAATATTTATTTTAATATTTGTTATTTCCTTAATTATTGCCTCATTGACACAAATTGAATGAAACATTGGAAACTCTACAAAAATTAATCAATTTAAACATGGTATCAAAAAATTATTTAATCCAGATTGGAGTTTATTTGGAGGAGAATGAAAAGGTACTAAAACAAGCGTTATTCCTCTAGGTATTGATGCTTTATTGGTTTCAATAGCTTCTTCTATAATTGGTTTATTCTTTGCCTTAATTCTTGGAATATTAGCATCAAAAAACATAAATAAATATTTTTCATACCCATTCAAGTTATTAATAATTGTATTAAGAGCAATACCAGCATTTACGTTTGCGTTATTATTCTTAATACTTTCAAAAGATTCAAAACTTTTTGCCGGGGTATTAGCTTTAGGTATTCACTCAATTGGTATGCTTGGAAAATTAATAATGGAATCTGTGGAAAAGATACCAAATAAACTATTTCAATCTCTTGACTCCCTTGGAGCTACTTGATTCCAAAAAGTTAAATTTGTAATTATAAAATCAATACTTCCTCAAGCCTTATCGAACTTTTTATATAGAGTTGAAATTAATTTCAAGAGTACAGTTGTTATAGGCGCAGTAGGAGCAAGTGATTTTGGTTTCCAAATTAGCACTTATTCATCTGATTCAAATAATTGAGATAAATTATCTTCATATTTATTATTTACCATTGCAGTGCTACTAATATTGGAACAAATTTCAAACATGGTAAGATCAAAATTAATGACTGGTTATTTCTTTGACCAAGATGTGTGATTTAAAAAACTTCTTAAAAGAAATATGTTAATTAAATCATTAGCAATATCTAAAACAAATAATATCAATTTTGCAAACGACAAATACTATGCAAATTACATGATTGCTTTTCATAAGTTTAATAAATTATTTATTTATAAATATTGAATTGAAAATAAGAATTTACCTGATGATATTCTTTTAAAAGAGTTAAATTCTAAAAAGAAAGAATATATTGATCTTTATAGACATAATATAAAGCTAGTAAAAGATGATGTTTCTTCTATTTATAAACAAACATATGATAGTGTAATGAAAAATAATATGAGTATAAAAAATTGATTTAAAAGAAAAAGAATGGCTAAAAAATCTGCTAATATAGCTATTGAAAATTATTTTGAAAAACAAGCATCGATAGTGAGAACATAATGAATTTAGAACAAAAAATTACTGAATTTTGAACATATATTAAAAAGGCTAAAAATATAACATTATTTACACATGTTGAACCTGATGGTGATACACTTGGCTCAGCAGTTGCATTAAAACATTTGATTCTTTTGAATGAAAAAGGTAAGAATGTAAGAATTTCGGGCGGGGATTACCCTAGAAATTTAATGTTTTTAAGCGATGAAGAAATACAATTAGTTGATCAAGATTTTTTTGATAGTTCATTAAAAATAGTTGTTGATACTTCAACAAAAAAAAGAATATATGACAAAAGAGTCAAAACAGAAGAATCATTAAAAATTGATCATCATCCTTTTGAAGGTAAATGACTATTTGAAATTGGCGGTGATTTTTGACCGGCTACTGGTCAGTTAATGACTAAATTAGCAATGATATTAAAATTAAAAACTGATCAAAAAGTTATTGAAGCATTAGCTGTTGCAATAATTACAGATACAGAATTTTTTAAAGAAAGAAATGTTAATTCTGAAACATTTGAATGTATGAAATTTCTAATGGATCAGGGTCTTGATTATAATAATTTATTAAAAAAGATGCAACTTAATGAAGCTGAAAATTTATTTATTTTAAAAGCTATTAAAAATGTTGAAGTTAATAGTTTAGTATCTTATATGATAGTTGATGAAGAAGTTTCAAACGACATTGCAAGACCTTTGGTTGCTAAGTTTGTTGAACAATCAACTACTGAGGTTTCTCTTGCTTTTCTAAAAAGAAAAGAAGGCGATTATCGCTGCGAAATAAGATCTAAAACATATTTTGATGTATCAAAAGTTGCTAATGCCTTTGGTGGTGGAGGACATTTAAATTCTTCAGGATTTATACAAAATGATTTAACTAAATTAAACGAAATTCTTAACTTTATTAATAAAAGTAAATAAATTACATTAATTTAAATCTAAAAAGAAGGTCTGTAATAATATTAAGTCCTTCTTTTTGTTCATACATTAATGAGCTGATTAGCCAAAATATTTATATATAATTTAATAATACAAATATAAATGAAAGGAATTATTATGTTTGAACCCATAGAACCTTATAAGAGTGGGCATTTAAAGGTTAGTGATATTCATAGTATTTATTATGAAGAAGTTGGAAATCGAAAAGGACAACCAATATTATTTGTTCATGGTGGTCCTGGAGGAGGAATTTCTGAATCTAGTCGTCAATATTTTGATCCTAAACATTATAGAATTATTTTATTTGATCAAAGAGGTTGTGGGAAATCTATTCCATCAGCAGAAATTAAAGATAATACAACATTAGACTTAGTTGAAGATATGGAAAAACTAAGAAAAGAATTAAAAATAGATAAATGAATTTTATTTGGTGGATCTTGAGGGTCTTGTTTAAGTTTAATTTATGCTATAAATTATCCTCAAAGTGTAAGTGGAATGATATTAAGAGGAATTTTCTTAGGTAGATATGAAGATGACCAATATCTTTATCAAAAAGGGGCTTCACATTATTTTCCAGAAGCTTATGAAGAGTTTTCAAATTTTGTTTCAGAAGATGAAAAACATGATTTAATAAAAGCATACAGCAAATATTTAAACAGTAAAGATTTAAAACTTGCTTATAAGGCCGCTTATCATTGAGCAAAATGAGAATTAGGATTAATTACATTAAAACCATTATTAGATATTGAAACAATTTTATCTAACGATAAATCAAACCTAGAACTTGCAAGGTTGGAAAACCATTATTTTATTAATCATATTTTTTTAGAAGACAATTATATTTTAAATAACATCAAAAAAATAAAACACATTCCTACAATAATTATTCATGGTAGATACGATATGGATTGTAGACCCGAAGGAGCTTATTTATTACACAAAAATTTAGAAAATTCAAAGTTATATTTTGTTATTGCGGGCCATTCTTCAAAAGAAGAAGAAATTGCACAAGCATTAGTTGATGCCACCGAAGAATTTAAAATACTAGCATCTAATTAGATATTAATAATGTATAATCAATTGCTAAAATTATAAAAAACAAAATTTAAAAAAACTTCGCTTAATTAGGTGAAGTTTTTAATTATCATTTTTCTAAAATATTTTGAAACTTTTCCTTCTTCAACTTCTATTAGCTGATAGATATAATTTTCCACTCCATTTAATAAACCTAATACAGTTCTTTCTTCACTTGAGTAATCTCACAATCTTTTGTAATTATAATCGCTCGCACATAAGCAGAAAGATATTTATGTTTTAAATATTCAACATTAACAGACTTAAATAATTCTAAGAAAATTTCACTTTGTGATAAATTTTCAACTGTAAAATCATTATCATTTAATCATTTTTTAAACAATTAAATCTCTTATCAAATTTAGTCAAATCTCGCATACTCTTTATCAATTCCAGTATTAGCATAATAGAGAAATGTTTTATCTCCCTTGATTAGTTTATTGATAGTATTAAAATCTATATAACTACTTCAAATATATTTTGTAATATTTAGTATTTTTAACTGTTTGCTAAAACAAAAAACGAAGCATTTTTCGTTTTTTTTAACTAATTTGTTTGATTTTTTTTGATTTTTTTCTTCAAAACATACAAATAAACCCTTTTAATTCTAGAAGATGTGTAGCGTTTCGAAGTACATAAATTTATGAACTCATCATAAGAATTAGCTTGTATATTTTTTTTGAATAAATTTTCCATTCCTTCGGACATTAATTTAATTTTTGAAAGTTTGTTTGCATTTGTTTTTACAATAATTTTTTTAAATTTTTTGTAAGTGTCTTCTATTCTTTTTACCTTCTTTATTTTTAGAGGAGAAAATTTGGATATGTCTTCATTGTTTTTAATCATCTCGCGTAGCTTTGTTCCAGAAGCATATTCATCACTTATATCTTGTGAATGATGAGAAATAGAACGTTTTATACAATTTAATTTAATATTTATATTGTTATTAATAACATATTTAGTATATTCAAATCCTAAAATGTCCTCAGGTATTTCCTTTTCATCTAGGAATAATTTTAGAGATTCATAACAAGCAAAAATAAATGATTTACCTGTCTTTAATATTTTTTTAACGTTTTTATCATATTGTTCTTTATTCCCTTTAATTAGTTTGGAAGCTTTTATATATTTATTTATGTCATTTGTATCTGAAGTTCCAAAAAACAGAACATCAATCTTATTTTTATTTAATTTATCAATTGCACCTTTTGCAAAAACATGTGCTGCTTGTGTCGAAGTTTCAAAATCTAATTTTATAACCTTATCAACACCATATTTTTTGCATATTTTTTTTCTTGTTGAAAACGAGGAACATGCTATTTCTCCGCGTTGAGTGTAATTAGATGAAAGGGCGACTATTATTTTTGAATCAGGATATATTTCTTTAATTTTTTTTAATAAAAAAATATGACCATTATGAAATGGGTTAAATTCAGCTATTAATCCTATTCTTAACATTTCATCCACCTCTTTAAAAAAATAAAAATAAATTTTATTTAAATTATAAATAACTATATTAAAAAAAATTTTAGAAAAATTAACGAAAACATTATTTGTCTTATAATTTAAAATACTAATTTAGAATAATAAAAAAACGGAGGAAATATGGTTGATATATCGGTTAAAAACGTAGCAAAAAAACTTAATATAAAAGATTATCAAGTTGCTGAAACATTAAAATTATTGCAAGACGGTGCAACAATTCCCTTTATTTCGCGTTATAGAAAAGAAGTAACGGGCGGATTGGATGAAGAACAAGTAGCAAGTATTTTTAATTTATATGAATATGATGTAGAATTACAAAAAAGAAAAGAATATGTAAAAAATATACTAGAAGAAAAGAAATTGCTAGATCCAGAAATTGCTAAAAAAATAGAACAAGCTTCAACGAAACAAGAAGTTGAGAATATTTATGAACCTTTTAAAATTGGTAAAAAAACTAAAGCTACTGAAGCCTTAGCTCTTGGATTAGGTCCTTTTGCTGACCTTATTTTAAATAATAAGGATGAAAATTTTAACGTTTTTAAAGAAGCTGCAAAATACATTGACAATAAAACATTATTAAATACAGATGATGTAATTGAACAAACTAAATTTATAATTGCTCAAAATATTTCCCAAGATCCTCTTGTACGTGATTTTGTTAAAAATCAATTAGTTAATTATGGGACTATTATCACAAAAAAGAAAAATGTTGAAGATGAAAAAGAAACATTTAAGCAATATTATGACTATAATGAAAAAGTTAAAACAATACCAAACCACCGAATTTTAGCAATAACAAGAGGTGAGGATAAAAAAATATTATCTTACACAATTGAATTTAATGAAAAAGTAATAATTTACCATTTAAATAACAAATTTTTCATTAACAAAAGAACTGCAAAAATAATTAATGAATCAATCAAAGATGCCTTAGATCGTTTGATATTTCCTTCGATTATTAGAGAAATAAAGGCTGATTTATTTGAAAGAGCAGAAAAAGAAGCTATAGAACTATTTGCGCAAAATCTTGAAGATTTATTGTTATCACCAGCTGTTAAAAATAAAAGCATTTTGTCAATTGATCCGGGATATTTAAATGGTTGTAAGTGCGCAATGTTAGATGGTAATGGTAATTATTTAGAAGGATTTATTATTTATCCACATTCTTCTTCAAAAGATAAATTTTTAGAAGCTGTAAAAAAATGCCATGAAATATTATCTAAATATTACGTAGATTTAATTGTAATTGGAAATGGTACCGCAAGTAGAGAAACAGAGGAATTTGTTGATAAACTTTTAAAAGTAAGAAGAGAAAAAGGTTTTAATATTGATACTAAATTTGCAATAGTAAGTGAGGTTGGGGCTTCTGTGTATTCAGCTTCAAAAATTGCACAAGAAGAATTTCCTAATCTTGAACTTGAATATAGGTCAGCAATAAACATAGGTAGAAGATTTCAAGATCCACTTAATGAACTTATTAAAATAGACCCTAAATCACTTGGTGTTGGACAATATCAACATGATGTAAATCAAAAACAATTAGCATCAAAATTATCATTCAAGGTTGATAAGGCAGTTAACATGGTGGGCGTTGATTTAAATACTGCAACTAAATTTATTTTAGAATATGTTTCTGGGCTTTCTAAAACCATTGCCCAAAACATCGTAGATTATAGAAATGAAAATGGTGTATTTAAATCAAGAAATGAACTTAAAAAAGTAAAAGGATTGGGACCGAAAGCTTACGAACAATCAGTTGGTTTCTTAAGAATTTATGACTCAAAAAATATTTACGATAAAACAAATATTCATCCTGATTTATATGATTTAGCAGATAGTGTTGTAAAAGAATTAGAAATTGACCTGAAAGATATCGATGTAGAAACACTAAAATCAGCAAACATCGAAGAATTATCTAATAAATTAAATTCAAGTAAGTATGATATAAGTTTAATAATTGATTCTTTATTAGCTCCAGGTAAAGATATTAGAGACAATAAATCAGGTTTTATAGTAAACGATAAAATTTTGAGATTTGAAGATATTCAAATAGGCCAAGAAATTATAGGCCAAGTTCAAAATATAACAAACTTTGGTGTTTTTGCATATATAGGATTAAAAGAAAATGTGTTAATTCATATAAGAAATATGAAAAAAGATGAAAACCATTTTATCAAACATCCTTCAGATGTGATTTCAATTGGTTCAAATATAAATATCAAAATTATTGATATCGACAAAAATAACTTAAAATTACAAGGAAAAATAATTTGATAGATTATAAAAAAATATAATAATTAGTTTTTTTATAATCTAAATTACATTTTTATATTAAAATTTAATCATACTATTTTTAATCAAGATTAAAAAGGGTTGGTCGCTTTGGCCAATCCTTTTGTAATAAAATTTAAATAAAGGAGAAAATATGAGCATCAAAAGTACAAATACAGCATTAAAAGCTAAAGAAATATTTAATGCGATTTATAATGTTTCACAAATTAAAAGAATTGATGAAGATATTGTAATTAATTTATTCAAAGGTGCAGTCGAACAAGTTATATTAGGTCAATATGATCCTGATGCTGAACTTGAATTTATTATTGATAAAGAAAATAAACAATTTAAAATTATTAACCACACAAAAATTGTTACTGAAGAACCTAAAACAGACGAGGAAAAAGATAATTTTTGTCCATGTATTGAAATCACAATTAAGGAAGCCTTAGAAATAAATCCAAACATCGAAGAAGGAGATATTATTTCGGATGAAATTGATTTTGAAAGATTTCATAAGAGAGATTATCAAAAAATACTAAGTATTTTTAATCAACAAATTCGCGAATTAGAAAAGCAAATGATTTTTAATAAATATATAAATCTAATTGGAAGTATTGTTAAGGCAAAAATTACAAATATAACAAAAACTGGAACTTTAATGGAATTTCAAGATGGTACAGTTGCATATATGCCCCCATCAACTACAAATCTTAGATTGCTTGCAAATTTAAGACCAGGTGATTTAATAGATGTTTATATCGAAGAAGTAAAACCTGAATCAAAAAATGCTCAAGTTTTAGTTTCATCAGTCGAATCTAAACTATTAAATAAATTATTTGAACAAGAAATACCTGAAGTTGCATTAGGCTACGTGGAATTAGTTAAAGTTGTTAGAATTCCTGGTGAAAGAGCAAAAGTTGCAATTAGAAAAACTGAATCAGCTCCTTTTGCCCTTGAAGAATTAGGAACTGTAATTGGTAAAAACTCAGAAAGAATTGAAGCAATCTCAAAACAATTAAAAGATGAAAAAATTGATGTTGTTTTATATGACGAAGACAAAATAAAATTTGTAATGAACGCAGTAAGTCCGTCAAGAGTTATTGATATTCTAGAAAAAGAAGATTCTACCGAACAATTTAAGAGCTATATAGTAATTGTGCCTAATGCTCAACATACACTTGCAATAGGTAAAAGAGGTCAAAATGTTCGCTTAGCTTCTGAACTTACAAAGAGTCGTTTAGACATAATTTCTCAGGCTCAAGCTGATCAAATGGGAATTCAATACACTTTCGAAAAGGCTAATATTAGTGAAGAAGAAGCTAAGTTAAAATACCAAGGTCAAAAACTAAATCTAAAACCAATTAATAAAAAGCCTGCAAGAAAATCATTTGATTCAATTTTAGATTCTTCATTTAATATTTCTGAATTTGATGAAGATTTGGCCGAATTAAGACAAAAGGCTCAACAAACAGAACAAGTTTTTGAAAAACAATTATATGAATCAAATATTGATGACGATATTGAAAAAGCATTGTCAGAAATTCAAAATGAATTTAATTTCAATATAGAAGAAGATCCTGATTACGATGTTTATTCAGAAAACATTAAAGATGTTGTAGTTAAAGATAAAAAAGAAATTGAAGAAGATTATGAAAAAATAACATCTACAAAGATGAAAGATTTCAAAAAAGATGCTGATTTAAGTGCTGGATTAGAAGACTTAGACTTAAGTGATTTAGATAATGAAGATTGATAAAAAATATTCTCGTAAGTCTATAGTTGATGGAAAAATTTATCCTGTATCTCAACTAATTAGATTTGCAAAAATAAATAATAATTTTTATTTTGATCCAAATATTGAATTAAAAGGGAGAGGAACGTATTGTCTAGATAATCCAGACCAAATTAATTCATTATTCAAAAAACACTTATTAAACAAAGCTTTCAGGCAAAAAATTGATGAACCAATATATGAAAAGTTAAGAAAAGAGGTGGAAGAATGGGTAAGCAAAAAAACAATAAAAGAACATCAAATGTAGACAACATTAAAGAAAAACTAAATGTTGTCGAAACAAAAGTTCAAGATGGTGTATTTATTTTTAGTGGCCCTCTAACAGTTGGTGAATTTAGTAATAAAATTAATAAAACAGCAGCTAATATTTTGACTTATTATTTTAAAAAAGGTGTTATGAAAACTATCAATACTTTTTTAAATGAAGAGGAAATAGCTGAATTATGTTTAAATTATGATCTTGATTTTAGAAAAGAAGAAACTGTTGATGCTGATAATTTATTTGATAAATTAGAAATTACTAATGACCCAAACGACTTATTTACACGTCCTCCAATTGTAACAATAATGGGACACGTTGATCATGGTAAAACAACTTTAATTGATCAGATAAGAAAAAGTAATATTTTAGCATCTGAGTTTGGAGGAATAACACAACACACTGGCGCATATCAAGTTGAATATAACGGACGTAAAATTACTTTTCTTGATACACCTGGACATGAGGCATTTACAGAAATGCGTTCTAGAGGTGCAAAAGTTACAGATATAGTTATTATTGTAGTCGCAGCTGACGATGGTGTTAAACCTCAAACAATTGAGGCCATTGACCACGCAAAAGCTGCTAATGTTCCTATCATTGTTTTTGTAAATAAAATGGACAAACCAGGCGCTGATCCTGAAAAAGTAAAAAGTCAATTAAGTGAGCATGATATAGTTTGTGAAGAATGAGGAGGACAAAACCAATTTATTTATGGATCAGCTATGCAAAATGAAAATATTGATTTACTTTTAGAATCAATATTCTTACAATCTGATTTACTTGATTTAAAAGCTAATTTAAACCGTGATCCATTTGGAACAGTTATTGAATCTAAAATTGACAAAGGAAGAGGTGTCGTTTCTACTATCATTGTGGAGAATGGAACCTTATTACCTAGAGATTTCATTGTTGCTGGTGGGCAATATGGAAATATTAGAAGTTTAACCTCAGTTGATGGCAAACCATTACAAAAAGTTTTACCAGGAACACCTTGTGTTATAACAGGTTTGAATAAAAATCCTTTATCAGGAGATAGATTCATTGTTATAAGTGATGAAAAATTTGCTAAAAAATTAGCTGAAGAAAAATCATTTATTAATAAACAAAGAGAATTGAGTGAGAAAAATTCTTTTTCGATAAAAGATGGACAAAAAACTTTGAATATCATTATAAAAACTGACGTTCAAGGGACTGCTGAAGCAATCAAACAAACACTTTTAAAAATTAAAAATGATGAAATTTCAGTTAATGTTATAAGAGCAACAGCAGGAGAATTAACAAAAGCTGATTTATTACTTGCTGAAGCATCAAATTCAAGAATTTATTTATTTAATATTAATATTTCAAGTGAAATTAAAAAACTAGCAGAGAATAAAAAAATTAAAATTGCTTCACACAATATTATTTATAAAATAGTTGAAGAATTAGAATCAATTATTAATACATTAAAAGAACCAGTTTATGAAGAAAAACAAATTGGATTGGCAACAGTTATACAATTATTTTTCTATTCAAAAGTTGGAACAATTGCTGGATGTAAAATGCTTGAAGGTTCTGCAAAAGAATTTTGTAAAGTTGAAGTTTTTAGAAGAGGCAAAAGCATTTTTAAAGGATCAATAAGTTCTTTAAAAAGAGAAAAAAATGATGTTAAGGTAGTAGAAAAAGGTTTCGATTTTGGTACTCACGTTAAAGATTTTGATAAAATAGAAGTAGATGATGAATTAAAATTTTATGAGGATGTATTAGTTTAATATGAACACAATTATGCACGAAAGAAAAACCCAATTATTATTAGAATTAATTGGAAATAGTTTTTTTGAATTAAAAGATTTTGATGTAACAAATATCGCAATTAATGACGTTATTTTATCAAATGATGGTTCACACGCCAAAGTATATATTACTTTATTTAAGGATAAAGAAAGATACTTTGACAAAGTGACTTCAATGACCCCATACATTCGCTCAGTAGTAGCAAAAAGCTGAAAATACAAAAAGCTACCTGAATTAGTATTTTTAATTGATACAGTTGAACCAGAAGCCGCGAGAATTGAAAAAATTTTAAAAGAGATTAAATAATTAAAATGATTAATAACCAGTATGATGCTATTGTTATAGGTGGCGGTCATGCCGGAATCGAAGCAACTTTTTCACTAGCAAAAAGAAATTTAAATGTAGCCTTAATAACATTAAATAAAGATAAATTAGCAATGTTGCCTTGCAACCCTTCAATTGGGGGTTCTGCAAAAGGAATTATTACCCGAGAAATCGATGCCCTTGGAGGAGTTCAGGGCATTTTTGCTGATGAAGCAATGATACAAATAAAGATGTTAAATACTTCAAAAGGTCCTGCTGTTTGATCTTTAAGAGCACAAATTGATAAAGATAAATATTCAGATATTATTTTTAAAGCCGTTAAAAGCAAAAAAAATGTAACTCTTATCGAAGATGAAGTTTTAGATTTAATAGTTGAAGATAAAAAATGCATTGGTGTTGAAACGGCTCAACATGGTAAACTATATTCAAAAGCCACAGTTATGACTACTGGGGTTTATATGAACTCAAGAATTCTAAGAGGAACAGACATTAAAAATGATGGTCCAGATGGCGAGAAAAATAGTTCAATACTATCTAAAAATTTGAAAAAATATGGTTTTGAGTTACAAAGATTAAAAACTGGTACTCCATGCCGTATTTATACTGATAGTATTGACTTTTCAAAGGTAGAAAAAGAATTATTAGATAAAACTGAATTATGTTTTTCATCTAAAACAAACATTAAATTAGATGAACAAACCTCTTGTTTTTTAACTCATACTACTGCTAAAACAAAAGAAATAGTTTTAAAAAATTTAGATAAAAGCTCACTTTATTCAGGAATTATCATAGGCGTTGGTCCAAGATATTGCCCTAGCATTGAAGATAAAATTGTAAGATTCCAAGACAAAGAAACTCACCACGTATTTTTTGAACCTGAAACTGCTCGTGGAGATATTATGTATATTAATGGCTTATCAACATCAATGCCTATAGATGTACAAGATGAAATGATTAGATCAGTACCAGGTTTAGAAAACGCAAGAATTCAAAAGTATGGATATGCTATAGAATATGATGCAATAAATCCATTAAATCTATATAAATCATTAGAATCTAAAATTATTGAAAACTTTTTTTCAGCAGGCCAACCAAATGGAACTAGTGGATATGAAGAAGCTGCGGCTCAGGGATTAATAGCTGGTATTAACGCAGCTAATAAAATAGAAAATCTTCCATCATTAGAAATTAAAAGAAGTGATGGTTATATCGGTGTTTTAATCGATGATATTGTTACAAAAGGTACAGCTGAACCATACCGTATGCTAACTAGTAGAGCTGAATATAGATTGCTTCTAAGAAATGATAATGTAGATGAAAGATTATCTAAATACGCTTATGATAATAAAATGATTTCTATTGAAGAATATGAAGCTGTAAATAAAAAATATGAAAATATTCAAAATAAAATAGAAGAATTAAAAAATAAATATGTTTCATCAAAAAGTGATATTGGAATTAAATACAATGTTTCAAATGGTCAATCATATTTAAAATTATTATCTAATCCTGCTGTTAATCCAAAGGATATCTTAGGAGAAGATTATCCATATATAAATGAAATAACAATTCAAGTTAGATTATATGGTTATTTAAAGAAACAAGAAACAGCTGCTGAAAAAATGGTTAGATTAGAAAATCTAAAATTACCTGAAGATATTAATTATAATGAGGTTGAAAATTTAGCTACCGAAGCAAGACAAAAACTAGAAAAAATAAGACCTACAACAATTGGACAGGCAACACGTATTAGTGGGATTAACCCAGCAGATATTCAAATGCTAATGTTTTATTTAAATAATAGAAAAAAATAATTTTTATGAAAATAAATTTAATAGCTGTAGGTTCACTTACGTTAGATAATAAAAAAATATATGACAATTATTTAAAAAAAATAAATCACTTAGCAACAATTAATTTAATTGAAATAAAAGAAATTGTTAATGATAATATTGATTTAAAAATAGCAAAAGAAACTGAATTAATTCTAAACAAAATACCTAAAAATTCAAAAATTATATATTTATCATTACAAGGAAAACAAATGACTAGCGAAGAATTTTCTGACCTTTTTATCGAAGATAATTTAACGTTTGTTATCGGTGGATCAAATGGAGTTGATGAAAGTAAGTTTAGTAATAAAATTTCATTTTCTAAAATGACATTTCCACATCAAATGTTCCGCTTAATGTTAATTGAACAAATTTATAGAGGTCTTGCAATTAAAAAAAATATAAAATACCATAAATAACAAAGTTATGTTTAATGCATAACTTTTTTGTTTAATTTTTATTAAATTTAATTTCAATTAAAGAGGTCTAAGTGATAATAACATACGATGAATTTTGTAACCTAATAATAGACTCAGTAGATAATAAAGAAGATTTTTATATTAAATTATTAGAAAATATAATTAACAATCCGAACGGATATTGTGGGCCTTTAGATTATCGAGCCCTAAAATTAAATTAATACAAAATATTTCCCAAAGTAGAGAAATAAAGTTTGGAAACATTATTGAAAAATTAATTACTAAATATATTAAAAAATTGGGATTTCAAATATTACCAAATGATATATCAACAAAAGACTTAGAACACACATTAAAAGCTGATCTTTTATTTAAAGTAAATGACAAAAAGATTTATCTTGTTGAAATGAAAATAAGAGACGATCATGATAGTACAAAAAAACAAAGACCATTTCTAAATTTTTATAATAAATTAAAATTATTAAGCTCGATATATCAAGATGTTCATATAAATGGAATAATGTGGTTTGTTGATGATGCATTTAATAAAATAAAAATTTCATTCAACAAAATTAAATGATATAAATATTAAGAATGTGAGCACGTGCTTATTTTACGGGAAAGAGTTTTTAAAAACTTTTAGAAAGGAAAACAGGTGTGAAATGAGTTGTTATCTTTACTTTTAGAATATAAAAAAATAATGCATATAATGAAATAAATATACCTAGTTTTGATCAAAGCAAAGAAATTTTAAATGCTTTATCTAAACTTTCTGAAAAACATTGAATTAAATTAAATTCAAACTTAGATATATACAAAATTTTAAGAAACGAACTTTTTTCAGATGGAAATAATTTAGAAAAAGCAAAACAAATAAGAGAAAAAATAAAGGAGCAAAATGGATATAAAAAATAAAATAATTCAAGGTGATTATATTGAAGTGTTAAAAAAAGTTCCAAATGAAACTTTTGATTTTTGTTTTGCAAACCCTCCTTATTTTATGCAAATTGATAATAATAAAAAGTTATATCGTGTTGAAGGAGAAGAATTTTTAGGTTGCAATGATGAGTGAGATAAATTTAATTCTTTTGAGGAATATAAAGAATGAACAAGACAATCATTGAATGAGGTTAGAAGAACATTAAAAAAAGACGGTCGATTTGCATTATTGCCGGTATGCAATCAGTTTTATGAGATAGGTAACATTCTAAGAGAATTAGGTTACTGAGTGATTAATGATATTGTTTGAAAAAAAGCAATCCTACTCCCAACTTTGGTGGAACTAGATTGAACAATAGCCATGAGACAATTTTATGAGCTAAAAAGTCTAAGAGTTCAAAATTTACTTTCCATTATAAAACTGCAAAAATATATAAATGGCGGAAAACAAATGGGATGCATTTAAACTTTCCCTGTTTGTTCAAGTAAGGAAAGAATTAAAGATGATCAAAACAAAAAATTGCATAACACCCAAAAGCCAGAAGCATTATTGTATAGAATAATTACTTTATTTACAAACCCAAATGATCTAATATTAGATCCGTTTGGAGGTACTATGACTACTGCATATATAGCTAAAAAAACTAATAGAAATTTTTTAATGATTGAAAAAGAAAATAAATATATTGAATATGGATTAAAAAGATTAGAGAATGTACGGTCTCATTTTGGAGATATTGAAAAAGCAGTTTTTGACATTAAACAACTAAAAATTAGCTTCAAAGAAATGGTTGAAAAAAAATTATTTAGCATAAATGAAATTTTTTATAATATTAAAAATAATAATCAAGCAGTTTTAGTAAACGAAAAAGGATATTTATTATATGAAGGTGAAACTGAATCTATGCATTCGATAGCAACTAAGATGTTGAATAAAAAAAATAGAGTAAATGGCTTTAACCATCTATATGTGAAGCAAAACGATAAATTTATATTAATTGATGATATTAGAAAAGAATACAGAAATACAAAAAATAAAGTTTAAGTTTTTTTAAGGCTTAAACTTTTTTATTATTTAGTTTATAATTTGTTTTTAAGTAAAGAAATAAATTAAAAATGGGCAATTACCCAAGTGGCTTAAGGGGACAGTCTCGAAAATTGTTAGGAGTTAATAGCTCGCAAGGGTTCAAATCCCTTATTGCCCGCCATATCATATAACAATGAAAAAATCAGGAAATTCCTGATTCCCAAAGAGAAGGTTCAAGTGCAACACAATGCCTTGGGCTTTTTTTATTATACATTTTATTTTTTTAAAATTAATAAATCAAAAAAAGTAAATAGAAAATATTCATTTTTTCAAATGAAGATAAGCATAATTTTATTATGTTAATTTTTGTTAATAATAATTATTTAATATATTCTAAATAGGTTTGTAATGGTGTCTTCCAATTTAATATTTCCCGCGTCATATTATTTATTTGGTTAACAACTGAGTCAAGTTTTTCTTGAGTTATAGTATTAAAGTTAAAACCTTTTTTGAATTCTCTTCTCAAAATTCCATTTCAATGTTCATTTGAGCCTCTTTGAAAAGATGCATAAGGTTCAGCTCTATAAATCTTTATATTTAATCATCTGGCTAAAATACCTATTTTTTCAAATTCAATACCATTGTCTACTGTTATTGTTTTTACTTCTAATTCATTATCTCTTATAATCTTTTTTAACTCTGAATTAATTATATTTGGTGATTTGCTTTGTATTATTTTTGCAAACCCTATTCTTGTTTTTCTTTCAGTTAAGGTTAAAACATTATTATATCCATTGGCTCTTTTTCCTAAAACTAGATCTGCTTCTCAGTGTCCAAATTCAAGTCTTAAATCTATAGATTTAGGTCTAGTTCATATTGGAAAAACATAATCAGCAGATTTTACAAGCCGTTTTATTACGGATGCTGTTCTTTTACCACCTTTTTTATAATATTGTCTTAATTTATCGTACTTTTTTATAACTCAATTATTAGTGTTTATTCAATTAAAAACCGTTCTTAAAGAAGGACAACAGTGTTTTGTGCTAGTTTTTATAAAATTATATGTTGACTTTATACCAAAAAACTTTTTGTCATATTTTTGTAAAAAAGCGTTAGAAAAATTTTTGAATTTTTGGTTATCCACGAATTTAAAATAATACTTATGTCTTGATCTTTCTCTTGTTTTTAAACTAGCGTGTTTAAATTCATAAGTTCCGAAACTATTTGTATTCCTCTTTATTTCTCTACTTAGGGTCGAAACACTTCGCTCGATTAATCTCGAAATCCTACGAAGGGAATAATTTAACTTTAAATAATTTTCAATAATTATTCTTTCATTATCTGTTAAATGGTTATATTTTTTTATTGTATAATTCATATGAGTTCCGTTCCGTTCCAATGGAACTTTTTCTTTTTTAATTAATATAAAAAATTCAAGTTCCACATCTAAATTTTACTTTAAACGTGTTGCACTTGAATTTTCAATTTAGGAATCAGGAAATTCCTGATTTTATTTTATAATTATTCCCCCATTTGCCATTAGTTTTAAAGCAAAATTGTGATATTCTTTTCGATTATGATTTTCTGAATCAAAAGTATCAACTAAATTTTCAAAAACAATAACATCTTTATTTAAATGAATTGAATTTAAATACGTTTTTAAAGTTAAAGCAAATTGCAAAACACAAATATCAGTGCAACACCCAATAATTTCAAAAGCTTCATATTCTTCAAAAATTTTCTTATCTTTAATTGCTAAAAATGAATTTGTTGTATTTTTCTTAATAATTTCTTTTGCAAATGGTTTTAATAAATCTTCTATTTCAGCTTCTTTTGTATTATTTAAACAATGAAGAGGATATGATTCCATTTCGACATCATTTTTTGAATGAGAATCACACAAAAAAATTACTCTTTCATTTTTATTTTTTTCTAAAAAATTAGCAATGTTAGGAACAATTTCATTAATATGCTTACTTGCTAAAGGTCCTATTGAACAAAAACCTTTCAACATATCAACAACGAATATTATTTTTTTCATATTATTCAAAAACCTCCAAGAAATTTCTTTTATTTATAATAAAAGGAACTATAAGAATATTTTAACATTTCAAAAAAATAAAATATAATTTTAGTTGGATACATCTGTTGTGGGACATATAAATATAAGATGTTGATGTATCTAAAGTTCGAATTTTATTTATTTTTATTTATATGAAAGGAAATATTATGGCCGAAGAACAAATGGTTGTTACTTCGAACACAAAGAAAAAAATTGGTTTCTTTGCAGCTATTCTTGTTGTTATCGGTGCTACAATAGGTGTTGGTATATTTCTAAGATCTAAATCAGTTCTTGAATATTCAGCAGGTAACATTGCATTAGCACTTGTAACATGATTAATTGCTGGTTTCGCTGTTGTTACTTTAGCACTAGCTCTAGTTGAAGTAGCTTCAGGACGTAACGACAACTTAGGTATGATTGGTTGATCTAAAGCATTCAATACTTTAGCAATTTACAAAGCTAATAAGTTCTTTATGACTTATCTATATCTACCATTTACATACTTCTTTATGCCTTACTATGTAATTGTACAATTCCAAGATGCTGTTGATGGTTTCGGTGGAAACACAAACTTTGGTGGAACTACATCAGCTCCATGATTATATTTTGTAATTGGATTAGTATTAACATTATGAATGTTATTCTCAGCAGGTCTAAGTGGACGTGCAGGAAACATTCAAAACTTAATTATCACATCAGTTAAGTTTATTCCATTAGTAGCTATCGTTGTTATTGGATTTATCTTCTTTGCAAAACGTTTAGGAGATACTAGTGCTGATGCAGTGATTTGAACACCTATTACTAAAGAAACATTATTTAAATTTAATAGTAGTTCAACATCATTCTTAAAATTAACACCAGTATTAGGAATTTTTGGTTCTCTAGCTGGTATCTTCTTCGCATTTGATGGATTCTACGTTTCAGCTGGTATCCAATCAGAAATGAAGAACCCAGAAAAAACTCCTGCTGCATTAGTTGTTGGTTTATTCTCAATGACAGGTATTTACATTTTAATAGCTGCAGCTATGTCATTAGGAGCTAAATCAGGTGGTTTCTATGACTTTGGTAGCTTATTAGCTGGCAAAGGTCATGGATGAGCATTTGGTGTATTAAACGTATTTATCGCTTTTGGTGTTCTAGGTGTTCTAAACGGTTTCTCAATGTGAGCAACACGTTTCGTTGAAGACTTAGTAAAAGAAGGGGAAATTTACATTCCTGCAAAAGCTTACAGATACATGAAAAACAGTAAGACCCCAATCGTTGGTGCTCTATTCTGTCTATTCTTATCATTACCATTTATGGTTATTTTAACAATTATTGGTTCATATGCTTACATCGACCTATGAGGCGTTGATGACGCTGATGGTGGAGTATACGGACACAACATTGGTAAATTACTATCATTCTCAGACTTAATGGCTGACTGAATGGCTGTGTTTGCATTCGTATTTATTGCATTAGCAATTATTGGTGCAATCGAAAACAGAAAGAAAAACTTCATTGCTGTTCAAAAGAACAAACACACAATGTGAGCTGGTATTACAGCTGTAACAATCGTTCTATTAACACTTCTATTCAAGATGTTAGATCCATTTATTTCATTAGGATTAACACTAGCACAATTTGTTAAAGCTGAAGAATCTGCAAAAGCTTCATTTACACCTGACTTAGTTGCTTATGGTGCAACATCAGGACTATTCGCTCTATACATGGTAATCCTATTTGCTTCAACTCCAATTGAAAAACAAATAGCATTATTCAAGAAAGCTAAATACGAAAGAATTTTAGCTGGTAAATACTGCGAATGTGTAGCAGAAGACTACTGCCCATGTGTATTAGCAGATATTAAAGAAGCTCAAGAACTAAATAATTTAGTTCTAAACTCATACGCAACTGCACGTTAATTATGTTTGATTAATTTTGCAAGAAAGGCCAATGCAATATGCGTTGGTTCTTTTTATTATTTTTATTATTAAAAATAATGTAAAATATCATTATTAAAATTATTAAATTTAATGTTAATAATGAAGGATATTAAAAAATGAAGAAAAAGAAAGAAATGATTTATCCTGAAGTAGGAAACGAATTACTACAAACTAATATTAAAAAAGGCTTAACTACCGAAGAAGCAGAATCAAGAAAAAAAATATATGGTAATAATGAAATTAAAAAATCTAAAAAAGTTAACCCTTTTTTAGTTTATTTAGGACAGTTTAAGGATATTCTTGTAATCATATTAATGTGTGCAGCGATGCTGTCATATATTTTTGCATTAATAAGTGCTTCTAGACATAATTGGGTCTTTGATACAGAATTAATTGTTGAATTTATTGAACCTTCAATTATATTATTTGTAGTTTTGACTAATTCCTTAGTAGGTGCAATCCAGGAAATAAAAAGCGCAAAAGCTGTAGATGCCTTAAGTAAATTAAATCCCCTACAAGCAAAAGTAGTTCGGAATGGAATATTAATTTCAATAGATTCAAAAGATGTGACAATTGGGGATATTGTTATGCTAGAAGCTGGCGATGTAGTACCGGCCGATGGATATTTACTTTTTTCATCAAATTTATCATCAATAGAATCTTCTTTAACTGGTGAAAGCGAACCATCATTAAAAGATCATCTTGCTCCAAGGGATATGCAACTACCTCTAGCAGATAGAAAGTTTATGTTATATTCATCTTCAATAATTGCTACTGGTGTTGGATATTATGTTGTTTCTGCAATAGGACAACAAACTGAACTAGGAAAAATTTCATCTTTAGTGTCACAACAAAAAGAAGCAATGTCTCCATTACAAATAAAAATTAATAAATTAGGTAAGATTTTTGGCTATGTTGGTATTGCTTTATTTTTAGGAAGTATGATCATGCAAATATTATTTGCCATTCCTAATACAGCACATTATAAAGAATTATATTTCTGAAGCACAGTAATTATAAATGGAGTTTCGTTAGCAGTAGCCGCAATACCTGAAGGATTAATTGCCTTTACCTCAATTATTTTAGCTATCGGCGTACAAAGAATGGCTAAAAAAAGAGCAATTGTAAAAGATTTAATGGCCGTTGAATCATTAGGAAGTTGTGCAGTTATTTGTTCTGATAAAACAGGAACATTAACACAAAATAAAATGACCATTATAGATTTATATAATCTAGATGATAAAAAATTTAGTAATAATCAAATAAACAATAACTATTTAAAATTAATTGAATATGGTTCGTTATGCTCTGAAGCCAATCTATCTTTGGAAAATAATGAATATAAACCAGTTGGCGATCCTACTGAGGTTTCTTTCTTATATGAGTTAGAAAAATATTCAAGCTTTAAAACAAAAAAAGAACTTGAAAAACAATATGAAAGAATACATGTTTTACCATTTGACTCAGATCGAAAGTTAATGACTTCTATAAATAAAATAGATAATAAATTAAAAGTTATTATCAAAGGAGCTCCTGATGTTCTTATAAATAGAACATTATTAGACGAAAAATCCAAAGATAAAGTTTTAGAAATAAATAATGAATGGGCAAATAATGCATATAGAGTTTTAGCAATAGCTTCAAAAGAAATAACAAAAAAAGAACTTGACATTTTATTAACTAAAGATTTAGATTATCAATTAGATTTTTTAGAAAATAATTTAAATTTCGATGGATTAGTAGCAATGATTGATCCACCACGTGAAGAAGCAAAAGATGCGATAGCAGTTTGCAAAATGTCTGGAATTAAGCCGGTAATGATTACAGGCGATAATATTAACACAGCGGTTGCTATTGCAAAAAGTTTAAATATTTATAATGAAGGTGACTTAGCAATTACAGGTAGTCAATTAGAAAACTTAAGCGATGAAGAGTTAACTAATAATATTGATAAATACTCAGTTTATGCAAGGGTAAAACCTGAAGATAAATTAAGAATTGTAAATGCATGACAAAAAAGAAATCAAGTAGTTGCAATGACAGGCGATGGGGTAAATGACGCTCCGGCATTAAAAGCTTCTGATATCGGTTGTGCAATGGGTATAACAGGAACCGAAGCATCTAAGCAAGCTGCGAATATGATATTAGCCGACGATAATTTTTCAACGATAGTGTCAGCTGTTAAAAATGGTCGTTCAATATATCAAAAAATAAAAAATGTAATTCAAAATTTATTAATCACATCAATCGCAGAAGTTATACTTGTATTCTTTGGATTATTAATCTTCAAATTTGTTTTTAAAGATTGAGAACCCTTAAAAGGTAAAGATATTTACATCTTATCGGCCACTCAATTACTATGAATAAATTTATTTACTCATGGATTTCCCGCTATTGCATTAGGTTTACAAAATTCAAAAGAAGATTATATGAATAAAAGACCTATTTCAAAATATGAATCCATATTTGCAAACGGAATGGGTTGAAATACTTTATGACAAGGAACATTAATTGGAATTTTATCAATGATTTCTTATTACCTAGGGGCTTTGTGATCTTTTAATAATAATGATACTGGTGAAGATATTATTAGATCAGCCTCGACGATTGCCTTCTTAGTTTTAGGAATAACAGCGACATTTAATTCAATTAATTTAATGTCTAAAAAACCTATAATAATGTCTAATCCATTTTATTATTGAAAAGTTTATGCATCAGTGATTTTTTCTTTAGCATTTCTTTTGTTAGTAGCTTTTGTTAAAAAAATAACTGTTGTATTTAAAGGTTATGAAAACCTAATTAACTCACCAACACTTTTAGCTTATGGATTAGGCTTACCACTTATTTTAATACCTATTTATTTTGTTCATAAAATGTTTTTATTATTACTTGAAAAAAAGAAAAACAAAAGCAATTTAATCAAAGATTTTCAAATGATATTAAGTCCAAAAGAAAGAAAAATGTTAAAAAAATAGAAGTTTGTCTTCTATTTTTTTATTTCAATTGTTTCGGTCGTTTCAAATATTTCCCCATCTACCTGAGAAAAATTATTAGGTATATTTTTAATATAAATTTCTTTCCCAAAAAGTTGTTCAACGTTTTTAATTTTGGTATGTAATCCAGTATAAACCAGAGCAAAAACGCTTAATATTCTTCTAATTTTTAAGCTATGAATAATAATAACACTTAATTTATCAGACAATAAATCAGCTTTAGGAGCAATTTTCATTCCCTTTCCATAAAAAGGCCCATTCATTATCGAAACTAAATAGACATTATTATATTTGTACTCTTTTCCGTCCACGGTAATTATTATGTTATTTAAAGGTTTATATTCTTTAAATGCTTTTATAGTAACTTTAAAAAATGAAGTTTTTAAATTCTTATTCTTTTCTTCATTTGTTGTTTTTGCGATTAATGCATCGATTCCAAAACCAACGCCGTTTAAGAAATATCTTTCTAAATTATTTGATTTTATAGTAGGTAGATTTTTTATAAAAGAATTTAATTTATATAAATGATTACCAATTTTTTCAATATTTTTTTGTTGTTTTATATTTCTTAAGAAATCATTTCCTGTTCCTGCTTTATAAGCATAGATTTGAGGTTGTTTTTTGCATTGCTTTAAAGCATTAATAACATGTGTTAATGTTCCATCACCACCGATGATTACAATCTTATCTTCATCTTTTAATTCATCAAGTAATTCTTTGTAATTTTTAATCTTAACGACATCAATCACATTAAGTATAGGATCATTGATTTTCTTAACGGCAAATGAAACCTTTTTATAAATCTTAGATTGATTTTTTCCACTTTTGGATAATGAGTTATATAAAATATAAAGCATAATGCTTATTATATAAAAAAAATTTAAAAATAAGAAATAAAAATATTTATAAAAATTGTATTTTATAAATATAATTATAAAAATATGACGAACTCGAAAATTAGAAACTTTGCAATAATTGCACACATTGATCATGGGAAAAGTACATTAGCAGATAGAATTCTTGAATATACTGAAACAATTACAAAACGTGAATCTAAACCACAAATTCTTGATTCTATGGATTTAGAACAAGAAAGAGGTATAACAATTAAATTAAATGCTGTCCAAATAAAATATAAGGACTATATTTTTCATCTTATAGATACTCCTGGGCACGTTGATTTTACATATGAAGTAAATAGAAGTTTAGCAGCATGTGAAGGAGCTCTTTTATTAGTTGATGCTACCCAAGGTATTCAAGCTCAAACTTTAGCAAATGTTTATTTAGCTATTGAAAATAATTTGGAAATAATACCTGTAATTAATAAAATTGACTTACCTAGTTCGGATCCTGAAAGAGTAAAAAAAGAAATTGAAAACATTATCGGCATTGATGCATCTGATGCAATTTTAATTTCAGCCAAAACAGGTGCAAATATCGATAAAGTAATCGAAGCAATAATTAAAAAAATACCAGCCCCAAAAGAAGCAGATAGTTCAAAGCCACTTGAAGGTTTAATTTTTGATAGTTATTTCGATAATTATCGTGGTGTGGTTATTTACACACGTATTTTTAATGGTGAATTAAAAGTTGGCGATGAAATTTATTTTATGCAAACCAAAAAATCATATACAGTAACCGAATTAGGCGTAAAAAATCCTAGTGAAGAAAAGAAAGAAAAATTAACAGCTGGAGAAGTAGGATGAATTGCCGCATCAATTAGAGATGTAAAAGATGTTGCGGTTGGAGATACAATAACTTTATTAAACAATCAAGTTTCATATCCACTTCCAGGATATAAAAAGATGAAACCAGTTGTTTATACTGGATTTTATCCGGTTGATACAAGAGATTATAATGCCTTAAAAGATGCACTTGAAAAAATTAGTTTATCAGATTCTTCAATTGTTTGAGAACCTGAAACATCAAAAGCTTTAGGTTTTGGATTTAGAATTGGCTTTTTAGGATTGTTACATATGGACGTTCTTCAAGAAAGATTAGAAAGAGAATTTAATCTTGATATTTTAGCTACAGCACCATCAGTTGAATTTGTTATAACATTAACAAACGGTGAAGTTGAATATATCACAAATCCATCATTATTTCCTGATAGAAGTATTATAAAATCTATTGAAGAACCATATATAAAGGCTTCTATTATGCTTACAGAAGAATATATTGGAGCAATAATGGAATTATGCCAATCAAAGAGAGGGAAATACATCGATATTGAATATTTAGATGAAAAACGTCGTAGATTAATTTATGAGCTACCACTTAATGAAACAATTTTTGATTTCTTTGATTTAATGAAAAGCTATTCAAAAGGTTATGCTTCTTTTGATTATGATCATATTGGTCTTAAAGAAAGCGACCTTGTTAAAGTTGATTTTATGCTTAATGGCGAAAAAATCGATGCATTATCTTTAATTGCACATAGAGATTTTGCATATGCTAAAAGTAGAGAACTAGCCGAAAAATTAAAAGAGGTAGTTCCAAGAAAAAACTTTGAAATTCCAATACAAGCAGCAATTGGCGGTAAAATAATAGCAAGAGAAACAATTAAAGCTTATAGAAAAGATGTTACTGCTAAACTATATGGTGGAGACGTTACAAGACGTCAAAAGCTACTTAAAAAGCAAAAAGAAGGTAAGAAAAGAATGAAACAAATAGGAAGCGTAGAAGTTCCGCAAGAAGCTTTCTTAGCAATCTTGAAGACTGATGCTTCTAATAATAAAAGATAAAGGAGGAAATTATGGATATTAAACCAATAATTACTAGTAATCAAGAATCAATAAGTAATTTTAGTGAAAACTTGAATACAAATAATATGTCAAATGAAGATATTAAAACTAAGTCAATTAGTTCAAATATTAATAAAACCTTAGATCCTCTAGGAATTATTCCTAATGGAATTTACAAAGTTTTTAGAAGTGAAAAAAGAATAAAGAAAATTAATATTTCAATCTTAACAGTCTCTTTTATAATTTCATTAATATCTTCATTACTATTTGGTTTAGCTCCCTCACTATTTTTATCATTTTTAAAAGAAGGTGAAAAAGTAGTTCCATGAGGATGATATATAGTTCCTGTTTTATTTGGATCTTTATCATTAACATTTTTGATTATTGAAACTATCGAATTTTCATCAATTAATAAGTCGATTATTTATTATAGAGAACAATTATCTGAAGGAGTAAGTTATAGTCCGCCGTTTATTGTTAATTTACCTTATAAACTAACTCTAAAACAAGTAAGAAGAACCTGATTAGTAGTTGCAATATTATTTTATGTTGGATTATTTACCTTAATCTTTTGAGGTTTAAAAGATCAAAAATGAGGTTTATTAGATTTTAAGAGTTGAATACATGGTTCATTCTCTAACCCTGATTTATTAGTTTATATTCTTTGTGGTATAATGCTAATGGTATTATTATTATTTATTATCGGTACAATTCACCGTAAAAAAAGAATAGTTGATGTTCAATTATTTTTTGGGAATGAAGTAATGAATTATAGTGATTTAACCGCCAAAAAATCTGAAGCTCATAAGTTTTGAGCAAAAATATTTTTCTTAAGTATATTAATTTTATTAGTTATACCAATTATTATTTTATTATTAGTCAAAAGAATTGCAAGGAGAGGAAAATAAAATGCCTGGTTGAGGAATTGCGTTATTAGTTATTTTACCTTTATTATTTGCAGCTATTGGTGCGATAGCTGCAATCTTTATAACAAAGAAAAAATTTGAAAAACAATTAAAAGAAAACCCACCTATTAATGAAAAAATGATAAGAGTTATGTTCCAACAAATGGGACGTAAGGCATCGGAAGCACAAATTAGACAAGTTATGCGTTCGATGAAAAATGCAAAATAATTTTTATCAAAATAAAAAAAATTATGTATAATTATACATACAGCAACCATAACGAAGGGGTTCCACCTGATTCCATTCCGAACTCAGCAGTTAAGACCTTCAGTGCCGACGATACCAAAAGGGAAAATAGGTCGTTGCTTTTTTTTATTTCTTTTTTTATCAAATAAGTAAAATTTAATATTATGGAAAGTAAAGAATTTGAAACCTTAGGAATTATTTTAGCAATCAAAAATCACGGTGATAATGACGGAGTAATTAAGGTTTTAACACAAAAAGGATTGTTTTTTTTATTTGCAAGAGGTATTCAAAAACCTAATTCAAAAAATAAATTGAATATCCCTTTGTTAGGTTTGGTTAATCTTGAAATAATAAAACCTAAAATAATGGGCAAAATTGCAACATTAAAAAGAGCTACATTAATTTCCTTTTTTCCTATTAACCCCTTATTACAAGATATTTTTAAAAATGTTAATCATTTTTTAAATTTTATGAATAATAACAACTTAGATAAATTAATTGAAACCTATAAACTTTTTTTAAATAATGTTGAAGAAAAACCAAATCATTCTTATTCTTTAATCTTATTATCTTTTTTAGAACAATTAGGACATAGACCAAATTTTAAAAGTTGTGTTGAATGCATAAATGTCGATAATATTATAGATTTTGAATTTTACAAGGGAGGGTTTATTTGTAATCTTCATTCTTCTTCAAAAAAGGAAATAAATTTTTTAAAATCAGTTTTTTGATTAAACAAAGATTTTAATTTTTATAAAAATAATATCGATGAAAAACAGGCTATAAAAATTAATCTAATGATAGTTGAATTTCTAAGTTCATTAATATAAAGATTTTAATTTTATATAAAAATCCCCAAAAGATAATCCTTTTTCAGGAAAAACTTTTGGGGTTATTTTATTTTTTAATTTCAGTATTTTCTTTTACTATGCTTTTTTCTTTTCTTTTTAATTTAACTTTTTCTTGAATTTTAGCAGTTTTTACTGATTGTTTAACTGACTTTGGTTTAGTTTCTTTTTTAGCTACCTTATTATCTTTTTCTTCTTTTTGTTCTGTAAATAAGATAGTTGGAATAATAACTACATTTCTTCTTTTATTTTTATAGAAGAAAGGATCTAAACGATCAACAATTAGTTGTTTTATTTTAGGTATTGTTCAATCTTTTTCATTTTTTATAGTGTACAATACTGCACCATGTACTAATCTTTTTGCTTCCTCAATTAAATGTAAAGAATTTTTAACAAAGAAGGCACCTCTTGAAACAATACGAGGTTTTCCAAGGATAATATTTTTTTCTTTATTAATTGCTATTATTACATGAACAAACCCATTTTGACCAAGCTCCATTCTTTCTTTCATGATTTGTGAGTTTGTTTTTGAAAGAATATTACCATCGATAAAAACAGGACCAAAATAAACTTTTTCATTTGATAAAGAGATGTTGTGATTTACTAAATGATATACATCACCAAGTTTAGCAATTATTATATTATTTGGTCTTACACCACTTTCAACACCTGTGTATCCGTGTACGACGCTCATTCTATATTCACCATGGTAAGGCATAAAGTATTTAGGTCTTGTTAGTTCAAAAATCTTACGGTGTTCATCCTTATAAGCATGTCCTGATGTATGAAGATATCCATCAATTCCATTTTCTCTAATAATCGCACCTAACTTATATAATCTATTTACTAACAATTCACATTTTGATCTATTACCAGGTATTGGACTTGATGAAAAAATTACTGTATCTTTAGGTTTAATACTTACATTTGGATGTTTATCATATGACATCTTTGCAAGACCAGCCATTTCTTCACCTTGTGATCCTGTTGTTAATATTAATAATTCATTATCATCATATTTAGATAGGTGTTTTTTATCAATAAATACTTCATCAGGTGCATTAATGTATCCTAATCTTCTACCGATATCAATATTATCAATCATCGAACGACCAAATGCTATAACTTTTTTCCCAAGTTGTGCACCTAGTTCAATAATAGCCTTAATTCTAGTTAGATTTGAAGCAAAAGCAGTGATTATAATTTTCTTTTCTGCCTCAAGCATATATTTTTTTATATCTTTTAGAATATCACTTTCAGATGGCGAATGATTAGGTCTCATCGCGTTTGTTGAATCTGAAAATAAAACATCTAAACCTTCATCACCTATTTTTTTAAGTTTTGAAAAATCTGTTAAATTACCAATTGGAGTATAATCGAATCTAAAATCTCCAGTCATCATTAAGCTACCATTTGGAGTTTTGATTCTTACACCAAAAGCATCTGGAATTGAATGTTGTGCTGTTCATCAATCAACACTACATTCACCAAATTCTGCTACTAAATCTTTATGAATTTCAATGAATTCAACGTTGGTCTTTATTTTCATATCTGAAAATTTTAGTTTTAAATATTGAATTGCAATTCTTGGTGCGTATATTTTTTTAACATCAACTTGTTGAACTAAATAAGGAACTCCACCAATATGATCTTCGTGTCCGTGGGTAATAAATAAAGCTTGAACTTTATGTTGATTTTCTGTTAAATAAGTAAAGTCAGGAATAGAGCCATTTACCCCAGTTACATAGCTATCACAAAATTTTATCCCTGTATCGATAATAAAAATTTGCTGATCATATTCAATAATCAAGGTACTTTTGCCTATTTCTTGCATTCCTCCTAAACCAAAAATTTTCGTCGGTTTCATATAAAATCCTCCATATATTATTTTTTAAAATTTCATGTTTATCTTGCTAAAAATAACTTAATAAATATTATATATTATAATTATTTTAATAATTATGTATTTATAAATTATAATAAGAAGCAAATAAATAATAAATTAAATTATTTATTTTTTAAGGAGTTAAATGACGAGTGAGAGAAAATTATCGATTGCAACATTAATTTTTAAAATTACTTCTATTATTTTGATTGCAATTAGTTTGTATTTTATTATTACAGCTTTTATGAAATTCGTAGCTGAACACAATAAAAGTTATAACAAAGACAATCTTGATGAATTGTATAATGATTTTAAAATAATTTTAAAAGAAAATGCTAAATGGGGAATTTGTTTGGCTGCGGCCTATGGTTTATCAATATTAACATATATATTAGATATAATCATAATTTCAATAGCAAGTTGAAAAACACAAACATTTGGAAAAATAATTTTATTATTATCATTAATAATAAAACCACTTTGATTATTTTCATGGATAGGAAATATTGGTATTATCGCAAAAAAAAGATCATAATTTTTAATAAAAAGGATATAAAATGACAAAAAAAGAATTAGAACAAAAAAGAAAAATTATTAGAAATTCCTTTAAGGATGCTAACTCAGTTTTAAAACGTGGAAACATTATAATGTTAGCTATTGGGTTATTATTAGGTGCTTCATTTGGTGCTGTTGTTTCATCATTAGCAAAAGACGTTATAATGGCTTCGATTACTTCATTATTCAACGTCAATGAAGTTAAAGAAATTAAAGTTGGTAATATATTAATTGGTGAGTTTTTGGCCGCATTAATTCAATTCATTATTGTTTCGACATTTATTTTCATTAGTTTATTTATATTTTATCTAATAAGAAATACAGTTGTTTATCATAAAGCAAAAAAACAACCAATTGAAGAAGAAAAAGTTGAAGAAGTGGTTCCAACAACCGAGGAATTAATTCTATTAGAATTACAAAAAATGAATGAATTTCTATCAAAAGAAGAAACAAAAAAATAAATAAAATAGGCCTTCAGGAAACTGCTGACTTTTATTTTACCTATTATTTATTAACTTTTGTTTTATATTTTAAATATAAAATCAAAATATTAAAAAAGCGTAAAAATTGTTATAATTTAAACGTGTTTTATTTATATTAAAAAAACACTAAAAGTCTATCTAAAAATTAAAAACATATAAAAAAAATATACTAGGAGATTTATATTATATGCCAATGAATTTAAAAGGTCGTAGTTTAGATACAGCTCTAAACTTCACAACCGATGAAATTAATTATCTTTTAGATCTTTCTTGAGAATTAAAGAAAGCTAAAATGCAAGGATTACATGTTAACAACCGTCCTTTAACAGGAGCAAACATTGTTATTATGTTCCAAAAAGACTCAACAAGAACACGTTGTGCTTTCGAAGTAGCTGCTGCTGATTTAGGTGCAAGCTGTACATACATCGGACCAACAGGATCAAACTTTGGTAAAAAAGAATCAGTTGAAGATACAGCTATGGTTCTAGGACAAATGTATGACGGTATTGAATTCCGTGGTTTCAAACAATCAGATGTTGAAGCTCTTGCTAAATATTCAGGTGTTCCAGTTTGAAATGGTTTAACAGACGCTGAACACCCAACACAAATGTTAGCGGACTACTTAACATTTAAAGAATTTGTTGGAGACCTAAGAGGAAAGAAAATTGTTTTCTCAGGTGATATTAAAAACAACGTTGCTCGTTCATTAATGATAGGTGCTGCATTCTTTGGTGTTCACATTGTTATGTGTGGACCAAAAGAACAATGAGAAATTGTTAAAAATGGACCAGACCACAAACACGTTTATGAAGAAGTTCTTAAATTATTTGAACGTAACGGTGGATCAGTTTCATTCTCAGACAACAAATTAGAAGCTGCTAAAGATGCGGATGCTATCTATACAGACGTTTGAGTATCATTAGGAGAACCATTTGAATTATTTGAACCTCGTATTCAAGAATTAGGAGCTTTCCAAGTTGATATGGCCATGATGAAAGCTGCTAAAGAAAGTGTTATTTTCTTACACTGCTTACCAGCATTCCACGATGACAAAACTTTATTCTCATCAGAAATAAAAGAAAAATTAGGTTCAAAATACCCAGTTGTTGCAACAGGTGCTATGGAAGTTACTGATGAAGTGTTCCAATCAAAATACAACAAATCAATTCAACAAGCTGGAAACCGTATGCACACAATTAAGGCTGTTATTCTAGCTACAATAGGATACTAATTATGAGTAGAATTGTTATTGCATTAGGCGGAAACGCATTAGGAAATAATCCTGCTGAACAAAAAGAATTAGTTAAAATCCCTGCTAAAAAAATTGCTGAATTAGTTAAAGCTGGACACGAAGTTATTGTAGGACACGGAAATGGTCCACAAGTTGGAATGATTTTCAACGGCTTTGTTAGTGCAGCTTCAGTTAATCCTAAATCACCATTAGTTCCATTACCAGAAGCTGGTGCAATGTCACAAGGTTACATTGGATACCACATGGTTAATGCTATTACTAATGCATTCGAAGAAGAAGGATTAAAAGATAAAGAAGTTTTATATTTATTAACACAAACATTAGTAGATCCAAAAGACCCTGCATTTTTAAATCCAACAAAACCTATTGGTCCATTCTTTAATTCTAAGGAAGAAGCAGAAGCAGCTAACCCAAATAGCGTTATTGTTGAAGATGCAGGACGTGGATTTAGAAAAGTTGTTGCTTCTCCAAAACCAATTAACTTTGTAGGAATTAATCAAATGAAAAATGCTATTAATTCTGGTGCAACAGTTATCGTTGGTGGTGGTGGAGGTATCCCTACTGTTAAAGATGAAAATGGTTTCATCGAAGGTGTTGATGGTGTTATCGATAAAGACTTTGCATTAGCAAAAATGGCTGCTTTAACAAATGCAGATTACTTTATTGTTCTAACTGCTGTTGATTTTGTTAAGGTAAACTTTGGTAAACCAGACCAAAAAGATCTAAAACAAGTAAACAAAGCTGAATTAGAAAAATACATCGAAGAAAAACAATTTGCACCTGGAAGTATGCTTCCAAAAGTACAAGCTGCTATTAAATTCGTTGAAGAAGGTGGAAAAGCTGCCTTTATCGGAGATTTAAAAGATTTAGAAGACATTATTGCCGAAAAAATTGGTACAAAAGTTACTTTAAATTAATTTTAAATTTATATATAAAAAAGTCGAGAGTTTTAATTCTCGACTATTTTATTTTTTGGTTGAATAATTCATAAAGACATATCGAAGTTGCCGAAGAAACATTTAGTGATTGAACCGATTCGTTGTCTTGATTAATATAAATAATTTCATCAGAGTGTTTTAATAATGTTTTAGAAACTCCACTTCCTTCATTTCCTACTATCAATGCTACTGGGAAACTAAAATTTGTTTCAGAAAGTTTTTTTGCTTTTTCATTTAAGGCAGTTGCATAAATTCAGAAATTATTTTTTTTCAAAAATTCAATAGCATCAAATAAACTTGAAACTTTAATTACTTTTATATTTTTAAATCCACCAGAAGATATCTTTAAGACAGTTGGAGTAATATCAACACAGCGATCCTTTGGAATGATAATATGTTTAACTCCAAAAACATTAGCTGATCTAATTATTGCACCAAAGTTTTGAGGATCTTGTATATGATCTAAGATTAATACACTGCTAGGTTTATCTTTGATAATTGTATGAATATCATAATAATTAAATGGAGCAATTTCAGCAATATAACCTTGATGATTGCCTTTTATTATCTTATTCATTTCAGGCATTGAAAGATAAGTTATATTTTTAAATTTTATATTTTTATTTTCAACACCTTTTAATAAATAAATTTTGTTAATAGGGAAGTTATTTTCTACAGCTTCTAAAACAGAATTTTTTCCATAGATAAAATTTTTCATTACACTAGTTTTCTTTCTTTTAAAATATCTCTTAATTTATCAGCTTCCTCATATTTTTTATCATTTAATAAATTCTTTCATTTCTTATATAAATTCTTGTCTTCTTCACTTACTTTATTTAATGTAAAAACAAAACCTAATATATTCATTATTTTTAAAAAAGTATTAAATGATAGTTCATTTTTTGAAAGATTCATTATTTCCTTGTAAGCATGTGAAAAGTTTAAATTTGCTATATATGTTATAACTTCATTTACTTTCTCATTATCAATTTCATTGTTAATTTCTTTAATTTGAACGATATTGTTTATTTGAATAAATTTATCAACTAATGATTTATTTGAAATAAAAAGTTGATCAGTTAGATTAATTGGTTTTGAGTAGTTTGTAGATAACATTAATAGTTTATATGTGTCGGGATTATATTTTTTTAAAAAATCATGAGGGAAGATTAAATTACCTATTGATTTAGACATTTTTTGATTTTTGTAATTTAAAGTTCCGAAATGAATTCAATTTTTTGAAATAGGATTATTATAGATAGAAAAATGTTGAATGTTTTCATTTTCGTGGTGAGGGAAAATAAGGTCAATACCTCCGCCGTGGATATCAATAGTTTCACCGTTAAAAAATTTATCAATAAAACAACTACATTCTGTATGTCATCCAGGTCTTCCTAATCCAAAAGGACTATTATATTTAATTCCTACTTCAGTTTCTTTTCATAATGCAAAATCTTTTGAATTTTTTTTACCATATTCGTTATTTTCTTCTGAAATTAAGTGCTCAATTTTTTGATTACTTATTGATCCATATACTTTATTAAATTTATCAACATCAAAAAATACATTGCCTCCAACCTGGTAAGCAGCACCTTTATCAATCATTTTTTGAATATATTTGTACATATCATCCAATGAATCTGTTACTCTTATAATTTTTGTTGGCATTTCAAGATTGAATGATTTAAATAAATCTAAATAATAATCTTCATATTTTTTAGCTATTTCATGTTCGCTTTTGTTTTCTTCAATTGATTTTTTTATTATTTTGTCATCAATATCGGTAATATTGTGTAGATAAAAAACTTCTTCTCCTAGATATCTTTGAGCTCTTATCATAATATCAAATGTAACTGCTGGTCTAATATTTCCAATGTGCGGATAATTATATACTGTAGGACCACATAAATAATATTTTTTCATAGCAACATTATATATGAAAAATTCAATTTATTATATAATAATAAAACCACTTATAAAGTACTTTTTTAAAATACTTTTTTGTGTTTTCTAACCAAAAAAGCACCTTAAATTAATAGTTTTTCATAATTATTTTAACATTTTTGAAGTTTTTATTAACTTTTTTAATATTTTCCTTAAAAGAGCGACGTTTTTTATCTTTTTTAAATTTTTTTGTTTTTTTATTATTTTATTTCTTTTTTTACGTCGCTCATTCCATTCGCTCCTATTATTATATATAATATATATAATAATATGTTGTTTTATATATAATAATATATATAAAACAACTATATATAGTATTTAATATAAAACTTATAATGTTTTATATTAAATACATTATTAATATATTTAAAAAGTAACTACATTATTATCGTTACTTTTTAAATATATATTATATTGTCATGTGTGCTAATAAAAATGCACACATGACAATTAATAATAATATAAAAAGCATATGCATCTTAATCGCGCATATGCTAAAAAACCTAATTATTTATTAATTCTATTTCAGAATTATTAGATAAATTAAAACATTTATATTTATTTTGTTGCTTTATTATTAATACCGGTATTAGATTTTGTTTTTTGCAAAATTCGATTATTTTCCGTTTTTCGAAGCTTGTAAGATTACTAATTTGATTCTTAAGCTGTACAGCATATTTAATATTATCTTTTTCTAGAAATAAATCTATTTTTAGAATAGCATCAGTTTTTAATTTTGTACGACTAGCTCGAAAACTATTTTTTGTAAGTAATTTAATTAATTCTTCTTCTCTTCTGTGATTAATAAAAGACCAATAAAACAAAACATTATAGTATTTTGGTATAAGTTGAAAATCGATATTATTATTTCTCATCCATTTTTTAAGTTTAAAAAGAAATTCCTTTTGAAATAACGTTTTCCATTCTTCAAAGGTTTTAGGATCATTCTTAATTAAAAGTGCTTTTATATTTAATTGTAGCTCTTTTCAAGTGGGCATTTTTAGTTTAGTTTTTTCCATTAATTATTCTTGCAATTCCCCATATAGATTTTTATATTTGTTTATAATTTCTTGTTGTTCTTTAATTAAATTATCCTTACTTATGAAATCAATTTTAAGAACAGAAATTTGTTGAGTTAGTGTTTTTATCTCGCTCTTCATTTTTTGAACGTCTAAAGCCTCTAATGGATCCATATTCCCTATTTCTAGTAGTTGTTTATGATAATTACTATTTGTTTTGATATAACGTGATGAAATTACAGCTTGATTAACGTGTCCTGTTGCACATTGTATTTCACCTAAGTTAAGTCCACGCATATGCATATTTGTAATAAGTTGTGCTCTAAGTATGTGTGCTGTAATTCTTTTTTTAAAATCAGGGTGTTTTGATTTGAAGAAAATTTCAAAATTTTTAAATAAGTTTTGAATGCTTTTGTAAACGTACGTTATTTTTACTTCTTCTAAAATTGGTTGTAGCTCTTCTGGAACAAAAATAGATCTATAGTTTCCGTTTTTCGAAGCTTTAAAAGAATATTCAAAATTATACTTTTTCATTTCGTTTCATGGGATTTTAACAAATTCTCCTAAACGACAACCATTGTGCAATAATAATTTAAAGATAAGCTCAAATTCACGATTATTAAACTCTTGTAGTTCCTTTAGTATTAAATCAAGTTCTGTGGCTGTGAATGTTGCCTTGGGCTTCGAATCATTTTCAAATTTAATCAATTGGTGTTCATTATAGAAAGTATTATTTGCAGTGCCTAATACTTTTATAAATTTTTTAATAAATGCAAGCTCAGTATTTTTGCTCGAATTAGAAAGAACTGACTTAGGAATGTTATTATAAATTTCATTTATTTTATTTATATCAATTTTGTTCAAATGTTCTATTCTTTTTAATGCAATTGCAGCTATTTTTCTAGTATTTGGATTAGGATAATTTTGGGTTAGAAAAATTTGAATTTTTTCTTTCATTGACATAGTATTTTCCTTTCGCTAGGAAAAAACCTCACAAAAAGCAAGTAATAATAATATTTAATGGTATAATTCCCTTGCTTAGGAAGTCCGTTTTCCTAGGCATTTTTTTATTTTAAATTAGTTTTTTAGTAGTAGGAATTATTTTTCATGATAAGGAAGTCCGTTTTCCTACTGCAAATATTATATAACAAAAAAGTATTATAAAAAAATTATTATCCTTTTTTACGTATTTAATTTGTTTTAATATTATTAATGCTAAAATTTTGTTTATGAAAAAGAAATTAAGTGTTGGAAAGCTTACAGCAGCTATTTTAATTCCTACAGCAACGGTTTTAGTTAGTGGGATAACAGTACCAATAGTTTTGGCTAAAATTAAAAATGATCCTAGAAAAATAGCTCCAATTATCCATAAAAAATTAGACAAAATGCTTGAAAAATTTCCAAAAAGATGAACTATCAATGATATTTTATATTCTTCTGGTTGATTTAAGGAAGTTGATGTTGAAACAGTTCGACAAAACGTTATTAAATATTTATCATCTGATGAAAAGATTATTTTTTTTCCAAAATTTTTTTCTAGTGAACGTCATTGATGATTTGAAAAGCGATATAAATTATTATATAAAGAACCTAATGAATTTGAGTTAAGAGGCGAAGAAGAGCGATTATATGGTTTCTATACAAGTTTAGGCGTGTCCTGATTAAACGGGTATGATTTTTTATCTAAACTTAATAGTTATGATCCAGAAGAACATAAAAAAGGATATAGAAAACCTACGGAATTTGAATATTATTTTTGGAATTTATTTTTTAGACATTTTACTAAAGATGAATATCGTTTTATACTAAATCAAAGTTCTTATACTGGAAATTGAGAATCACAAGAATATGGATTATTTTGAATAAATGGGTATTCAAAAACCGACCCATTACCTACAATAGAGCAAACTCAAACGGAAAAAATAATATTAAAAAATGTTTTACTGCACTTTAATTTTTTTGATGGTTTAAATTCTTATATTAAAAAACTTTATATTGATATTGAAATATAATAAAAATACGCACGTATAAGCGCGTATTTTCTTTTACCTTTATCTTTGTCAAGTTAATGGTTGCTTTGCTTCAGAATCGCTCTTATGACTTATTTTAGGCTCATTTGCGTTCATTTCAGCAACAATTTCATTAATTTGTTTTCCAATTTGTTTTTTTGATCCTCTAAATTTGTCTTTTGGCAAGAAACTTTTAACAATTTCCATCACCCAAGCGAATTTTTGAGATCCCATTTTCATGGGTGCAAATTTCGAAAACATTACTTCTGCTTGATTAATTCATTCCGGAAGTTTGTCAGTTATTTCTTTAAGAGCTTCTTCTTTATTACCTTTCTTTTTAAATGAATAAATAATAAAGTAAATAATTCCTAAAACAAACCCAACAATTGAAACAAAAGATGCGGTTAGTTTAATTATATTTTCAATATTTTCTGTCATTTTAATCTCCTTCTATTAATTTTTTTAGTTCTAAAATTTGTTTTTTAGACCATTCATTTTTCTTTCTTGTATTTTTTAGTTTTTTAATATTTTCTATATCTATTTCTCGATCATGCATTAGCATATTTGTCATACATAAATGGTAATCTAGTTTTCTATAAGGTTTTGTTTCAAAATTGCTTAAATAATCTAAAAAATATTTTTTTATTAAATTAATAATCTTTTTTTTAGTATAAGGTTTTTCGGATTCAAATTTTTTTAGAATGTCAGAATTGCCTGGACGTAGTAAAATATATAATTTTACTAGTTCAAAAACCTTGTTATCTAGTTCAGCTCTTAAATCTGGCACAAAAAATAAATCTATTTTTTTCCCTTGTTCTTCTAAATAGAATCGTCAATTTTTTTTAAATGTTGAGTTAACAATTATCAAATCATAATCAGAATTTTCAGAATTAACACCAAAATATCGAGATCCCCCTAAAAAAATACCATCAATCTGTATATTTTTAGTCAGATTCTTAAAAGTCTCGGAAGCAATAAAGTCGTCAATTTCTTTATTCATTATTTTCATGTTCGGTCACTATTATGTTGAAATCTTTATCTATTTCAAGACTTTCATCTCAAATAATTTTTCATTTTTCATTTGTTGTATTTTTAATCATTTTTGCAACTGGTCATTTTATTTTGATTTTGTGCCCGTTTTCAATTTTATATTTTCGTACTAAACTATAACGAGAATCAATTATCTTGTATCATTTAATTAAAAAGTCATTATTTAACATTATGAATAGTATAGGTTCTAATTAGAACTGTCAGAACCACCTCCGTCATTATTAATAATTTTTTCAACAATTCAATTCATTCCGTTGTTAATATAAAATAAATAATCTTGTGGCGTTAGAAAATCTCTTACAGAAAACCGTTTAGAACTGTCGGGATTCACCCATAAGGTATGTCTTGTCATTATCTGATTATCTGACATGCTTCCAGTATCTTCAGTAATATAAATACTAAGTTTAGTTTTACCGTGATTTTGGAAGGTAAAATCGATATAACCACGCCCTTTAGGTTCAGCTGTAATTGTACACTGAATTATTTCAAAAACCGTAACGTTATTAACCTGCACTTTTTCTATATTTGTGCCATTGATTAACACTTTATTTGCAATTTGATCATTTACTTTTATCATAATTAAAGTTTTATTTTTAAAACACGACCATCAAAATTCATCAATCCTAATTGTTGCCATGAAGTATAACTATTATTTATATATGTACGCATAAAAATTTTTTCATTCTCAGAGATAAAAAATTGGAGAAAAGTTCCTTGACTATCATGTTTTGTGGTTAAGTTGATAATAGTTCCTCTTGTAGCGGTTGAGTTAGGAGAACCAGTAGCTAAAAAATTACCTGCAAAAATACCGATTTTACGGCAATCGTTGGGGCTTTTTGCATTACCATTATTTATCGTTTGTGATGTTGTTACAGTTCTTAATCTGGTATCAATTTCAGATTTACTATAAACATTATTTTTATCAGCCTTATTTTCTGTTGTGGTTTCTAAAGTTCTAATTTTATTAATATTATTAGTAATTTTTTCAGACTGCAAAGTAACATCTCTGCCTAATTGGACTATAACTTCAGCTTGCTCAGAAAATTGTTCTTCTGTGTTTGTTTTTAAAATTTGCAAATCATTTTCTGATTTATTCGCAGCACTTTGCACAGTATTCATTAGAGTTTCTTGAATTTGATCTAAATTATTATTGTTTATTGTTTTTTCATCTATTTTAGAAATTTTTGTTTTTAATTCTAAAACTTGATCATTAAGTTTTTTAACGTTTTTATCCAAAAAATCGAAATAACTAATATTACTTGCACGTGACTCTAATTCAATTTTATTTCAAGCACTACTAATAATATATCCAGCTGCTAATGGTGATAAAAGACTCTCAATGGTGGAATAGTCTTTTCCTAGACCAATTCTATTTATATTATTTGAAATTAAATCTTGCCGATTATTAAATTCTGGAAAAGAATTAGATAAAAGTCTAAAGTTAATTTCTTCATAAATCGCTTTTTTAAGGTTATTTTTTCGAAATTCACTTATTAAACGGGAAAAATCTTCTTTTGTAGAAGTATTTTCAAATGCCCAGCTAACCCTTAAACCAACAATTAGATCAATTTGTGAAAATATAGAACATACAACATTTACAAAACATTGAGCAATTTCTTCTTCGTTTTCTTCATTGTAAAAACGCTTTAATTTTGCGGGTATAAAAAAATTATTTGAAATATTGGAATAATTGTTATAGTTTTCTAAGGAAATATCTAATCAATTGATTATTTTATTCTTATCCATAATAAGACCTCCTGTTTAAAGCCTTTTTGGTTTTATTTTTAAGTTTATTATTTTGCTTGTTTTTTTAACTGTTTTATTATTGAGCAAAGTTTTGTTGTAAATGCTTTTTGTCATTTTTTTATAAAAGCGAATTTTTTCATTATCAAATTGAACAACCATTTTATTTCCTAGGAATCTATTTTTGGTTGATGAAAGAACCTTAAAATTGTTTCTAAATGCTTCTAAAGCAGCTTCTTGATTTTCTTCGATTGAACTAATTGAACTTAAAAAATGTTTACTATATTTTGAGTTCTTGCTATCTAAGTTTTTAATTCAGAAATATGTTTTAGTGTTTTTTTGTTCTTTTTCTTGTAATTTAATTGCCTTTCCTATTTCTCAACCTCAGGCAAAATTGTCTAAGTAGAATTTACCTTTTGAAGCTGCGGTTATAAAACTATTAAATTCATCAATTGGCCTATCTATAAATAAAAGAGGTGGTTTTTTAACTTCAGAATTAAAAAAAGTATAAAAGGAAATTTTTGAGTCATTTTCATTTTCTATTCAGCTAGTAGATGCGATTTTAACGCCATCTATTCAATTAGAATCTTTAAAAGGTATTCAAGTTAAATCTGCTTTTTTTAGTACTTTTTCATAAGCTTTAACGCTTTGATTATTATTTTTAGCTAAGCTCAAAATGTTTTTACGAGCATTTCTTTGAAAAAGTTTTTTAATAATTCTTTTTTGTCCAAATTTTAAGAAATTTATTCCTCTTCTAATTACAAAATCTGTTTTATTTTTTGAATTAATCATTCCCTTAATAAAAACAGATAATCCGATAGAGTGTCTTATTATTCCTCTAATTACTTTTTTAATTTTTTTTAGATCCAATTTTTTAAAAATTTGAGATTTGTTCATTTTTTTAGTAAAAAAATAAACTGTTTTATTTAAAACGTATCTAGGAATATTTGATGGATTTTTTACTAAATTTCAAACTGACTTCCCTGTTTTGCGAAACCAGTTTAAAACATTTGAAGCCTTAGGAGAAAGATTTTTTACAAATTTAACAAATTTTCTACCAGCATAAACATATCCTGTTGTTCCTAGACGTCATAATGTATTTATACCTATTTGTTTTCAATCTATTTTTTCACCAAAAATAACATTTATAAAAATATCTTTAATCGCCCCAAGTGCAATTTCAACTAAATCACCAACAATTTTTATTCCTAAAGTAGCAAAATTAATAACTTTTTCAATTATTGAAATAACAACATCGCCTAAAAAGTCTAAAAAATGCCGAAAAAATCTTACAATTGCAGACGGTTCGGGTTTTTTTAATTCCGGTAGTGGTTTTAATAAGGCAATATTTTTCCCATATTTAAGCATATTAAAAAACTATAGAGTAGATTTATGAATAATTGCAGTAGGAATCATTTTTTTAATTACTTCTGACAACCCCGTTGTTTCTAAGTATGCGCCTAAATCAGAAGAAAGATTGTCAATTTTTCCTGCAGAAGCAGCAATAATTTTTCTTGCATTTACCATCGAATTTGTTGTGGTTATAGTTACGCTTGTTTCTTTTAGAAATGGACAAGGCACGATTGTGTACCCACCAAGCGTTCCGATTGAATACGCACCTTGTTTAAGTCCTTCGGTAGCGTGATCCCCTCTAATTGCAAAACCATTAATTTTACTTAAGATATTTGGTTTTGCAAAAATAATAATTTTTTCAGGTTCAACTAAATCAATTCCGTGTTTCTTATCAACGAGTTGAGTAATTGCGTCAGCAGCACCAACTACTATTTTAAATAAGTCTTCGCCTGAAGTTTTGTCGACATTTAACTCAATTGGTCTAAAAGTTTGATTTGCTTTTGCAGCTGCTTCTAATTTTGCAAATCCGGCGCGTTCAAAGTCTTTTGAATCTTGTTCTAAAAATGCGTTTAATTTCTGTGCTACGGTTGCTGGAAAGTTATCTTTTGCATAAGCTGGAAGTCCTTCTGCATATACATAAGGTTCTTCTCAATCAACTTTAATTGGAGCAGAAATAGAGAACTTATCAAAATCTCCTGTTCCAAGCTTGGTTTTCTTACGTTTTGTACCACCTAATAAATCAGAGAATCAAGCTGAGGTCATATCTTGTTTGCTAAGAGTAACATCACGGCTTGCCTCCATAATTAATGATTTTGATACAAAATTTTTTAAAATTTCAGCATTATGTAAATCAGAAAGTTTCAGATCTGTAAAATTTGATTCTGATTCATATGCTTGTGCGACAACTTTTTCTAATAAGTTTGCCATATTATTCTCCTTTGTCTATTTTTTATTTTTTAACAGCACCACCGACTGAGATGGCATCTATTTCATTTTCTATTATGTTTTCATTATTTTGAACAAAAGAATTGTAATTTGGTTTTGAGTATGCCAGACCTTCACTATCTGCATAATCCATTAATGATTTAGATAAATTATTAAAATCTAAATTATTAAAATCAATATTTTCTTTTTCTATTGAACGTTTAATTCCAAGTTTCTTTCACTCATTATTAATTAAAGTTTTTAAATTGTTTGTTCATTTTTCTGAATTTACAACTTTATTGTTTAATTCTTCAATTACTTTTGCATTATCAGAAATTTGTTTCTCTTTATTTGCTAATTTTTCAGCAACATACTTTCCATGTTCTTCCTTAGTTGTAAATAAAGAATAAACTCCTAAAGCCTTAGCAATGTCTTTAGCCTCATAGTTTTGCTTTAGGTTTAACTTAGCCTCAACTTCTTCGTTTGTCATTTCAAATAAGTTTGCTAAATTGTCAATAATATTCATTATATTCTCCTTATATTTTTATAATGTTTCTATCTTTATTTGAAAACGCAGTAGTTCGTTTGTTCATTATTTTTCTCAAAAAAGTTTTTTATTAAATATAAATTTTAGTTGTTGTGTTAAGTGGATTACTTGACGAAGAAAGTTTATACTCCCTAAATTCATGATCCTTGTTTGTTTTAATTTTGATTAAATCTGCATAAATTGATTTCAAGTTAATTTTTTCTAAATTAAAATCTGAATCAAAAAGAAGCTTCATTGTTAATTCTTTTTCTTCTATATCATTATTTTGTAAATATTCACCTTGATTGGAATATAAGAAGTTAGGACTATAAATTCTAACGTCAGTTTGCTTTAGGTCTCAAATAGTCTTATAGATGAATTGAACTTGCGTATATTCGCATCTTATTTGTGCTCTGCTTCCATGTCCACCTCTGTCTAATTTACATACAGGGTTATTTAATTTAACAATAACATTTTTAACTTTTCAATTTTCAAGAGGTTCTTCCAAATAATAAAAATCTTTTAAAGGGTAATTTTGTAATTTTTCATCAAATTTTTTGTGTTTTATAAAATATCAATTTCTCTCGTCTTTAGCAGTGCCGAATCATCTATCATATGGTACATAAATAGGATCAGGTTTTCATTTTTCAATAGGTGTATTTCCAGCTACATGCCTTTCAAAAATTTTTCTTTGAAATTCAGGAGCAAACATACCATCCAAATTTGCGGATATGTATTCCACTTTTTTTGTAATAACATTATTGTTTTCTAACTTCTTGTATTTTACATAATCATTTAAGTAAGGAATATCAGATGGCGCTCAAAGTAAAAAATTAAAATTTAAACTTTGGGATGTATTAAAATCTAAAGGACTATTAGAGATATCCACTTCTGAAATTTGATTTGGTAAAAAAGGAAGGGTAATTGTGTTTGTTCCAAATTTAAAAATATTATGTCGATTTAGAAATTCTTTGGGACTTAATTTTAAAACTTCGGATGAAGGATTATTAGTTTCTTTTTCTCTAACATAAAAATTACTATTTAGGTTAAAACTTAAAAATGTACGTTCAGAAATATTTAAAGAAGTAACATAAAATGGTAAAAACATTTTGTGTTCCTCGGTAAAGCCACCCTTTAAACAATAAGAACTTTGAAAAAAACCTGAGCACATCATTATAAATGTTTTGAAACACATTAAAATATCTTCATTTCCTAAGGAATCAGCTTCATCTAAAAAAACTTTGAACTGTCAATCCGTATATTCTTTTATATTATTTCCATTATAAATAGTTTCTCTAAAAGTATTTTTTTCACTGTCACTAAAACCTGCAAATGAGGTCATTATTGAATTTGTAACATAATAACAACGTTCTAATGTTTCAAAAAACTTTTCTGATAAATCATCTAGTTTTGCTTGTATTCCATAATTGTTAGTAAAATTTTTTATCCTCTTCTTAAATGTTGATCTATCTAGTTTCCAACTACCAAAATCAAAAACAAATCTTAAATAATTATTAAAGGAATCAAATCAATAAACTGAATCAGCTTCAACTTTAATCGGGTTTATAATTCTTGGATAAAAATAAATGTTTGGTAAATTTGATTGTTTTAAATTATTTTCTAAAATTGGTTGTGCTGAAAAATTTTTTATTTTTTTACCATCTATTGAATTTTTTGTTCCTATAAATGAAATATCACTTATTAACATTGAGTTTGGAATTTTAATTTCAACAACATTTACATTTTGTGTAGAATCACTATATTTTTTAAAAATAATTCGATTAGAATCAAAGTTTTTTAATTGTTTTACATTAGAAAAATTGATTTCAAATAAATTATTACCTGTTTCATAACTTTCTGTGTCATATAGAACACTGGAACCATTATTTATATAGTAGAAATTATCAACATCATAATCAATATCATCAGGCGATTTAAAACTAAATAAATAAAAGCCTTTCTCTTGTGGGTTTAAAGGATCATAAACTGTGTCATTTGATGTAAAGTTAAAATCTTCTATATACTCCAATAAGGTTGTAGTTTCACCATTAGGCATTTCTTTAATTATCGGTGATGAATTTTCAATTTGTCCTCTAATAATCCCGTAATACTCAAGTTCTATTGAATTTGTTTCACTTATAGATAAATCTAAGTATTGATTATTTTTTAAATTAGTAATTTTGTACTTATATAAAGTGATTTCGTTGCCGTTAAAATAATCTTGCACCTTAATCATCATTTGAATCCTCATTTTTTATATTTATTTCATTACCGTTATTTAAAGCAATACCATTAATATCGCTTGTATAAATAGCTTCTTTACTTTTTAGATATTTTGTTGAGTTAGGAACGGTTACTTCAAATTCTATATTTTCCTTATTTAAGACAATTCTTAAAAATAATTTAATAAAATCACCATAATATTCTTCACGCGAATTTGCCTTTGATTCAACATAAGCTTTAAAATTAGAATTAAGATTTTCAAACTCAGCATTATGCATATTTTTAGTGCCAAAATCTGCAGAGTTCATTTTAAAAAACATTTGATCCTTAATTAAATAATTTAATTTATCAATTTTTTGAATAATGAATTGTGTATTTGAACTGCCTTGGTGAAACTCAATAGGATTTCCAACAGAATTAAAACTTAGACTATTAGATTGAATGACTCTTTTCCCAAAATCATAAACAGCATCCTTAATATTTTGTGCAGAATCAATTGCAAAATTGTCGGTTATAAATATAAAAGGATTAGATCAGAAATTATCACGCAACAAGCACTCTAGAGAGTTATCCAACATTTTAAATAAAGAGCTGTCTACATCATCTATTTCTGAATTTGATAAATAGTTATTTTTAAAAATTATTCAAGGTATATAGTTTTGCTTTTTTTCATCTAAATAGTCAAAATTTAATTCCTTAAAACTATTTAGACTAATGTTTTTGTTATCATAGCGTCGTTTTGCATATGTTGATACATATAAATCATTAATATTATTATTTGCCCTATTAAATAAGTCATATTCCTTAATTATGTCATACTGTTGGTTTTGATGGTTTATAGTATCGATGATAATACTTAACTTAACAAGTTTATTTTCGACTATCTTATATTCTTGAACTTTTGCTAAAAAAATAGTTAAATTATTTGAAATTCCAATAGCATAAATTCCGTTACGGTATAAATTTGTTTCGAGTTGTTGAATAATTTCTAAAAATTTATTTCTTGTTATAAAGTCATCTCAAAGTTTTTGAATATCAGCATCTTTAAATTTAACATCGGGTAATTTAAATGCAAGAGTGTTTGCTTGAATTTTAGCTCCTAAAGTTAAATAAGCCTCTTTAGAATTTGGTCTATTAACATTTAAAATATCAAAAATATCATTTGTAACATTATTTGATGATTTCATTAATTCGGATAAAGTCATTTGTGCTTTGCTCATTATTAATTAACCTCCTTATTAGTTTTTAACTTAGCTATAGCGTATTGAGTCCTATATAAAATTGAACAAGACATTTCGAAAGCATTAATTAAGTCATAAAATTCTTTATTTATCATTTCGTTTCGCTTATCTTCGTCGGGTAAAATAATTTGTTTTGCTAGATAGTTGATCAGGTAAATACTTGATGGACTAAAATTAATTAAATTATTTTTAAAAATTCATTTTTGTCAATTTTGACGATTTATAATTCCAAATTTTTGAGAATTTGTATCACGCCTGTTTGCTAATCCACAAATAGCCTTAATTTTCTTTTCTTTTAAAAGTAAATTTATAGATTCAGCAATAATATCATTATCAGTTAGCAAAACAGAGTGAATTTGTTTGTTAACTAATTTGCGAGAATATTTATTCATTATTTCATTATTTGAATCTTCGATTAAATTAATTAATAGCTCATTAATCATAGTTCTTGGCTTATTTGTTTTTCTCTTGATTTTTCCACCTAAATCATCTACTGCTTTTCAAATTAGAACCGAACCATCTGATAACAATAATGATCTAACTCATGCTGATTTGTCGCTAAGGCCCGGGTCGAAACCATCAAAAACTCCTAAAATTGATTCATCAGGGATGTCATCTAATTCCTTAATAACTTTTATGCTTTTTAATATTTTTCCGTTTTTTGAGAATAAATATGGTTCTAGAAAATAATTAGGGCGATTCTTAGGGTCTTCGAATGCAAATCCCAAAACCGTAATTGCTCACATTTTATAATCATCTTTTTTGAGTGAGTCTAATTGCTTTAGTTGGTATTCTGATAGTTCGGATTTAGGAATGAAATATTTAGAATACATAGTTACAGAAATACCAAGGTCAGACTTAAAACTTTTATCGATTTCTTGTATAAAATGTTTATTTATTAATTCTTCTTCAACAAGTTTGTTAAGTTTATTATTTGCCAAGGTTATTTTTATTATTTCATTATGATAATTTTTTACAATTCAATGATCTGTTGTAAAAATGTTATAAAGAAACTTAATTTTTATTTGAAAATCTTCTGGTGCTTTAAGACGTGAAACCGTGTTAGCTATTAGAAGAGGTAATTTACTTTCCTGAAGCTTATAAAGTTCTTCAAGTTGATGTGGTAGTTTAAGGGTATCACTAGGATCCTCAATCGGTTCATCTAAAACTAATTCGCCAAAAAGAAAATTATTATTTTTTAATGTGATCCCTTGGAATGCTTGAATTTTTTCAAAGTTTTCAAAATAAATAGCTCTACCTAGTCCACCATCATCATAGTCTCAATAAACACCGGAATCATAAACGCTGATAAAGGGTTCATAATTTAAATTGTGTACGGTTTTTAAAAAATTGAATGCCTTTTCAAAAGTTGGTCGTAAAGTTTTTTTAATATGGTTATACTGATTTCTAGTCCACATGCTACAAAACCTTATATCATTAACCAGTCTATAAATAGTTATAATTGCTTGACCAAATGATTTAGAAACGCCTTTTGCTCCGGAGTGGAGTTCAAAAACTGTATTGCTTTTATATGCTTCATAAGCGGGATTATTTTCTAAATCGGTGTAATGTAATATTTCCTTTAATTTTTCTTCAGTAAAAACAGGAGGTTTATTATTAACTATCATAATTTTGCTCCAGTTTCTTGCAATCAAGAGATGTCATATTCTTGACAATAATCAATTACATTTTCAAAATGTTTTTTACATGCTCATCTATCATTTCATTTCTTTTTTGCTGATTTTTTGCAAACACAACAAAAATGTTTTTTATTATTTTCCATACTTACTCCCATGCTAAGCCGTCGTTTTCATCATCTGCAACATAATTTTGTTTTTCATAATCATTTTTATTATTTTCCTTTATTTGTTTTATTGGAAAATCTTCTTTAAATTTAAATAAACAGTTTTTTTGAAATAATAAACAGCTAATAGAAGTAGTTGGTCCATTCCTATTTTTTCCTATTTGTATTACATACTGATTAGTATTTTCTACCTTGTATCCATTTTTATCATTTCTCATTTTTGGCTTGTAAAGAAATAGAACGACATCAGCATCTTGTTCAATTGACCCAGAATCTCTTAAGTCTGATAATTGTATTTCTGTATTAGAATCACGTTGTGTTCTTCTTTCTACATCACGACTAAGTTGAGAAATAGCGAAAACATTTGTATGTGTTTCTCTTGCAACAATTTTTAATTCTCTTGTGATTTGTGTCATCTTTTCATATCTAGGTAAGTTAGGATTATCGGTTTCTAAGAGCTGTAAATGATCTATAAAAATAGATTTAACTATTTTATTTTTTTGCTCTTCTTCGATTATTTTTTTAATATTTTTTACATTTGAATGAGAATAATCTATGATTAATAGTCTCTTTTTAGCAGCTAATTCTTTTATATCCATTCCAATATTGTAACTATTAACTATTTTAAGAATTCTGCTAAGTATTTCTGTTGCTGACATTTCTAATGAAAGAAAAATAACTATTTCATTATCTTTTAGATTTTTTAAAGTTCGTAAAATAATATTAAGAACTAGCGTTGTTTTCCCTTCTGCAGGCCGAGCTGCAAGGATATATAGTTGTCCTTCTATTAAGCCGTGCAAAACGGAGTCTAAACCTTTTATGTTTGTTGGCAATGAGTTTTCGTAATTAAGTAAATACTTTTCTGGATTTTTAAGTTGGTTATCTAATCAATGGTAGCCTAGTGTACTAGCTTTCGGGTTTTCCATTTGTGTCTCCTTGATTTAATTATTTTTCTAGGTAAGATTAAATGTTTTATTGGGGTTATTTTTTTTACCCCTTACAAATCCCTTAAATTTCGTTATAAAGTACTTGTAGGAGGTAAAAAAAGTATTATATAGTCATAAAATACCTAGATTTTAGTGTTGTTCTTGTGTGAGAGATACATCCTAAATCTCTACCATTTTGAGTTGGGCTATTATGAATTTGAACAGGCTTTTTGGAGGTGAAGTCGAACCGTATGTTGAACATACAAAAAGTCTGTTCAAATTCATTAAGTTAATTAATATAGAGAGATTTAGGATAAAACTTTTAATTAATAATTTATTTGTGAAAGACTATTGTTTTAGTTAAATAATCAAAAAAAATAATATTCCTTGATCAAGTACTTTTTAAATGGGAAAATTATTATATAATAATAAAATATGAAGACGGCAAAAGAAATTATTATAAGCTCAATAGAAGAAGCTTTAGAAAAATTAAAAATAAGTAAAAATGTAGTATTGACAGAGGCAAAAAACTACGGAGATTATTCTTCAAATATTGCTTTAACTTTACAAAAGGAACTAGGCAAAAAAGCAATTGAAATAGCACAAGATATTGTAAGAAATATTGATTTAAATAAGTATCAACAAATTAGTGAAATTCAGGTAGCTGAACCTGGATTCATCAATTTCTGAGTTTCAAATTCGGTGTTATCTGATACTGTAAATTTAATTAATCAGTTAGGAAATAAATACGGAAGTCTTCCAAAAGAAAATAAAGGTAAAATAAATGTAGAATTTGTTTCAGCAAATCCTACAGGTTATTTACATATTGGACACGCAAGAAATGCTGCTATAGGTGCAACATTATGTAATATTTTAGAAAAAGCCGGACATGAAGTTATTAGAGAATATCTTGTAAATGATTATGGAAATCAAATGAATAAATTAGCTATTTCAATTTTTTCAAGATATCAACAAATTTTTAATCCAGAATATGAATTACCAGAAGATGCATATCGTGGTGGAGACATAGTTGAATTTGCTCAAGCATTTTATGAAGAATATAAGGAACAATATAAGAATGTAGAATATACAGAACAAGTCGAAGCATTCTTTAGAGAATTTGGTAGAAATTTTGCTTTGAAAAACATTGAAAAAGATTTAAAGAAATTCGGTGTTTGGTTTGATTTATATACATCTGAAAAAGCTCAATATGAAAAAGATTTGGTGTGACCAGCTATAAGAAGATTAAAAACAACTTATGTAAAAGATGGTGCAACATGACTACAAACCACAAAAGGTGGGAAAGACGATAAAGATAGAGTTATCATTAAAGGGAATGGAGATTCTACATATTTATGTGCAGATATTGCATATCATGAACAAAAATTTAGACAGTTAGAAGATCCTGAAAAAGGGATGATTATTGATATTTGAGGTGCAGATCACTCAGGATATGTTGAACGTGTTAAATTTGCATTTGAAGATTTAGGATGTAGAAGAGAACAACTTGAGATAATCTTATTTCAATTAATTAGAGTTATGAAGGATGGAAAAGAAATTAAAATGTCTAAACGTTTAGGCACATCATTAACTTTAAGAGAATTAATGGACGAAGTTGGTAAGGATGCTATTAGATTTTTCTTAATTGAAAGATCATACAATTCAAAAATTGATTTTGATATTAAAAAAGTTACAAGCGCTGACGAAACAAACTCAATGTATATAATAAAATATGCTCATGCTCGTTGTGTTCAATTACTTGAAAAATTTGATTATACAAATCCAAAAGCTACAAACTTAGATGATGAATTTTCTCAAAAATTAGTTGCAGAACTTAAAGAATACCCAGATTTAATTAGCACAATTTCAAAAACATACAAGGTTAATTTATTACCTCCATATTTATTAAAATTAGCTAGTGCATTCAATTCATTTTATTCAAATATAAAAGTAATGAATTCAGAAAACCAAGAAAGTTATGTGGCCTTAGTAAATGCAGTTAAAACAGTTTTAGCTGACGCAATGAAATTAATGGACTTAGACATTCCAAATAAAATGTAGAAATTAAAAACATCACTCCGTTGTGATGTTTTTTTAAATATTTAATTATTTTGTTCTTCTATTTTTTATCTAAAAACTCAATAAATTTATTTACATTTTCCTTAACTTGTTCAACAGTAGTGGTGTCATGAACCATTCTATAAAATTCTAAAACAATATCATTTTTAACAATTTCATTAAAATTTTTAAGTTGGTTCTTTGTTACATCTTCTAAAAGTTTATTTCTTTTAATAGGTTTATTCTTATCAACATTTTTTGAATTAAAGTAATCTTGATAATAATCAATAACCACCTCATCGTTAATATTAATAAATAATTCTTTTACTATTTCTTCATTAATATCATCAAGTGGCACATCAAAAAGTGTGTACTCTGTGTCTACTATATTTCTTGTTAAAAGTGACGATAGTAAAAACCAATAATATTGACTTCCAAGTGAAAAACCATCAAAATCAAAATATTCTTTTGTAAAAATCTCATTCTTAATATCATATGATCTTAGGAATATTGGGAAAATAATTTTATCGCGACCTAAAAGTTCAGTTTTTTCATTGTTTTGTTCGTTAATTCCAAATTCTTTATTTCTTGCTATTAAGTTTATAAAAATAGGGTAATTATTAAATTTTTCCAAATAAAAACCTTTTTCTACAGGTGAAGAATTTTCTTGCTGATTTTTATCGTATTCGATTGTATATAAACCACCTTTGACAATTAAATCTTCAAATTCTGGTTTTAGAATTCACGTCATATTATAAATAAAATCAGAAAATTTTTCTGCTAAATGAATATTCATTTCACTAACCATTACTGAAAAATTTTTATTCTTTATATCTCTTTTATTCTCAACATATTCTCAATAATCATAAATGTATTTTTCTAATTTTGCAACGTCATCGATTACTTCATATACATTTTTCATAAACTTAGTGAACCTATCGAATTCTTCTTTAGTGTTCGCAAGTAAAATATTATGCTGTTCAATTGCTATGTGAAAATATTGAAGAAATCTTGAATGTCAGGTAATACCTTCTTCCTCAACAGCCTTATCAACGACTTTTTGAATTTTTTCTAATCAATTGAACATCTCTTTTTTAATTCAATTTTTTCATTAAAATCTTTTGTAACTTCTTCTATGCCAGTAGATTCTATTTGGTCTAAAAATTCTAATCTTGTAAAGTATTTAATTGGTTCATCTTTTTTAGCTTCTTCTGAAAGATTGTTTTCATAAAAAATTTCTTTAGTTTTTGTAATATCATTGTAGTTATTGATAAATTCTATAATTTTATTTTGTTCATCACGATTGATAGAATCAAAATTATTTCTTATTTGTCTTTTTGTGGATGAAGAATAACATTTTGAATTTTCTAAATTTTCATAAAAATTATCAATTTCTTTATTTGATTTATCTTCTTTTTTCGTATCATTTGCATCTGGATTTTTTTTGTTCTGTCGAGTCGTTTTTATCTAAAGCTTTTTTTCCGCTGCAGTTTTTAATAAAATGTATTATTGATAAAACAACAGCCGTTACAGCTGTTCCAATAATTAACCCATCAAATATTTTTCTTTTTATGCTTTTGCCGTGTTTTTACCTCTTTTTTAAAAGAAAAATCATATATGTTTTTTCTATCTATATATATTAAATTTATTTTTTTTATAAAAAAAGTATAAAAAAATGGCGGGTAAGAGAGGATTCGAACCTCCGCGGGTGCTTTAACACCCCTACAGTCTTAGCAGGACCGCCTCTTCGACCACTTGAGTACTTACCCAACATTAATTTAAGCAATGTAAATTATATACTAAATATCGTTAAAATAAAATAAAAAATAAGAAACAAAAACTTCTTATCTTCTATTTTTTGGCGGATAAATTTCCTTTATATCTTCTGATCAAATACCAATTTGTTTTTGTCTTGCTTCTTTTTCAAAATCTTTTATCCACGTATAATAATTTTCATTTTTCGTATAGTATTTACTATTTTTTTGTAATGAGATAAATGCAACCTTAGAATGTCCGTTCTTTACTAATTCTTTGTTGATACATATTATATTTCCATCTTTTTTCATAACCAAAATGATGCCAACAACACGTCCATAATGGTCAAAGAAGAATTTGTTATTTTCAACATTTTTTTCGCTTTTTGTAGTTTGTGGAATAACCCATATTTTTTTTGCATTTTCTAAATTAGAAGTTGTAAATTTTTTTGCAATTTGTCCATATTTATATTGTTTACCTTCTGTAGGAACAAATTGTCCATTACTGTTTTTTCTTCATGTTTAAGGAGTGTCTATTCCAGAAAATCTTACCTTGTATTGTTCGCTTGATCGTGTAGAAATAAATTTAGCTGTATCCCCATCACTTATCTCATTAATACTTACTTCAACAGCCTTTTCTTCTTCAAAGAAATTACTTATTAAATATTCTTTTTTATTAACAAAAATGGAATTTTTATCTAAATATATTTCTTTATCCTTGTTATTGCTACCTGCATCTTCTTCATTGTCACTAGTATTTCCATCAGGTTTTGGATCATTATTTTCTTCATCATCTTTCTTAGGTTCAATATTAAAAATTGAATCTAAATCGTTATTTTGTATTAGATTATTTTTTATTATTAATGTTGGAAATTCTTTTGTGAATAAAGTATTAAATTCAATAGCGTGTTGGCTTATTTTTTTATTGTAATAATTTCTTATTTTTTTAGCAACGATAACAAATTTTTTAATAATTTCATCAAACTCTTGTTCGTTATAAACTTTTTTAATTGTTAAATCTTCTCTTGTTTTTATAAATAATTGTTCAAAATCTTTTAATTCAATATCATCAATTAATTTATTTTTATTAATTATTGAAGTCCAAACTTCGTAAATTACATTAAGTTTTTCATTAAATTTAATGATTTTATTAGGTATTGAATTTTTATAAACTTTCTTAGTTAATACTTTTTTGGCAATTTTTAATAAGTTATCTAAATATAAAAAGTTATTATTTACAGAAAAAAAACTTATATCTTTTTTAATTATTTCATTAATATTTTCATACAAAGGTTTATCGATTAATGTTGTTTCATAATCTTGTAATATTTTTTTTAATTCATCAATTCTTTGATTAGTATCATTTGTTCTTTGGTTAATGCATTGAACTAGCAAAAAAGGCATTGAAATTAGAGATGCTGAACCTAGTATTTTTAATAATTTTATTTTATTTTTTTTCATTTAATCTCCTTAAAATTGATTTAATATTTCTTTTGTTTTATTAAAAATACTTTCGTTAGCTTTTTTGTATAGATTTCTTGGGTTGTAGTTTTTGTTATTCATTATGTCATTATTTTTTATAAATTCTTCTAAGGCCTTTGCATTCTCAATTTGTAATTCGGTGTTGATATTAATTTTTGCAATTCCTAACTCTGTACATTTTTTAATATCATCTTTAGAAATACCAGAACCCCCGTGCAATACCAAAGGCATTTTTAATTTTTTATTTAATTGATTTAAAAGATCAAAATTTATACCCTTTCAATCGGTTGGATATTCACCATGAATATTACCAATTCCAACAGCAAGCATATCAATTCCTATTTTTTTAAATTCTAAAGCTTCTTCTATTTTGGTATAAACTACATTACTTACAACATTATCTTCAACACCACCGATTCTTCCTATCTCACATTCTAATGAAATATTTTTTTTATTGCATATTTCATATATTTGTTTTGATAATGCTAAATTTTGCTCAAAAGGCAATTTGCTTCCGTCAAACATTACTGATGGAAAATTTGCGTCAATTGCTTTTATGCAATCGTCAAAATTACCATGATCTAAGTGTAGGCAAACTGGAGTTTGAATTTCTAAATCTTGAATTAACGAGGAAACAAGGTTATAACAAACATTATAACCTCCAAAATATTTAGCAGCTGATGGACTTACACCAAGGATTATAGGTTTATTCGTTTCTTTTGCGGCTAATAAAACAAATTTTGTTCATTCTAGATTATTAATATTGATATGAAAAACAACATTTTTATTTTTATATGCTGTATTTAATATTTGTTTTGCGTTTACTAACATTTTAAAAAATAAAAAACTAGTCGATTAAAAAAGACTAGTTTTTAAAATCAGGTCTTATTGTTGTTCATGTTCCATCAGCATTGTGAAAGAATTTGCCATCAATTGTTAATAATCTATATAGTTCACCACGTTTTTTTAATAATATTTGTTCATCAGAAGTATTTTCAATAGCTTCATTTCTTCATCTTTCTAATAAAATTTCTTGAATTGAATTAAATAATGTATAAAAATCTAAGCTTTGTTTATCTTTTAATATTTCTTCTGCTACATCAAGTAATGTTTTGTATTCGTTTTTTTCCATTATCTTACCTCATTTATAATAATTAAAATAATCACTAATTTTATAATAATAAATATATTATAAATATAAAATCTATAAATTAAATCATATATAAGAAAAATTAAGAAAATAAATAAGAAAATAAAAGTGAATTTAATTTTTCTTATTCTAATTTTTTAATCTTCAAAAATTGATAATTAGTATATTTTTTTAACAAATTTATAGATTTTTTTAACTTAAAGTTGCGTAGTAGTACAAAAACTAAAATTGTAGTATAATTAAGCTGTATAAATTTAGCAAGTTTGATATAAAAAACAAATTTATACATATAACATCATTTATTAGAAAGGAAAATTAAATGTCTGTATTTGACAGTAAATTTAAAGGAATTCACGTTTACTCAGAAATCGGTGAATTAGAATCAGTTTTAGTTCACGAACCAGGACGTGAAATTGACTACATTACACCAGCTAGATTAGATGAATTATTATTCTCAGCTATCTTAGAAAGCCACGATGCAAGAAAAGAACACAAATTATTTGTTTCTGAATTAAAAGCAAACGACATTAATGTTGTTGAATTAACAGATTTAGTTACTGAAACATATGATTTAGCATCACAAGAAGCTAAAGATAACTTAATTGAAGAATTTTTAGAAGATTCAGAACCTGTTTTAACAGAAGAACTAAAATCAGTTGTAAGAACATACTTAAAATCAATCAAATCAACAAGAGAATTAATTCAAATGATGATGGCAGGTATTACTAAGTATGACTTAGGTATTGAAGCAGACCACGAATTAATCGTTGACCCAATGCCAAACCTATACTTTACACGTGACCCATTTGCATCAGTAGGTAATGGTGTAACAATTCACTACATGCGTTACAAAGTTAGACAACGTGAAACATTATTCTCAAGATTTGTATTCTCAAATCACCCTAAACTAGTTAACACACCATGATACTACGACCCTTCATTAAAATTATCAATCGAAGGTGGAGACGTATTTATCTACAACAACAATACACTAGTAGTTGGTGTTTCAGAAAGAACAGACTTAGAAACAGTTACTTTATTAGCTAAAAATATCGTTGCTAACAAAGAATGTGAATTCAAACGTATTGTTGCAATTAATGTTCCAAAATGAACAAACTTAATGCACCTAGACACATGACTAACAATGTTAGACAAAGATAAATTCTTGTACTCACCAATTGCTAATGACGTATTTAAATTCTGAGACTATGATTTAGTAAACGGTGGAGAAGAACCACAACCAGTTGAAAATGGTTTACCTCTAGAAGGATTATTAGAATCAATTATTAACAAAAAACCTATCTTAATTCCTATTGCTGGAGAAGGTGCTTCACAAATCGATATCGAAAGAGAAACACACTTTGATGGTACAAACTATTTAGCAATTAGACCAGGTGTTGTAATTGGTTACTCACGTAACGAAAAAACAAACGCTGCTTTAGAAGCTGCTGGTATTAAAGTGCTTCCATTCCACGGTAACCAATTATCATTAGGTATGGGAAATGCTCGTTGTATGTCAATGCCTTTATCACGTAAAGATGTTAAGTGATAGTAATTACTATAAAATTATTTAATTTTATATATTAAAAATCCTCGGCTTTTGCTGGGGATATTTTTATTATTTGTTAAAATTAATTTATATTGCTTTTATCCTTTATTTAGGTTATGGAAATGAACAATGAAAAAATTAAATTAGGTCAATTTTTTACAAAAGAATCATTGTGGTTAAAACCACAAATATTTAATTTTATAATCAATAGTAAATGCGATATCGCATACGATCCTTTTGCAGGTCAAGGAGACTTATTAAATGTTGCAAAAGATATTCTTAATTTTAAGACAATAAAAGGTTTGGATATTGATGAGAAATTAAAATGAGAAAAAAATGATTCATTATTGTCGATTCCAACAATAAAAAATGCAATAATTATTACAAACCCTCCATACATTGCAAAACATTCGGCTTCAAGAAAAAATATTGATTTAAGTAATTATTTTTTAAAATCTGAATATGACGATATTTATCTAATAGCACTTGATAGAATTATAAAAGCTCAACAATATTCGGTTGCAATAATTCCTGAATCATTCATAAATTCTAATTTTAGGAATATGAATTTAGTTTCGTCAATTACAATAATTGAACAAAACCCATTCACAGATACCGAAGTTCCTATATGTGTTGTTTGCTTTGATGGAATTGATAAAGATTTTTCTAAGATAAAAATTTACAAGGGCGAAAAATATTTAGATAATCTTCAAAACATTTTGAATAATAGAAAAAAACCAAAGAACAATATTGAAATAAATTTTAATGATAAAAATGGATGGCTTGGGTTAAGGGCTATTGATAGTAGTAATTCAATTAATTTTATTACCTTTGATTTTAAAGAAAAATTCAACTATGATTGAGAACGAAAGGTAAAAATATCTTCTAGAAATTTTAGTTTAATATATGTAGATATTCCAGTTAATAAAAGAATAAAACTTATTAATAAATGTAATGAAATTTTGTTGAATATAAGAGAAAAATCATACGATGTTATCTTAACACCATTTAAGGGTAATAATAAAAATGGAGTAAGAAGGAGAAGATTAGACTTTAAATTAGCAAGATGAATTATTGAAAAATCTATTGAGTTAATTGATAAGGAATAGTTTATAAATTATGAATAATTTAGATTACTTTTTATATAGTTTAAACCATGAAGAGCAAATCATCGACTTTGATCGACCAGGTGGAGTCGTTGTAATTAATAAGAATAAAGATGAGGAAGAAAATAATTTGGTAGTTTCAAATTTAAAGTTATTGAACTACATCGAAGAATATAAAAATATTATTAATATTAGTAAAACAAACAACGAAAGAAAAGTAGAAATATTAAATAACATTATTTCAATATTGGAAAATGTCGAGAATATAAATTATTCTCCATTTTGTTCTTATTTTCAAGTTCTAAATTATTCTTATTATCAGTTTAAGAATAAAAATACATTACCACATAGTGATAAGTTGTCGTTGATCGATAAGATAGTTAGATTATATATTCAAAACCGTCATGAAATTTACAAGTTTCATGGATACAGTAATATTGTTTTGCAAGTTATGTCTGATATATCTAGTAGTAGAAGAAAATCAAATATTGGCATAGAAAAAATAGAATCCTTTTTAAAACCACTCGGCTTTAAAAAAACAAATGAATTAGAAGATTTTAAGAAAATGAAATTATCTTATATATTGCCGGATAAAGGACAACTTAATTTGTTTAATTATATTTTGAAAGAAGAATCAATATCTTTTAAATTTAGAGAAAATAGAGAATTTAAAAATCCCGATATTTTAATAAAGGTTAATGAACATATTTTTTTAATTGAGCATAAAATAATAAACGGTTCTGGTGGAGCTCAAAATCTTGAACTAAATGAGATTATAGAATTTATTAAATACAATGAAGAAAATAAAAATTTTCATTATGTTTCTTGCCTTGATGGTAATTTCTTTTCAAAATTCAAGAATAGCAACGAACCAAAAGTTGTAGAACAACTAAAAAATGTAAAAAATAATTTAAAAATATGCAAAAACAATTTTTTTGTAAATAACAAGGGTTTAATGAAATTAATATTTAATTATATTGATTTATAATACCTAAAAACTGGGCTGTAATTAACCAGTTTTTTTATTTAAAAATAAATTTTTAAATTATGTTAAAATATGAAAGTACTTTTTAATTAGAATTAATCTAAAAGGTATCGATAAATTATTCATATTACATATTAATTTATCAAACACTTTTGTGAATTCAGTTAGCGTGTGCTTTCTTAGTGTTAACTGTTAGAAATAAAAGGAAGAAAAACAAATAAATAAAAATTTTAAAAGGAAAAATATGTCAGAACAAAAAGTAGTTGAACAAAAACAAGTTTCATCTGAACCTGTTATTGTTTCAAGAGAAAAATTATTAGAAGCTGGAACATACTTTGGTCACAGAGTAAGCCGTTGAAATCCAAAAATGAAACAATACATTTATGGAAAGAGATCAGGAATTCATATTATTGATATTGCTAAAACTCAAAAAACATTAGAGTATGCATACAAGCTATTAAATAAAATGGCTCAAAAACCAATCTCATTTATTTGAGTAGGTACAAAAAAACAAGCTAAAGCAGCTATTGAATCAGCAGCAGCAAGAACAAATTCGGTTTATGTTTCTGAACGTTGATTAGGTGGAACATTAACAAACTCACAAACAATTTTTAGAAGTGTTAAAGAGTTAGAAAGATTAGAAGAATTACAAAAAAATGGATACAAAGGGTACACCAAAAAAGAAGGTCTTCTAAATGATAAAAAGATTGCTAAATTACAAAAAAACTTAGGTGGTATTAGAAAATTAGCTAACAGATCACAAATGCCTCAAGTTATGATCGTTGCATCTCCTATTGAAGATGAAATTGCAATTAGAGAAGCAAAAAGAAAAGGATTAAAAGTTTTTGCTATCCACGATACAAACTCAAACCCAGACTTAGTAGATTTTGTTATTCCAGCAAATGATGATTCAGCAAAATCATTAACATTAATTATTACAATCTTAGCTGATGCTATTGCTTCAGCAAGAGGTGAAGCTCAATTATTTGCTTATAAATCAAATGAAGAAATAGTTCTTCCAGAAGACCCAAGATCTGTTGAAAACAAAGAAAAAAGATTTTCAAGAAATACAGAATCAAGAAGTCAAGAAAGTAAATAAATTTAAAGTAAGGGGTTAAATATGTCAGTAGATTTGAAAAAAATTAAAGAATTAAGAGAAAGAACAAACTTAGGTTTTTTAGACGTTAAAAATGCTTTAGAAGCAAATGATAACGACGTTGAAAAATCAATTGATTGATTACAAGAAAAAGGTATTTTAAAAGCCGCTAAGAAAGCAGGAAGAATTGCTGCCGAAGGTATTGTTAGAGCAGTTGTAAAAGAAAACACAGCAGTTATTTTTGAACTTAATTCAGAAACAGATTTTGTTTCAAAAAATGAATTATTCATTGATCTTGCAAACAAAATTTCTGAAGCATTATTTAATAATGATTTTGCAAGTCAAGAAGAATTATTAGCTATTAAAATTGATGGTGTTTCAATCGAAGATCACACAAGTTTATTAACAGCAAAAATTGGTGAAAAAATTTCTTTAAGAAGAGCACTAAAATTCAGTGCTGGTGAAAATCAAGTTGTTGCTGCGTATACACATGCCAACAATAGAGTTGCAACAATTATTTTAGGAGAAGGATCAAATCAAGAAGCCTTAAGAAATGTTTCAATGCACATTACAGCTTTAAATCCATCTCATTTAAGTGAAAAATGCTTATGCCAAATTGAATTAAAAGAAATTCATGACAGATTAGATGCTAATCCAGCTCTTGCAAATAAACCTGAAAAAATTCAAGAATCTATTAAAGCAGGATTACTTAAAAAAGAACTTAATGAAAAAGGTGTTTTATTATACCAACCATTTGTAATGGATGATAGTAAAACGGTTGGTCAATATTTATCAGATTCAAAACTAGTTTTAGTAGATGCTAAAAGATTTGAAGTTGGTGAAGGTATTGAGAAAAAAACAGTTGATTTTGCAGCTGAAGTTGCAGAACAAATGGCCAAATAATTTTTTAACTCTTATTTATAAAAAAACAAAACTAACCTCAATTTTGGTTAGTTTTTTTAATATTTATTTTTTATTCGATTATAGTTTGTTTCATTCTTTTTACGATACGAATTAATTATATCTTCTTCATTAATCCCAACTAATAACCCAAGGCCCAAATAAGCCTCATAAGCCTTTAAAACATTTTTTACAGTTTTAGATTTTAATAGATTTGTAAATAATTTATAAGTATGAGCTAGTTGCAAATTAAAATTATTATTTTTTATAAAAGGTTGTAATATAGGTTTTATCCCAAGGGGATAGGCGATACTTGTTATAAAATGAATACCATCTGCAAATTCTTCAAGCATTTTTAACTTATCAATAGTTTTATCTTTTTTTCAATATTTAAAAGCTTTAACCTCGTTTGCAAATTCTCCCAATTCAACTAGTAATGCGATAACTATTTTAGTGCCGAAATATCTTTTATCTTTGTTAGTAATATTATCTAAAAAAGCCTTATCTAATTTTTTTTGGGCTTCAAAAATTTCTTCTAAATTCATATGTAAAATTATAGTCCATATATTTGATTTAAAATTAGTTTATTAAATTTTTAATTTTAATTTTTTATTTTTAAAATATATTAACCAATCTTAAAAATAATTTATAATATTTAAGATATTTAAATATGCTCCAGTGGCGGAATGGCAGACGCAGTTGACTCAAAATCAACCGGTTAAGAGCCGTGCTGGTTCAAGTCCAGTCTGGAGCACCATATATATCAAAAATATACCAAATTACAAAAACGCTTATTATTAAATATACAAGCGTTTTTTATTATATTTTATATAATATTTAAATAGCTAGGATATAAAATGAACAACAAAAAACAAGAATTAAAGAAGATAAAAAAACACGAACTACATTCAAGTTGATTTTTAATTTTATTATTATCAGCAATTATAATGGTTTGAATTTTAATAACTTATATTGTTGCTATTTTTGAGAATAAATATTCTCAAGATGATAATTTTAAAGTGGTAAATGATGTATTAGTTAGTATTTTTGCTGGACTAATTTCTGGAATGCTTACAATCTTATTAGCATTTACTTTTTTAGATTTGATAAAAAGGCTTTTTATAAGAGATTACTTTGCATATTATTCATATCTAAATTCATTAAAAAATAAATCTAAGTTTGTTTTCTTTAAAGATTTTAAAATACCTCTTGAAATATATAAAGGGAAAAATAGTACAAAACAATTAACTAAAACTGCCTTTATTTCAGTTGTTGCTAACATATTAAATTACACAATAACATCTCCTCAATATAAAAATTTAATAAATGAAATTGAAAAAGATTTTGCTCTTCATTCATTTATTACTCCTAATTTTAATAAACAAAGAAAAATTGCAATTACAAGAATTATTTTTTTAGATATATTAGCGCCTATAGTTTTTAAATCCATTTTAATAACAGTTATTGGAATCTTGTATAAAAAAGGAAATGAAGATCAACCCCTTTCAGCAATAATTAGAATATTAATAATTCTTGTTGCCAACACTTTTTCATTATCTATTTCAATTAGTATATATGAATTTTACATACTAAATAAGGTAAAAAATTACAATTCATTTAATGACTTTTACCTTCTTTCATTTAATAATTTTGAATACAAATATTTATCATCTGCATTAATTAAAAGATAAGAATGAACTAGATTTTAAAGTCTAGTTATTTTTTTATCTAACAACCAATTTAATTAAAATTATGATTAATTATTGAATTTTTATAATATTATTTAAGTATATAAAAATATTTTTATAAGGGGCAAAAAAGATGAAGAAATCAAGTAAGATACTAATCGGTTTAAGCATACTTACAGCAGCAACTGCTCTAACTGTTACTGCAACCACTATTGTTTTACATACAAAAGACAAAAAAGACAATAAGTTAGAAAAAGAAATTTCTAAATTCAAACAAGAATTAGAAACAAATAAAGATCTAACCGAATATCAAAGAAAGGGACTATTAGAAGCTATTGCAAAAGCTGAGAAAGTCCTAAATTCAAAAGAATCAACAAAAGAAGAAATTCAAAAAGCTTTAGAAACATTTTTAGCAGAAACATCACATTTCATGAGTACAAAAGAATCTGAAAAAGATGTGGCTAAAAGAGAATTAATAAGCGTTATTAATTTGGTAAAAGAATATATCAAAAACGAGCTATCTGATGCTAAATATAGTTCAATAAAAGAAACTTTAGAACAAAAAATAGCTGAAATTGAACCTCAAACAACAGCTGATGATGAAAGTAAAACAGAAGAATTATATACAACATTAAAAAATGAACTAAATTCTAAACTAGCTGAAGCAAAAGAAACAAAAGAATTAGAAGATACAAAAGCATTATATACATCAAAACTAGCTGAAGCAAAAGAAGTTTTAAATCAAATTACAGAAGATAAATATCAATCTGTAAAAACAAACCTAGAATCTATAATTAACGAAATTGAAACATCGATTAATGCGACTTCAACAAAAGAAAACTATGACGAAGCAAGTAAAACATTACAATCAGCAATTGATGAAGCTAATGCAGAAAAAGCAAAAATTGATGAAGAAATAGCTCTAAAAGAAGCTTCAAAAGAATCTTATGAAGCTAAAATAACCGAAGTTGAAACATATATTTCACAAGATTTAGAGGATGAAAAATATAAAGAAATTAAAGATAAATTACAAGGTGAACTTGATAAGGTTAAAACAGAGGTTCAACGAGCTGAGGAATCAAATAAAACAGTAGAATTTTATACATCAAAAACCGAAAGTTTAACCACAGCATTGGAAGAAGCAAAAACTTCAAAAAATACACAAGATGATGAAGAAGCTAAAAAGGCACAAGCAAAAGAAAGCTATGATTCAAAATCTGCAGTAGCAGAAGAATTTAAAAAATCTTTAGAAGGGGATTTATATGCAGATATAAAAACCACTTTTGAAAACGAATTAACTGAAGCTAAAAGTGGCATAACAGATACTTCAACAAGCGAAGAATTAACTTCTGCTACAGAAAAAATATCAGCTGCAATTCAAAAAGCAACTGACGCAAAAAGCGAAAAGGATCAAGAAGTTGAAGCTGAAGCGGAAGCAAAAAGAACAGCTACAGAAAACTTTAATACATTAAAAACCCAAGTTGAAGAATATATAAACACAAAACTAACAGACAAAGAAGAAGACAAAACAGCATTAGAAAATGAACTAAATACTCAAAAAGCTAAAGTTGAAGAAGAAAATTCAACTTCAGCCTCAATTAGTGAAGCAATTCAAGCATTACAAACTAAATTCGATGAAATTAAAGCAAAAAATGCTGAAGAAAAACCAGTTGAAAATGAGACTGAAAACGAGGCAGAAAATACAGAAGAAGAGCTAACCGAAGAACAAAAAGCAATTGTTGAAATGATTAATAATAAGACTATTTTAAAAATGGAAGTTAGTGATCAAAATAAACAAAAAATTAATGAATTATCAAATACTGTAATACCTGACAATATTGAAAATAGACACTTCTTTGGATATATAAAATTAACAAAAAAAGATAACTCATTGTCATTTGGACCAAAAAGTAAAACTGCTACAATACCATTTACAGCAGGTTTATTTGATGAAAAATTTGTTAACATGCTAAAATCTAAAGAAATAGAATTCCCAGGAGATGCTAATTCTTCAAGAAAAGCATTATCATTTGATAAAAAAACTGATGGAAAAATAGTAATTCCTTTTAGATTTAACGGCAAAACAACAATCTATGAAATTGAATTATTTTAATTAATTAATCAATATGATTTTTAATCATTAAGCAAAGAAAATAGGAACTTAGTTCTTGTTTCTTTTTATTATTATAAATTTAGTTTATAAGTTAAAATTTGTAATTTGCATATTTTTTATTTTATAAAATAAAAATATAATAAAATATATTATGTGAATTACAAAATAAAAAGTTCATATATACAATTGCACAACAACGATTAGTGTTCTAATTGTTGTTGTATTTTTATTTATAGTTATAAATTAGTTATTTTTATTCATAAATTTTTATATTAAATTTATATTGAAAGGTAAAAAATGAAAAAATTTGAAAAATTTTTAATTTCAGTGGGCGGATTATCAGCATTTTCACTACCTCTTATTTTAGCTTCATGTAAGCAAGAAGCAAAATTTGATCAAGTAGATGATGGTATATTAAAACTTGCTACAGGATTTTCTGAAACAAACGACCAAGGTGTTGCCATGAAAGCAATTATTGCTGAATATAATAATTGACTAAATTCAGGAACAGATGAAGAAAAATTACAAAGAGTAAATCAGGGTTATTTACCAGTAGCGATTGATTTTCTACCAAATGGATACAGTACAGGTCCTTTAACAACAAAATTATCAGCTAAGGAACAAAAAACATTTTGAAATATTATTGTTAACTACCCAACAGCAGCTTCAATTTTAGCTCAATACAGCATGAACTTAAGTTTAGATAATGAAACATATGAATCCTTAGGCATCGCCCCAGCATTCAAAAATGTAAACGAAGAAATCGGTGGAAATATACAAAAGAATGAAAAATGAGTTGTTCCGTTTTCACGTTCTTCAGAAATGCAAGCAGTTAACAAAGTTGTACTTGGAAAAATGCTAAAAGAATTAAAAGAAATTGAAGGCGTTCAATACACAGAAGGTACAAATACAACCTTATTGAAAAAATACATCGATTACTATGAAAGCGTTAAAGAATCTGATGGTAAGGCTGTTGATGAAGATTGAAAAAATGCAAAAGCAACAGATGAAGATTCAAGAAATAAAGCTATTAAAGAAATGAATTTAGTTCTTTCTGATGATATTTTTACTTCATATGCAGAATTAATTAAATTTGCAATAGCAGCAAAAAGATTATATCCAGCAGATTTGAATAAAGCTATAATCGGTATTGACTCATTAGCATCAGCTATTAATGTTATGAACGTTTCTAAGACAAAAGGTGATAAATCACAACAATACATAACACCTTCTTCAGCTCATGAAATAACTGGTGGTTATGATTATGAATCATTCTTAGAAGAAAACACTGCACAAAACACTTTATTTAAGGAATTACTACAAACAATTTTTGATGGTATTAAAGTTGGTGCTGTTTGAATTGGTGGTGGTGGTTCATATGGTTCAAACTTATTAACTAGACATAAAATGGCTATTAGTATTGGTTCGACAGCAGGATTTACTCATACATTTGTAAGAGATGGAAATCAAGAAATTAAATATATTGGTGAAAAACCAAATACAGTTTCTAACGAAGCTACCTTGAGCGCTTCGAATGAAGAGGAAAAAGCAAAAGGAATTAAATTAAAAATTAAAAGTGGTAAATACACTAATAACATTTTTGCATTTAATTTACCAGAAGGTACAACTGTCGGAAGATTTGATAAACAATTCTCATCAGAAGAAGCAGAAACAACAGTTACTACAAAATCAACAGAACACCCTAATTATGAATTGTATCAATTAGATTTTGATGGAACAAACATTATATTTTCAAATAATAAAAAATACGCTGTACAAGAATCGGATAGATCAAAAGTTATTGCTCTTGGAACAATATTTAAAAATGATGGTAAGAAATATATTTTAATTGATCCTTCATTAGTACAAAAAGAAACAATTACAGCAGATAAATTATTAAATAAACAAGATGCTGATTGAATTAGTGCTCCTTTAACAAAAGGCAAAGAAGATAAAAAATCTGTTTTCATTCAAGGACCTTCATTAGTTCTAGTTCATGCAAATGAAAGAGAAAATAATGCAACCAAATTATTTGTAAAATGATTATTTAATCAAAACATTTCAAATATTTCAATTGGTAGAGATAAAAAGAAACAAAATTTCCAAAATATTCACGCAATTGATGCATTCAACCAATATGGTAACTATATTTCGCCAACAACTACATATTTCCAAGATGGAAATACAGCACATTCAAAATTAAATGAAGCAAACAAGATTGCTTTTGATAACTTTAAATTAATTGGTAAAGACGATAAATATCAAGCTGCTGAAGATATTTCATCAGTTTTATCGGATAAATTAAGAGATGCAATTGGAACAGCTGGAAGAAATCTTGTTGGCTCAGTTGCAGCAAATCAAGTAGTTACATTCGAGCAATTTTTAGCTAAAATTCACGAATTATTTAAATAAATATAAGTTTATGAAAAACATGCACACTTTTTAGATGTGTTTGTTTTTTCGCAGAGGTTTACATGAAAAAAATACCATTTTTCTTATTAACTCCAACATTAGCAATGCCATTAGTTGCTATTTCTTGTGTAAATAAAGATGCTAAGTATTACGATGAATTGCAATTAAATTCTACATTTAGTGTAGAAAAGGAAAATATCGATAAGGTTGGAAACATTTTTGATCAAAAAGTTGATATAACAAGAATCAAAAACCTTGAAACAAGAGAAGAAGAAACTGTTAATATCTCACTTTGAGAAGTTTATTCAGCCATTGATGCAGAGATTGTTAAAATTTATGATGGCGATACAATGCTAGTTCGTGTTTTAGAAAAAAACGAAAGAACAACAGCTTTTAATGTTGGTGATGAGATTAAAATAAGAATAGCATTAATAGATACATTAGAACAAAATGTTCGTGACGTTACAGAAAGAGAAAAAAAACTTGCACATTTAGATAGTGAATATGTTGAAAGTATTTTACCAGCAAACACAAGAGTCAGAATAATATCTGAAAACTGGTCAGATGGATCATATGATAGAAAAATTGGATACTTATTCTTTGGTGAAAATTACGAACAAAACTTCAGCATTAATATGCTAGCAAATGGATGAACATTACCAAGAATTAATAATAACGAACTTAAGAATTTTATAACTGACTATGAAAAAATTAAAAAATCATCAATTAAGTCATATTTATTACCTTATATTGCTAGAGCATTTAATCACGGTTATACTAAGCAACGAGGCTTTTATGCTAAGGATGGGGTTAATGTAGTATTGAATGGAACGAGTCAAAATATAAAATTCTATACTCCAATGGATTTAGCAAAAGAATACATTGCTCATGGATCATCGTTAATGAGTGATGCTTATCAATTTCTATATCCATTTAATATCGAAAAAAACAATGCTAAAAAATTTAATAACGCACAAAACAATATATATGAATTTTTAGATAAAGTAAATAATAAAAAATAAAAAGTACAAGGAAAAAATATGGAAAAAGCAAACAGTGGATTAACACAAAGTGATATTCATAGCTTTTCAAAAGAACGTTATCAAGCAAAAAAACTAGTTCCTGCCATTGAAGTTAAAGATTTAGTAATTGACTTTGGTGAATCACTAGCAGTTGACAATGCGTCTTTCGTTATTGAAAAAGGTGAATTAGTTACTTTACTAGGGCCATCGGGTTCAGGTAAAACTACTACGCTAAATGCTATATCAGGTTTATTGCGTCCTACATCAGGAAAATTATTTTTCTCAGGTGTTGATGTTACTAAATTTTCTCCACAACAAAGAGAATTAGGTTTAGTATTTCAAAACTATGCATTATACCCACACATGACTGTGTATGATAATATAGCATTCCCACTATTAAACGACAAACATTGAAAAGAAGAAACAATTGAAAAATCTAAATTAGCTCAACAAAAAATATTTGAATTAGTTTTCAAATATTTTAACGTTCCCGAAGAAGTAATTTCAGAGACAAGAACAATGTTATATCACACAATTGATAATCCAAAAGAAACAAGAAATTACTTAACGGAATTAAAAACAAATTTCAATAATATTATTGATAAGGAATTAAACGATTACAATTTCATTTTGACTAAAAAAACTGCTTTATTATCAAACTTAACGAAAAAAGTTTTAAAAGATATTAGAGAAAGCAAAGAGCAAGCGAAGAATTCGATCTTTAATTTTAAAAAAGAACTTGAAAAGAATTTAAACGAAATTAAAGATAGACAAGAAATCGCGATAGCTAACGATAAATTAAATGATAATGATTTTGATTCAGAAATTGCTTCATTAAAACAAAAAAATAAAGATGATATAACAGCAATTAAGAATGAATTAAAACAAAAAATTTCAGAACTTAAAAGAGCTTATGTCGAAAAATATAATTCAACAAAAAATGAATATACACAAAAAGTTAAAGAAGCAAAAGAAAAATTAAATTCGAAACTTGCCGAACAAAAAGCAGATCCTTTGAATGAACAAATTAAAGAAATTAAAAAACGTATCAAATTAGTAGAAAAAGAAACTCAAACCGTTTATTCAGAAAAAATTAGAGAACTACTTTTACCAATTTTTGAACAAAAAGCAATTAAAAGCACTAATGTTAAAAAAGCATTAAATGAATTAGCTCTAAAGCTTCCTGAAGAATTGCAAAAAGAAATAAAAATATTTAGTAAAGATGTTTTAACTATTGAAGAAGCAATAGTTAGAGATGTATTGGATGTTGCACAAAGAGTTGAAATAACAAAAAACTTAGGTAAAAGACCAACGCAATTATCTGGAGGACAGCAACAACGTGTTGCAATCGCTAGAGCAATTGTTAAAAAACCAAAAATTCTTTTACTTGATGAACCATTATCAAACCTAGATGCAAAATTACGTATTTCTACAAGAAAATGAATACGTTCAATTCAACAAGAACTTGGTATTACAACAGTTTTTGTTACACACGACCAAGAAGAAGCTATGTCAATTAGTGACAAAATTATTTGTATGTCGACTGCTAAGGTACAACAAATAGGTGCTCCAATGGATTTATATTTAAAACCTAAGAATGAATTTGTTGCTAAATTCCTTGGTATGCCTGAAATGACAATTTTTGAAACAGAAGTTAAAAATGGTTATGTATACTATTCAGGTAAAAAATTAACAAAAGCTCCAAAAGGATATGAAAAAGAAACTATTGATTTAGGTTTCCGTGGAGAATCATTGATTGAAGATGAAAAGGGAATTATTACCGGTGATATTAAACTAGTTGAATATTTAGGTAAAGAGATTCAAGCTCAAATATTTATTAAAGAAATAAACAAAATAGCTAACGTTTTCCTAGGTGCAAAAACTAAATACGAAATCGGTGAAACAGTAAAATTATCAATTAAAAGAGAAGAATTGTACCATATGTTTGATGTTGATAGTAAGGAAAGAATTTAATGAACACTTATTTTTGAAAAAAATACCGTATTAAAAAAACTGGTGAAGCATTAAGTATTTTAAATACCAGAACTCCATTCTGGAAACCATTCTTACTAATGTTGCCATCTTTAATAGTTTTATTATTTATGGTAATTATTCCATTTATATTTGTTATTATTGGTTCATTTAGAGCACCATCATCATTTAGAGAATACGGATGGTCAATTGATAATTACTACAAATCAAAAGGAACAGTTGGTATATTAAATGACCCTAAGTTCCACACAGCAATAATTAACTCATTACTATATGCAGTTATTGCTTTACCAATTGGATTAACTATTTCTATTTTAATAAGTTCAGCAATTGCTACAATAATAAGAAAACACGCTCGTAGCTTTTGACAAACAGTATTTTTCCTACCATATATGACTGGAGCTGTTGCTGTTTCCTTAACATTTACTGCATTATTTGGTAAATCGTCAGAAGGGGCATTGTTCCCATTACTATATGGCTCGGGTAGCAGATGAAATCCTTTTATTGTTATTTTAATAAGAGGTGTTTGAGGTGGTTTAGCATTTCAAGTATTAATCTTGACAACTGCAATGCTATCAGTTAATCCAGATTTATATAAATCATCTGCAATAGATGGAGCTTCAAGTTCTAGACAATTCTTTAGAATAACACTACCATCTATTCAAAAAACAATTTCATTTCTATTTACTATAGGCATTATTAATGGTATTAAAGTATTCCCACTTGCTTTATATAACAACGACGCAAGTCAGGCTATAGCTGAACAAGGAAGTACTTTATTAATCTATATTTTCCAAGCAGTAAGATTCGCTACAGCAGGGTTTGGAAGAGCCATGGCTGCATCGGTATTCTTATTTATACTAGGTGTTACAATTTCATATTCACTTAAGAAATCAGTATCATCAATCTACAAACTAAAAATCAAGTTAGGAGAAAAAAATGTTGCTAACAAGCTTAAAGCTGAGATACAAAAGAGAAAAATCAGTTTTAAAATCTAAACAAGAGTTGATGACCAAACCGTACACAACAACAAATGTGTTAGGAAAAATATTTGAATGGTCATTCAAAGTTGCGATTTTAACGTTTTTTAGTTTCTTAATAATTCTTCCATTTTACTTTATGATTGAGCAATCATTAGTAGATCCAAAATTCTATGAAGACCAAGGTTTTAAAATAGCTTGGTGACCATTTGAACACTCTAAGTATGTTCAAAACGGTAAGACTTTCTCTGGAGCTTTTTTAGGAACAAGTCTAAATTGATCTAACTTCTCAAAATCAATAAAAGAAGGTTATTTACAATCTCTTGTATTTACCGCAGGATATACATCTATTTCAGTGGTTGTTAGATTATTCTTTGCAGTATCATTAGGATATGCATTATCAATGAGAAATTGAAGAGGAAAAAGTGCTTTCTTTGGTCTATTTCTATCATTAATGGTAATACCAGAAATTACACTTATTTCATTACAATATACACTAGTTTCAAAAGCTGGATGAATTGGAAATGGTAACCCATTTATTATAGTTGCTATGATCGTTCCATTTGCAACTTCAATCTTCAATGCTTATATGTATAAAAATGCATTTGAAGCAATTCCAAATTCAGTTAAAGAATCATCAATGTTAGACGGTGCTAGTGGAATTAAATACTTTTTTAACATAGCTTTACCAATGGTAAAAGCTACAACATGAACAGTTATAATATTAACAGCTTTAGCTTCATGAAACTCATATACATGACCAGCATTATTATGAGATTCAGCTCCTGGAGAAACAGCAGGATATTATGCTCCAATTAACTTATGACTATTTACAACAGGTAAACATGAAGTTGCTCCTGGACAAGTACAAACTATATTATCAGTAAGAATGGCTGCTACATTATTGGCTGTTATCCCTATGATTGTGGTTTACTTTATTCTAAGAAAAAGAATTATGGCTGCAATTTCAAGACAAGGAAATGCAACAAAAGGATAAGATATGGAATATAAAAGTTATAGTAATTTATCTACCAAACAAAAAGTTAGCAGAACTACAAAAAAAGTCTTAAAAATAGTTGGAATTTTATCTGTTGTTATCGTTGGATTAGTTGCTTTAGCATTCATAATTTATGGATTAGTTATAGGTGTTTATACAATACTTAATCAAGATACATTAAGATTATTTAGTTAAAAGTATTATTTAAAAAAGGCAGCATATTTATAAGCTGTCTTTTAATTTATCTAAATTTATCTAAATTTAATATAAAATATTAAATTATGAAATTTTTAAAGTTCAAATCTACTGAAATGAGAATTGCTGAACACACTCTAAAAAAAATTAACCAATTAGAAGCAACAATTCAAAAACTAACTGATGAAGAGTTAAAAAATAAAACAATTGAGTTTAAAGAAAGAATAAAACTTGGTGAAACACAAGATGATATTAGACCTGAAGTATTTGCAGTTTCAAGAGAAGCTACAAAAAGAATTTTAGGTAAGCGTCCTTATGATGTCCAAATGATTGGTGGAATTATTTTAGATTTAGGTTCAGTTGCTGAGATGAAAACAGGGGAAGGTAAAACAATTACCTCAATTGCTCCTGTGTATTTAAATGCATTAGGTGGAAACAGTGTTATTGTTTCAACGGTTAATGAATATCTTGCTGAACGTGATGCTGAAGAAATGGGTCAAGTATTTAAATTTTTAGGTTTAACTGTAGGAATTAATAAAGCTCAAATGCATACTAATTTAAAACGTGAAGCATATGCATGTGATGTTGTTTATTCAGTTCACTCTGAACTAGGATTTGACTATCTACGTGATAATATGGTTATGTCTAAAGAAGAAAAAGTTCAAAGAGGATTAGATTATGTTTTACTAGACGAAGTTGATTCAATCTTAATCGACGAAGCAAAAACACCATTGATTATCTCTGGTGGTGATCATGAAGAAAGTACAATGTATACTATTGCCGACCTTTTTGTAAGAACATTAAATTCAAATGATTACTTTATTGATGAAGAATCTAAGTCAGTTTATTTAACTGATCAAGGTATTGAAAAAGCTAATAAATACTTTAACTTTAAAAATTTGTATGATTTAGAAAACTCTGAGTTAGTACATAGAATTCAAAACTCATTAAGAGCACATAAGGTTATGAAGCTTGATGTTGAGTATATTGTTAGAAATAATAAAATTGAGTTAGTTGATTCATTTACAGGACGTATTATGGAAGGAAGAGCCTACTCAGAAGGTTTACAGCAGGCTATCCAAGCTAAGGAACGTGTTGATATTGAATCAGAAACTAAAACACTTGCAACAATTACATATCAAAACTTCTTTAGATTATTTAAAAAAATAAGCGGTATGACTGGTACTGCTAAAACCGAAGAAAAAGAATTTATTGATATATACAATATGAGAGTTAATGTTGTTCCTACAAATAAACCAGTAGTCAGAGTTGATGATAAAGATGAAATATATGTAGACATGCATTCAAAATGAAAAGCAGTTGTAAAAGAAGTAAAAAGAGCATATCAACGTAAGCAACCGATATTAATTGGTACTGCCCAAGTTGAAGATTCAGAAGTATTGCATGAATATTTATTAGAAGAACAAATTCCTCATACTGTTTTAAATGCAAAACAAGATGCTTCGGAAGCTGAAATTATTTCTAAGGCCGGAGAAGCCGGAGCTGTTACTATCGCGACAAATATGGCAGGACGTGGTACCGATATTAAACCAACAAAAGAGGCTATAGAAAATGGTGGTTTATATGTTTTGGGAACTGAAAAAGCAGAATCACGTCGTATTGATAACCAATTAAAAGGTCGTTCGGGCCGTCAAGGAGATATAGGTTATACAAAGTTCTTCCTTTCTTTAGATGATCAATTGATCTTACGTTTCTCAGTTCAAGATAGATGAAAAGAAATTTTTAAAGAATATGGTTCAAGTGCAATACCTGGTGAAGCAATTCGTTCAGCATTCTTAAGAGCACAGAAAAAAATCGAAGGCTTTAATTACGATAGTCGTAAAAGTGTTTTAAATTTTGATGACGTTATTAGACAACAACGTGATCTAATATATGAACAACGTGATCTAATTTTAAATAGAGATGACTTAGGTTCAATAATTCATAAGATGTTTCAAGTATCTGTTAAACAAATTGTAAATAATCCTTATTTTGTGCAAAAAAATGACACAATGGACTTTGCTAATTTTGTTGATTATTTAAATAAGAATTTTATGTTATTAACTAATCATAAATTCCAAATCGATGAAATTAAAAAAATGGATAAAGAAGAACTTGTTTCTTATATTGTTTCAGTATGAAAAAAAGAATATGATAAATTAAGACAAAATATCATTGAAAAATACAGTTTAACTTCATTAAATACATCTGAAAGAAATATTATTTTAAATGTTTTTGACTCAGGGTGACAAGATCATATTAATATTATGGATAAGTTGCGTCGTAGTACTCATCTTGTTCAATATGCACAAAAAAATCCATATCAAATATATACAAAATTAGGATCAAAAAAATTCAAGGAATTAACTGATAGAATCGCATTAGAATGTAGTGCTAATCTTCTAAATAATTATGAAGGATTACCATCATCAAATAGTCAAATTGAATTACCTTGATTAAATAATTCTTCTGATAATTTAAATAAAAATATTGATAATATAAATAATTTTATTGATTTCTTAGTTGATTCTGAAAGAAAACACTTAGAAGACCAAGGAAAAACTGAAGAAGAAATTAAAGAAATCTTAAATTCTAAGAAAGAAGAAATATTAAAAGAATTTAAAGTTAAATTAGAATCAATATTAAAACCAAAAGAATAAAAAAATAAACCTCCAAAGTATTATTGGAGGTTTATTTTCCTAAATTGAAAATTCAAGTGCAACACGTTTAAAGTAAAATTTAGATGTGGAACTTGAATTTTTTATATTAATTAAAAAAGAAAAGTTCCATTGGAACGGAACTCATATGAATTATACAATAAAAAAATATAACCATTTAACAGATAATGAAAGAATAATTATTGAAAATTATTTAAAGTTAAATTATTCTCTTCGTAGGATTTCGAGATTAATCGAGCGAAGTGTTTCGACCCTAAGTAGAGAAATAAAGAGGAATACAAATAGTTTTGGAACTTATGAATTTAAACACGCTAGTTTAAAAACAAGAGAAAGATCAAGACATAAGTATTATTTTAAATTCGTGGATAACCAAAAATTCAAAAATTTTTCTAACGCTTTTTTACAAAAATATGAAAAAAGTTTTTTTGGTATAAAGTCAACATATAATTTTATAAAAACTAGCACAAAACACTGTTGTCCTTCTTTAAGAACGGTTTTTAATTGAATAAACACTAATAATTGAGTTATAAAAAAGTACGATAAATTAAGACAATATTATAAAAAAGGTGGTAAAAGAACAGCATCCGTAATAAAACGGCTTGTAAAATCTGCTGATTATGTTTTTCCAATATGAACTAGACCTAAATCTATAGATTTAAGACTTGAATTTGGACACTGAGAAGCAGATCTAGTTTTAGGAAAGAGAGCCAATGGATATAATAATGTTTTAACTTTAACTGAAAGAAAAACAAGAATAGGGTTTGCAAAAATAATACAAAGCAAATCACCAAATATAATTAATTCAGAGTTAAAAAAGATTATAAGAGATAATGAATTAGAAGTAAAAACAATAACAGTAGACAATGGTATTGAATTTGAAAAAATAGGTATTTTAGCCAGATGATTAAATATAAAGATTTATAGAGCTGAACCTTATGCATCTTTTCAAAGAGGCTCAAATGAACATTGAAATGGAATTTTGAGAAGAGAATTCAAAAAAGGTTTTAACTTTAATACTATAACTCAAGAAAAACTTGACTCAGTTGTTAACCAAATAAATAATATGACGCGGGAAATATTAAATTGGAAGACACCATTACAAACCTATTTAGAATATATTAAATAATTATTATTAACAAAAATTAACATAATAAAATTATGCTTATCTTCATTTGAAAAAATGAATATTTTCTATTTACTTTTTTTGATTTATTAATTTTAAAAAAATAAAATGTATAATAAAAAAAGCCCAAGGCATTGTGTTGCACTTGAACTTTCTCTTTGGGAAAATAAACCTCCAAAGTATTATTGGAGGTTTATTTTTTATTTATATTTTCAACAATTATTTATATAAAAATTAACTGCTTTCTCTAATATTTCTCTATTTATTTCATGACTTAATTTATTAACAAGTGCATCCTCGATATCAACTCATTCAACAACATCAATTTCACCTTCTTGATTTTTGATATCAAAATTAATGGGTTCTGCTAAGAAAAAAACAACTTCTTTACTTATATTAAAAAACGGTGAATATTTACTTATTTCTCTAAAACCTTCAATTATTTTTATATCAACATTTGTTTCTTCTTTAACTTCCCTCAAAGCAGTTTCAATTTCTGTTTCATTATTTTCAACATGCCCCTTGGGGAAAGTTCAATGTCCAGCAGTTTGTTGGACTAATAAAACATATAATTTAGATTCAACATTTCTAAGGACTACAGCACCACAAGATTTATCGAATTTCATATCTATATACCACCTTTATTTTTGATATAAATATTTATACTTAATACTGTAATTATATTCAAAAATAACAGTGAATCTAAAATTAATTTAACAATTTTTAAATTATTGAAAAATAATTTATTTTCTTCCGCTAATTTGGTATTTTTTTGATTTAAGGCTTTCAAAAATTCGTTATAAGTTGAGTTAAGTAAGAAAATTATAATAATAAAAAATAATGCAAAGACTAATGATGTTATTACTAGACCAAATAATATGCGCAATAATTTTTTATGATTTAAATTATTTCTTTCTTTATAGATTAAAGCAAAGGAAAAAGTTTTAAATAAAATTATTGAAATAGTTAAAACTATCATTATTAAAATAGAAATAAAAATAGATCTACTTATTTTTATCTTAAAAATACTAATTGCAATTATTTGAAATATAGAAATACATAATGCAACAATAGTTAGAATAAAAAAAGAAAGAAAATTTTTGTTGTTTATATTTTTAATTGTTTTATCTACTTTATTCATATCTTAATTATTATATATGATATGAATGAAGTCTTATATTTTCTTAAATTAATATAAAAAATAGTTTTAATTTTGGCCTCTCCTGAATTTTGGTAAAATATATTTATATTTTAGGGAGGTATAATGTCACTTGAAAAAAAATATTTAGCATTATATCGTCAGTATCGTCCAAAAACTTTTGAACAAGTTCAAGGCCAACAACATATTATAGAAACATTAAAAAATGTAATTAGGGAAAATAAGATTGGTCATGCTTATTTATTCTGTGGCCCACACGGCAACGGAAAGACTTCTACGGCAAAAATATTTGCAAATGCAATAAATTGTCAACATCGAATTGATGAAAGTCCTTGTGAGCAATGTATTTTGTCTGTTGATAAAAACATGGATATTATTGAAATTGATGCAGCTTCAAATACAGGTATTGATGATATTAGAGAGTTAAGAGAAAAAATAAAGCATCTTCCAACAAACGGAAAATATAAAATATACATTATAGATGAAGTGCATATGCTATCAAAAGGGGCATTCAATGCTTTATTAAAAACAATTGAAGAACCACCAAAGCATGTTGTTTTTATCTTAGCTACAACCGATCCGCAAAAAATACCTTTAACAATATTAAGTAGAGTGCAAAGGTTTAACTTTAAAAAAATTGATAAACAAATTTTAGAAAATCAACTTGATTATATTTTTGAGCAAGAAAATATTCAAGCAGATAAGGATGCAATAAAATTATTAGTAAATTTAGGAAATGGCAGTTTTAGAGATACATTAAGTATAGCTGATCAAATTTCAATTTATTGTTCTAATAAAGTTATTACAACTAAAGAAATTGAAGAATTATTTGGAATAGTAGATTTTGAAAATATATGATTTTTATTAAAATGCATACATAATTCCGATTCTAAACTATTGATAAATAAATTTAATCATTTAGTAGATAATGGTGCAAGTGTTGAAAAAATAATTTCTCAATTATTCACTACATTAAAAGATTATGTAATTTATAAAAAAACAGATGATCAAACTCTTTTAGAGTATGCAACTGTTGAAAAAATTCTAGAATTGGATATAGACGATAAAATACTTTTTGAATACATCGAAATAGTTCAGAGTGCAATTAATGAATCACAATATAGTGACATCCCTAAAGAAATAATAGAACTTTATTTATTAAAAATGGCTTCAATTAATAAAAAAGAACACAAATCTTCAATCATTGATCATGATAATATAAATAGTATTATTGAAGAAAAAGAAATTGAACACACAAAATTAAATAACGAATCTGCAGAAGATTTTCAATTAGTAAATGAAACGATTTTAAATGAAGAAAAAAATACTAGTGATAATCATGATAAATTTAATTCAATATTCAACCTTGCTAATATTTCAAATTCATATGAAACAGAAGATGAAATTCAAATTAATAAGATAAAAGAAGAATTAGAACAATCAGGTATTAAAGAAATTAATATCGATAACATTTTAGAAAAAACTTCAGAAATATTAATTGCAGAAACCACTAGTGAATATGAAAATAATGATTTATTAAATGACATTATTACAACTGAATTTAGTAATGATGTCTCACTAAGTAAAACAGTTGATATCATTAAACCAGAGTTGGAACAAGAAGATGTTAATAAACTTGCTTTTATATACCAATATATCAAGATGGGATTATATAATTACAAAGGAACTTCTAAACTTGATTTAGATACGATGTATTACAGCATTCTTGAACAAAGAATTAAAAAAGAATACTCAAATTTAATTAGTTTATTGACTGGATTTAAAATTTTCTTTAGTATTAATGAATTGATTGTTCTTAGATCTGATGATATATTAAAAGTACATCAGCTTAATTTAAAAAGAAGTGATGACGATTTTATTGAAGCAATTAATAGTATCTTTGGTAGATATACAAACATTGTTGCTATCAGTAAAGAACAAATGGAAATGGCTATTCAAAATTGTAAATTAAATTGAATATCTAAGAAGAATGAAGAAATTAAAATGATAAGCCTACCAAGTTTAGAAAAATATAGAAACAAGGTCAGTCCAAATGTAGAATATGCTAAAAAGTTATTTGGTGATATAGTAAAAGAACCAAAAAAATAGGAGATTAAAATGAATATAAATGAAATGTTAAAAAACGCAAAAAGAATTCAAAGCGAAATGGAAAAAGATGAAGCTGAAGTTGCTAAACAAACCTTTATTGTTGAAAAACAAGGTATCAAGGTTTCAATGAGTGGTGAAAGAAAAATAACTGAAATTATTATTAATGAGGCATTAATTGACCCAGAAGATCCTGAATTGATTCAAGATTTAGTTATGTTAGCGGTTAATGAAGCTATTGAAAAAGTTAATGTTGCATATGATGAAATAGGTAATAAATATTCAAATTCAGGATTACCATTTTAATGAATAATGAATTAAAAGAACAAATAATTGAGCAAATAAATAAAATACCTGGAATTTCTAAAAAACAAGCTTCAAAAATAATTTCATTTTTTTTAGAAAACAAAATAGATTATACAAATGATTTATTTCAAAAAATAATTACTCTTCAAAATGAAACAAAAAAGTGTATTAAATGTTTAACATATACAAACCAAGATATTTGCAAGATTTGTGAAGAAAGAAAAAGATCTAAAAAAATATTTGTAGTTCAAGATAGTTTAAATATTGATAAATTTGAAACACTTGATATTGAAAAAGGAAAATATTTTGTTTTTTCAGAGAATATAAATTTAAAAAAAATCGAAGATAAAACTATTGAAAAAATAAATTTATTAATAGAAAATGCAAAAGATTGTGAAGAATTAATACTTGCATTAAATACTGATTTAAATGGTCAAATAACAATGAGGTATTTAGAAAAACAAATCAGAGATAGAATTAAAGGGATAAAAGTATATCAATTATCAATTGGGATACCTTTTGGAATGTCAATTGAATCAATTGATCCAATATCTTTAAAACAGTCTATTTTAAATAAAAAAATAATATAGTTAAATTTTTATAAGATGAGGAATATTTATGAGTAAAGTTGGTAAGTTTATAGCATTCGAAGGAATGGACGGTTCAGGAAAAACTACAATTATCCAAATGTTGAAAAATGAATTAATAACAAAAAAATTAATAGATAATTTTGTTTTCACAAGAGAACCAGGATCTGCTTTTTCTAAAGAAGCCGAAAAAATTAGACAGCTTATTTTAGATAATGAAAATTCATTTAGTTCAATGGTTGATGCATTATTATTTGCAACAAGTAGAAGACTAAATTTAGAAAAAGGTATTTGACCAGCTCTTCAAGAAAATAAACATGTTATCACAGACCGTTATACAACTTCATCTTATGTATATCAAGGTTTATTAGGGGATGCAACACTTGAAAAAGTTGAAATTATCAATGAAATTGCAACAAATAAAACTGAGCCAGACTTCATAATATTTTTTGATCTAGAACCTTCTATTTCAGTTGAAAGAATAACAAAAATGCGCGAAGGAATGGATAGATTAGAAACTTCAGACATTCAATATTATGTTTCGCTAAGAGAATCATACAAAAAAGTAATATCAAAAAATCCTGATAAATATCGCATCGTTGATGCTAATTGTTCAATAATCGAACTATTTAATAAAGTGATTGATATTCTAATTAAAGAAGAAGTTATCTAATGAATAACCTCGTTTTTAAAAATGTAATTGACAATTCTCTTAAAGAAAATAAATTAAATCAAGTATATTTAATTTCATCAAAAAATATAAAAAATTTTGATGCTTATTTTTTATATTTTATTAATTCTATAAATAACGAAAAGTTTGAAAACTTTAATCAAATAAAGTTTGGCGAGCTTTATTTTTATATTAACGGTAACGATGATACTATTGGAAAACAAGAAGTATTAGATGCTATTTCAAGTACAACAGAGACATCGATTTTTTCAAAAAATAAAAAGAAAATTTTAATAATAAACAAAGTTGAAAACGGGACTCAGCAATCTTTAAATAGTCTTTTAAAATTCCTTGAAAATCCTCCTCACAACACTCTTATTTTAATGTCTTCCAACTATATTGCTCAAGTTTTAAAAACTGTTAAATCAAGAGCTTTTATAATTGAAATAAACGAATTAAAAACAACTGATCAAACAAAAGAAAAGCCTTTTGAAAAATTCTTTTTAAAAAATAATATTGAATATGAAGAACAATATATAGAAATTTTCGAAAACATAGTTAATTGTATTTATCTATCTTATAAACAAATTGATAGTTTATTAGAGTTAATTATTTCAAATTTGAGTTTTGAGAATAACCAAGTTTTATTAAACTTTTTGATTTTTTGCTATTTAGATATTTATAAACTTAAAAAAGGATTAAAGGATTTAGTTATTTTGGATATTAAAAAAATTAATAAAGAAAAATTTGATTATATCCCTATTTTTAAAATAATTGACTTATTAAAAGAAATAAAAGAAAATCTTGATTATGGATTAAATTTTAATTTACAAAAAAGTTCTCTATTATTAAGATTGGAGGAATTGTATGGATTATAAACTTAATATCGTAGGGACTCCGATTGGTAATTTAGAAGATATAACCTTAAGAGCGATAAGAATCTTAAAAGAATCAGATATTATACTTTGCGAAGATATTAGAAATAGTCAAAAACTTTTAAAACATTTTAATATTGAAAATAAACAACTAATTTCATATCATAAATTTAATGAAAAACTTATTTTAAAAAAAATCATTTTTCTTATTTTAGAAGGTAAAAATGTTTCATTAATTTCTGATGCAGGAATGCCGTGCATTTCAGATCCAGGCTTTAATTTAATAAGTGAGGCTAACAAAAATAATATCTTTGTTGATGTAATTGGTGGCCCTACAGCATTTACTCATGCATTTATAAAATCTAACCTTGGTTCAACATTTTCTTTCTTAGGATTTTTAAAAGATAAAAGTGGAGAAAGAATTAATCAGTTAAAAAAGTTTGAACCAGGAACATATGTATCGTATGTATCACCTTATAAACTTATCAGTACATTAAATGATTTTAAAGATGTTTTCAATGACAATATAGAACTATATTTATGTAAAGAATTAACAAAATTGCATGAAAAAGATTATAGGGGCAGACCATCAGAAATTCTTTCTATTTTAGAAAATCAAAGTATTAAAGGAGAATTTGTTTTAGTATTTTTGATAAAAAAAGAAAAACACATTAAGGTAAATAAATATGCAAAATAAAAGTCAGGATAACCGACTTTTTATTATTAGTTTAAAAAAATTAATTTTTGGCTTTAGCAATAAATGCATCTAAACGGCTGGCTTTTCTAGCACCATTGTTTTGGTGTAAAACACCCTTTGAAACAGCTTTGTCAATTTCATGGTGTGCTTTGGCTACTAATTCAGCAGTTTTTTCATCTTTTGATGTTGCAGCTAATTTAGCTTTTTTAATAGCTGTTTTAACTGTTGATTTAATAGCTGAATTACGTGCATTAGCTTTTTCGTTAGATAATATTGCTTTTTGTTTTGATTTAATATTTGCCATTCTTTTGCCTTTCTTGCTAAATAATTAATTAGCATATTTAATTTTACATAAAAAAATATTTTTTTTTATATTTAACTTAATATTTTTTATTTTTTTAATAGTTTTATCGTAAATAAAAATAAAAATATTATTTTTATTAAAATATTTGTATGAAAAAACCTGATCAAGTAATCAAAAAATATATAGATAATATTGAATATGAAGTGAAAATATTTTATACTAATGCTAAACATGTTTACTTGACTTTTCAGGATAATATTTTTTTTATCAGGGGTTCAGTTGTTAATATATCTTCTAAAAAGTTTAATTGTTTTTTAGAAGATACAATGTTAAAGATTATTAATAAAAATAAATTAAGAAAAAAAGCCAAGCTAGAAATAGATGAAGAAAATAAACAATTTTATTATTTTGGTAATTTAGTTAATTATAAAATTGTAGATAATCTTATTATAATTTATAACGATAAGATAAATGAATTTATAAAATTACCTAAAAGACTTAATTTAGATAATTTAAAAAAATATATTAAAAAAGATTTAGAACTTAAGTTGATTGAAAAATTTAAAATATTTACTACAAATGCCTTAAATGAAATTTATAATAAAGGAAATAATCTAACATTTTCAATTAGAAATAAAAAAAGTTCTTGAGCTTCGATTGTAATTGATAAAAATAAGATTAATATATGTACTGATTTAATTTATTTTTCGGATGAAATAATTAAATATGTTGCTTATCATGAAATTTGCCACTTATCATTCCCTAATCATTCAAAAAAATTTTGAGATTTACTAAAAAAATATATACCTAATTATAAGGATATAAAACAAAAACTAAACAACCATATTTTTAAATAAGGAGTTAAAATGGATACACAAATGATTATTATGCTTTGTATAATATATTCGATATTATTAATTTTGATAATTTTAAATATATTTGTAATTGTTCGTCATTTTAAAAACAAAAAAAGAATTCAAACAAACGAAGTAATTAATGAAGGAAACAAAATTAATTTAATTGATGAAATAAAAAAAGTAAAAACAATTATTAAAAATAATGAATTTATAGATAATTCTAAATATTTATCATCAGGTAATAAAATATTTAGCTCAGGAAAAATTTTAGTTAATAGTTATGGTCTGTTTGTGATAAACGAATTTAATGATCAAGGAACACAAATAGAAGGTGATTTTAATAGCAGAGAATGATTTCTTCATTCAAATAAGGACAAAGTATGTATAAATAACCTGCTTTGAAATCTTAATAAAAATATCGAAATGTTAATACCTATATTACCATTAAATCTTCCAATAGTTGGTATTTTAGTTTTTAAATCTGTTTCAAAATTTGATATAAATAATTACCCATCACATTTAGTATTTACAAATGTTGAAAATTTATGTAGCTTATTATACGACATTAAAAAAGAATTAAAGCCTATTATTAGTGATGAAAATGTAGTTAAAATAAAAGAATTATTAAGAAGCAAAATAGTAAAATAATCAATCTATTTCAATGAAATTCAATACATTGAAAAAAAATCATCAATATATTGAAAAAGACTGAAAAAATGGATAAAAATCAATGCTAAACCAATATAAATGGTTGTTTTTTCAATATTTTTTGAATAAATTATTTATTTTTAATAAATTTACATTAAAATATTGGTGTATACGTATAAAAAAATATAGTAACAAAATAAAAAAAAGGAGATAATATAATGGCAAAAAGTACATTAGAAAAATTCTATATCTCAGAAAAATTTGATGAAAACAGAAATGTGTCATTTAACTTTAAAAAAGCTAACCAAAAAATTTCAGGTAACTTTAAGGAATTTATTGACGCTGTTTTAGAATTTATCAGAGTTAGTGAAAAAACTAAAAATGACACTCGTGTATGATTCCACCAAAACGGTGCATACCGTGGAAGTGTTAACATCGCTAAAGCACGTGTTATTGTTGAAAAAATCAAAGCTGAAAGCGTTAAAAGCGAAGAAGCTATTGAATTTATTGAAAAAGCAGAATTGGTTGATAAACCAGCTCCAGCTAAAAAACAAGCAGTTAAGAAAACAGTTGTAAATCTAGATAACGAAGCTTCAAAAACAACATTCTTTGTTGAAGATGCAGCTAACAAAAAAGCATCACAAGTTTCAGCATTAGACGTTAAATCACAATCAAAATACGCAACAGTTATTGAAAAAGTTTCACAACTTGAAAATACAGTTGTTATTACATATCATTTAGAACACGAAGGTAAAACTTCAAAATCATATGAATATGTAATTACAGGTTTTGCTTCATCATGCACAGCTTGTCCATGTTCAAGCACAAAGAAAACTTCATCACTTTTTGGTACAACAAGAAGAGATAAAAGAATTTTCTGAATTCTATTTACAATCTTAACAGTTTTAATAGTAGCAAACGTAATTTTAATTTCACTACGTTTAACACATAATATATAATTAATTATTGATTGTAAAACTTTATTTAAAAAGCTAGCCAAATTATAAGGTCTAGCTTTTTAATATTATAAAATGTACAAAAAGCGATGTTTTATTTAATTACAATTGAAATTTAGATTTATTTCATATTAAAAAAATATTTTTTAATATTTTGTATTAATATTAATGTATATACATAAATAAATAAAAATTAATTATAGACAAAGGAATAAAATGAAACACTCTAAGAAATTATTATGATTAGGAATTGCAAATGTAATTGCAGCTACTGGGTTGACAATTACTGTTTCTACATTATTTTTAAAGAAAAATTCTAAATCTAATAATGTTGTTGATTTATTAAAAAGTAAAAAAGAATACGAAAAGAAAGTTAATGAAGTAGATAAACTTTTAAAAGAATTAGAAGATGATAAATATAATGGCATTAAATCAAAATTACAAGAAAAGAAAGATCAAACAACAGCTAGTATAAATAAAGATAGCATTAAAAAAGACTATGAAGACGCTACTAAATTATTAGAAGATGCAATCAACGAAGCAAAAGAATCTAAGAAAACATTGGATGAAAATACAGACAGCAAAGATGGTAATTCTGATAGTTAAACTTCTTCTGTAGCTCAAAAAGATTACGAAGCTAAGAAAAAAGAAGCAGAAGATTATTCAATAATGATTTAAATAATGATAAATATAAGGATATTAAATCAGAATTAGATCAAAAAATAGCTGAAATAGATACAACGGTACCGATGCATCAAATGAAACTAAAACTGATGAATTTTATAAGGGAAAAGTAAAAGAATTAGAAAAAGCGCTTGAATATGCAAAAACTGAAAAAATGAAATAGATAGAAAAGAGGCATCAAAAATATCTTACGAAGCTAAAAAGAAAAAAACTGAAAATTATTCAACTGATAAACTTTTGGATCCAGAATACGAATATGCAAAGTATAATTCATATAATTCTATTAAATCAATACATGAAGAAGTAGAATCTAAACACGAAAACGAAAGAACTGCTGAATTTTATGATGAAAAAATATCAGGTTTAGAAACAGCAATAGGACGTGCAAGAGGTGGAAGATTAACCATTTTTCCAGATAGTTTATCAAAAAAACAGCTGCTAAAAAAATTAAATGAAAAAATTAAAGAAGCTAAAGAATATGTAAATACATCATTACAAGATGAAAAATATTCAACAATAAAAGATGAGTTAGATACAAAACTAGAGCAAGTTAAAAAAGATATTGAAAATAAAACATACGACGAAAAAACTGTTGAATACTACAATAATAAAAAAAGAAGAAGTACAAAACTCATTAACAAAAGCTCGAGAAGAAAAAGATAAATTAGATAATAAATAAAAAAATAACCCTAGATTACAAATCTAAGGATGTTTTTTATTTATTTTAGGTTTCTTTTAATTTCGAAAATTTTTTGAATAAATTGTTCTTTTGTATAATTTGAAGTTTCATCACTTCCGTATTCTCTTACTGAAAGTATATTATTTTCAACCTCATTTTTCCCTATTATAATAATATACTTTGTTTTTTGTATTTGAGCGTCTCTAATTTTTTTGTTAATTCTTTCATTTCTTAGATCAATATTTACATTAAAATCAAGATCTAAAAATTCATCATATAATTTTTTACTATATTCATTTAAATCGGATGTTATTGGAATAATTGTTATTTGTCTTGGGCTTAATCAAAATGGTAGTACGCCTTTTGTTTGTTCTAATAATGTAGCAATAAATCTTTCGTAAGTACCAATTAATCCACGATGTATTAAAACTGGTCTTTCAAACTCTTCTCTATCGTTTATAAATTTCATTTCAAATCTTTGTGGTAATAAAAAGTCTAATTGTAATGTTGACATTGTAATAATTTTGTTTAAAACAGTTTTAACTTGAAAATCAACTTTTGGTCCATAAAAAGCAGCTTCACCAATAAATTCTTTGTATTCAATATTCAATTCATTTAATACTTCTCTTAAATCATTTTCTGCCTTATTTCACATTTGATCATCGTTGAAGAATTTTTCACTGTCATTAGGATCTCTTAATGATAGTGATACGTGGTCTATTTCGATTTTAAAATCATTTAGTGCTGTTAAGATCATATTGTATAGATGTTTGAATTCATCTTTAATTTGATCAGGTCTTACAAAAACATGACCTTCTGTTAAATCCATAGCTCTAACTCTTTCAAGTCCTGTTAATGCTCCTGATTTTTCATAACGATATAATCTTGATTGTTCTGAATATCTAATTGGTAAATCTCTGTATGATCTTCTTGTTGAATTAAATAAAATTATATGATGAGGACAAGTCATTGGACGTGGTACAAGCATTTCATTTTCCATAGAAATAGGTTTAAACATAGTATCTTGATAATGAGATCAATGTCCACTAATTTCATATAATTTTTTTTCACCAAAATGCGGTGTTAGTACTTCTGTAAACCCATATTTTTTGTCTAGTTTTAATACATAATTTTTAATTGAATTATGTATTTTCATTCCGTCTTCCAATCAAATTGGTAATCCTTGACCTGAAAGTTGATTGAATGAGAATAGGTTTAAATCTTTTCCTATTTTTCTATGGTCTCTTTCTTTTCTTTCTTGCAATATTTCTAAATATTTATCTAATTCTTCTTTTGTTTCTCAAGATGTTCCATATATTCTAGTTAGCATCTTGTTATTTGAGTTACCTCTTCAGTAAGCACCGGCGGTTGAAAGAAGTTTGAAATGTTTAATTTCTTTAGTATTTTCAACGTGCCCACCAGCACATAAATCAGTAAATAAAATTTCATTAGTTTTAGGATGAACAAATTGGAAAAAAGTAATTTCTTTTCCGTCTTTTAAAAATTCATCATAAAGTTCTTTTTTATAAGGTTGATTATCGAAAGAGAAAAAATCCCCCCCTACTTTTTTTGTTTCAAAACCTTGTTCCGCCATTTTTTTCATTAATTTTTCAATTTTTGGTAAATCAGATTCTAAAATTGAATTTTCAAATTCAAAATCATAATAAAAACCTTCTTCTATAGCAGGACCGATAGCTAATTTAGTATTTGGATAAAGTTTTAAAATAGCAGCAGCTAATAGATGGCTTGTTGAGTGATTTAATTTATTATTTGCTTTCATTTTTTAAACCTACTCCTTTCATTAATTTATTTAAATTTTTTGTAGCAATCATTGAAGCTTTTTTAGCTCCGTTTTTAGAATGTTCATCAATAGTTTTTATTGCTTGCGTATATTTTGTTTGAACATCTTCTAGGAATGTTTTAACCGTAATTCCTACTTCGTGTTTTAATTCACCATAATTTTTGTCTTTGAATATTTGTTCTGTTTCTTCTAAAGAAATATCTTTTAAAGAAGAGTAGATACTTAATAAATTTTTTATACCAGGTTTATCGTCTGAAATATATATTTTTCCTTCTGAATCAGTGACAGCTTTCATAATTTTTTTATAAGCTTTTTCGGGATCATCCAAAAGATATATTGAAGCTTTTTCGTTTGTATCAGATTTAGACATTTTTTTAGTAGGTTCAACTAAAGACATTATCTTTGCTCCAATTTTTGGTATATATGGTTCAGGAATTTTGAAATCTAATTTAAATTTATTATTTAATCTTTGTGCTAAATTTCTTGTTAATTCAACATGTTGTTTTTGGTCTATTCCAACAGGAACTAAATCTGGGTTATAAAGTAGTATATCACCGACCATTAATGTTGGATAAATTAAAAGTCCTGTAGGAATTGTTTCCATACCATTCGCTGTTTTTACCTTTGAAGATTTATCTTTAAATTGAGTCATTCTTGATAGTTCACCAATTGTTGTATTTGTTAGAATCAATCAATTCATTAGGCCATGTTCCATTACATCTGATTGAAAGAATATTGTTGATTTTAAAGGATCAATTCCACACGCGATATATAAAGCAAAAATATTTCTTCTATTCTCTTCCAATATCTTAGGTTCAATTGGCAATGTTAGCGCATGAAGGTCAGCGATAAAAATATAGCTATCATATTCATCTTGAAGTTTTACCATATTCTTAATAGCACCAATATAATTTGCAAGCGTCAATTTACCTGTTGCAGTTATTCCGCTTAGAACTCTTTTTTTATCCATATATTATCTCCTTGTTTTTATATAAAAACAAATTTCAAAATCTTTATAAATTATATTAATTTTTTTTAAAAAAAATTATATTCTCATAAATAACTTACTAAAGATAGTATATTTTAAATACCAATTAATTCTTTTTATCCTTAAAATAAGTTGAAAAAAATATTATCTGGGTTTTATAAATAATAAAAAATTACTCTTATTTTTTCTTTTATTGTCTTAAAATTAAATTTTAATTATAAATTAAAATATAATTTAAAAGTAAATAACAAATTAACTCAAGAAAGGTGCGGAATATGAATAAAAAGAATAAATTTTTATATTTTTTCTTAATAGTAATCACGTTTGGTTTTATTTTAATTTATTGACAAAAAAAATATAGACAATCAAAAATCAAAAACTATTTAACAAAAGAAACAAATTTAAGTTTTGATTTTAAACAACTAATCGAATATTTAGGTGGCAATCAAAATATAGAAAGAGTTTCTTCAACGCAAAAAGTTTTAAAAATTAGCTTTTATGATAAAGAAAAAATTGATTTAATAAAACTAAAAAAACTAGATGGCGTAACTGGAATTACAGTTCAAAGCAAAAGTATTTCATTGGTTGTAGGAAATACTGCAAAATATATAGATGAATTAATCAATGAGGCAAAATAATGAGTTCAAATAATTTTAAATATCAAACATTAATGGCTAACTTATTAAACATTGATACCCTCGATTCTTCGTTATTTAGTTCAATAGATAATGAAAAATATTTTGACGTTTTAAAAAACTTTGGTGAATCGACATTTGATAAAATCTATAATAACTTTAACATTAATTGTGTTTTAACTGAAGTTGCTAACAGAAATATTGCAGAAAAAGTTAGTTATGCTAAAAATAAAACTGAGGTTGTTGCTATTTTTAAAGAATACAACAAGAGAATTGATGATAATTTATTTAAAATGCTTGGTTCAAGTTTTGAAAAAGCAAAAAATATTATTATTTCAAACCAGGAAACAGAATTCCAAAAATCTATTGTTAAATGAAAGAAAATTTTAAATAAAGCCCAAAATATAAATATTGAAACAAATATTTGACCACTGAATATTGGTTTTTTTTACATATCAATAAAAACAGAGAATAAAACAATTTATGCACCCTTATTTTTTAAAGAAATAATAATTGAAGTTAAAAATTCATTAGTTTATCTTCATTCAAACTCAGATATCCGTGTAAATAGTAAGCTTGTTACATTTTTAAATCAAGAAGGATTTTCATTAAATGTTGATTCTTTTGATTTTAATAACCTTTCAATCAAAGAAGTATTTGAAAAGTTTAAAACAATTTGAACTCCACTATTCAAAATGCCTGACAGCTTGAAAAAAGGTATTCAAAATTTAACTGTTGAGGATATTGATAATACATCAATTGAATTTCACTCAGGAATAGTACTTGGTTTTTATAACGTATCTTCTGGATATTTATGAAATCAAATGAAAAAAATAATTGAAAATAATGAATTTGATGAAATATTAAATCCAAACTTTAACAAGAATTTATATAGAGAAAAAGTAAATCATGTAATTTTTGATAATAAATTTAAATTGTTTAAAATCCAAGAAACAAACTTTTCTCAAGATGTAGCAACAGTTTCTTCTTTATATCAAGATACAATAATTTGAGGTCCTCCTGGAACTGGTAAATCTCAAACTATTTCTAATTTAATAGCAAATATTATTGCAAGAGGTTATACCGCTCTTGTTGTTAGTCAAAAAAAGGCTGCTTTGGATGTTTTGAGAAATAGAATGAAAAAGCTATCGATATTTTGTTTATTTGCCTTAAATGATAAAAATTTAAGACAAGAAACTTTCTATGAACCATTAAGAGAATTTATACATTTATTAGAAAATTATCAAACTTCAAAAAAAGAAGAAGGATTTTCTATTTTCAGCGATGAAGATGAAAAATATGTTGATAATGTTAATTTAATAAAAGAAACCCCAAATTTAACAAATATTATTAATTTTTATAGTGCCATAATGAATGGTAATTTTTCGGAAACAACCTTTGAAAACCTTAAATTATTAGATCGAAAATTAAAATATAATTTTGATCCTTCCTTTAATGATAAGAAATCAATTGTTAAAAGATTATATGAAACCAATTACAACAAAAAATGAAATATCTTTACAATAGTTCCAAAAATAATAAAACAGATGGCTCAAATATTTGTTTCTGATGAAAACTTGATGACTATCGATGTAAATGAAGCATTAAAATATGTTAATCTTGTTTCGTTTGAAGAAATAGAAAAGTTTAAATCTGAGTATAAAAAAATATTGATCAACAAAACAATAACATTAAATGATGATAAAACCATTGTTAGGATGTTGCTTGAAAAAACTTTTGAAAAAATGACTAATTTTACAGAAGAACAAAAGTCACAATATACTGCGTTTGCGATGGCTATTAGAACAGGACATTTAAAACCTTACAAATTCTTCCATAAACATAAGGAAATGATAAAAATTTTATTTCCAATAATTGTTACAACTCCTGAATTAGATTTATCAATGTGAGAAAAAGAAGAATTTGATTTTGCAATCTTAGATGAATCTTCACAAATGTTTATCGAAAAAGGTATTCCTATTTTATATTTGGCAAAAAGAAAAATACTATCAGGTGATAGTCAACAAATGCAACCTACAAGATGATTTTCAGCAACCTATAATTTTGATGAAGAAGATGATTTTGGTAATATTGAATCGTTATTAGATTATGCTAAAGCAAGAGGTGTTTATTCACTTTTATTAGATAAAAATTATCGTTCTAAAAAAGCAACATTAATGACTTTTTCTTCTAAACATTTTTACGATTCTAAATTAGATGTTATTGATAATTATGAACTTTCATTATCAAATGATAAAGCAATAGAAGTATTTCAAGTAGATGGACAATGAGATAACAGTATGAACGTTGCTGAAGGCGAAAAAGTTATTGAACTTGCAAAAGAAAATTTATTAAACTACAATAAAATAATTATTTTAGTATTTAACGTTAAACAGCAAGAATATTTAGTTAATAGAATTTTTGGAAATGAACCATTATTAGAAGACGCAATTTCATCCGAAAAATTAGTAATTAAGAATATAGAAAATATTCAAGGTGATGAAGCTGATTTGGTTATTATGTCTGTTGTGTATGATAAAAATACAGCTTTATATAATACATATGTTGCTAGAAAAGGTGGGAAGAATGCTTTAAATGTTGCTATATCCAGAGCAAAAGAAAAAGTGTTTGTTGTAAAATCGATTTATGCAGATGATATCGAAATAACCGAACGTTCTACAGTTGATATGATAATGTTTAAAGACTGATTAAAGTTTTTAGACTTACCATTAAATGACCAAAAAAATTATTTAGATGAAGTTGAAGATTTTTTAGCTACAAAATTAATATCAATGCCTGAAGATTTAAAGTTTAAAGTTGACGTTTTAGATGAATTAAAGAAGTTATTAAAAGATAATAATCTTGAGTTTAAAACAAATTATTCAGTGGGTACTAAATCTATTGACATCGTTTTAATTAACAAATTAAATAATAAGTTAGTTCAAGGCTTTATTCTGGATAATTTCTCATATAAAAATGATTATAGAAAATATTTAATTTTTAAAGATAATATCAACTTTTTAGAATCAAAAGAATATCCTATTATTACAATGTCAGAAATAGAATGACCAATAATTAAAAATAAAATCTTTAATTATGTAAGCTCATTGGTTGAAATTGAGTTAAAAACAAATCAGTTTATGTTAAATAATGTAAATACTCTGCCAAATAACAGTGCAGATGGTGAAGAATTTAATAATATTGTTCAACCAGAATCAGACGATATAAACATTGTAGAACAACCTAATATTGAACAGGATGAAACAAAAATTGAACCAGTCAAATTAGAAAGTATTGCTATTATTGATAATGCTGTTAATGTAGAAGTTAAAAAAGAAGAAAGCATAAAATCAAATATTGATGAGATAGATGATTATTATGTGCAAGAAGATTTGAATAATTCACAATTTTTAAATGAAATTGATGAAATGGAAAATCAATCAAATATTGAAAATAATTTTGAAAATGAAATTGATGAATTTGAAATTTCATTAGGAGAAAAAAATATAACCTTAGATTCATTGAATGTTGAAGAAAACACCAATAATTCTCAAATTATTGAAAATTATGATAGTTTAGACAATAATAAATTTGAAGAGCCAGAAGAAGATGAAAAACATCTAAAACATTTATCTAATGATGATATTGAAGAAGAAAATATTGACTTCAACATTGACAATAGTGTCGATATAAATGATTCTAAGACTCTAGAATTTATAAATGAATTAAATTTATCTAAAACAAATGATAATATTCAAATTGAAACTAACGACAATACTATTGATTTCACAATCGAAAAGACAACAGAGTTAACGGATGATAATTTAGATTTTAATAGTATTAATGATGAAGATCAAAATAAATATAGATTAAGTAATTTTGGTTTAAAGAATAACATTTTTGTTGAAACTCATTCAAAAAACAACGAAGAAGAAACGAATGAAAATGAAGATTTTAAAAATGATGCGATGGATGTGATAGAGGATTTTAATTTAGTTGATGATGATGAAAAAACAACTGAATTCAATATTGGTGATTAGATTATGAAAAAGAAAAAAAATGATTTAGAGATAGATTGAGTTGACTCGATTGATAAAGATGTTAGTCCTGAAGATCAATTAAAACATAAAAGACATGCAAAAGCCGTAGTAAAATCCAAAAGAACAAGAAAAATACTATTTTGATCAATTTCTTCAGTTGCATTAGTGTCGGTATTATCTGCGACCGTTGCGATTCAATTATCAAAACCATCAAAGGCCTTGATTTATTGATATCCAAAAATTAATAAACATTCATTTACAAATTTAAAATCATCAAACAATCTTATCGAAATAAAAATTAATGAAAATCAAACAATTAATTCTACTCCTGAAGATTTAATTAATACAATTGTAAATAACGATAGTAAGCAAAATTATGAACTAATTTTTTCTAAATATGCAACTTTTGTCAATAAAAATCAAAATAAAAACTGATCAGTGCAGTACGAAAATTTTGTAATTGACTCAGTATCACAAAATACATTATTTATTGATTTAGTTTTTAGAGAAGAAGGAAATGCCCCTATTGAATTTGTTGTTAGAAACTTTCCTTTATTAACTTCTAAAAAAACTATTAAATACGATAAAAATAATGTTATTTCAAAAGAAAACGAATTCAATGATGATTTTTTAAATGATTTAAAGAAAAAAATTCTTTATAAACTTTTCTTACCCATAAATATTAATGATAATTTTTCAAAAGAAAAAATTAATAAATATAAAGATGAATTTAAAAAATACATCGAAAAAATAAATAACCTTATAAGACAGAATGAACAAGATTTTAAAAGCTTAATAGATATTTCTTGATTATTTAATGAACAATTCAAAATAAATGATAATTTAGAAAACATGCAAATAGTTTCTAACTTTATTACTGAAACAAATAACTTTTATTCCCCAATTATCTTCACCTCACCAATTGAAATTAAAAACTTTGATACAGATGATGATAGTTGAAAAACCAACAGTATTCTAAGTTTTAAAGCAAGAGTAATAACCTTATCAACTCATACTGAGAAACTAGGAAAATATAAAACTCAATATGGAATTTATATAAAGCCTAACTTCAGCAAAGATGAAATACAATTTGAAGTTCCATTATTATTTGATAAATTAAAATAAAAAAATGCACCGCCAGGAAATATAGCGGTGTATTTTTAATTATAAAACTTCCAAATCTTTATCTTTTTCTCATGGATTTTTTTGATTAATTCTATCAATAAATAAATTACCTTGTAAATGATCATATTCGTGTTGAAAAACAATTGCAGTATATCCGTTTACTTCATATCTTTTTCATTTTTTTTCAAAGTAAGAATATGCATCCATAATTACTCTTGAATATCTTGGTACATAACCTGCCTGTTTTGGTCATTCTTCTGAAACGCTTAAGCATCCTTCGCCTTCAGAAAGTGAAATTTTGTGGCTTGAATGACCAATTAATTTTGGATTTATTAAAGCATCATTAAAAATAACATTGTTATTTTGATCGACAATTAAAATATAAAAAATATTCTTAGGTATCCCATATTGAATAGCAGCAACCCCTACAGCAGGTCTAAATTTAGTATTAGGTTTTTGACTATCTGAAACGTGAAAAATCATTTTTTCAATTAGATTTATATTTTCTTCTGATAAAGGAACTTCTACATCTTGAGATTTTTCTCTTAATATTTTTTCAGGTAATTGAACTAGTTTTACATCTTCAAATTTAAACATAATATAACATTATAAAGAAATAAGCTATTAAAATAATTTTTTTTGTTAATATTTATATTATTGTATTTAATTTAAATTATTAATTTTTAAATGGAGAAATTTTAAATGGATATTCACCTCAATACTTGACAGTACATATTATTAATATTATCATTAATCCTCTTACTTGTTTCATCAGGTATATTTTCTGCTACCGAAACAGCATATACATCTTTATCAAGAATTAAGATTGAAACTATGGTTGAAAAAAAGGTAAAAGGTTATAAAATAATTGAAAAACAACATAACTTTTTTAACAGAACATTAGGAACAATTTTAATCGCCAATAATTTAGTAAACATCGCTTCTTCAACATTGTTAGCTTATTTATTAACTCAAGCTTTTGGAGCTTCAAAAGTAGGACTTGCATCAATTATTTCAACAATTGTAATGACACCAATAATTGTTTTGTTTGCTGAAATAATACCTAAGTTAATTGCTAAACATAGACCCGAGCAAACTGTTAGATCATTTTATTGATTTATAGAAATGTTATATTGAATTTTTATTCCAATTACATATCCAATTTCAAAAATTGGTAAAAAAATTTATATTACAAATACTGAGGAAGATGTAAAAAATCTTTTAAATATTGCACAAGATGAAGGTGTATTGGAAATAAAAGAATCTGCTATGGCTCAAAATGTTTTAGACCTTGATTCAACAAAGGTATCACAACATTATGTTAAATTAAAAAACGTTGATTTTATTAGTTCTAAAGCAACAATGCAAGAAGCATTATCTATGTTTAAAGAAACCAACTATTCAAGAATCCCGGTTGAAAAAGACGGTGAATTAATTGGTATATTATTGCTTAAGGATATTTTCTTCTTACAAAGAGGAAATATTATGAACTATATTAAAACGGTTCCAAGGGTATCTGCTAATTCTATATTATCTGTTGCATTAGAAAAAATGCGTCAATCAAGAGCACAAATGGCATTTGTTACAGAAAGTAATAATGATGATAAGGCTATTGGTATTATTACAATAGAAGATATTTTAGAAGAAGTTGTTGGCGAAATATACGATGAATATGATAATGATGAACAAATTTATGAGATTAGTTTAGAACGTTCAGAAGCCAAGGGTACAGTTCTAATGAAAACTTTATGAAAACAGCTTGAGCTCGAAGATTATTTGGATTATGAATTAGATGAAAAAGAAAAAAATCAAACTTTGTCAGTTTGATTGGAAAATAAAGTTGGTCATCTTTTAAGAAAAAATACCAAATACACATTAGATGATAAAATAACTTTCAAGGTTTTAGAAAGAAAATCAAAAGAAAAAAAATTTGATTATATTGAGATTGATTGAAGTAATTAAAAATACCTAGAATTTTTGGATCATCCCCTAAATTCTAGGTATTTTTTTAGTATCCCATAGCTTCTTCGTATTCATCTAAATTTCCATAAAATAGAAAACTAGATTTAGGTTTAATTTCTAAAATTACATTAGCACATTCTTTTATCATAGCTCTATTATAAGTTGTAAAAATACATGAGCTCTTATATGATTTAATACCTTCAATTAAGCTATCAATTGATTCTGAATCTAAATGGTCTAGTGGTTGGTCGAATACTAAAAAGTTGCTTTCCTCTAACATTAATTTAGACATCATTAAACGTACCTTTTCACCACCGCTAGTTACTTGAACATTTTTGAATACACTATCATTTGAAAAAAGCATTCTGCCTAAAAAAGCTCTCATTCTAGCATCACTATTATCTTTAGTTTCTTGTGTAGTGTTGTTTAATGGTCATTTACTTAATCAATCAATAATTGTTTCTGATTCTTGGAAGAATTCTTGATTATTCGAAGGAAAATAGTTAGGGAAAATGGTAATTCCTCATTCGACAGTTCCAGATGTTGCTTTTCTTTTTCCCATCAATATTTCAAGTAATCTTGTTTTTGCGATATCATCATTTCCAACGATTACCATTTTATCACCTGGTTTTAATGAAAATGACACATTTTCAAATAATACATCTCCTGCTTCATTTTTGTATGTTAAATTTTGAACATTCAAAATTTGTTTTCCAGGTAATCTGTTTAGTTCGAATTTAATATAAGGATATTTTCTTGATGATGGCTTTAATTCATCTATAACAATTTTTTCTAGCAATTTCTTACGGCTAGTTGCTTGTTTTGATTTCGAGGCATTAGCTGAGAATCTTGCAATAAATTCACGTAGTTTTTGAGCTTGTTCTTCTTTTCTTAAATTAGTTTTTTGTTGCATTTCAATTAGCAATTGACTTGATTGTTTTCAAAATGAATAATTACCAACAAATAGTTTCGCTTCTGAATAATCAATATCAATTATATGAGTACAAATTGCATCTAAAAAATCACTATCATGGCTAACAACAATAACAATATTTGAATAGTCCATTAAAAAGTTTTCAAGTCATTTAATAGTTTTTAGGTCTAATCTATTAGTTGGCTCATCCATTATTAATATATCAGGGTTTCCAAATAGTGCTTTTGCAAGTAAAACCTTAACTTTTTCATTTGCCTTTAATTCAGACATTTTCATGTTTCATTTTTCTGGTTCAAGACCTAAATTAGACAATAATGTTTGGGCATCGTTTTCTGCGTTTCATCCACCCATTTCTCCATATATTTGTTCTAGATGACTTGCTTTTTCATAGTCTTCCATTGTTGCTTCAGGGTTTTCATAGATTTTATTCTTTTCAATATTGATCTCATATAATTCCTTGTTACCCATGATAACAACATCAGTCACATTAAAGTCATTAAATTCATCTTGGTTTTGACTTAAAACGCTCATTCTAGCATTTTTATCTTTTACTATTTGACCTTCACTAGCTTCAACTTCGCCGCTTAGTATTTTTAAAAATGTTGATTTTCCAACACCATTAGCTCCAATAATCCCATATACATTACCTGGTAAAAACTTTAAATTTATATTTGAAAATAATTTTTTATCAGGAAAAATTTTACTTATTCCACAAACATCCAACATAATACCCTCCTTGTGATTAAATTAGTTTAAATTATACCAATTTTAACGTTAATATTTTAAGATGTTTATCTCTTAATAAGTTATATGTCTAACGTCGATAATGTATAGTATTTTTTAGCAACAATAATAAATTTTATATGGTAATAAAATACAAATTTAAAAAGTTTTTAAAAAGCTCTTTTGTTCAAATTATCTATTAGAGCACTAAAATTTAATATGTTAATTGGTTTGTTTGTTATTTTAAATATATATGTTTTTTTATTTTTGGTATTTAAAAAACAAAAACTAGTTTATAATTATACTGCTTTTAAATAAGCATCCTTAGCTCAGTCGGTAGAGCAAGGGACTCTTAATCCCTGGGTCGTGGGTTCGAGCCCCACAGGATGTACCATATAAAAAAACAAGGTATAAAGCCTTGTTTTTTTAATTTAGAATATTTCAAATTTTAAATTGTCTTCACTAGTTCCTAATTCGATAATTGAATTTTCTTTAATTTCATTATTTAATATTAAGTCCGCAATTTTATTTTCTATATTATTTTGAATAAATCTTTTAATTACTCTTGCACCAAAAGCAACATTGTATGATTTTTTTGCTATGAATTTTAAGATTTCTTTGTCATAAGATAATCTAGCATTAATATTTTCAAAGATACGCTTGTTTAATTTTTCTAGCTCTAGTTTTACAATTTCTTGCACAATTTTTAAATCAAGTTGATTAAATGGAACAACTTCGTCAATTCTGTTGATAAATTCAGGTTTGAATTTTTTTAATAATATAGATAGTAATTCTTCTTTAGTTGGCATTTGTTTCATTATTTGTTCACTACCGACATTTGAGGTCATTATTATTATTGTATTTTTAAAGTTAATTTTTCTACCTTTATTATCTGTTAAGATCCCATCATCTAATATTTGAAGTAGTATATTTAATACATCGCTATGTGCTTTTTCTATTTCATCAAATAAAATAATCGAATATGGATTTTGTCTAATTTTTTCAGTAAGTTGTCCGCTATTATCATCATATCCAATGTATCCTGGAGGAGTGCCTATTAATTTAGATACTGAATGTTTTTCCATATATTCAGACATATCTAATCTAATTATGTGATTTTCATCATCGAATAAATTATAGGCCAATGCCTTTGCAAGCTCGGTTTTTCCAACTCCTGTTGGCCCAAGAAATAAGAATGAACCTATAGGTCTATTTGGATCATTTATTTTTGCTTTTGATCTTTTTATTGCTTCAGAAACTAATTTTATTGCTTCATCTTGTCCTCTTACTCTTTTTGCTAAGTTTGTTGCTAAATTTAGTAACTTATTTTTTTGTGTTTCTAATAGTTTATTCACAGGCACTTTACTTCATTTGCTTACAACGTTTGCAATTTCTTCTTCGTCAATAGTTTCTTTTATTAATCTATTTTCTAAGGAATTTAATTTTTCTTCAGTTTCTTTTTTAGAATCTTCAAGTTGAGGTAAAAGAACATACATTATTTTAGAAGCTTCTACAAACTTGCCTTCAGATTGTAAGATTGGTAGATGTCTTTTTAATTCTTCAATTTTATCTTTAAATGATGATAATTTAGCAATAAGATCTTTTTCCTTATTTCATTGATCGGTTAATACTTTATGTTTTTCTTTTAAGTTATCTAAATTAGTTGTTATTTGATTAATTCGTTCATCATCTTTTTTTTGGGTAATCGATTTTTCGATTGCAACTTTTTCAATTTCTAATTTAACAATTTCATTATTCAATTTTTCAATTTGTTCTGGAATATATTTCATTTCAGTTTTTATATTAGCAGCAGCCTCATCAATTAAATCGATAGCTTTATCAGGTAAAAATCGATCAGAAATATATCTAGCTGATAAATTAGCTGCAGCTATTAAAGCTTCATCTTTTATTTTAACTTCGTGAAATGATTCGTATCTTTCTTTAATTCCTCTAAGAATTGTTATTGTGTCTTCGATTGTTGGTTCATTTATGAATATTTTTTGCATTCTTCTTTCTAATGCTGAATCTTTTTCAATATGCTTACGATATTCTTCTAACGTTGTAGCTCCAATTAGATGAAGTTGGCCCCTTGCCATCATTGGTTTAAGCATGTTGCTTATATCCATACTTCCTTCACTAGTATTTCCGGCGCCTACAATCATATGTATTTCATCAATAAATAAAATAATTTCCCCATTTGCTTTTTGAATACTCTTTAATATAGATTGAACTCTTTCTTCAAATTGCCCACGGAACGATGTTCCAGCCACAATTGAAGCTATGTTTAATTCATAAACTTTTTTATTTCTTAAATTTTCAGGCACTTGATTTTCAATAATTTTTCTTGCAAGACCTTCAACAATTGCAGTTTTTCCAACGCCAGGTTCCCCAACTAAAACTGGATTATTCTTAGTTTTACGAGATAAAATTCTTACCAACGATCTGATTTCGTCATCTCTATTAATAACTGGTTCTAATTTTCCTTCAAGCGCAAGCTCGGTTAAATTTCTTCCGTATTTTAAAAGTGGATCTTTTTCATCTTTTTCTTCATAAGGTGTTCAAGATGCGTGCATATGTTTCTCCTATTTATAAAATTAATTCTAATTAAAAACTAATATTATTATATCATTTTTTTAGCACTCTTAACATCAAAGTGCTAAAAAATAGAAGATGTTTTTTTACGGTGATTTAGATAATTAAGTACTATAATTTTTTTAATATTTTTAATTAAAATGAATAGTTATATACTTTTTTATTTATTTCGTCACTAATAACATTTCTAGTTTTATATTTTTTTTTTCCAAAGGAATTTAGCTCTAATTCGTTTTTATTTATTCTTCCTTTTTATTTATTTTTAATCGAACCATTATGATTGATATCTAAAAATATAGTAAAAACAAACAGTATAAAGAAAGATGTAAAAGATTGAGAAGAAAAAAATAATTTATTACCTTTAAATTCTTCTCTAAATATTGAAAAACCTGAAAATTTTGAACATTTTAAATATACGATCTTGAATGAAAAAATGGAAATAAGGATACCGATTTTTAAAGATAGTGAAATGCATTTTTATTCTAAGAAATTTTCAGATTCTAAAAAACGTTTTTTAAAAAATAATACATTAGATAAAGATGAATTAACTTATTTTTTGCTTTTAAATTACAAAGGGATAAAAATCAACAACATAGATTATGATGAAAAATATTTTATATATTTTTTAAAGGAAATTTTAAATGATGAATTTAAACTTACTTAAAAACTTTTCAATTATATTTCTTATTATTAGTATATTTTTTATTGTATTTTTTTATACCCTTTTAGCTTTTGTATTTTCAAGGAAAATTAAGAATATTTTTATAAAAAAAGGAACTTCACAGATTTTTTTAACAAATAAGCTAAATATAAATTCATCATTTTTTTAAAACTTTTTATAAAAAAAATAACCAGATCTATATTTGTGAAATAAGTTTTTTAATTATTTCCATAATATTTTGTATTTTATCAATAATTTTTATTTCAATTAATGCACCATATATACCAAAAATAGATGGAGTATTTTTCAAAGAGCTTATTATCTTTTTTATTTTAATTATTTTAGTATTTGTGCTAAGTTTGGCTGTTCTTCTGTGCAATTTAATTTTAATAATTAAAGAAATTAAAATTAAAAATGAATTTAAACAATGAAAAAAAGAAAATGATTCTTTAGATGGAATTTTATTTAAAAATATTGAATCAAATAATGATGAATTACTAAAAAAATTTGAATTAAATCATTTAAAAATGACTTTTATTACTAGTGTATATAAAACTTATGATGTGATGTTTAAAATTAAAATTAAAAATTGAAAAAAACAATTTCATAAACTAAGCAAAAATAAGTTGGATAATGAATTTTATTATTTTTTAATATTTAATTACAACGATATTGCATTTGAGGATAAGGTTTTTAAGATAAATGATTATTCTTATGTATATAAAAATAGAGATAAACTTTTTAATACAACAAAATAAAGGACATTATAAAAGTGGCTTTTATTTTTAATAAAATTTAATTTTAAATTTCTTAATATTTATAACTTTTTATATAAATAAAAAGTAATATAATTTATTTAGGTTATTTTTTATAACCATTTGAGCATGAATAAAATAAATGTAAAAAATTTTTGAATAACTTATACCACATTAAATATTTCTTTATTTCTTATTTTAGCTTCAGTATCATTTTTTGATTATTCATTGCTATTAGGACATTTAGTTGGTATAGTTAGTTTTTTATTATTCTTAATATCGTTAAAAATCGTTTTAAAATTAGTAAAAAATAGTTTAGAAACCCAAGATAAAAAGCAATATAAGATTAAAAAGTTTATTGCTATTTTAGTTTTTTTACTATTGATTATTTTTAATGGATGTATTTTTAGCTTATTTATTTGGATAAATGTACATGTTAATTCTAATAATGAATTATATAATGTAGCTTTTTTTCCGTTTAATACAATTGCTATGACATTTCCATATTTATTAATGTCTATTTATTCTATAGCTTGAGCAGTTGTTTTATTTATAAAAAATAAAAGAAAGGAGAACAATGGATAAACTATTAAAAGTTAATTGATTTGGTTCATCAGAAATTAATAGCAATCAAATTTTTTCATTAATTAGTTTAGTATTTATTACTTTTGTTTTATCAATATTGATTTATATTGCAGTAAAAAAACAAAAAGCAAACAAAGCACCTTCAGCAGCGGTTGTATTAGTTGAAACTGCAATAATCGGTGGAGATAATTTTATAAGTGAAACGCATGAAACAAAATTTGAAAAAGCTAACCCATATTTAATTTCTTTATTTGTATTTATATTTTTTGGAAATATTTTATCAATTATCGGTTTAGCACCTATAGGATCATCATTGTCAGCTGTCTTAGCAGCAACTGTTGTTTCTTGATTAGGAACTGCCGGAGTTGGGATTGCATACAATAAAATAAAATACATAATTAAATTATTAAATCCATTAGAGTTTGCATCTAATTACTCTCCAATAATTTCAATGACTTTCCGTATCTATGGAAACATAATCGGTGGAGTTGTTTTAGTTTCTCTTGCTTCGATATTTTTAAATAATATTTGAGCAAAAATAATTGGAGTTCCAGCCACATCAGAAGCAGTAACCTTCAATCCATTTGGAATTTTAGTATTACCCGCATTTAATTTATACTTTGATCTATTTGGTGGAGCAATACAAGCATTTGTTTTTGTTGTTCTAACAATTTCTTATTGGTCCCAAGCTGCTGAGGTAGATGTTAAAGAAAAGCATAAGAAAAAAATCCGCGATTGAAAAAGAAAAATTATTAAGAATAAACAAAACATAGAAGAGACAAAAGAAATTCAAAATATTAAAGTCTAAAGCTAATTACTTTATTTTATACAAATTACAAGGAGAAAAAAATGATTGATAAATTAAATAAAATTAATGAAATAATTCAAACCTTTGATGCCACAAAAGCAGGTGAAAAAGATGCACAAAATTATCCTATTGCTTATGGTTTAACAATGTTAGGAGCAGGTCTTGCAATTTGTGGTGCCGGAGTTGTTTCTTTAGGACAAGGTATTGCTGTTGCTAAGGCCTGTGAAGCAGTAGGGAGAAATCCTGAAGCTTTATCTAAAGTACGTACATTATTAATTTTAGGTTTAGCTATTGTTGAAACAGCATCTATTTATTGTTTAGTTATTGCTTTATTATTAATCTTTATATAATAAAAATTATGTATAACCCTGATTCAATCTTAAATAAGATTTATGAAGGAAGTGGAAGTGTTTCAGAAGAGCTTGAAAAAACCTTTTCTGGATTAACTTTTAACTGACCATTATTTGTATTTTCTTTAATAGTTTTAATGCTTGTTACTGTTATTATTACATTTTTAGTTTATAAACCAGTTAAGAAAATGGTAAAAAAGCGTCAAGAACTTATTCAAGAAAATATTGATGCTTCAATTAAAGCAAAAGATGATGCTTTAAAAGTTCAAGAAGAACATGATAAAAAAATTATTGAAGCAACCAATCAAGCAAGAACTATTATAAATAATGCTAAAGCTGAGAGCGAAAGAATTGTAAACAGTGGTTCAGCAACAGCTAAGAAAAAAGCTGAGATGATGTTAGAACAGGCTGAAATTTTGATTAATAAAAAAAGAGCAGAATTTAATATTGAACAAAAGAAAATTATCATGGAAAACGCAGTTGAGATAGCAAAAAAAATTATCTCTCGTGAAATCAAAGATAGTGACAATATTAAAATGATTAATGAAGTTATTGATAAATAATTTATGACTGAATTAAATGAGATTATAAATAATTGATCTTTTGCTTTATTTGATTTAGCAAAATCATCAAACAAATTAATCGAAATAACAAACGAATCAGCGACTATTATTAAAGTTTTAAAACAAAATAAAGAGTATTTAAAAATATTAAACTCATTTGATATAAAAGAAGAAAAAAAATATAAGTTAATTGATGATGCATTCGGCTCATATCATCCTTATATTGTTAATACAATAAAATTAGCAACAAAAAAACATGTTGTTAAATATATAGATATTATTTTTCATCGTTTTGTTGAATTATCTAATGAAAAATTAAATATTAAGTATGGGCATATATATTCTGTAAAACCATTAACTGAAATTGAAATTAAAAAATTAGAACAAAAATTATCATTAGATTTAAAATCGAATATCACTTTGGAAAATATAATTGATCCATCTTTAATTGGTGGTGTCAAAATTAAGGTAGATGAATACTTAATTGATAATTCTGTTTTGGGTAAATTAAACAAGATTAAATCATTAGTATAATGAAAGGAAAAATATGGCTTTAAAACCAAATGATTTGTCAGCAATCATTAAAAATCAAATCAAAGAATTTAATGAAGATATAAGTTATGACGAAATTGGTAGAGTTATAACAGTTGGTGATGGTATTGCCTTAGTTAGTGGTTTAACCAATGTAGAATATGGTGAATTATTAATTTTTGACTGCGGAATTGTGGGAATGGCACTTAATTTAGAAGAAGAATTAGTTGGTGTTGTTGTCATGGGTGATGATAGAAATATCGTCGAAAATTCACACGTAAAAAGAACTCATGATGTTATTTCTGTACAAGTTGGAGATTCCTTGTTAGGAAGAGTTGTAAATGCACTAGCGAAACCAATTGATGGCAAGGCTAAGATCGAAGGTGAAATAAATAGACCTATTTTTAAAATTGCCCCTGGTGTTATGACTCGTAAAGAAGTTTCGGAACCGATGAACACAGGAATATTAGCAATTGATGCTTTAATACCAATTGGCAAAGGCCAACGTGAATTGATCATTGGTGATAGACAAACTGGAAAAACAGCAATAGCAATTGATGCAATTTTAAATCAAAAAGGTAAAGATGTTTACTGTATTTATGTTGCAATTGGCCAAAAAAATTCAACAATTACTCAAATAGTAGATCAGTTATCAAAAAACGACGCCTTAAAATATACAACTATCATTGCTGCATCAGCTTCCGAAAGTGCTCCATTACAATATATAGCACCATATACTGGTGTTACAATTGCCGAAGAATGAATGGCAAGAGGTAAAAATGTTTTAATAGTTTATGATGATCTATCAAAACACGCTGTTGCATATCGAACATTATCATTATTATTAAGAAGACCACCTGGACGTGAAGCATACCCTGGTGACGTATTTTACTTGCATTCTCAATTATTGGAAAGATCAGCAAGATTAAATAATGATTATGGCGGTGGTTCGATCACTGCTTTACCAATTATTGAGACCCAAGCAGAAGATATATCAGCATATATTCCAACAAATGTTATTTCAATTACTGATGGTCAAATTTTTACAAAGGAATCATTATTTAATTCAGGTCAAAGACCTGCAATCGATATTGGTTATTCAGTTAGTCGTGTCGGTTCGGCAGCTCAAACCAAAATGACTAAAAAAATTGTTTCAAGCTTAAAACTTGAATTAGCTCAATATAATGAAATGCAAGCATTTGCACAATTTGGATCTGATTTAGATCAAAATACAAGAATTATCTTAGATCACGGTTCTAAAGTGTATGAATTATTAAAGCAGAAGCAGTTTTCACCATATTCACCCTCACAGCAAATTATTCTATTATTTTTAGCTAAGTATCGTTTAATAAATGTTATACCTAAAAACAGTATTATTAAATATCGTGATGATATTTTAACCTATTTTGCAACTCAACCTGATGCAATTAAGATTTTAAGAAAAATAGATGAATCAAATGATTGAACTAATGAGTTAATTGAAGAAATTTATAATCAAATTATTATCTTTAACGATTTATTTATCAAAACTATACCTTTATATAATAAAGATAATTACATTCCAGTTCCAGAATTACCATGGAAAGCTTACAAAAAATAAAACAACGCATTAACTCTATTAATTCAACTAAGAAAATTACTAAAGCAATGGAATTAGTTGCTACAGCCAAATTTTCAAAAATTAAAAACAAAATAAATGAAGTTAAGTCATACTTCAAAAATGTAGAAAAAATATTTATTAATTTAGTAAAAAATTCAACACAAAACATAGATAAACTATTAAATAAGCACGCTTGAAAATTTACAGCAAGAAGAAATTTATACATTGTTTTTGGAAGTGATTTAGGTTTATGTGGATCTTTTAATTCTGAAATGTATAAAAAAATAAATGAAACAGTAACAGGTGATGATATTTTAATTGTTATTGGTTCAAAATTATTAAGTTTAATTGAAAAAAATAAAAAATTTCATATCATTCAAACACTAACACAAATTGGTGATAATCCAACATACGAAATAGCTCAAGTGGTTTCAGAAAAAATATATGATGTTCTTGAAATTTCTTTATTAAATTCCGTTAAATTAATTTATACAAATTATGAAAATCCATTAAAAGCAGATCCGATTGTGCAAGAAATTTTTCCAATTTCGCCTGAAACAATAAAAGCACATGAAGAATTAGAAAATGATAAAAATTTATCTAATGATATTATTTTTGAACCAAATCCTGAAACTATTTTAATCAATTCATTCAAAATCTTCTTTGAAGCCTCAATATTTCATGCATTGATTAATGCAAAATTAGCAGAAACAAGCCAAAGAAGAACAGCTATGGAACAAGCCTCAGATAATGCTGAAGATTTGATTGATGATTTAAAAATTGAATACAACAGTTCGCGTCAATCAAAAATAACCCAAGAACTAACAGAAATTGTTAATGGTTCTAATTCATAATAAAGAAAGGTTTTAAAATGAGTAATAAACAAAAAGAAGAACTTAACTATGGTGTTATTACACAAATTTTAGGAGCAGTTATTGACGTTAGATTCAAAGAGGGTCATGCTCCTAAAATGCTTAATGCCTTAGAAGTTATTGATGATAAAAATCCTAATAATAAACAAATATTAGAAGTAGCTCAGCATATTGGAAATGATACGGTTAGAACTATTGCTATGAGTTTAACAATTGGTCTTAGAAGAGGTATGAAAGTTCTTGATTTAAAAAGACCTATTTCAGCACCTGTAGGAAAGGAAATACTATCAAGAATGTTTAATGTCTTAGGAGATCCTATTGATTTACTAGGCGGAGAATTTGAAAATAAAATGCCAATTCATAGAAGCGCACCAACTTTTGAAGAGCAAAAATCAACTCTAGAAATATTTGAAACAGGTATTAAGGTTATTGACTTGTTAATTCCTTATATTAAAGGAGGAAAGATAGGGCTGTTTGGTGGAGCTGGTGTTGGTAAAACTGTTTTAATTCAGGAATTAATTAACAATATCGCAAAACAACATGGTGGTCTATCAGTTTTTGCTGGTGTTGGAGAACGTACACGTGAAGGAAATGATTTATATCACGAAATGAAAGCTAGTGGGGTTTTAGATAAAACAGCATTAGTTTTTGGTCAAATGAATGAACCTCCTGGAGCCAGAATGAGAGCGCCATTTACAGCCTTAACAATGGCAGAATATTTCCGTGATACAATGGGACAAGATGTGCTACTTTTTATTGATAATATTTTTAGATTTACACAAGCTGGTTCAGAAGTATCGGCCCTACTAGGTAGAATGCCTTCAGCTGTTGGATATCAACCAACTCTTGCGGTAGAAATGGGGCAATTACAAGAAAGAATAACATCAACAAATAAAGGTTCTATAACATCCGTACAAGCCGTTTATGTGCCTGCAGACGATTTGACTGATCCAGCTCCTGCAACAACATTTACGCATCTTGATGCAAAAACAGTTTTAGATCGTGATATTGCTGCTCTTGGTATTTATCCAGCTATCGACCCCTTAGGGTCAAATTCAAGAATGATGGATCCAAATATTATTGGATTAGATCATTATAATACTGCACGTGAGGTGCAAAATATCTTGCAAAGATTTAAAGAACTACAAGATATAATTGCCATCCTAGGTATGCATGAGCTTTCGGAAGAAGATAAAAAAGTAGTTGCAAGAGCAAGAAGAATTAGAAGTTTCTTATCTCAACCATTCTTCGTTGCTGAAAAATTTAGTGGTATCCAAGGTAGATATATTGAATTAAAAGATACAATTAGATCTTTTAAAGAAATTCTAAGTGGTAAATATGATGACTTACCAGAAGAAGCATTTTTATATGTTGGAACAATTGAAGATGTTATTGAAAAAGCTAAGTCATTAGGTTATAAAATAGAAAAATAATATGAGTTCAAACAAGACAATAAATATTGCAATAAGTACGCCAAGTGGAATTTATTATGAAACTGAAGCAAGCATAGCTACATTTACAACAACAGAGGGACAAATAGGTCTTATGCATCAAGCTCTTCCATTTTTAGCAGCTTTAATCCCTTCACGAATAATAATAAAAGAGCTTAACAATCAAAATAAAGTATTTTACATTGATAGAGGCATTGTTGAATTTAAAAACAATCTTCTTTCATTAATAGTTAATCATATTGATATTAAACCTTTTGATTTAGAAACTAAAATTCTTAAAAAAAATGATACAAAATATACAGTCATTGAAGAACTTGTATTGAAGAAAAAAATTGCACAGCAAAAAAAATAAAATACAGAAAACTTTTTGTTTTAAAAACTTTCTAAAACAAAATTCAAATACTCTGTATTTTTTAAAAAAGGATTGATAACTATTTATAATTATTCTATTTTTAAAATAAAGGAGTTAAACAATGAATAAAAACATTTATTTAGCTGGTGGTTGCTTTTGAGGTGTTGAAGCATATTTTTCAAAAATTGATGGGATAATAGATACAAAAGTGGGTTATGCAAATGGTAATACAATCGATGCAACGTATAAAAACTTAAAAAATACAAATCATGCCGAAACAGTAAAAATATCATACGATAGTAATATAGTTTCGCTAGAAGAAATATTGCTACATTTCTTTAAAATAATCGATCCAACCTCTTTAAATAAACAAGGTGGAGATATAGGAATTCAATATAGAACCGGTGTTTATTTTGAAAATCATGAAGATTTAGTCAAGTTAAATACATTTTTTGAAATCATAAAAAACAACTATGACGAGTTTTATGTTGAATTATTACCGCTTGATCATTTTGTTTTAGCTGAAGAATATCATCAAAACTATTTATTTAAAAATCCTAACGGTTATTGTCATATAAATTTAAGTGCGGATAGAAGTTTTAATGAAAAAGATCTTCTTATTTTAAACGAATTTAGAAATAAAATTAATTAAAAGCCAAGATTCAACATCTTAGCTTTTTTAATTATTTTGCAACTTTAAAATAACAAACATCACCATCTTGCATTAAATAATTTCTGCCTTCTAAAGCCATTTTTCCATTTTCTTTTGCGCTTTTTTCACCATTATATAAGACATAATCATTGTATTTAATAACTTCAGCCTTAACAAATTTTTTCTCAAAATCAGTATGTATGATACCAGCGCACTCTGCTGCGTTCATTCCGTTTTTAAATACTCAAGCTCTAGCTTCTATTTCACCGGCGGTGAAGTATGTTGATTGATCTAATAAATAAAAACTTTTTGAAATAATTTCATCTAATCCAGATTTTTTTATATTGTATTCATTTAAAAATATTTCCTTCTCTTCTTTTGAAAAAGTTGAAAGCTCATATTCTATTTTTACACATATTGGAATGATGATTTCATTATTTTTTTCTACTTCTGTTTTCAAAGTTAAATAATGCTTAGCTTCACTTATATTTTTATATGTTGATGCATCTAGGTTTGCAACGTAAATAGTTGGTTTAATTGTTAAGAATTGATAATTTTTTATTATTTGTCTTTCTTCCTCACTAAATTCAATGTTTTTCAACATTTTTTCTTCTAATAAAATATTTTTTACTTTTAAAAGCAGATCATATTCAAATCTTAACGACTTATCATTTGAATTAATAGCCTTTTTAGAAATTCTATTTATTATATTATCAACCATTTGTAGGTCTGCTAGGATTAACTCTAAATTTATTATTTTTAAATCATGTATAGGATCTATTTTATTTTTAACATGCACTATGTTATCATTTTCAAAACATCTGATAACATGCACTATAGCATCTACTTCTCTAATGTTAGCTAAAAATTTATTGCCTAATCCCTCACCTTTTGATGCACCTTCAACTAGACCGGCAATATCTACAAATTGAAAAGTTGCCGGAACAATTTTTTTAGCATTTACAATAGAAGCTAATTTATGCAATCTATTATCTTCTAAATTTACAATCGCAACGTTTGGTTCGATTGTTGTGAATGCATAATTTGCAGACTCAGCCTCATTTAATGTTAGTGCAGAAAATAGTGTGCTTTTACCTACATTTGGTAATCCAACAATACCAGCTTTTAATGACATAAAATTAATCTCCTTTATGGTTTGAAATAGCTAAATTTTATATTTATAATTTTAATGAAATATATAAAAAATAATAATAAAATTTATTATTATTAGTCTATTAAAAAAATATATAGTTAAGGGGTTTTGCATGTATAAAAAATTTTCTAATGGAATGATTGAATTAATTACAGGACCAATGTTCAGTGGCAAAAGTGAAGAACTATTAAGACGTTTAAGAACTTTATCTTATGCTAAATTTAATAGTTTATTAATTAAACCTGAATATGATAATAGATTTTCGGAGGATGAAATTGTAAGCAGATCAGGTTTAAAAGAAAAAACTCACACATTAAAAAATATTAATGATATTTATAATTTATTAAAAAATGATAAGTATCAAGCTATCTTAATTGATGAAGCTCATTTTTTTGGCCAAGATTTAATAAAAGTAGCAGACGATCTTGCTAATTTAGGATATTTATTAATAATTGCAGGTCTTGATCAAGATTATTTAAGAAGACCATTTAGTCCAATTTCTGATTTAATGGCGATGGCTGAAACTGTAACTAAATTACAAGCAGTTTGTGTTGTTTGTCAAAATATTGCAACAACTTCTTATAGAAAAATTAAAAATAATGAATTAAACTATATTGGTGACTTTAATGAATATGAAGCAAGATGTAGAAGATGTCACATACTTGCTAATAAAGTAAAAAAAGAATAAAAAAAATGGGGCGTTCGAAGGGGATCGAACCCTCGTATGCCGGAGCCACAACCCGGAGCGTTAACCACTTCGCCACGAACGCCATCAATTGTTAAAAAATTATATCATAAATAATATGTTTTTAATAAAATAATAAAAAATACCCATTTATAAGGTTTTGCCTTAAATTTGGGCATTTTTTTATCATTCTTCAATATAGTCAACAGTTTGATTTTCTTCTATATTTATTTTGTGATCGATATATTTGGCAAATCTATAAATTTGTTTTCCATAGTGGTTATAAGGTTTTGGGAAACTATTTTTTAATGGTAAGCCATCTCTATATTTATAAGGCAGATTATCTTTATTGTAGTCAGATTTGCCATATTCTTCGCCTATTGAATAAAGTGAGATGAAAAATTCCATAAATATATCATCACTGGATAGATTTTCAACACTAAATTCAGTTTTATTCACTCAGTTAGTTAAATATTCATGTCTTTTATGAATATTTTTAATTGATGTATCCTTAGACATTTCTTCTAATGTTTCATCTCATCATGAAGAATCATTATTTTCTAAAGAATAATGACTATTTTTAAATCATTCATTCATATCTAGAACTTTTTCATGTGTAAAATTAAGTCAAATTTGACTGATAAATGAATTAGAATATTCGATCTTTCTTCAATTTCCATTTTCAGGATTATTCATATATTTTCTATTATCAATTTGATATTGCGGTTTAAATTGATGTATCAGTAATTTAAAAAGTGTAATTGTAGAATTAAATTCATTAATTTCACCATTTTTGAACTCATAATCCTTAAACAATGGATTGATAAAAGGTTTATATATTGCTGTTGGATTTTGAATTATAACTTCTTTATCACCAAGGTCAATTAAATTGTTTAATAAAATAACTTTATCAGGACCACTTGTGCTTAATCAACCAACATGCATTTTGTCATATTTAAGATAATAGTTATAATATAATTGATCATTTTCGTAGTATGAAGAATATTCTTCATTTCCGCTTTTTTCGATTAATTGTTTATTATATTCATCATATGTATTTGAAAAAATATTATTTAAAAAATTTTGCTCTGGTAATTCTTCTTTATATATTTTTATATTTTCATCTCAAATTGCATCATCTTTATTTTCTTTCAAGAATACAAGTAAATCTTTATATTCGTTAATAGAATCTTTAGAGAACACAAAGTTTAAACCTTGAAATAAATTTTGTTGTAATCTATTTGTTTGCAGAAGTTCTATTGCTTTTTCTGACAGTCCTTCTCTTCTAATAATTAAGGGTTTAAAATAATTTTCGATTACATCTTTTTTAAGTTCAATTGTTTCTAAAAACTCTTGTTTTAGTTGCAATACTTCATCGATTGAATTAGCGTGAAATAATTTTTTTCTAAAGAAGTATTGTATTGACTTATCATAGTTAATATGTTTTGAAATAAATTCATTGTAAAATTCTTCTTTTTTCTTAGTTAATTCATAAATTTTATTTGTATATGAGTGAAGTTCATTAAATTTGAATCCTGCGGTTAAGTTATTATCATAATAACCATTATATCCCGAGAAATTTCCTTTAATCAGTTCATCAATCGAAACTGGTGAGAAAAATCTTCAGTGAGTTCCTTTTAATTTTTCATTCTTAGTTGAAGGCATAAATGTTTCAATATCTTTGATTTTCTTACTAAATTCAATAATTTCTTCGATATAATTTCTTGTTTCTGAGAATCGGAAAAAATAGTTTTATTTTCATAATCATCTTGTTCATTAAATTTAATTGCATTATTAACAATTTTCTTAGCAGTTTCAACAGTAGTGTTTAATGATTCGGATAATCATTTGTTTTCAACTATTTCAGGCATTAATACATTTTTACTTTCTTCGTATTCAACGCCTTCGTAGTCCTCTTCTTTTTTACCTAATTTATTGATTTTTTCATTAACATTTTTAGCATCTTCTTTTTTACTTAATATTTCATTTTTAAAATCTAAAAGTCTTTTTAATGAAGTATCTAAAATTGAACCAAAATCTTTGCTAAGTTCTTCTTTTTGATTTTCATTTAATTCTTCTCTTTTATCTGTTTCAATGCTTGAAATTACAAATTCATTCTCAAAATTTTTTGAAGTTCTAAAAATTTCATTTGATTCCCTGTTTAATCTTATTAAATCAATTTCATCTTCAGGTCTTTTGTTTTCTTCATTTTCTTTTAATTTTAAATATTCAATAATTTCAGTAACTGTATTTAATTTGTCAATTTCTTCCTTCGAAACTTCTTTTTGGTCATTTGATATTTTTTGCTTATTATCAACAATAGCTTTAGCTATTTTTTTAGCTTCATTTAGGATATTTTCTAAACTGGTATTTAATTTTTTATCTTCTACTTCAATAGGCATTAATACTTTTTTACCTTCAGCAAACTCTAAATCTTTAAAATGATTTTTATTTAATTGATTATCGGTTATTTTTTTATTAACATGTGCTGAAAAAATAAATAAATCTTTTGCTTTATTTTCTATTTCTAATAATTGTTCTAGTTCATAGTTATTATTACTTAATTGTTTGGAAATTTCAAAAAAATCATCCGATTCTCTGTTTAATCTTATTAAATCATCAATAATTTCTTGATTCTTTTTATCAATGCTTTGTTCTTCTTTTTTATCATTATCTTGCTTTTCTTTTTCTTCTTCATTTTTTTGAATAGTTATATTTTTTGTATTATTGCATCCTTTTAGGAAAGGAATAATTGATGCAAATAATGTTGTAGTTGCACCTAGAACAAACAAGGTTGATAATAATTTTCTTTTTGTTTTTTTTGACATTCTATCATTTCTCCTATTTAACTTTTATTTTTATCAACTAATATGTTGACAAAAATAAAACACAACTTATTTTAAGTTAAAAAATGTTCTAATATTTAATTTATACTTTAGAATTTAATTTCAAATTTAATGTATGAAATTATATATATTTTACTAAATATAAAAAAAAAAAAAAAAACGAAAATTATTAATACTTAATAGATTTTTTGATATTAAGATTTAAAAGAATATGGTATTTTGATATTGATTAATATTTCTTTTTTTAATCCAAATATTTTTAAAAATAATTTAAATATTATCAGTAATAATTTTTGATAAAAATAATTAATGGTATAATAATTTTTATAATTAAAATACATATAAGAGTTGTTTAGCTTGACAGCCGTGAAACATGCCAACCTGTTTTTTAAAAAAATAAGGTGGATAGTCAGAGATTTAAATCTAACATGTATCATTAATGTTTATGCAATTTTTAAAAAACAACTTACTAATAAACAAAGTTGTTTTTTTATGTTTTTTAATTCAAATTAGAAAGGAATTATTTATGAAAAGATTATTAACAAGCGAATCAGTTGGTGCAGGTCACCCTGATAAGATTTGTGATCAAATATCAGATGCGATAGTTGATGCTTTAATTAAAAAGGATAAATATTCAAGAGTTGCATGTGATGTTATTGCAAATGATGATTTAATTTATATTGGAGGCCAAATCACAACAAAAGGTTATATAGATACTATTAAAGAGGCATGAAAAATCTTAAAATCATTAGGTTATAAAGAAAATGATTTTAAGATCATAAATGCAATTACAGGGCAAAGTCCTGACATTGCTCAAGGTGTGGACAAAAGCAGCACAAAAGAACTAGGTGCTGGAGACCAAGGGATTTTATTTGGTTATGCAACAGATGAAAATGAATTCTATATGCCTTGAACAATAGTTTTATCACACGAACTTGTAAAACGTGCTGAAAACCTTAGAAGAGCTAAAAAATTTCCATATGCGAAATCTGATATGAAAAGCCAGGTTACAATTGAATATGATGATGAAAGCAATACATTTAATGTTAAAAAAATATTGATGTCGATACAACATGAAGAAAATTTTGTGTATAAAAAATTTAAAGAATTTATTAAAACAAATATTGTGGATTATGTTTTAAAAAAATATAATTTCAATTTAGATTATGAACTATTAATTAATCCTACTGGAAGATTTGTTATTGGAGGCCCTGTAGGAGATACAGGATTAACTGGAAGAAAAATTATTGTAGATACTTACGGTGGATTTGCTCGTCATGGTGGCGGAGCATTTTCAGGGAAGGATGCAACCAAAATCGATAGATCAGCTGCATATATGGCAAGATATATAGCTAAAAATTTAGTAGCTGCCGGAGTTGCTAAAAAAATTGAAATACAACTTTCATATGCAATAGGACTTCCAAGACCTCAATCAATCTATATTGAAACCTTTAAAACTTCAAAATATAGTGAAAAAGAAATAATCAATGCTGTTTATTCAATATTTGATTTAAGTGTTGAAGGAATAATAAAAACATTAGATTTATTAAAACCAATTTATTTACAAACTGCAACATTTGGTCATTTTGGTAGAAACGATTTAGATTTACCTTGAGAAAAAGTAGATAAAATAGATGAAATAAATAAATATTTTAAAATAAATTAATCTTTTTAAAATGCATAAATTAAATTATAATTAATATTATGCATTTAGGGGATTAGTTTAGTGGTAGAACCATGGACTCCAAACCCATTTGTGCGGGTTCGATTCCTGCATCCCCTGCCATATCTTAAATGAATTAAGCAAGCACTTTTAGATTAATTTCTATAAGTGCTTTTTCTTCTAAAATTTAACCGTTTTTTTTTTTTTTTTTTCATTTATAATATATTTAAAAAAAATTATAACCAACTAAAAAAATAGGAAAATTTATGAAAAGATCAAAAAAATTATTAATGTGATTAGGTATTTCAAATGCTATAGCTGCAACCGCTTTAACAATAACGGTTGCTACTTTGTTTTCTAAAAAATCTAATAATACTTCATATGAAGCAAAAGATCTAAATATTTTAAATAAACAAAAATATTTAGATAAACTAAATGAATTAAACTCATTGCTAGAAAATGAATTAAATGATGAAAAATATCAAAGCATTAAAGATGAATTACAAAATTCAAGAAATAATGTTACTGCTAATATAAATGAATCAAGTAATGAAGCTGATTATGCAAATGCAATTAAATTATTGCAAAAAGCAATTGATAAAGCATTAGCAGATAAGGCTGAAATTGATGATAGTATAGCTAATTTGAACGCTTCAAAAGAGGCTTATGAAAATAAACTTTTAGAAATCGATCAATATAGTAATACTAACTTATCTAATGAAGAACTTGAGAAAATTAAAGAATTAAAAGATTTATTAACATTAGAAACAAACAATGTAAAAACCAATGTTGAAAATGAGGAAACAAAATCAGTTTCTTTATACAGTAATGCTGTTAATAAATTAGATGAGATTTTAGCTGATATTAAATCTAAATTGGAAAAAATCAATAATAAATTAAATAAAATTAACTCAATAAAAGCACAAAAAGAAGAATTCTTATCACTTTTAGAAAGTTTGAATAAAGATTATTATGCAGATTTAATTCAAGAGGTAAAAGATAATTTAGATACTAAATATTCAACTGATAAAGTTAATCAATATTTAGAAATGGATGATTTATCTTGAGATCTTACTGAACAACCTAAATTAAGAGAAGATTTAAATAATTTTAAAAATAAAAAACAAGAATTAGATAATCTAGAAGCTAAAAAAGAAGAATATAATAGCAAGGCTTTAGAAGTTCAAAATTATTTAGATAATGATTTAGCAGATGAAAAATACGAATCAATTAAAGAAGAATTAAACAAAGTATTAAATGATATAAAAGCTGAAGTTAGTTCACATAATTCATCTAATATTAGTGAAAGTATTAATTTCTATAATGAAAAGATTCAAAAATTAAATGAAGCATTAGAAAAAGCTAAAAATGATAAGGAACAAAAGGATCAAAAAGAAATTACTGATACAGAAATTACACCTGAAGCTGAGTATAATAATAGCTTAGCTGAAATTAATAAGCTAATCGAAAGATTTAAATCAGCTAAATCAACTCAAGCAAAAAAAGTTTATAAAAAAATTATTGAATCTATGACTTCTGTAAGGGATGAACAAGTAGAAAAAGTAAATAATAAAACTGAAGAAAATTCTGATGAAATTTATAAAGAAGCAAATACAAAAATATTAGAAGAAATTAATTCTTCGCTTGCAAAGAGAAAAGAATATTTCAAAGATTGACTAGATAAAGAAATTTTAAACCTTTCACCACTTATACAAGAATATTTTACTGACAGAATAGAAAGTGGGGAAATAACAAAAGAATGATTGCCTGATTCAATATTTAAGAGAATAGATTTTATACTCAACAGAATGAATACAGATGAATTTTTAGATGAAAAATTATCATTAGATTTAACAGAAAAACAAACATGAACTGACTGGTGACATTATTTTCATCAATCATTTTCAAATTTTGAAGGAGAATTAGAATCTTCTAATTGAGTATTTTACCCAGTGAAGGAAGTTGAAGATAATCTTTTAGGAAAATTTAAATCTATTGACGAATTATTAGATCAGTTAAATAAAGATAAATATAACGAAATTAAGAATGAATTAAATGAAAAAGGTAACAATTATAAAAGTGAATATGAAAAAGCTATAAAACAATACATTGAATTTGAAGTTCCAGAACTACATTCGGCAGAAGACTTAACTAGCAAAATTAATCATTTAAATAATTTAGTAACCGAAGCATTTGATAAAGCAAAAAATGATAAAAACAGCGTTGATAACAACTAAAATTAAAATTCTTATTAATAAATTTTAAAAAAACATAAAACACACATAGTTTTGCAACGTGTGTTTTATGTTTTTTTAATTATTAAATTTTGTATATTTATTGTTAAAAATAAAAAATTCATTAATTTTAAAAACAAAAATAGCTAAATAACATTATAAAAAACACGATTATAACGCCATATATATATATATATATGGTATAATGTAAATAATTTCATAATTTAATTTGAAATTAAATAATAAACATTTAGGAAAAAATATGAAAAAATCAACTAGAAGAAAAATTTTATCACTTTGAATTGCAACAGCTGCATTAACAACATTATTTGCTTCAATATCTTTTATTTCACAAAAGTGTAGTTTAAGTAAAAAAGATAAGGAATACATTCTTTCTGAAATCGATCTTGCAAATAAAAAAGTTAATGATGCTATTAATAAGTTAGAACAAAACAAGGAATCTGTCGATACATTAAAAACAGCTATAAATGAAGCTGAAGAAATTTTGGCTAAATCTAAAGAATTATTTAATCAACTAAATAAGGGTGATCTAAAAAATGATCCTGAAATTTTATCTTCACTAAATTTGTTTGATGAATCTATTAAAAACCTTGAAAATAAAATTAATGATTCAAAAGATAAATGAGATAAAAACAAGAAAGAACTTGATCGTGTTGTCGAAGAAGCAAGAATCACAAGCGAAAGAGCTATAAATAGATTAAACAGTACATCTGATATTAATGTTCCAGGGTTAAAAGCGGCTAATGAAGAATTAGAAAATGCTCTAAAAGAAATTGAGCTTGCAAAAGAAAAAGCCAAAGATTCGAAAGAACATATTGATAATTTAGCTAAACTAAGTAAAAAAGCAGAAGAAGCAGAACAAAAAGTTAAAAAATTACTTAAAGATGCAGAAAAACCTACAGAAGATGAACAAAGAAAAAGATTTTTAGAAGAAATAGAAAAACAAAAAGAAATTCTAAACCAAAAAATTGAAGAATCAAAAAATGACAATCTATCATTATCAGAACTGAATGAATTAATTAAAGATTTTGAAGATAAACTAGTTGTTTCTAAAGATACAAACGATTATATTAAGGAAAATACAAACGATCCAGAAGTTTTAGCAAAAAATGAAGAACTAAGAGAACTAACGCTAAAATCAGATGATGTTATTGAAGAACTTAAATCAAGAGAACAAAAAATTAAAAAAGAAATTAACGATGAAATTGAGCGAATAAAGGAATTATTATCTGACGCACAAAATCAAATTGATTCAAGCAATGATTTTGATGAATTAGAAATAAAACATAACGAAGCTAATACATTATCAGCTAATGATTTAAACACACTTAAAGAAAAAGTCTCAACAGTTGGATATGATGATGTAGCAGATCAAATAGCAGCTTTAGAAAATACATCAAATTCGAATATCAATAATTCATTAAACAAATTAAAAGATTTAGTTAGAGATATATTAAATTCTGCAACCGCACTTTCAGAAGATCAAAAACAAGAATTTGCAACCAAAATTAATGAAGCTACAACACCTGAACAATTAAGACAAATAAAACAAGAAATTGAGTTAGCTAATTCAAAAGCTAAAGCAATCAATGATATTAATGGCTTTAACTTAATTTCAGATGAACATAAACAAAAAGAAATAGAAAAGGTTAATTCAGCATCATCTCCTGACGACATACTTCCTATAATAGATAATTTAAAGAAACTAAATGACGAAAAAAATAACTTTAAAGAAGAAATTAATGATTTAAATAATCTTTCTGACAAACAAAAAGAATCATTACTAGAAGAATTAACAAATTCAGAAACACACGAAAAGAATGCTGAAGTTTTAGAAAAAGCCAAGGATTTAAATAAGGCCAAAGAAGATGCTTTAAATAAATTAGAAACTTTACAAAATTTAGATGAAGATGAAAAAAATGATTATCAACGCCAAATAACCGAAGCTGATACAAAAGAAGAAGTAGAAAGATTGATTAAAGAAGCAGAAGATAAAAATAATGCTAAAACAGATGATTCAACTAATCCAAATTCCCCAGATGATTCAAGTGATAATGAATTAACAGAAAAACAAAACAGAGCAATCGAAGAAATTGATTCTTTATCAAATATAGACGATGAAAAGAAAGAACAATTAAAAGAAAATATTAATAATGCAAATAATAGCGATTCAATTGATGCAATTTTATTAGATGCAAAAAATGAAGATCAAGAATTAGGTGCTAAAAAAGAAGAATACAAGTTGGAAATAGATAAAATGGAGTGAATTAACAAACAAGAGTTAGAAGAATTATCAACGTATATAGGTTCTTTAAAAGGTAGAGAAATTTATGAAAATTCATATAAAGTATATGAACTTCTTGAAAGAAACAATAACAAAAAAGAACAATTTCTATATATCTATGAAGAATACAAAGAATTTTTTACACAAGAATATAATGATAAAATAAGGGAAATTTTCATTAGTAAAAGATCTAATGAATACGATGAAACTAATAAAATTTTGCAATATTACCGTGAAACCGGTTTAAGAAAGTGAAATATTACGAATAGACTAGAACGCAATCGAAATAGAGAAAATATGGGTGAAAATAGCTATACATATTGAAAAAATTTTATCATAACAAATGAATTTAATTCTCTAGAAGAATTAGACAAATTAGAAACAGATTTAGATATAATATCCGATAAAAAAGGTGAATATGTCCGTTATATTCGAACGGAAGCTGTTTCATTTGACTTTTTAGATCTTGAAGAATGGATTAATGTAATTAAAGATGCAAACCGTTTAGAAGATATCAAAAGAGAAAATAACAAGTTTATAGATAAATATATTAAACCTTATATTCTTTCAACAGATGTAATATCTCAAGAAGAAAAAGAAGAATATATTGATTGAATTGATAATGAACGTAATAAAGAATATGATTATAATCGAACTGTATTCAGAATTATTGGGGAAATTCAAAATAAAATTGAACACTCTAGTTAATATTATTATATTAACCCCAAATAAACTACTAAAAAAATAATAGTTTAATTATTATTTATCTTCACAACAATAAAGATGTGAAGATTTTTTTATTTAAATTTAAAACATTGTTTGACTGTAGTCTAAATTATTAAAACATTCAGTTTTTATAGTAAAACATAAGTATTTAACTTCTCTATTAGCTAGAAAATTTATAATTGTAAAAGTGAAATTCTAGTACCGAGTTTTAACATTATCTATATACATTAAAAATAAATTAAATTAGTAATCAGAGTGGTTAATAATTTTATTATTGCTTTTAAATGACTTGTCAGTTTTAAGATCTTATACTACTAAGTCCCAATCATTATTAACTGATAATATAAATATTTAAGAAGGTTTATATTATTTTATTAATTACAGATAAAGCTATATCGTTTTCTTTAATATGATTAACCTATTTATATATTTAACATTTTAGAAAAATGTTTTATTTAACCTGTTAATTATAAAATTTATAAAATCGATTAACATATTTTTTACTAAAATCTTGACATATTTTAACTTTAATTTTATTATTTTATTACAGCTTAATCTTAAAAAAAGAAAAAAGTTTAACACAATGTTATGCTACTTTTTTCTTTGTCATTTAAATAAATTTTATAATAAGATAATTTTATTATCAATAGCTTTATTTTTTGTTTTCTCATCTCATACACTTACTTGAACCTCACCGATATGATTTTTTTCTAATAAAAACATTGCGATTCTAGATTGTCCAATTCCGCCACCGATAGTTAGTGGTAATTTATCATTAATTATATTTTTATGATATGGGCTAATTTTTTCTATTTCTTCTTTTTTGAGGTTGTATTGTTTTTCTAAAGAAATATTATCCACTCTTATTCCCATGCTACTTAATTCCAAAGCAATGTCGTTTATTTCGTCATAAACCACAATATCACCATTTAAATTTCAATCATCATAATCTTTTGCTCTTTTTGAATGAGGTATACCATCAGGCAGTTCGTTTCCAATTTGGTAAATAAAAACAGCTTTATATTTTTTAACAATTTCAAGTTCTCTTTGTTCTGGATTAAGATTTGGAAAGGTTTTATAAAGTTCTTTTGAACTTATAAATGTAATATTTTTTGGAAGTTTATTTTTTAATGAACTATAAATTCTGTTTATGGTTTTTTCTGTATTTTTTAAACATTTGTATATTTTTTTTACAACTGATTTTAAAAAAGAAATATTTCTATCATCTTTAGATATTATTAATTCTCAATCTCATTGATCTACATAAAAAGAATGAGTTAAGTCGATATCTTCTTGTTGTCTAATAGCATTCATATCAGTATATATACCTTCATATAATGAAAAATTATAACGGGATAACGCATCCCTTTTTCATTTTGCTAACGAATGAACGATTTCTAAATCTTCATTTATATTTTTTGGTCTAAAGGTTACTGCTTGCTCTCCGGATAGACCATCGTTAAGTCCACTAGTTGTACTTAAAAACAACGGAGCAGAAACTCTAGTTAAATTTAATCTTTTTCTTAGTTGATTTGAGAATATATCTTTTAATTTTTCAATAGCAAATTGCGTTTCTTTCAAGGATAGTTTTATATTTTTCATATGTTAAATTTTAACAAAATAATTATAGTTTTATATTTGTATATTATTTAGTGAAAAAATAACCTTAAATCTAGATTATTTTTTAAAATAGAAAATGATAGGTTTATATTATTTTAGGCTTTAATGAATAAGATTATCTTAAATTTATAAAATTACAAAAAAAGAGATTTAAAAAATACTTTAAATTAAAATTTAAATATTATTTTTTAATTTATAAGTACAAAAAAATCCCAAGCGATCTAATGCAAGAATTGTTTGGCATCAAATAAAATAAAAAAATATCAGTAAATATTTTGTTTAAATAAGAGTAAAAACCCAGCAATTAATTCCTATCAATACCATATTTTTAGACTGTTTTTTTTTTTTTTTTCATTTATAATATATTTAAAAAATTATAACCAACTAAAAAAATAGGAAAATTTATGAAAAGATCAAAAAAATTATTAATGTGATTAGGCATTTCAAATGCTATAGCTACAACCGCTTTAACAATAACGGTTGCTACTTTGTTTTCTAAAAAATCTAATAATACTTCATATGAAGCAAAAGATCTAAATATTTTAAATAAACAAAAATATTTAGATAAACTAAATGAATTAAACTCATTGCTAGAAAATGAATTAAATGATGAAAAATATCAAAGCATTAAAGATGAATTACAAAATTCAAGAAATAATGTTACTGCTAATATAAATGAATCAAGTAATGAAGCTGATTATGCAAATGCAATCAAATTATTGCAAAAAGCAATTGACAAAGCATTAGCAGATAAGGCTGAAATGGATGATAGTATAGCTAATTTGAACGCTTCAAAAGAGGCTTATGAAAATAAACTTTTAGAAATCGATCAATATAGTAATACTAACTTATCTAATGAAGAACTTGAGAAAATTAAAGAATTAAAAGATTTATTAACATTAGAAACAAACAATGTAAAAACCAATGTTGAAAATGAGGAAACAAAATCAGTTTCTTTATTCAGTAATGCTGTTAATAAATTAGATGAGATTTTAGCTGATATTAAATCTAAATTGGAAAAAATCAATAATAAATTAAATAAAATTAACTCAACAAAAGCACAAAAAGAAGAATTCTTATCACTTTTAGAAAGTTTGAATAAAGATTATTATGCAGATTTAATTCAAGAGGTAAAAGATAATTTAGATACTAAATATTCAACTGATAAAGTTAATCAATATTTAGAAATGGATGATTTATCTTGAGATCTTACTGAACAACCTAAATTAAGAGAAGATTTAAATAATTTTAAAAATAAAAAACAAGAATTAGATAATCTAGAAGCTAAAAAAGAAGAATATAATAGCAAGGCTTTAGAAGTTCAAAATTATTTAGATAATGATTTAGCATATGAAAAATACGAATCAATTAAAGAAGAATTAAACAAAGTATTAAATGATATAAAAACTGAAGTTAGTTCACATAATTCATCTAATATTAGTGAAAGTATTAATTTCTATAATGAAAAAATCCAAAAATTAAGTGAAGCATTAGAAAAAGCTAAAAATGATAAGGAACAAAAGGATCAAGAAGAAATTTCTGATACAGAAATCACACCTGAAGCTGAATATAATAATAGCTTAGCTGAAATTAATAAGCTAATTGCAAGATTTGATAAGACACAAGATGTAGTTAATTATGGCAAAATTAGACAAAATTATAAAAAAATAGTAAAAGAAATGCAAAAAGTTAAACAAGAACAAGAACAAAAAGTACAACAAAAAACAGAAGAAAATGCTGATCAAGTTTATTCAGAAGCAAATGAAAAAATTAAAGAAATAATTTCTTTATCATTATCTAAATGAAGACAGTTATATATTGATACAATTAAATCTGTCATTAAAAATTATGTTCAGCCAGGAGTTGAAGCTTTTTTTGAAGAAATTGAGACAAATGATGTCTATAAAAATAAATACTTATCAGAAACTGCAAAAAAAAGATATGAATATGCTAAAAAAATTATTGATAATCCAGAAGAATTTATTGATTCTAAATTATCTATTAACCTAGACGAAAAACAACTAAAATCATTTTTTGACGCCTTCTTCTATTCGTTTTCACAAGTTGAACTCGAAATAGAAGATAAAAGTTGAATTTTCTCATTTGATAAAGAATCGGTTGAAAAACACGATGAATTAATTAAAAGAGCAGATAAATTATCTAATGACTTAAATGAAGAGAAATATCAAAATATTAAAATCAAACTAGATCAAAAAATTTCTTCATATAAGGCTAAATATGAAAAAAATCAAAAAGAATACATACAATTTGAAAACATTGATATTTATAGATTAGATTATTTACAAACTTTACAAAATCAAATTAATTCAGCATTCGAAAACGATATTAATGAAGCAGAAACTGAAAAACAAGAAATAGACAGCCAAAATTAATTTAAAAAAACTTGCTACACAAAAGCAAGTTCCTAAATTGAAAATTCAAGTGCAACACGTTTAAAGTAAAATTTAGATGTGGAACTTGAATTTTTTATATTAATTAAAAAGAAAAAGTTCCATTGGAACGGAACGGAACTCATATGAATTATACAATAAAAAAATATAACCATTTAACAGATAATGAAAGAATAATTATTGAAAATTATTTAAAGTTAAATTATTCTCTTCGTAGGATTTCGAGATTAATCGAGCGAAGTGTTTCGACCCTAAGTAGAGAAATAAAGAGGAATACAAATAGTTTCGGAACTTATGAATTTAAACACGCTAGTTTAAAAACAAGAGAAAGATCAAGACATAAGTATTATTTTAAATTCGTGGATAACCAAAAATTCAAAAATTTTTCTAACGCTTTTTTACAAAAATATGACAAAAAGTTTTTTGGTATAAAGTCAACATATAATTTTATAAAAACTAGCACAGAACACTGTTGTCCTTCTTTAAGAACGGTTTTTAATTGAATAAACACTAATAATTGAGTTATAAAAAAGTACGATAAATTAAGACAATATTATAAAAAAGGTGGTAAAAGAACAGCATCCGTAATAAAACGGCTTGTAAAATCTGCTGATTATGTTTTTCCAATATGAACTAGACCCAAATCTATAGATTTAAGACTTGAATTGGGACACTGAGAAGCAGATCTAGTTTTAGGAAAAAGAGCCAATGGATATAATAATGTTTTAACTTTAACTGAAAGAAAAACAAGAATAGGGTTTGCAAAAATAATACAAAGCAAATCACCAAATATAATTAATTCAGAGTTAAAAAAGATTATAAGAGATAATGAATTAGAAGTAAAAACAATAACAGTAGACAATGGTATTGAATTTGAAAAAATAGGTATTTTAGCCAGATGATTAAATATAAAGATTTATAGAGCTGAACCTTATGCATCTTTTCAAAGAGGCTCAAATGAACATTGAAATGGAATTTTGAGAAGAGAATTCAAAAAAGGTTTTAACTTTAATACTATAACTCAAGAAAAACTTGACTCAGTTGTTAACCAAATAAATAATATGACGCGGGAAATATTAAATTGGAAGACACCATTACAAACCTATTTAGAATATATTAAATAATTATTATTAACAAAAATTAACATAATAAAATTATGCTTATCTTCATTTGAAAAAATGAATATTTTCTATTTACTTTTTTTGATTTATTAATTTTAAAAAAATAAAATGTATAATAAAAAAAGCCCAAGGCATTGTGTTGCACTTGAACTTTCTCTTTGGGAACTTGCTACACAAAAGCAAGTTTTTTACATACACTTAATTTAATTTAATTTTATATTAAATTATTTATCTTGGATCGCTTCAAAACCTGGCATTTTATTACCTTGAATAAATTCAATAGAAGCACCGCCACCGGTTGAAATGAAACTAAATTTAGATTGATATCCTAATTTATTAATTGCAGTTACTGAATCACCACCACCAACTACTGAATAAGCGTCTTGATTATTTGCAATAGCAATAGCTATTCCTTTTGTTCCGTTTTCAAAATTTTTAAATTCTGTAACTCCGGCAGGACCATTTCAGAAAATTGTTTTTGCTGAAGAAATAACTTCGTTAAATAATTCTACTGATTGAGTTCCAACATCAAGCCCCATATATCCATCAGGAATATCAATATTATCTTTTGATGTGAATAAAGGTGTTTTATCAGCAAATTCATCAGTATAAGCATTATCGATTGGTAAAACAATTTTATCTTTATATTGTTCTAGATATTGTTTTGCCATTTCTACTCTATCATCTTCGCAAATTGATGTTCCAATTTTGTGTCCTAATGCTTTTTGGAAAGTATAAGCCATTCCGCCAACAACCAATACTTTATCTGCAACGTGAAATAGTTTTTCTAAAACTTTAATTTTGTCACTAACTTTTGCACCACCAACAATTGCAACAAAAGGTCTTTCAAAACCGTCAAGTATTTTTTCTAAATGACTAACTTCGTCATTCATTAAGAAACCAAGTGCAGATTCTTTAGCATATTTTGCAATACCGGCCGTTGAAGCATGAGCTCTATGAGAAGCTCCAAAAGCGTCATTAACATATACATCAGCTAAATTTGCTCAGTATTGTGATAATTCTTCGCTATTACCTGATTCAGCTTTATCGTTTAAATCTTCAAAACGTGTATTTTCTAAAAATATTATTTCCCCATCTTTTAAGTTTCTCGCAGCTTCTTCGACTTCTTTGCCTCTTGTATGTGGAATAAATTTAACTTCCTTACCTAAAATTTGTGAGAATTTTTCGGCGACAACTTTTAATGATTTAGTAGCTTTGTCTTCTTCGCTTTTAATTCTTCCTAAGTGAGAAATAATAATTAAAGAAGCACCATTTTCTAAAATATATTTAATTGTTGGAATTGCTGCATCAATTCTTTTGGTATCCATCACAACACCATTTGATATTGGAACATTAAAATCAACTCTTAGAATGACTTTTTTGTTCTTTAATTCAATGTCTCTTATTGTTTTTTTCATCTTATCTCCTAATTTAATATAAAATTTAATGTTAATTAAAAATAATTATAAATTATAATTAAAATTATTCTAATTTAATAAAATCTGCATTCTATTTTACATTATGTTGGATTAAGGAGTTTAAATAGCATGTCAAAAATTTTAAACGCACAAAAGCAAAAAGATACAAGAACATTAAAGTATGACCCAGAAAGTGACAGTATTTCAAAAGTTATAACTGAATTCCAAGCATACAAAAAAAACGCTAAGTTTTATAAAAATTATTCAGAAATGGATGTTTTTTCATTCTTCCAAAAAATAAGGTTTATGAAAATAATGGACGAAAGAAATAAAGATCTAATTGATAAAACAAAGAAGAGACAAAAGCAATTAAGAGCTAAATACCAAAATTATAAAGAGTTTGAAAAATGATCTGAATCACCTCTTGCTGAAACTACTAAACCAATTTCTAAGAGTAAAAGAATTATTTTAATTATTGTTTTTGTTTTAATACAAATAATATTATTAACAATTATTTTGGCCCTTACTGGAAAAATTACTTAATTCAATTATTATTTAGATAAGGAAATTATTTATGAATACAGCTATTTATATTATTTTGGGAATTGTTGTAATAATTGCTTTGGCGATTTTAATCAACTATGTCATTGTAGTTATAAACGCAATCAAGAAGAATAAAACAATTAAAAAATCATTAGGAAGTTCAACTAAAATAAGAATAATTTATCAATTAAAAGAAGCTTTAGAAGCGTTATCAAAAACAAAAACAGGTGCTATTATTACTATTGAAAATAATAACAATTTAGATCTTTTAAGAACTGATGGAATTATTCTTGATGCAAATATTTCATCTTCGCTTTTAATCTCGATTTTTAATAAACATAGTCCGCTACATGATGGTGCGGTAGTAATTAGAAATAACAAGATTTACTATGCTGCTACATTCTATAAGATTACAAAAAAATCAATTGATAATAAATACGGTGCAAGACATAGAGCATCTCTTGGGATTTCTGAAATGTCAGATTCATCAACATTAATTGTTAGTGAAGAAAACGGTGGGATTACATTGGCAGAAAACGGAACTCTTCAAGCCGTTCCAATTGAAAATTTACAATCAATTTTAGGAAGAATTTTTAAAGACACTAAGTAAAATTAATATTTTTAAATTTTAAAATATATTTTAAACACTTGTTATTTGGTAAAATATTGAGGATAAAAATTATATTTTTGTTAAAATAATTTTTATTGCTTATTTTATATTAAACGCATAATATTGGACAGGACATAGATGAAAGGCTATGCTTAGGTGGTTAAACGCGTTTAATCAAGATTTTCAAATCTTAAATATTAAAAATATATTATAAAGAAAGGAATAAAAATGGCAAAAGTAGATTTTGACCGTTCAAAAGCTCACGTTAACGTTGGTACAATTGGACACGTTGACCATGGTAAAACAACATTAACAGCAGCAATCGCTACAGTTTTATCTAAAAAAGGTTTATCAGAAGCTAGAGACTATGCTTCTATCGATAATGCTCCTGAAGAAAAAGCTCGTGGTATTACAATTAATACTTCACACATCGAATACCAAACAGAAAAACGTCACTATGCACACGTTGACTGTCCAGGTCACGCTGACTATGTTAAAAACATGATTACAGGTGCTGCACAAATGGATGGTGCTATCTTAGTAGTTGCTGCTACAGATGGTCCTATGCCTCAAACACGTGAACACATTCTTCTTGCAAAACAAGTTGGTGTTCCTAAGATCGTTGTTTTCTTGAACAAAATTGATATGTTTAAGGATGACGAAAGAGAAGAAATGATTGGTTTAGTAGAAATGGATATCCGTGATTTACTAAACGAATACAAATTCGATGGTGACAACACTCCAGTTATCGCTGGTTCAGCTTTAAAAGCTTTACAAGGTGATCCAGTTTATGAAGAAAAAATTATGGAATTAATGGAAGCTGTTGACTCATACATCGAAGAACCAAAACGTGAAACAGAAAAACCATTCTTAATGGCTATCGAAGACGTTTTCACAATTACAGGACGTGGAACAGTTGCAACAGGTAGAGTTGAACGTGGTGTTCTAACACTAAACGAAGAAGTTGAAATCGTTGGACTAAAACCAACAAAGAAAACAGTTGTTACTGGTATTGAAATGTTCAGAAAGAACTTAAAAGAAGCTCAAGCTGGTGATAATGCTGGTTTATTATTACGTGGTGTTGATAGATCAGAAATCGAACGTGGTCAAGTTTTAGCAAAACCTAAAACAATCGTTCCTCACACTGAATTTGAAGCTACAGTTTATGTTCTTAAAAAAGAAGAAGGTGGACGTCATACACCATTCTTCCAAAACTATAAACCACAATTCTACTTCCGTACAACAGACGTTACAGGTGGTATTTCATTCATCGGACAACGTGAAATGGTTATGCCTGGTGACACAGTAGAATTAAAAGTTACATTAATCGCTCCTATCGCCGTTGAAGAAGGAACAAGATTCTCAATCCGTGAAGGCGGTAGAACTGTTGGGGCTGGAACTGTAACAAAAATTACAAAATAGTTTCAAAACAAAAAAATATATTGCTCTTTTGGGCAATATATCCTAAATTGAAAATTCAAGTGCAACACGTTTAAAGTAAAATTTAGATGTGGAACTTGAATTTTTTATATTAATTAAAAAAGAAAAAGTTCCATTGGAACGGAACGGAACTCATATGAATTATACAATAAAAAAATATAACCATTTAACAGATAATGAAAGAATAATTATTGAAAATTATTTAAAGTTAAATTATTCTCTTCGTAGGATTTCGAGATTAATCGAGCGAAGTGTTTCGACCCTAAGTAGAGAAATAAAGAGGAATACAAATAGTTTTGGAACTTATGAATTTAAACACGCTAGTTTAAAAACAAGAGAAAGATCAAGACATAAGTATTATTTTAAATTCGTGGATAACCAAAAATTCAAAAATTTTTCTAACGCTTTTTTACAAAAATATGACAAAAAGTTTTTTGGTATAAAGTCAACATATAATTTTATAAAAACTAGCACAAAACACTGTTGTCCTTCTTTAAGAACGGTTTTTAATTGAATAAACACTAATAATTGAGTTATAAAAAAGTACGATAAATTAAGACAATATTATAAAAAAGGTGGTAAAAGAACAGCATCCGTAATAAAACGGCTTGTAAAATCTGCTGATTATGTTTTTCCAATATGAACTAGACCTAAATCTATAGATTTAAGACTTGAATTTGGACACTGAGAAGCAGATCTAGTTTTAGGAAAGAGAGCCAATGGATATAATAATGTTTTAACTTTAACTGAAAGAAAAACAAGAATAGGGTTTGCAAAAATAATACAAAGCAAATCACCAAATATAATTAATTCAGAGTTAAAAAAGATTATAAGAGATAATGAATTAGAAGTAAAAACAATAACAGTAGACAATGGTATTGAATTTGAAAAAATAGGTATTTTAGCCAGATGATTAAATATAAAGATTTATAGAGCTGAACCTTATGCATCTTTTCAAAGAGGCTCAAATGAACATTGAAATGGAATTTTGAGAAGAGAATTCAAAAAAGGTTTTAACTTTAATACTATAACTCAAGAAAAACTTGACTCAGTTGTTAACCAAATAAATAATATGACGCGGGAAATATTAAATTGGAAGACACCATTACAAACCTATTTAGAATATATTAAATAATTATTATTAACAAAAATTAACATAATAAAATTATGCTTATCTTCATTTGAAAAAATGAATATTTTCTATTTACTTTTTTTTGATTTATTAATTTTAAAAAAATAAAATGTATAATAAAAAAAGCCCAAGGCATTGTGTTGCACTTGAACTTTCTCTTTGGGATATATTGCTCTTTTGGGCAATATATTTTTTATTCATTTTCATTTGATTTTTCTAAATCCACAAGTTTTTTAATTTTATTTTCTTTATTTAAAAAACTATTGGTTAATTTTGTTTGTTCTACACCTAAATGCTGTGCATTTTTATTTATTTTATTAATTATTTTATCTGAATAACCATAAGCTTTTTCAATAGATTCTTTTGCATCATTAATTGAAGACCAGCCATCAACAATGTTTTTATTTAAATAACTATAATTTCTTTGAACTTCAATAAATAGATTTTTAATTTTTTCAATATCTTTTGAAACTTGATAGTTTTGACTTTGAATAAAGAAACTGTATATAAAAGCCATGACAAAAGTTGGACCTAGTAAAATAATCTTGTAATTTTGAAACAGAGCTGAAACAAATTGATAATCATTAATAAGAGTTGAATATATATATTCAGAAGGTAAATACATTAGTGCATAAGGTGTGGTTTTTTTATCTTTTCTAATATATTTTTCGCTAATGCTTTTAGCCATTTTTTGTACATTATATTTCAATAATTTAAGTGAATTTGTTTTTGCATTTTCATCAGTTTGATTGATGTAATTATTTCATGTTTCAAGCGGAAACTTACAATCAATAGGAATTATCATTTCTTGTTCCTTATTATCAATCTGCATTTTTGATTTAATTACGAAATCAACAATTTCATCTGTTTTTGGATCAATTTTATATTGCTGGAATCATAATTTATTTTCCAATGTAGGAAAGTGATTTTGGAAAATTTGTAATAATGTAAATTCACCAAAATTTCCTACGTTTTTACTATTTGAAAATGTCTTATTTAAATCAATTACACTTTTTTCAATAGTACTAAATTGAATCATTCCTTTATTCATTTCATCCATTGAATTTTTAATATTTCCAAATTGTTCTTTAATTTGTTTTGTTAGTTTATCTTCAAAATGTTCGTCTATATTTTTTTTGATATTTTCAAATCATTCAATATTTTTTTTACTTATATCTTCAAGTTTCTTATTAATATTTTCATTAACTAAGGATGATAATTTATTAAAGTCTTCGTTTTGAATTTTGTTATTTTCTTTTATATTAACTAAAATTGAGGTTAAGTTATCTTTTATCATTTCTTGTTGAAACTTATTTAAATTAACTACTTTATTATTTAAATCTTCTTTAAGATTATCAACTTTTTTATTTAATATAATTTCAATGTTGTATTTTAGATCATCATTAATTTTGTTTAACTTATTTTCTAAATCTAATTTTAATGCAAAAAAGTTTTTTTCATTTTCTGCTAATAACATATCTTTTTGAGCTAAAACATCCTTATTTTTAGTTGTTTTTTTAATAATTATAAAAATTAATAAAGATAGTAATATCACTAAAATTAATGAAGAAAAAACTATTAAAATAATTGCTTCTTTATTCATATAAAAACTCCAAATTTATTCTATTTATTATTAATAATTTTATATTGTTTGATAATATTTTTTATTTTTTAAAAGTCTCAATATTATTTTTATTTAAAAATAATAACCGTAATTAATATAAAATTTAATGTAATTATGAATAAAAAAAATAAATTATTATTAACGTCTATGATTACATTACCAATTTTTCCAGTAGCTATGATATCTATTTCTTGTCAAGACACAAATAAAATAAAGGACAAAAGCTCAAATGATATTGATTTAATAAAACAAGAATTTATTAAGCTAGATTGAAAAGATTTTAATTTATCAAAAAAATTTGAGGAGAATAATTTAAATTATAAAGATTTTACATATGAATCATTTTTTGAATGAGATAGTGATAATTTAAGCAAACTCGAAATAAATGAAAAAACGGAAAATTTAAATTCAAAAGAATCACTTTTGATTGATAATGATGAAATAAGAACTAAATATTTATCAGCTGAATTTAATCAACTTTTAGATAAGTATAATGAAGATAAAAATGACAATGAAAAATTGATTATAGTTTTAAGATCTCAAAAACTGCCTATGCCAGAAGCTTCTATATTAGTTTGAACATGATTAACAAATAAAAAACATTTAAAAGAAAGTACGACTATTCAAAAAATTAAATATTTTGAAAAATCTAAAATAGTTTTATATGGTCATTGATTTTTTAATGAAGAATATGAAAATGCTAAAAAAAATAATAATGTTTGAAATATAGTTAGTTATGTTGTGCCGACGATTGCAATTGGAGGTTTATTACTTTATATTTTAATAGCGATATTAATTAAAAGAAAAAAGGTCGCGTTTAAAAGTAAGAAAGGATTAAAGAAATAATGTATTCAATAACTAATAATAAAAAGCCGATAATTTTTTCGGATGTTGATGGAACAATATATAAAAAATTTGATCTAAAAGAAAACACAGTAAAAGATATTCAATTTGCAATAAAAAACGATGCTGATTTTAATATTTGTACAGGTAATCCTGTTCGGGAAAGAATGCTAGAATTAGCTGAAAAATTAGATGTTAAATATTTACTATGTTCATCAGGCGGACAAATCTATGATGTTAAAAAACAACAACATTTAAAAAGTTGATATATAGATTATAAATTTCTAAAAGACTTAATTGATGTTGCTAATAGACTTAATTTACAAATGATTTTTTGAGATGATGATAATTATTTTTATCTAAAGGATTCACCTAATTTAAATAATGAAATATTAAATTATCATTTTATAAGTAAAGAAAAACAGGAAACTATTCCTAAAAAATATAGTAATGAGCTAATTAACCCAATAAAGATCGAAATATATTCACAACAGCCAATAAATGAATGTAATATATCGAATAAAGTTAATGAAATTTATAAAGAAATAGAATTTTTAAATGATGATATCGAAATCATAGTAACACATTGCAATATTGAAATTAATGCTAAAAATATTAATAAAGGCTCAGCAATAAAGTGATTAATTGAGAATGAATATAATGATTTAGACGTTAAATTAGAAGATGTAATGACAATTGGTGATAGTAATAACGATATTCCAATGTTGCAGTTAACAAATTACTCATATGCGATGGCAAATTCTACTGAAAAGCCTTTAAAGATAGCTAAATTATTTACAAGTGATGTAGTACAAAATGGTCTAGGAGAAGCAATATTAGATTATTTATATCGCTTAAAAAATATAGCAAGAAAACATATGCTACACGAATTTTTAGAAGGAGAAAAATAATGAAAATAAAAAGAATAGGAAATAATTACAATTTAACAGTAAAAAACGTTGATGTTGCTTCACCAATATTAAAAGAATTTAACATTAATCTTGTCAAATTTATTGAGCTTAAGAAAGAAAAAGAATTAAATACAGTTGTATCTGATAATCTAACCTTCGAAGAATTAGGTGGTTTTATTATGGGTATATTTGGAGAACAAGATAGCAATTATTATTCGTTTTTTGATTTTGAACTGCATAATAATGAAATTAATGAAAAAAATAATGTTAATTATGAAACAAAACAATATCTTGAAACTAGATTTTTAAAAAATCAAATCATAAGTAATGATGATTATTTATTTAATAACGAAAAATACTTTGGAAATCAACAAACCAAAAATTACTTAACTATTATTCTTTCAGATTTTTCAATTTTATCATTTGAAGTTAATTTAATAAAATCAACAGATAAATCAATGTTTAAAGAAAAACAAAAATTTGATAAAAGTTTTTTAAAAAATTTAAAAGACTATAAGTTTGATATAAATAAAGTTAAAATGTATGAAAATTTAAATGCCAATTCAAAACAAGGATATGAAATATCTAGAATTTTATCAAAAACCAATTTTGCATATTTTGAATTAGAAAATACTAAACCATATTTAACTACAGAATATCATGATAAATTTTTGGTTGAAAGAATAATGTCTAAACCTGAGCTTTCAACAGTTCCTTTAGAAATTAGATCACCTTATGAATGAAGAACAACTATTTTTCAAGGTTTTGAAGAAATGGAAATCCCGGCAGATTTTAGTTCTTTCCAACAAGAAAAAATCGAACCATCTTCGGTGGGGTCACTTATAGATGATGTTTCGTTTAAATCTACAGACGAAGAAAAAGAATTTTTCAAAAAAATTGCCGATGCAACAACTATTGAAGATCTACAATCATTCCAAAATTCAGAAGCATTTTTAAGTATGCGTAATAAATTTATATATGAATTTGCAAGAATGCTTTTAAATATGAACATTGAAGATGGTGAAGAAAGAGTTAGAGAAATTTTAGAAGATTTTGTTTTAGAGATGAATAATGGTAATTTTGCTACTGGGTTAGAAGCCTTACCTATAGAAGAGAGCGAAAAAGAAGTGTTTATAACAGATATTTTAGAAGCTTATAAAGATCTAAAATATAACGGTGGTAAAAACGAACACAAAATTAATACTAAAAAATATAATGATGATGATATCAACTAGTTTAATAAAAAATTATAAATATTTAATCTATAAGTTTATCTTATAGATTTTTTATTTTTTATAATACTTTAAATCTTAGTTAATTAAAATTAAATTAGTTATTTTACATTTTATTAAATATAATTATATTTAATATGAAAAACAAAATAGTAATTAAAAATGCCAGAGAAAATAATCTTAAAAGTATAAATTTGGAAATACCTAGAAATCAATTTGTTGTATTTAGCGGTCTTTCAGGTTCGGGTAAATCTTCACTTGCTTTTAATACCATATATGAAGAAGGAAGAAGAAGATATGTTGATAGTTTATCAAATTATGCAAGACAGTTTTTAGGTGGGACTAAAAAACCTGATGTTGATAGTATCGAAGGATTGAGTCCGGCTATTTCTATCGAACAAAAAACAGTTCATAATAATCCAAGATCAATAGTGGGAACTGTTACTGAAATATATGATTATTTAAGATTGTTATATGCGAGAATAGGTAAGCCTTTTTGTCCTAATCATAAAAAAGAAATTACTGCTCAAAAAAGCAAGGATATTATCAATCACGTTTTGAATCAAAAAGCTAATTCAAAAATATTTATATTATCACCAATTGTGAATAATCAAAAAGGTTCGTTTGCAACAATTCTTGCAAAATTGAAAAAAGAAGGGTTTTTAAGAATTAAAGCAAATGGCGAAATATTAGAACTTGAAAATGATATTAAATTAGATAAAAACAAAAAATGAACCATAGATTTAATAATAGATCGTTTTACATTGTCTAATGATATTGAAATAAAATCACGTGTTGCTGAAGCGATAGAAATTGCTTTACAATATTCAAATGGTTTAGTATCTGTTGAAGTAGTAGGCGGAAACAAAAATACATACTCAATTTTTCACAGCTGTGAACACGGCGATTTTGATATGCCAAAAATTGAACCAAGATTATTTTCATTCAACTCACCAAATGGGATGTGTTATAAATGTAAAGGTTTAGGAATCTTACAAAAAGCATCTTGAGATTTAATTTGTCCTAATAAGGAATTATCGATTAACCAAGGAGCTATTTTATTTTATAAAAATTTTATGAATACCCCTAATATGGAGTGACAAGAATTTGATAAATTACTATCTTTTTATAATATTGATAAAGACCTGCCAATAAATGATTTAACAAAGGAACAACTTGAAATATTAAAATTTGGTTCTTTTGAAGATATTTCATACACAATTATTTCTGAAAGTGGAAATAGATATGAAAGATCTAAACATATTGAAGGTGTTTGTGAAAAAATAGAAAGAAAATACATTGATACTTCATCAAACGAGGCAAGAGTTTATTATTCAAAGTACATTTCGGATATGCCTTGTGATGAATGTAAAGGCAAGAGATTAAATAAATTTGCTTTAGCCACAAAAATCAATAATTTAGATATTTATGAAATTTGTAATAAATCAATTGAAGAATTACAAGAAGTATTAAATAATATTGAAATGTCAAATATCGAGAAGGAAATTTCAAATTTAATATTAATTGAATTAAAACATCGTATTGAATTTTTAATAAATGTTGGATTGCAATATTTAACATTAAATAGAAAGGCTGAAACTTTATCAGGAGGAGAAGCTCAACGAATTAGATTAGCTACTCAAATAGGAGCAAATCTAACAGGTGTATTGTATGTTTTAGATGAACCATCAATTGGACTTCATCAAAAAGATAATGAAAAACTTCTTAATTCACTTAGAAAAATGGTTGATATAGGTAATTCATTGATAGTTGTAGAACACGACGAAGATACAATTAGACAGGCTGATTTTATTGTTGATATAGGCCCAAAAGCTGGTGAACACGGTGGGATGATTGTTGAAAGCGGAGATATACAAAAAATTATGTCTAATCCTGACAGTATAACAGGTCAATATTTATCTAAAGCCTTGGAAATTAAAATACCTAGCAGTAGACGATCTGGAAATGGAAAAGTATTAACATTAAAGAATGCTGTTGCGAATAACTTAAAAAATGTAAATGTTAAGTTTCCACTGGGAAAATTAATTGCAATTACAGGTGTATCGGGTTCAGGTAAATCTTCATTAATAAATCACGAACTAGTAAAGGAATTAGATTCATATTTAAACAAAAAAAGTTATGAAGAATCGAATAATAAATTATCAGGTTTTTTAGAAATAGATAAATTAATAAAAATAGATCAAAGTCCAATAGGCAGAACTCCTCGTTCAAATCCAGCTACATATACTGGAGTTTTCGATGATATTCGTGATATTTTTGCTAACGTTGAAGAATCAAAAATAAGAGGATATACAAAATCAAGATTCTCATTCAATGTTCCGGGTGGAAGATGTGATAAATGTGAAGGGGATGGGGTTATAAAAATTGAAATGCATTTTCTACCAGATGTTTTTGTAACTTGTGATCACTGTGATGGACAAAGATATAATTTTGAAACTTTAGAAGTAAAATATCATGGAAAATCAATTAACGACGTTTTAAATATGACTGTTGAACAAGCGTATGGTTTCTTTGTTCAAAGAGCAAAAATTAGAGAACAGTTACAAGCTTTATTAGATGTTGGATTGGGATATATCAAATTAGGTCAAAATGCAACAACATTGTCGGGTGGTGAAGCACAACGTGTTAAACTTGCAACTTATTTACAAAAAAAACCAACCGGCAAATCATTATATATCTTAGATGAACCTACAACAGGGCTACATCCATATGATGTTCAAAATTTATTGAATGTCCTAAATAGAATAGTTGATAATGGCGATACTATAATTGTTATTGAGCATAATTTAGATGTTATTAAATGCGCTGATTATATTATCGATTTAGGTCCAGAAGGTGGAAAGCTTGGTGGTAAGATAATTGCAACAGGAACTCCAGAACAAGTAGCTGAAAATGATAATTCTTACACTGGTATGTATTTAAAGAAAATTTTAAAAAATTCTTAATAATCCAAAATTTAAATATAATTTATATAAATTATTTTTAAATAAAAAATCAAAATAAAGGAGAAAGGTATGAAAGATTATGCAGGAATAAGCTTGCAAGTAGGCCCATTTTATGTTTATTCTTTAACAATGATGCTTGGAATGCTAGCTTCAATTCTTACTGTATATTATTTTTGAAGAAGAGAAAAGTATTCTTTTGAACAATTAGCAATACTAATCTTCATAGCATTACCGACCGCTATCATCGGAGCTAGATTTGTTTTTGTTATCCAACAGTTGATAGAATATAAAGGATGGGCTAATGGGCCGTGATATAAAATGTTCTATGTATGGGAAGGTGGATTGTCAATCCATGGTGGTGTTATAACTGCAACCATATGCTGTGTTATCTATATCATTTTTTCAAAAAACCCAAAAAGGATTGATCTTAAAAAGGCATTTTCAATTATCCTACCTGCAGTTTTAATAGGTCAAGTTATAGGTCGTTGAGGAAACTTTGCAAACCACGAGGTTTATGGGCAAGTTATGAGTGAAAACTCATTAGCATTCAAATTATTACCTAAATTAATTAGAGATCATATGTATATCAATGGTAATTACCGTATGCCTTTATTCTTATATGAATCTATTGCTAACTTCTTTAGTTATATTATTCTAGTTTGAATTCTTAATAATTACAATTGATTAAAACCTGGAACAACCGGTGGTTTATATATACTATTCTACGGAATTTTACGTTTTGGAATGGAACCATTACGTGAAGACAGCTACAACATTTATAAAGTAATATCAGCTTTATACATCATCGTTGGATTATTATTAACTGTTATTTTTGAATTTGTAGTTAAGTTAAATTACAACGTATATAAAGTTTATAAATACAACAAAGAATGAACTCATAAATTCTTTTACTTTATTGTTTATGAACCAAAAAATAATAAAAAACGTTTATTTAAAAGTAGTTTTAATGCATTACAAAAAAATGATGAAAAAGAAAATATAAACGTTAGCACAAGCTAATGTTTAATTTTTTATAAGGAGATAAATTATGGATAAAAAATTTGATGTTTTAATTATTGGTGCTGGACCTGCAGGATTAACAGCAGCTTTATATCTTTCAAGAAATAATTACAATGTAGGGTTTATTGAATCATATGCACCTGGAGGCAAAATGGTTCAACAATCAAAGATAGAAAATTATCCAGGCTATGAATTTGTTAGTGGAATTCAGTTATCAATAAATATGTTAAATCAAGCTAAAAATAACGGTGCTAAACAAATATATGGAAAAGTAGTTGATATAAAAAATGTTTCCGATAATGAAAAAGTTGTAATCTTGGAAAATAATGATGAATATACAGCAAAAGCTGTAGTTATAGCGAGTGGAATGGTTAACTTAGTTCCTACTTCTGTTGAAAACATTGAAAAGTTTAATAATAGAGGAGTTTCATACTGTGCCATCTGTGATGGAGCACTATTTAAAAATCAACCTTGTGCAATAATTGGTGGCGGAAATTCAGCTTTTGAAGAATCTGTTTACCTTGCATCTACTGCATCGGAGGTACATATTTTTGTACGTGATGAAGTAAGAGCTGAAGCTAGAATAGTTGAAGATGTTAAAAAATATTCAAATATCTTCGTCCATTATAATTCAGTAATTAATAAATTGGAAGGCGATGATAAATTAGAATCTATAGTTGCAACAATTGATGGCGTTGAAACAAAAATGGATATAAAAGGAGTATTTCCATATATCGGATTTAAGCCAGCCACATCATTTATTACAGATAAGGAATTATTAAATGAAAAAGGTTTTGTAATAGTTGATAAAAATATGGAAACAAAGCAAAAAAATATTTTTGCAATTGGCGACGTTATTGAAAAAGACATTAGACAAATAACAACTGCTACAAATGATGGAACCATTGTTGCAAAAGTAATATCATCAAGAATATTAAAAACTCAAGAATAAAAAAATATGAATAAGAAAGACATTTTAAAGATAGCTTCATTATCAACCTTGCCATTATCAATGGCTTTTTCTATTTCTTGTGATAATAAAGAATTAGAAAAAGTTTCAATAATGATACCATTTGTTGAATCTCATGAAAAAAAGTCTTTTGAAGCTTTTAAAAATGTTATTAATCGTTTCAATCAAACTCTTGATTTAAAATATAAAAATAATCAAATAGAAATTAGAAATATATTTAATAAAAAAGAAATAAATTATAAAGTTAGTTTGGAAATGAATATCAATGATAAACGAACTCCCTCAATAGTTATTTCATATCCATCAATTCTTTCTGAAATTAAACGTAATAATAAACTTTATAAATTAGATAATATTTTAGAAATTTCTGGATTGGATAAAAAAATAGTTAATTATAACAACCGTTTAGGTTTTGATAATAAAGATCAAATTTATAGTTTACCCATTGGTATAAGCTCAGAGATTTTGATAATAAATAAAAAAATCTTAGGACATTATTTAAACTCATTATATACATATATAATGTTAAATAATATTGATAATCAAAATATCTTAAATTTTAAAAATCTAAAAATGTATAAAGAAATAATAGAAGATTTCAATAAAGAAGAACGTGAATCGTTTAAATTTAATTTTAATAAAGAGAAAATAATAAGTTGAGATTTAAAACTAGATGAGTCAATATTTGAAGAAGATATTAAGTTTAATCGTTTTTGTAAATTAATAAATGAATCAATAATAAAAAATAATTTAGATATTTTATACGTTAGACATGTTGAAAACTTTTTATTTGAACAACTTTTCAAAGAAATTGGTTCAGATTATCAAAAGTACTTTTTAAAATATGATGATAAATATAATTTAAATTATTATCAAGCATTAAATAAGGATGATAATTTCAAAAATGTTATATCTAATTTTTATAATAATTTAAAAGATAAAACTATTAATATCGAAATCAAAAATAAGAATAATATAGAAAGTTTAAACAACCAGTTTTTTACAATTATAACGTCTAGAGTTTTTGATTTTTATAAGGATTTTTTTGAAACAAATAACAAAAATTTTTTAATAAAAAATGTGCCCATAAGAAAAGATGATAAACAAAAAAATGGTTCATATTTTATGCAAGGAACTTTTTTGTCAATAATAAAATCAAATATTAAAGAAAAAAATGAAGTAATAGATTTATTTTTAAGATGGTTGTATGATAAAAATAATTTATTACCATGGGAATATAATAAAAGTGAAGTTCTTTTAAGTCCTATTGAATATTTATCCCTTAGTTTAGGTTATGTATTTCCAACTAATAACTTTTATGAAAAATACAAAAATATTACCAATAACAAAAATGAAGCTTACAATTTATTATTAGATAATATTTTTAATGATAAATTATTTCCATTTACAGATCCAATCGATGAAATTAGTGCTAAATTTAGAGAAAATATAAAAATATTAGCATTTAATAATTTATTATTAAATGCTAAAAATAAATTAAATACTAAGGAAGCTATTTATCAATTTATTTTAAGATTATTAGATTTAATAAAGTAGGTATTTATGAAAACTAAACTTTTTTCAAATTATTTAGAGAATTGAGATTCAAAAGAAACTCAATATTTTAGCGTTAGACACAATAGTATAATTGGAAAAATTGGAGCAGGATTTAATAATTTTAATGAAATAACAATTTTGTTACTATTCGAAGCATTTAACAATATTTTTTCAAAAAATAAATCAATTTCTGCAAATATTTTAGTTGCAAACGATGGAAGTAATAAATACCTTTCTTTTTTTGAAAAACAAATAATTCAAAAAATTTCTAGCAAACAAATTAAGGTTTTAGCATTTGAAAAAAATAATCCTGTAACAGAAGCTTTTTTGTCATTTAGCAACACATTAACTGAATCTTTTTTATTAACAATTTATCTTCATAAATTCAATGATGAAGATAAATATTGCATATCATTTTTTAATAAAAATAATGATCCTTTAAGTAGTGAAATTATTAATTCAATCATTGAAGAGTATAAAGAAATAAGAATGGAATCATTTAAAGAAAATACAACACCAAACCAGTATATAAACTTTAATAAATTATTAAATGAGTATACTAACTATTTACTTATTAATAAATTTACTAATACATCAAATCATATGCTTAAAATAGCAATAATTGATTCACCGCTACAAAATACATTTATAAAAAAAATACTTGGAAAAAACGATGTTGAATATAAGGTTCTAAAAAACAATATTAGAGATGAAAAACCTGAACAAATTAAATACTCTATATTGTTTAAAAATACTTTAAAAAACATTGAATATTTATTTAAATTTTCTTATGATTATAAAAAACTGTTTTTATATAGAAGAGATTATTCCTTCAAATATTCTTTTGTTTATAAATTGATTGATATAAGTAATTTATTATGTAATTATTTATCTTTTATCAATAACTATGTTCAAACAAATGAGGAATTTAAACAAATAAGCAATATTTATGCTTCTCATTTTGTAAAAAAAGAGTATTTAATTAATATCTGTTCAAGATATAAAATTAATCTAGATTTTAGTTGAAAATTCGAGAATAAAAAACATACTGAAAATAATTTTTTATATTTTGATGAAAGCTATAATGTTTATTTAAAAAATAATAAAAAAATTAAATACGATTCATTTATATTTTTTAATATCTTGATCGATATGCTAAATTACTATCAAACTCAAGGAATGAAATTTGAGGATATAAATAATCAAAATGTTAATGAAAGTAATAAATTAATAATTAATGAATTTGAATTAGAATGTCATGAGTTAAATATTACAGATTTTGAAACAAAATTATATATTCAAGACACAATAGCTTTATTAAAAATTTCATCGATTGAAAATATAAAAGATTATTACAAAAATAACAACGAAAAATATATCGCAAAAATTAATTTCCACAAAAATGAATGAATGGGAATAAAATATAATTTTTCAAATTCAAAATTAGTTTTCTTAGTTCAAGAAAAAGAAAAAACAAAAGGGAACATTGCAAAAAAAATAAAGAAATTTATGCAAAAGTTTTGCCTAAAATACAAAACACCGTTAGTAAATTTTTAAACCAAATATATAATATTTGGTATTTTTTTTAAAAATATTGTATAATTTTGACGCATTGACACAGCATAATAATATTGTTTAAATGTTTTTTCTTTGTTTTAAATTTGAAAGTAAGTAAGCTGTATGCCGAAATCATTAGAGAAAAAAATATAATCGAGAATTATTAAATTGTCTTTGCATATTGAAAGGAAAAATATGTCAAGATTTTTAGGATCAATTTTTAAAAAATCTAGAAGATATGGAACATCTCTTTTAGAAAATAATAAAGAATTCACAAAAGGTAAAAAAAGAACAACAGCTCCTGGACAACACGGTGCTAAAAGATCTAAACCATCAGATTACCAATTACATATGTATGAAAAACAAAAAGTAAGATTTATGTATGGTTTAAATGAAAGACAATTCAAAAATTTATTTAATGTTGCTTCAAGAAAAGGCGGAGTTACAGGTACAAACTTACTTCAATTAGTTGAGTCAAGATTGGATAACCTAGTATTTAGAGCTGGATTTGCACGTACAAGAGCACAAGCAAGACAATTTGTTAACCATAACCACGTTATTGTTGATGGACACAAAGCAAACATTCCTTCAATGATTATTAAACCAGGTTCAGTTATCGAAATTAAAGCTTCATTAGAAAATAATGCAAACTTAAAAGATGCATTAGAAGTAATGACAACAGCTGCATGATTAACACGTGAAAACAATAAAGTTACATTTAATAGATTACCTGAAAGAAACGAATTTGCAAAAGAAATTGATGAATCATTAATTGTTGAGTACTACAACAGACGTTAATAAAGTGTGCACTATTGCACATTTTTATTTTTTTATGTTATAAATTAAAACCAAAATATTTTTGAAATTTATATATAAATTGAGATATAAAAAAAGAATTATATTGAAAATAAAACTGAATTTAGACGGAAATAAAAATGAATAAATCAAAAAAACTAATGTTATGAATTGATATACCAACAGACCTAGTTGCAATAACTGCTGGAACAACAACGGCAGTTGCGTTAATAAATAAAGACGAAAATATTGAATTAAAAGCTTAAAAAGAATAAATACAATAAAAAAATAGAAGAATTAAATTCTTATTCTTCAACTGATTTAGCAGATGAAAAATATAAAGGTATTAAAGATGAATTAGAAGCATCAAAGAAACAAGCTATTTCTAAAATAAATGAAAATAGTGGAAAAAAATATCATGAAGAAGCTACAGTTTTATTAAATTCTGCTCTTGAAACAGCTAGAAATAAAAAAAGCTCAACACAATCAAAAAGCAGAACTATTTAATGCTTCAAAAAAATAGTATGAAAATAAATTAGCAGAAGTTGAAAACTATTCATCAACGAAATTATCTAGTACAAAATATGCTATTTTAAAATCGGAATTAGATTCAAAATTAACTGAAATTAAAGAAGAAATTAAAAAAACAGGAATCAATCACAAAAGAATTTTACGATGAAAAACTTCTTTATTAAGTGAAACGTTCAATAAAATAGTTGAAAAGAAAATTAAACAAGACACAGAATTAGAGGCATCAGTAAAAGCTTATGAAGCTAATCAAAAGAAGCAAATGATTTAATTACTTAATTAAGTCAAGAAAAATATGAAGAAATTAAATTAACTTTAGAAACTGAAAAAAATACTGCAAGTCAAGGTATAAATGATGATAGTTCTAAAGAAGACTTCGATCTTGCTACTCAAAAAATAAGTGAAGCTATTGCTAAAGCTAAAGAAGATAGAACACAAAAGGATCAAGAAATTGCAAATAAAGAAATAGAAGAGCAAAAGCAAAATACGAAGAAAAGTAAAATAAGCAAACGAATTTGCAACAGTAGATCTTTCAGATAAAAAATATGAAAACGTTAAATCTAAACTAGAAAAGAAATTAAAAGAAATAAAAGACCAAATAGATACTGCTGAAGAAAATTCAAAAAACAAAGAATTTTATGAAACAAAAGAAAAAGAAGTAGCTGTAGCTTTAGATAAAGCTAAGAAAGAAAAGAAATCAGAAGATGATAAATTAAAAGCTGAAGGCATTGGTGTTGGTGATTTTCTAGATGGTGAAGATTTGTAATAAAAAAATATAAAAAAGTTTTAACACAGTTTATATTAAACTGTTATTTAACAAAAAAAGCAGAACAATAGATTAATCAATAAAAATATAGTATAATTATTAAGCCATGAGAACAGCAACCTTGTAAACTGGTCAGGATAGAAATATAGCAGCCATGTCGAGAAGTGCAGTGTCTTGTGGTTTTTATTTTAAAAAGGAGAAATAATGATTTGTTCAACATTACTAAGTCCTGTAAAAAATCAAGAAAATTATTCGATTTATCCAATTTTAGAACTTGGCGATTTTGTAATTTATAAAAAAGTTTCCAACATTAAGTTTTATAATTCAATTTCTGTAAGCAAGTATTTAAAAAATGATAATGAATTGAATGATATATTTTTTGAGGAAAATGTTTATTTTATTAGTTCGTATAAATTATTTTTTAAAGAGTTTGAAAAAGATAATCAAATAATAATTAATTTACAAAATCATAATCGCATAAATGAATTTAAGTTAAACCAACTTAATAATTTATTAAATATTATCAAAGACAATGGAAAAGGTGGAGCACTTATATTATTTGATAATCATGGCGATAAATATATCCCTTATTATATTTTTGGAGATCCTTATATGATCGAAGAAGAAGCAAAAATATTAATTGAGAAACAAAAAAATGCAAATGATTTAGATTCGCAAATTTTTATATACGATAATTTTGTGAATAAACTTAAATTAGCAAATGAAACCTTTTTAGATAAAAACTCTCAAATAAGTTACTTTATTAATACGATAATTGTTATGAATATAGAAAAAGCAATTTTTAATTTAAACTAGGTTAAATTAAAAATCAAGGAGATATTAATCCTTGATTTTTAATTATGAGAATTGAACTGTTTTATTCAATGTTTCTGTCTAAAACTTCTAAGAATTTCTTTAAGTTTTCTTCAATTTTATCTTCTTCTTCAGTTTGGCCGTAGTTGAAGTATTCAATAATAACTTCGTTTCTTAAAATTTCTTTTAAACTTAATTTGTTAGAATATATTTCACCTATTAATTTTAATAAGTATTGATTTCTTTTTACAGCTTTTTCAACATCTACGTTATTTGCTTCAAAGTATTCATTATATTTTTCTATAACTCTTTGGTCATTGATGTGTTGGAATAGCTTTTTAATTAATGGAGATTTAATTAAATATTGTTTATTGAATTTTTCAACATCTTTTTCTGCAAAGAAACCTGAAAATAGATGATAGAAACTAAAACCATTTGCTCCTTCTAAGTTTTTAATACCTTCACTAAAGTTAAATAGTGGGCTTGTAAAGTTGAAAACATTAACAAAGTGTGGATGTACTGCAACATCATTTTGTTTATCGTCAAATCAATTTAAAATAAAAATATTTTTATCATTGTGTCTGTCGATTAAAATTGGATTTAAATGAGCATTATTTTCTGTTGTAAAATCTTCTTCTTTGAATTCGTATTCAAAAATTTGCTCAAATGGTCTGTAGTTTTCATCAGAATATATAAATGATAAAGCAAAGTGTGGTCCGAATTTGTGTTCTTCACTACTATCTAATTCATCATTTTTTTCAAATCTATTTTTAAAATAAACTTTTTCTAATTCTTCTTGGTCATCAGCAATTGAAATTAAGTATTTAATGTCTTCACTTGCTTTTTGAATTTGTTCCTTGGTTGAAACAAATAATAATCTTAATGCTTGTGTTTGCATAACTAATCTTGCAACACTTGAATCTTCTGTTTTATGAATATTGTTTTTATCAGCTTCGATTATATCTTTATATTCTTTTAATGTTACATTTAGTAATTGATTTTTTAATTCAACGCTTTCATTAAAGTTATCTTCAAGTTCTTTAATTTTTTCAACATTAACTGCTCCTAAGTATTCATTTCTAAATTGGTACTTAATAGCTTCATCAAAATCTGCTTCGTCAGTTAAATGAGCATCAAAGAAATGTTTTTTAATTGATTCAACATATGTATAACTGTCGATAAAGTTTTCGATTTTTTCTTGATCTTTGTGTTTGTTGAACTCTTCTTTTATAAATTCTTTTGCATCTTGTGAAAAGTAATTTGAAGCTTCTACATTGTTTAAAAATGTTTCTCTTTCTTTTGCTATTTCTTTTGTTGATTTTAAAGCTTCAATAACTTCTTCTATTGTTGTTGAAGACTCAATAGCTTCTTTTAACTTATTTTTTTCTTCTTCTGTGTATCAAGAATCTAGGTTATTTACGTAATTTGAACCAACTAATTTAGCTTTTTCTAAGTTCTTTTGAGTAGCAAGAACTAATTTTTCATTATTTAATGTTTCTGGAAGTAAAACTTTTTTACCTTCTTGATAATAAATATCACTAAAATCATCTTCAGTGTAATTTTTCTCTTGAATTTTACTGTTTAAAATATCTAATTTACTTTTTAATTCTGAAATTAGTTTTTGTTCTTCTAAAAGTTCTAATAATTCAACTTCTCTTTCTAAATTCAGTGATTTATCTAAAATAACGTCAGCTTCTATGTTTAATTCTTTAAGTTCTTCTTCAAATTCATTCTTTTGGGCTTTTGGTTCATTCTTATTAACGCAACCCTTTATTAATGGAGCGATACTAAAACCTAAAGCAGTTGCTGCACCAACAGATAGAAAACCTAATAATATTTTTAGTTTTGTTTTTTTCATTTTTTACCTTAATCCTAATTGATTTTTTTTATTTATTATTTAAAAAATTATAGCAAAATAAAAAAAAAAAAAACTTTTTTGAGTTTTTGTATTTTTCTCATTTTCTTTTAAAAAATATATTTCTAAAAGAAACCAAAACAAAATAAAAATTCCATAGTTTTAAACATTAAAAAATCATAATATTTTATTTTTAAGTTTTAAGATTTAAAAACCAAAATATTAAATATAATTTAATAATACAAATATTTTTTTATCATTATTTTTTAAGGAGTACATAATGGAAAAAGAACAAAAAATATATTTATTTTCATACGGAACAATTCAAGATGAATTATTTTATAAAAATTTATTATCACCGAATGTTATAAGAAAACCAGCGATTTTAAATGGTTATGCGAAGTGTGTGGATGAAACAAATTATTTCTTATTAAAAAAAGATATTGCTCACCAAGTTAAAGGAACTGTTTTTGAAATAACAAAAGAAGAGCTATTTATGATTGATAGATGAGAAATGTTTCCACAATATCAAAGATTTCAGGTCAATGTAATTACTACAGATACAAACGAAATTATTGAAGATGTTTATGTTTATACTAAATTGGAATATGGTAAATATTATCTTGCAACTGATGATATGGTATTTTCTAATTCGCCAAATGAAAATGAGATGAATTTAAAAGCATTTATTGAATTAGAAAAACAAAACGAACTTTTCCCATTGGTTGATAATGCGATATTATATGAATTAAATGATGATGAAATGGAAAAAATAAAATCATTAACTCATCCATATTTTGCTTTAATTTTAGATGATAAAACAAACAAAAATTATTTAGTTGAACCATATGCTGTTTTAGCTATGAAAATTAAAGAGAAAAATTATGGACTTTTAATTTCAATTGGAAGAAAAAATAATTTAAACAGCATTTTCTACTACCGTGCCTTTGAAGACAAAATTGAAAATGTAAAAATAACAAGAGAATTCAAACCATTATATAACTTTGATATAAGCTTCTTACAAGATAAAACCCCACTTAAATATATTAATTTAAGAAGAGATTTGCAAAGCAAAGAGCCTAAATTTGGTATTTATGATAACAAGGCATATGAAATTATTTTAAATGATTTTGATATTGATCCATTCAAGAGAATAGATATTCTTGTTAATGCTCTTGAAGATAATTTAGATAAGTAAAAATATGATAGATAAAGATTTAATAAAAAAAGTATCTACAAATCCAGGTGTATATTTTTGAAAAGATAAGAATCAAAAAATAATATATGTTGGCAAGGCTAAAAATCTTAAATCTAGAATGAGCCAATATTTTGATCCAAATATGAGAAACTCATACAAAACACCTAAAATGTTGGATGAAGTTTCTTCTTTTGAAACAGTCGTTTTTCAAACAGAAATGGAAGCTATCATGTTTGAAACTAACATGATAAATAAGTATAAACCTAAGTACAATGTTATGTTGCCCACACAGGCAACTTTTCCTTATATTTGTATTACAAAAAGTGATAAAAAAATTACCATTAAATTAGTTAATAATTATAAGAAAACTAAAAACTCCTTATATTATGGACCATTGGTAAAACATAGTAAATATAAATTACTAATGGATTATTTGAGAAGAATTTTACTTTATGAAAAAGGTTTACCAATTAAAAATTTTTCACAACAGAAACTTGATGAGACATTTGAAAAAGCTAAGAAAATAATAAAATTTGATAAAGATTTTAAAAATGAATTGATAAAAAAAATAAATTACTTTTCAGATATTATGGATTATTCATCGGCCGCTGATTACCAAGAAATACATAATTATCTTTATAAAGAAGAAAATAAACAAAACTTACAATTAAAAGGAAAAAAAGATATTGACGTTTTTGGAATATATGAATATAAAGAAAATTTGTTTATAACCATTATGCATTATCGATCTTCTTTTCTAATTTCAAAGACAGATTTTCAGTTTGAAATTCAAACAACAATAGTTGATACATTTTCTAACTTTATTGAAGATTATTATAAAAAAAATCAAATTCCATATTCTATAATATTACCTTTTAATTTTAAAAATTGCTTTATTAATGAAGAAATAAACAAAAGAATAAGCAAAGAAATTTATTTAAGTAAAAAATTATTAGCTATAGCAAATGAAAATGCTAAAAACGATATTGAAAATAAAATTAAATTAATCAAATCTAAAAACAATACCACTCAAATAGTAAAAAAAATGACAAATCTACTAAAAGCAGATTTGTCAAAATTTGTAATCTTTGATAATTCATTTATCGCTAGAAACAAAGAAGTAGTAGGTGCTGCATTTGTATATCATAACGGATCTATTTTAAGAGAATTAAAAAGAGCTTTTATATTAAAAAAAGATTTTTTTGGAAACTCAGATAATTATTATATGGAACAAAATGCTCAAAACTTTTTAAAGTATTACCATAAAAAAATTGAAACAATTTTAGTTGATGGTTCAATCGAACAAATTAAAGCTATTAAAAAAATATTGGATGATTTAAAAATAGAAATAAAAGTATTTGGATTAGTTAAAAATAATAAACATACTTTTTCAAAAATTATCGATCAAAATTTCCAAGAAATCACAATTGAAGATGAAGAAATTATAAATTTTTTGACAAAAATACAGTTTGACGTTGACCAATATGCAAAAAAATGATATAACAAGAGACATAATAAAAATTTAATAACTAGCCCTTTAACAAATATAAAAGGAATTGGGCAAAAAACAGAAGAAAAATTACTTGATTTTTTTGGCTCATACGAAGAAATATTAAAATCAGATTTAAAGACGCTAACAAAGTTTGTATCATTAGATATTGCAACAGAAATTTTGAAGATCAAAATATAAAACAATTATTTTTTATTAAATTAAACTGTCAGATTTTAAATTATTTAAAATAAATAAAAATAAAAGAATGAAACTTTAATATTTGAGTTTCATTCTTTTTAAATTTGGCAATTTAGTTATTATTTTTATTATTAATAATTGAATCTAATATTTCAAAATCATAGAAATCATTATATTCTAAACTAATATCAGGATCAACACCTTCTTCGAGATTTTTTTCTATATTTTTATCAAAATATAATGACATAGATGAGGAACTAATTGTAAGACCTGTTCCATCTGTTAGAACAATTGGAAGAACCGAAGAAGTTCCGCCACCTGATTTTTGTCCTATTATTTTGCCTATGTTTAATTCTTTAACAATTCCTGAAAAAGAATTTCCAGCACTAAAAGTATTTTTAGAAATTAAAAAATAATAGTTATATTGTGAAAATGCATCATTATCATTATAATTTCCATCTTTATTTGCATCAACTTTATATTCATAAGTTACTTTTTTATTTGACAAAGATGAGTGTTCGTGAGATACGATGTTTTTGTTTGTTAATAACCCTAAAACACGATACATTGCACCAATATTTCCACCACCGTTTCTAGATAAATCGATCACTATATTTTTTACTTCTTTGTGTTCTTTTGATATTTTGTTTAGTACAGAATGCATGTATTCAAAAGAATCATTTTCTTCTTGACCATTATTAATTTGGTTATCTGGTGCAGTTCTAAACCCACTTAATGTGATATAGGCAAAGTTATTGTAAATGTTTCACTTTTTATTATTTAATTGTTCTCTTAGCTTTGCACTTTTTTGTTCAAGAAAATTATATACATTTATGTGTTCTCTTCTGCTTTGACCAATATTTTCAATATAATCTCTAATTCTTTTATTAATTGGCGTGCTTAAACTTAATAGATCAATACTTGAATGTAATTCATTTAAATTTTCAAAAATTAATTTTGTGTATGCCTTATTATATGTTTCGTATTCTGTGCTTAATAATTGTGATTTTAGTTTTCTAGTATAATCTTCGAATGAATTTATTTTTTTATATTCTTTTAAGCCATAAAAATTATCAAGAGTAAAAATAAGATTATTTAAATTATATAAACGTTTTTCATTTGTTTCGTTTTTGTTAAAAAAATCAAAATTTTTTAATTCTTTAATATTGTTGTCATTTTCATTTAAGTTAAAATATTTTCCATAAACATTTTTATTTCCGTTGTAATATAGGTTGTAATAGTTTTGGCTACAAAAAAGCGTGTTAAAAATATTTAAAGGAATTAATACCTTATTTGATTCATTATAGATTTTTATATTATATTTTTTTAAATCAAAAATTATTTCTTCCTTTTCTTCTTCTTTATTTATTAGTTTAATGCTTGATACTTTTAAAAACCTAGAATAGTTTGTGGAATTTGATGAAACAACAAAGTTAAAAAACGATTCACTTGATAACTTTATTGTTTGTTTATCAAAATCTAATTCCATATTACCATTTTGATTTTTAAAAATAACTTTGTTATTAGTTATATTATATTTTTTAAAACCATTTATATTAAAGAAACCATTTAAATGTTTTACCATATCCTCTATCGATACATATGGTTCTGTTGAATAATTTTTTTGAGTAGCTTGATTACTAATATCAAAATATAAATTAATATATTTACTTTTAATATTGTAATGTTCTTTTGAAAAATTCTTAAAATCTGCTCTAACCTGCTTAAATTTATCACTTTTAAAAGAGATGATATCATCTATATTTAAACCAAAATCTTCAAAAAATACACAAGATACCGCTGAAGTTGCTGTTAATATAATGGGTAACGTGCTAATAAATAAATATTTTTTTTTCATTTTTTTAAACTCCATAACTTATTTTTATAAAAATTATATATTTTAATTTATCTTTTTTAAAAGAGAATTTTTACCTGATAACCAATCAAAAAATATGAATAAAAATTAATTCAAATTTTTTTTTGTGCTAAAATATTATATGCGACGGTCGTGTAGCTCAGGGGATAGAGTACGTGCCTTCTAAGCATGTGGTCGCAGGTTCGAATCCTGCCACGATCGCCATTTTTTTTTATTTTCAATTTTATAATTACCTAAATAATAATAAAAAACGTTAAGAAATATTTACTTTAACTTTTTTGTTCTCGTTTATTTTTATTTTGTTTTTACGTCAAGGTTTTATAAATTAAATTAAGTATTTAATATAATTTAAGATAATAAATCTAATAACCAGATAATTTGTTTTTTTAAGGAATGAAATATGAAGAATGCATTTGGAAAATATATTGATTTTAAATTATTAAAAAATAATGATAAAGAACTTAAAAGTTTAAAACTTTATGAAGTTTGTGAGATTTCACGTGGTAAAAGAATTACTAAGAATCAACTAGTCGAAAATGGTACTTTTGATGTAATTAGTGGTGGAATTAAACCAATGGGAAAAATTGATAAATATAACCAAGAATCAAATACGATTACAATTGCTCAATATGGAATGGCTGGATTTGTGAATTATCAAACAAAAAGATTTTGAGCTAATGATGTTTGTTATTGTTTAAAACCAAAAGAGGAAATAATATTAAATAAATATTTATATTATTTTTTAAAAGGCAATCAACACAAAATTTACAATATTTCAAATAGGAATGCTATTCCGTTTAGTATTGAAAAAGAAAAAATACTACAAATGTCAATATCAATACCCTCACTTGAAAAACAAAAAGAAATTGTCAATATTTTAGATAAGTTCACAGAGTTAGAAACAGAGTTAGAAACAGAGTTAGACCTTAGAAACTTACAATATGATTATTATTTAAACTCATTATTAGATTTTTCTAACAATGAAATGTTATTAAAAAATATTATGAATCTAAATTCAAAAGAAAAATTAGATACGAATGTTAAAAGAATTTCTCTTTCTGAAATTTTTGTTATTTCAAGAGGAAAAATATACTCAAAAGAATATATAAAAGATAATCCTGGCAAATATCCTGTTTATTCTTCCCAAACCGCTAATGATGGAATTTTAGGAAAAATCAATACTTATGATTATGATGGGGAGTATATAACCTGAACAACAGATGGACAATATGCTGGAACAGTTTTTTATAGAAATAATAAATTTTCAATAACAAATATTTGTGGAATATTAAAACCTAAAAATTCAAAAGTTATGAGTATTAAATATCTCTCATATTTATTAAAAATAACATTTCCAAAATATGTAAATAGATCAACAAGTAATTATAAATTAATGTCTAATGTAGTTGAAAATATTAGGATTTCTATCCCGTCACTTGAAATTCAAAATAAAATTGCAAATATTTTAGATAAACTAGAAACTTATACAAAAGATATAAAAACTGGGCTACCACTTGAGATAAAACAAAGAAAAGAACAGTTTGATTATTATCATGAAATGTTATTAACTTTTGATGATATTCTAGAGAGAGAGAGAGAGAGAGAGCTAAGTAGTTCATTCATCGAATTATTGAATATGTTGGAATGAAAACTGATGCTGGATTTAACAGAATATAAATTATCTGATATTTTTGAAATTTTTGGTGGTTTTACTCCTCTTAAGACGGATAAAAGTAATTGAAATAATGGGTCTATCTCTTGATTTACTTTAGAAGATCTCAGAATTAATGGGACAATTTTAAATTCTTCTATAGAAAAAGTAGCAAAAGCAAGAAAAATTTTTCCTAAGAATTCTATTATATTATCTAGAACAGCAAGTATTGGTAATCATGCTTTAATAACAACAGATTTTGTATGTAATGATCAGCTGGTAGCATTTTATTTGAAAGAAGAAATTGATGCTAATAAAATAAATATTAAATTTATGTATTATTTATTTTTTAAAATAGGTAATTTGTTTAGAAAGCAAAAAAGAAATAATTCTCTTTCGTTTCTGAAAATGAATGAAATGAAAAATTTTCCAGTATCAATTCCTTCTATCCAAATTCAAAATAAAATAGTTGAAATTCTTGATAAATTAGAAATATATGCTAAAGATATCAAAGAAGGATTGCCTAAAGAAATCAATTTAAGAAAAAAACAGTATAAATATTATTTAAATAAACTTTTAGATTTGAAGAATTAATAAAAATTGAAACTTAAAACTTATTATTTAATTCTATTAAATTAAACTTTTTACTTGATTTTTTGTACAAATTTGTAAAATTTGTATTTTTTTTACATTTTTTTATTCGTTATTATCATTTTTTTATTTTTAGTATTATAACTGTAGTTATAAAGGAGGTAATAATTGAAAAAAATAAAATTAATATTATTGCCTGTTTTAACAACATTACCCTTAGTATCAATGTCTGCTAAAATAGACAATGATGGTTTTAAAGACAAAGATGAAAAACAAAGGTATTTTGCTTTATATGATTTTATAAAATTAACAGGAAGACAAGATACGGAAATTATAAAAACATATAACATTATAAGTTCAATCGATGAAGTAAAAACTGGTAAAATGTTTTGATTCAAAGATAAAGGATACTTAGTAATAAGCGATATTAACAACAAAGTTTATGAAGTAAATCCTGATATGAAGTTAATTGACTTTGATTTTAAAGAAGCTTATAAATTAAATTATATTTCACATGGTAGATTTGTAGAGATACCAAGATTTGAAACAAGGGATAAACCTTGACCAGGAGATCATAAACGAAATAAAAATAAAATAATTAAATCAAAGCAATTTGAAGACTTTAAAATGGGAGATTATAAAGCAGTAAAATCTGCTAAGACCGCAGATGAATATAAAAAAAATAAGATACGTAAAGAAAAAATGGCCTAATTTACTCAGATTTTGAAGTACAAAATTCTTGATGATTTAAATGTGCTGATTATGATTCTTTCGGAATTAATAGTGTAAGAAATTCGTTTAATCCTGAAGACCTGCCTGAATATCATTATTTTAAGGAATTCCCTTCGTATTATGAAGATAAGCATTTCTACATGAAACGGGCTAAAGGTGGTATTTGTGGATATGTAGCAGTCAATATGCTAATTATGTACAATGAATTTTTTAAAGGATCTGGTTATTACAATATTTGGGAAAAAGACAATTTCTTAAACCTAAAAGGCGATAATTTTGATAATAAATTAGATTTAAAAAATAACATTAATTTAAGTATAATTCCAAATCTAAATAGCAATTTTTTAAAATACTTATATCAAAAAACTTGGTTTGGCGGTGGCCTTAACAATTGATGACAAGCAAAATATATATCAGAATCAATTCTAAGAAACAAGTGAAAAAATTCTGAAATTAATTACTATTATTTAGGATCTAATGGTCCAAAATTAACATGAGATATAATTACAAACCAAAATAAACCAACATTATTTACAGGAAGATATACTGGTGTTTCGTATGATGAAGATCAAAGTAAATTTTGGGATGGTGGTCATGCGATAGTCGGATATGGAACCTATGAAGATGGTAGAATATTGTGTAATTATGGATGAAGTTTAAACCATTCTCAAATGATAATAACACAATATGATGAACATTTTGAATATTCATATAGTTTTGGTGTTGGCGATATATGATCTAATAAATTAGAAAAATCGTTTAATTTAAATGGACAAAAGTATACAGGAATAGAAATGACAAAACAACTTAAAGAAAAGGGGTATATTAAATAATGAGTACGAAACAGACAATATTTATTATAGTGGCAACTATTTTTACAGCTTTATTTATAGCTGGGGTTATTATAGGTTTTTCTGATACCTGAAAATCGTTTGCGGGTTTTTATGAAACGTGATAGTTCTAAATATAGTTGAATAGCCTTTTTGTCACTATACTCATTCTTAGTAATTACATTATTTATTTTGACAATTTTATATACTACATCAATTTTTGATTATAATGCTGAAACTTCTGTAGAAATTGATGGAGAAGAATCAGAAAATGGAATGGCAATTTTTTGATTTGCACCATTTAGAACCTTTTTATTAATTTTAGTAATAATAGCTTTAATTGTTTTATGTGTCTTGTTTATTTGTTTGAAGAAAAAAAGCACAAATTTAGATAAGAAAAACAAAAGAATTTTATACATATTATTTTCAATTAATGCATTTATATTATTTTTATCATTTATATTTTTATGCGTGTTAATAAACTCGATAGATTATGTTCTATGAAATCTAAAATACTATTATAAAAACTGAAGAAAAGTTTTAATTGACAAAGAAAAAAATGTAACTAATAAAATCTATCAAAAATATTTAAATAAATACGAAGGATTTTTATATATCTTAATTTCTTTATTTACATTAATTTCCTTCTATCAAATATCTCATATGGTACTAATAATTAACAAAGGATTAAATAACAAAAACAATTTAAATACTATAGTAGAAAAGTAAGTTTTAATAAAATGTCTTCGATAACGAAAAATTTTCTTAAGAAAGACATTTTATTTTAATTTTGTTTTTTAATTAAAAAATACTTTTAATTTTTAAAAAAATCATTTTTTTGGTTTATAATATATATCGCAATTCGCGAGTGTAGTTTAATGGTAGAACTTTAGCCTTCCAAGCTAACTACGTGGGTTCGATTCCCATCACTTGCACCATTGCGGATGTAGTTCAATGGTAGAACATCAGGTTGCCAATCTGAATACGAGGGTCCGATTCCCTTCATCCGCACCATATTAAAAAAACTTGGTAAAGTCCAAGTTTTTTTATTTATTATCAATATAATATTAATGTTATATTTATCAATTTTAATGCAAATGTAAAGGATTTAAAATGTCAAAAATATTAGTTTTATATTCTTCACCAATAGTGGAAGAAAAATCAGTATCAACTACTGCAACAAAATATTTTTTAAATGAATATAAAAAAAATAATTCAAATGATGAAATAATTGAACTTGATTTAAATGATTTAGAAATGTCTAATAATTCAATGAATTCTAATAATTTTTCAGTATTTTATAACGAAGAATTTTCAAATAAATATATTGAATTATTAAAAGATATTAATAAAGTAGTTATATCGGCACCAATGATTAATTTTAATGTTCCAACCGTATTAAAATCGTTTATTGATAGAATTGCTGTGGCTAATAAAACATTTTCTTATAAATATGCAAGCAAAGGTTCATCAATTGGACTATTAAATAATTTGAAGGTACAAATCATTGCAACCCAAGGAGCTCCGCTTGGATGATATCAATGAGCAAGTCACATTTCTTATTTAGAAGGAGTTTGAAACTTCTTAGGAGCAACATTAAATGAAACAATTCTAATAGATGGTACTAAAACTGAACCATTTATAAAAATGGCTGCCGAAGAAGTTGTAGAAACTAAAAAAGATATTATTAAAAAAATTGCATCAGTATTTTAATTTTTTACTTACTTATTAATATAAGTAACCTAAATTGAAAATTCAAGTGCAACACGTTTAAAGTAAAATTTAGATGTGGAACTTGAATTTTTTATATTAATTAAAAAAGAAAAAGTTCCATTGGAACGGAACGGAACTCATATGAATTATACAATAAAAAAATATAACCATTTAACAGATAATGAAAGAATAATTATTGAAAATTATTTAAAGTTAAATTATTCTCTTCGTAGGATTTCGAGATTAATCGAGCGAAGTGTTTCGACCCTAAGTAGAGAAATAAAGAGGAATACAAATAGTTTCGGAACTTATGAATTTAAACACGCTAGTTTAAAAACAAGAGAAAGATCAAGACATAAGTATTATTTTAAATTCGTGGATAACCAAAAATTCAAAAATTTTTCTAACGCTTTTTTACAAAAATATGACAAAAAGTTTTTTGGTATAAAGTCAACATATAATTTTATAAAAACTAGCACAAAACACTGTTGTCCTTCTTTAAGAACGGTTTTTAATTGAATAAACACTAATAATTGAGTTATAAAAAAGTACGATAAATTAAGACAATATTATAAAAAAGGTGGTAAAAGAACAGCATCCGTAATAAAACGGCTTGTAAAATCTGCTGATTATGTTTTTCCAATATGAACTAGACCTAAATCTATAGATTTAAGACTTGAATTTGGACACTGAGAAGCAGATCTAGTTTTAGGAAAAAGAGCCAATGGATATAATAATGTTTTAACTTTAACTGAAAGAAAAACAAGAATAGGGTTTGCAAAAATAATACAAAGCAAATCACCAAATATAATTAATTCAGAGTTAAAAAAGATTATAAGAGATAATGAATTAGAAGTAAAAACAATAACAGTAGACAATGGTATTGAATTTGAAAAAATAGGTATTTTAGCCAGATGATTAAATATAAAGATTTATAGAGCTGAACCTTATGCATCTTTTCAAAGAGGCTCAAATGAACATTGAAATGGAATTTTGAGAAGAGAATTCAAAAAAGGTTTTAACTTTAATACTATAACTCAAGAAAAACTTGACTCAGTTGTTAACCAAATAAATAATATGACGCGGGAAATATTAAATTGGAAGACACCATTACAAACCTATTTAGAATATATTAAATAATTATTATTAACAAAAATTAACATAATAAAATTATGCTTATCTTCATTTGAAAAAATGAATATTTTCTATTTACTTTTTTTGATTTATTAATTTTAAAAAAATAAAATGTATAATAAAAAAAGCCCAAGGCATTGTGTTGCACTTGAACCTTCTCTTTGGGTTACTTATTAATATAAGTAAGTTTTTTTAAAAATTTCTCTTTTTTTTTATTAAATTTTAAGAAAAAAAATAGAGTTTTAAAATGCATTTTTTTGATATAATTGCTATTGCAATGTAAAATTGCCAAAAAAGTGGAAGAATTAATAAACAATTCGTTATTACCACAATTATCGAAAGGATTTTAAAATGGCAAAAGAAATAGTTAAAAAAGCCAAATTACAATTTATGGCTGGCCAAGCTAAACCAGGTCCAGCACTAGCTGGTGTTGGTATTAACATGCCTGAATTTACAAAGGCATTCAATGACCAAACAAGAGAAAGAGGATCAGAACCTGTTCCAGTTTTAATAACTGTATACAAAGATAAATCATTTGATTTCAAATTATTTACTTCACCAACTTCATTTAAATTAGTTCAAGCTTCAAAAGTAAAAAAAGGTAGCGGAGTTCCAAACAAAGAAAAAGTTGGGTCAATTTCTTTAGAACAATTAAAAGAAATTGCTGAATACAAAATGCCAGATATGAATGCTAATTCAATTGAAGCTGCAATGCGTCAAGTTGCTGGTACAGCAAAAAATATGGGTATTACTGTTGATGGATATGAAGAATGATTAAAAGGTGGTGCTAACTAATGGCTAAAAGAGTTACTAAAAATGCTAAAGTTTTAAAAACTTTAGTAAACAAAAAAGATGTATATTCATTAGTAGATGCTATTAATTTAGCAAAAAAAGCATCATTTGCAAAATTTGATGAATCATTAGATATAGCTATTAAACTAAACCTAGATACAAGAAAATCTGACCAACAATTACGTGGAGCTGTAGTATTACCAAACGGTACAGGTAAAACAGTTAAAGTTTTAGTTGCTACTGACGAAGTGAGTGCTCAAAAAGCTGCTTTAGAAGCAGGAGCTGACTTAGTTTATTCATCATCTGAATTACCAGAAGTTTTAAACCAAGACAAATATGATTTTGATGTTATTGTTGCAGATCCTAAAATGATGTTAGTTTTAGGTAAATATGGTAAAAAACTTGGACCTAAAGGTTTAATGCCAAACCCAAAAACTGGTACAGTTACAACAAATCCAGCTAAAGCTGTTGAAGAACTTAAAAAAGGTAAAGCTAATTACCGTGCAGATAAAGGTGGAATTATCCATGCTTCTGTTGGTAAAAAATCAATGGATACAGCTTTATTAGTTCAAAATGCTGAAACATTAATCCAAACTGTTAAAAGATTAAAACCACAAACAGTTAAAGGTACATACGTTTTAAACATTGTTGTTTCAACATCTATGGGTGCAGCTGTTAAAGTTAAAATCGATTAATTAAAAAAGCCTTAAACAAATTCTGTTTAGGCTTTTTTAATTAACTTTTTTAGGGCAGTTTATTTTATCGATAATTATTTTATTTTAAGTTAGAAAAGGCTTTCTCACCTAAATAAATTCCTCTTTCTTTTAATTCATCTTCTATTTTTATTAATCTATTATATTTAGCAATTCTATCAGTTCTTGACATTGAACCTGTTTTAATTTCGTTTGTACTAAATGCAACAGCCAAATCGGCTATAAAAGTATCTTCTGTTTCACCTGAACGGTGTGATATAACAGGAACGAAGTTTGCAGCTTGAGACATTTGAATAGCTTTAATTGTTTCTGTTAATGATCCAATTTGGTTAATTTTTATTAATGATGCATTAATTGCTTTTTTATCAATAGCCATTTGAATATATTTTGGGTTTGTAACAATTAAATCATCACCTACTAATTGAACCTTTTTACCGTACTCTTTTTTCATTTGGATAAAACCGTTTCAATCGTTTTCATGGTGTGAATCTTCGATTGATATAATAGGATATTTATCTATTAATTTTCCAAAGTAATTTGTTAATTCTTCTGAAGTAAATTCAAATTTAGCTTTTGCATATTTTTCAAATCCTTGTCTTTTTTCAAGAACTGCTTTCTTAAATTTTTTGAAAATATATGTTTTTGTTTCTTCATTAAATAATTCTGAACAAGCAGCATCTAAACAAATTGCAACAGCATTTTCACCTTTTGTTGATGGATTATATCCGGCCTCTTTAATTGCATTAACTAAGAAATCTAATGCTTCTTCGTGAGTGTGTAAATTAGGTGCAAATCCACCTTCATCGCCTACTTGTGTTCCGTGTCCAGCTTTCTTTAATAATTTAGCAAGTGTATGGAATACCTTGTTAGCCATTTGTAATGATTCTTTAAAGGTTTTAGCTCCAAGAGGCATAATCATAAATTCTTGAAAATCTATTGTATTTGAAGCGTGTTCTCCACCATTAATAACATTTAACATGGGAACTGGTAAACTAAATAAATTATTATCAAGTTTTTTAAGTGATGCTAAGTATTGATACAATGGCTGTTTTGTTTCGATTGCAGCGACTTTAGCACAGGCTAAAGATACGGCCAATATTGCGTTTGCACCAAATCTTGATTTAGTTTCAGTACCATCTGCATCAATCATTAAATTATCAATTAGTTCTTGTTTTTTAACATCAATCCCCACAAGAATTCTTGAAATCTCATTATTTATATTATCACAGGCTGTTTGAACACCCTTTCCCCCGAATCAATTGCTCTCATATTTTGTATTTTTATCTCTTAATTCTAAAGCTTCTTTAGATCCTGTTGATGCTCCTGAAGGTACTAATGCTTCAGCAAAAGCTTTTTTTGTTGTAACTTCTACTTTAACTGTTGGATTTCCTCTACTATCTAACACTTCATAAGCATATATTTTTTTAATTTTAGACATATTATTTAAAACTCCTTAATCACATTAAATTATTTTTGTTCAGTCTTAGGTTTTTATATATTAAATTATAAATTAATTATAGATATATTAATAATATCATTATTAAAATTAAGAAAATTTTACACTCAAAATAGTGTAAAATTCTTTTTATGAGCAATACATTAGAACAAGAATTTAATAAGTTTATAGACGAAATTAGCAATATAAGATATGAAGACCCATTAAAAGCAATTTATCTTCTAGATGAAGGTAAAAAACAATTTCCAATTAGTGCCATGCAAAACGAAATTGATGCTTTTAGAACTACAATTTTATTCCAAATTAAAAAAAATAACCTTAAAACAAAAACAAATTTAGATACTTTATCATTAATTAATTCATTAAAAAACAAAAAAATGGATTACGTTTTTATGCTAGGTTATAATGAGTTGAAAAATAGAGAACTTGAAAAATTTGAATCTGAATTTCAATATTTTTTCAGCGGAGAAGATTTTGATAATAAAGGATTTCAAACATTAATTTATGACCTTTTACAATCAAAAGGAATTGATTTTGATTACAAGATTGAAAATGAAATAATTAATCCTTCAAAAGATGGTTCTTTTTTAAAAAATGAATCTATAGCTAAATTAGAAAAAGAGATATTAAATCTTTTTAAAGAAGATGTAGCAAAAAGTAAAATTGCTCGTCAAGTATTTAGTGCTTATTTATTTCAAAACTGAATTGATTTATTAAAAAATCGAACAAACAATGAATATCAAACAATTATTAACGTTACAGATGTATTGTTTGGTTTAAAGAATGAAGAAGATTTAACTTCAGATGAGAAAAAACTATATTCATTATTTAAATAATTAAATAATGTTATAATATTTACAATATTTTTTATTCAAGGAGAAAAAAATGTCAAGAAAATATAACAAAGAAAACACAGAGTTAATAATTGACTATGTTTTAGAAGGTGATGATTGAAACAAAGCTGTTGAAAAAGCAAAAAAATCATTAGCACAACAAGTAACAGTACCAGGATTTAGAAAAGGTAAAGCACCACTTTTTGAAGCTTTAAAACGTATAGATCCAGTTAAAATTTATGACAAGACAGTAAATGATAATTTTGAATCAGTTTATAAAAACCATATTATTACTCAATTAAATGATGATGATAAGATTATTGAAAACTACAGACCATCATTTGATGTTAAAGAACTAACATTAGAAAAAGCAGTATTTGAATTTGTATTTCCTCTTTTTCCGGAAGTAAAATTAGGTAATTACAAAAAAATATCAAGTAAATTAAATTCTTTAGAATTAAGTAAAGAAGAATTAGAAACATCTAAAAATAAACTACTAGAAAATTATGTTGTTATGTTAGATTCTGAAGAGCCAATCAAATTAAATGACCATGTTAACTTTGACTTTACTGGCTTTATTAATGGTGAAAAATTTGATGGAGGAGAAGCTGAAAAATTTGATCTAGTTATTGGTTCAAAACAATTTATTCCTGGTTTTGAAGAACAAATGATCGGTCTTAAAAAAGGCGAAACAAAAGATCTAAATCTAAAATTCCCTGAAACATATCACGCTAAAGATTTAGCAGGAAAAGACGTTGTGTTTAGAGTTACAATTAACTCAATCAAAACATCAAATTATCCTGAAATTAATGAACAATTCTTACAAGAAGTAAAAGTTAATCCATTAGTTAATGATTTAGCATCATTTGATGAATATATAAAAATTAATGCTTTAAAAGAAAAATTACATTTAAATAGTTCATCTTTTGTTGATCAATCAATAAATGAAGTTATTAACGGTACAACAATTAAAATGTCTGAAATAATTGTTAATGAAGAAGCTGAAAAATACTACAGAGGATTTGTTAACCAACTAAAACAAAAAGGTATTAGCGAAAAAGATTATATTGAATTTACAAATACATCAAAAGATGAAATTATAAAACTATATAAAGAAGAAGCTAAAAAGAATTTAATTAAATCATTTGTTTTTGGAAAAATAGTTGACGAAGAAAAACTACATGTTTCAAATGAAGAATACGAAGCAAGAATTAATGAGTTATCTTCATTATATGGTATAAAACCAGAACAAGTAAAAACATTTGTACCATTCAAACAATTCGAACAAGGCAAACTATCAATTAATATTTTTGAAAGATTAGCTGAATTAAATGATCCAAAATCATTTGAACTTTACAAACAAGCTGATAAAGAAGTAAAAGAATATAACGATAGAGTTGAAAAACTACTAGTAGAAAAAGCTAAAGCAAAATCAGTAGAAAAAAAATAAATAATAAAAAAACACCATTAAATTAATTGGTGTTTTTAATTTATAAAATTATCATTAATATTGAAGTAATAAATAACGCTAAAATAATACTTATAGATAATATTGAAAACTTCTTTAATTTAGCTGATTTTAATTGTTGTCTTTTAATTGATGTAAAAATTATTGATGCTAATGCAATAACTGCTGAGATACCCAATAAAGAATATCCAAGTTGGTTCAATGATTTCTTACCTACTTGTTTGCCCTCTTTTATTTCACCTTCAGATTGGAAATAAGCAGCACTAAATTCATCTTGATCTTTTTTCTCTGTTAATTTTTTATTATCAACCATTAATGCTAAGGTTGCAAAATTATCCATAATTTCTTTAATTGTTTTTGTGTAATAATCATATCAATTAAAAATATTTAATGTTCTTGATCCTGTCGAAGCAATAAGTCGTGAAATCTTTTTATTAATTAAATCATAATATTGATTTACAACGTTTAAATCATATCCATTTTCATCAAAATTATTTTTGATAATTTCACTGTTTAATTTTATTATTTCTTTAAATCTTAATAAAACAAATTTTAAAGAACTTGATAAGCTATAAAAATAATCATAATTATTTATTGTCGATGAAAATAAACTTGTCAATAGTAGATATTTAGATCTTTGAATATTATTTTGAATGCTGTTTTCATTTTCACCATTTCTTAAATAATCTTCAGCAGCTTTTGCAACTAATGAGTTTGCCTTTTCAACATACTGGTCGAAATTAGTTACGGCAACACCTGCTCCTACTACATTGTATAATGCATCACGTAAAATGTCATTTCTCAACTTAGAATAATTGATTTTATCATCTATTCCTAAAGCTGTGAACATTTGCGAAAACATTTTTTTATTAGCTGAAATTATTTTTTCATACACATAATTTACTGCTTCTTGTTCTTTTGAATTATCGATGTTTATTTCAATCTTATATGAACGCGATTTTTTAGTATCAACTCTATCGGTTATTTTTACAGTAGCTACTAATGATGTATTATTTTTTGATTCTAATGAAGTAACTGAATATTCATATCTTGTGTTTATTGGATTATTAAAGAAGAACATTTTATTTTTATCTTCATTACTTGCATTATCAAAATATGTTTTTAAATTAGATGCAGTTTTTGAAGTATGAACGAAGAAAACATTTGGTAATAAGCTAGGTAGCGCTTGAATATCTTCCTCGGTTTCAACCTTTTTGTTTGGTTTATCTCCCGGCACTAAATCAGGCTTATTAATAGGTTCATCTTCTTTTTTTTCTGTTTCTTCGTCTAAAACAAAATTTTTATTTTGCTCAAGGTCGAATTTTAAGAATTTTTTATGTAATTTTGAAACTATATATTCTTCTCATGAAGCAAATTCTTTTGGATGTGTAAAGCTAAAACCATTTATTGTATTCTCATTATCTTGTCAGCTTCCAAAATTAATGTTTATATGCTCACCAATTTTTGGAACATCTTCTTCATTGAACATCATTTTTGGTAATTCAGGTGTTAAAGCTCCAAAGTAGTCCTTAATTAGTTTTTCTAATCTTTCTTTTGTTATTGTGTTTAACTCTTCACCTTTTTTGGTTATCTTACCATCTGGTTTTATTTGGTTAGAATAATTTGTCTTTTCAACATTACCAACCTTAATATCTTCAAAAGTTTGCCCATCGTATTCAACAGTAGAAATATTGTAATTTTTATCTGTTGACATTATGTATGGAAAAACAACGGTGAAACCAAAGTTATTTGAGTGCTCGGTTTTTAAAGATTCTTTATTTTTTTCTAGATGTTGTTTTAAAACTTGAATATATATTAATTTTTCAATGTTAGGTTTAAAATCATTATCTAAATCTTTTAATAATTTACCTTTTTCATTATCTAGGTATTGAATTGTTAAATCAATAACTTGTTCTACGGCTTTTGAAACTTTTTCTTTTGCTATGTTTAAAAATTCATCGAAGTTTTCAGCATTTTTGGGCGCTGGTTTGTTTTGATCATTATTGTTATTATTTTCGCCTTCTTGATTTTTGTCGAAACTTTCAGAAATAACTGCAAGTGGAGAAAATGCAGTTAGAGATAATAAACCTAGTGATAATAATTTATTTTTTAATTTCATAATCATTCTCTTTTACAAGTTTTAAATTTTTTTGAATTTTTAAAATATATAGTTTTTGTTTTAGCAATTTTTGTTCCATAAATTGGTCTAGATTTAAACCGATTTTTTGTAATGATTCTAGGTAATTTATTTTTTCAACAACTTCTCTTAGTTCGTTTTTATTAAAAGACGCTTTATTATTTTGTTTATAAACAGTCATTTTATTGAATGTATTAATTGTAATTATGTTATCTTTTATGATGATGTTTGTATTAATTAAAAATAAGTAAAACTCTTTTTGATCATTTAAATCTTTAATTTTTACAACAGTATTTTCATATGCCATAATAGCTTCCAAATCAGCTTTTGCTCATTCATCTTCATCGTCTATGTTGATAAATAATTGTCCGTTTCTTATTGAAAGTGTTTTATTATCTAAAAAATTAATATTTATTTTAAATGTTTGATTTTGATTTGACATTATTTAATACCTCCAAAACCTTCATTTGATCTTGTTAATAAAACAATTTCTTCAATTTCGTTTTCCCGTTTTGTACGTACTATTTTCTTTTTGATCTTTGAAATTTCTTCATCAATTTGATTAATTATCTTATTTGTTGTAACAAGATCGTTTTTTGCATTATAAAATGATGATTCAATAATTAATGAATAAATAGCATTTTCTAAAAATATATTAATTTCGTTTTCAATAAATTCTTCAATGCCCGGATAAATTTTGTAGTTTGTAATATCGAATTTGTTATTTTGTGTTTCTTCTTCGTTTACTAATTTATTAACGTCGAATTGGTCGATTGGTAATATTGTAAAGTAGCTATTATAATTTTTGTTAGTATTTAAAACAAAGTTTACTTTGCTGTAATTGTTATTGATATATAAAATTTTTACAAATTGTGAAAGAATTCAAGGAAGTGTTCTATCTGCTTTTTGTTCTTCGTTAAATGATTTGATAACGTTGAAGCTATTTTGCTTACAAAATTCTAAAGCTCTTTCACCAATAACGATAAAGTCGTCTTTTTTAGCATTTACAACTTCAAGAAGTCTTTTTTCATATCTACTATATGAATCTGTTGAGTATTTTTGTTTTTCAGTTAGATATATTCAAAGAGTAGATTTACTTTTAAAAATATTAGATAGTTTTTTAGATATTTTATTTTTATCATTAGCATCATTAATTAGTTTATTTTTTATTGCATATTTTTCTTTAATTGCATTAATTAAATTAATGTTTAATAAAGCATTTGAAATATTAAACTTTATTTTTTTAGTTAATTTCATTATATCTATCAAAAGAATATTTTTTGAGTTATTAACTTTGGTTGAAATATTTTGTAAGTTTTGTAATTTTTCTTCTCATTTTTTTAAATGCATATTATCACCCTACAATGTTTTTGCTGTTATAAAATATTTCAACTATATTATTTGATAAATCTTTTTTGATAATGATATTATCTAAAATTTCTACATAATAATCTTGTTCCAATAGTTCCTTAATTTCTTTATTAAAAATTTGAATTAGATTATCTTTATCATTTGAATTATTTGATTTTAAATTAATTGATTCAAAGTTGGTAGAAATCTCATTTGAAATATAAGGTACTAAAAATAAATTGTTTAATGATTGATCTAATTTATAAGAAATGATTAATTCATCAAATATTAGATCAAATTTGTTTGTTGTTGCTTGTTTAATTAAGTTTAATAATTTTGTTACCTCTTTGCTTTTAAAACTTTTTGTTGATTTTAAAAGGATTGTTGACATTAGTTTATCATTGCTTATTACATTTTTATTTCTTAAAATTTCATCAAATTTTTCATTAATTAATTCCACTTTTGCTAAAGCTTCTTTTTGTAATAATAATTTTTTCTTATCTATTTTCATTATTTATTACTTCCTTTGGTTATTTTGCTTTTTTTAGTAAGTGTATTTAAGGTTATTATTAAATTAATAACTGTTGAAATATTGAATGTAATTAATATTGATAATGTTGCTATCACAAATATTTGGTCTAATGATAATAATGTTGATATATTGTAAAAACTTTGGTTATTATTTGAAAGTAATAAAGCATTTAATCCGTTAACAACTAATGTTGTAATCATGAATGTTATTGAAGCTTTTAAGAATATTGATGTGTATAATGATTCATTTGTTGTTTTTAATTTGTAAATTATTAATATCACACCACTAAATAATGTTGATACTAAAAGTGTTACATTAGTTACAAGGATTTCATTATTTTTTAAGCTTACAATTGTTGTTGTTATTCAAATTAGTGTCAATACAAAGCTTGTTAAAATAGTATTTAATAAAACCCCATTAATTTTTAATTTCTTAAGAAAATTAAATAATAAGTATAAAACAAAGAAAATACTTATAAAAACTAAACCAATTAAATATAAGTAATTTTTTGAAGGTTCATCAGCTTTTATAACCTCTGAGCTTGATTTATAAAATAAAGCTCTTATAAATCAAATCAAAGATGTAAAACTCAAGGCGATAAATAAAAGAATTTTTTCTTTTGCTTCATTAGTTTTATATTGTTTAGAAGCAATTAGCATAACTCTTTCGAAGTTAATTCCAAATATTGTCACTGCGACTAATGCTGTAAATAAAATTATGTAAAATAAGTTTAGCGAATCTTTTTGTGAAAACATATCAACAAAGAAACGATGAACAATATTATTGTTTAAAAAATCGTTTTTATCACCTTTTATTGAAAATACTCAAATAGATAAAATTAATAAAAATGATGACACTAGAATAATTCTTGAAATTATTGAGATAAGTGTTGCTTTGCTATTTTTATAAACTAAAGGATTTGTTTTTCTTTTTAATTTATATGTATAAATTGAATAAGCAATATCAATTAATAAAAGCGGGAAAGCAATTCATGCAAGAGCATAATAATCCATTGTTCCTTGTTTAAAAAATGTAAAAAGTAATATCAAAGAAACAAATGAAAATAGTAGATACACAATAAATCAAGGTATGTATTTTTTTGTTGATTCTTTATGTGTAAAAATATTAGAAAAGTTTTTATTGATAGTATATAAATATATTCCTAGTAATAAAAATATTCTAAATAAAGCTAGGTAGTTAATTCTTTCTGTTGTTAAATTAGAAAATTCAAGAAAATATTCAATATTTTGATTAAAAAATAATTTACTTGAAAAAATTGTTAATGGTGCAAAAAATAGTATTAAGCTTGAACTTATTAAAAAGAAAGTTATCAAGATGATTTTTAATGTAGAAACCAATGAATTTTTTTTCTTCTTATTTAACATCGATTCAAAATCATCATAAATTTTCTTTTCTGTAATGTATGAAGTTTTATTAGACTCCATTATCTTGTACCTCCGTTTATAAACTTAAATTCAATTGGTATATTATTATCGTCTAACCCATTTTTAAATAAATTGGTTGATTGTAGGTTTGGATACAATTTTTTCAATGCTTCACGATATGAATTTTTTTGTTGTTTTCCACCACCATAAATCAAGTCATATTGTGGCAGGTTATATGAACCGAATAATCCTCGATAATCAAAACCTTCTGATCTAAATGCTATAGAAATCCCTATTCTAGCAAAAGTATTTGTAACGTGATGAACCGCTACTAATTCATTGTTTTGATTTCTTATTGATGAGCCAGAAGAACCTCCTGTTGGAGCTCAACGACGAGGAATATAACTTAAAGACATATTTACATATTTTTTACCATCTTGTTCATATAGTTTTCCACCAATTGTAGGAGAACTTATAAATGAATCTAAAACTCCAGGCTTATCAGCAAATGAACGATAACCTATTTGATATGATAAGAAACTACCACGGTTTAATATATTTTCTGGAAATGAAGAAGGACCATTTTCACCACTAGTAATTTTTGCATCATAATATTCATACTCACTGTTTGTTCATAAACTAAATGAATTACCAAATTTTGCTCTTTCTCTTTGATCATCATCAATATATTGTTTTAAGAAGAAATCAGTTCTTGAACCAGGTCAGCCCAATGCATATAGATTATCAATATTCTCACCAACTTTACCCCTTAATGGGAAATTGATTTCTGAATAATTTTTTAAGTAAGAATTTTGTTTAAATTTAATATGTACATCTTGATTATTTGCATAATCATTTGTAATTTCTTTTGCTAAATTAAAGTTTGGCTTTGTTCTTAATTTATTATCAACCATTTCATCATTTGAAATAGCGAAGAAGTTTTTAGACATCTCATCAAAGTCAATTTCAATAACTGCAAAATCTGCAAATTCTTCAATATCTTTAAAAGTTTCTTGTTGTTTTTTTGATAAGAATTGTTTTGGGGACGTTTTTAAATAATCAGTTGCGCTAAAAACAGTTTTAATTGCATTTTTATTTTGTGAACTAAATCTTGTGATATTATCGTCCATATCTGAAATTCTTAATTTAGCACCTACTTGAAGATCATTGTTTATTTTAGTAATTGAAAAAGCTGATAAATTTTCAGTTAGAGCTTTTGCAACGTGTGCATTTGTACCAAAATATCATTTTGATGGATACTTACCATTTGTTGTAGGTTGATAATCTAGAATTCAAATTGTTCCAGCTTCCGTCAATGTTTCTCTTTTTTCATTACGTTTTATTTCTCATTCCCTGATTTGATTTTCTAAATTTATTATTTCAGCTGCTCTTGTATGATTTTTGTAATAAGAAATAGCATCATCATAAGTTTTTAAATCTTTTTCTTTATTTTTTTCATAAGCTTCTTTAAGATGAACATCATTATTATTTTTTATTTTTTCATTTCAGTCATCTTCGACAGCTTTTCTATCTTCTTTTAATTTTTCGACTTTTTCATTAATCTTTTTAACAAATTCATCTTCATTTGCTTCATTTCTTCAAAACTCAATTAGTTTTTTATTTTCATTAATTTCTGTTTCTCATGTTTTATAGTTTGATAAAGATAATGAAAATGTTTGTTTAGCTATTTTTAAATAATGTTCATTAACAATAGTTCTTGCAAGACCAATTGTTTTATAAATATCTTTTTTACCTAATGAATCTATTAAGCTGGCTTGCTTACCTGTTTCATTTTCATAAATTTCTAAGCCATCAAATGAGCCATCGCTTTTGTATGATGGAAGGGTAAAACCTTTGAATGCAGAATTATCAAAAGTATCTAATTTTAATGATTCTGCCCTTGCATCAAAAGCTTGTTTATCTGAATTGTTTATATTTAAATTAGGTCTAAATTTAGCTAGTGTATCATAACCATTTGAACTTAAATGTCTTTTTAATGAGCTTACATATTTATCATTATCATGTTTAAAACGGCCAAATTGATCTAAAGCTTCATATTTGTCAAAATCTGTTTCTTCAATTTTTTCATCCGAAACTCTATTGTTTGGTCTATTACCCTGACTATCTGTGTTGGTAAAGTTTTTATTTAAACCTGTTAATTCAAAAATAAAGTTTTTCTGGCTATTATTTGCTTTGTTTCTAAAAACTAAATTTATTTTTGCTTTTCCAGTAGTATTTGCATCATTTTCTAAAATAATATTATTAACGATGAATTCAATTTTTTTGTTGTAGTCTTCATTTTTAGATTTAACGCCTAGACTTGAAGTTTGATTTTGCAATTCACTTGGGTAAATATTACTTTTTTCTCTTTGCGGATAAAAGTTTGTGAATGAAAGAATAAAATTGTCTTCGATATTTTTTGATGAAGTTAGATTTCTAAAATCACTTTCAAATTGTTCATTAGGATATTCTAAGTTTGGATCAGTTGAAGGTTTATTATCATTAGCTTCGTTGATTTTTCTATAATTTTCTAACTCAGCATTTAAATCGGCAGTTAATTTTTTAATAACATTTTTTATTTTTCTTAATTCGACTAAATCACCTTGAAAATTGTCTATTAGTTGTTTAGTTTCTTTTATTAAACTAAATGCTTCTACAAATGACTTGCTATTATAAGAAGTTTTGTTTTCTTCACGGATGCTGTTTAATACTTTTTCAAGGTTATCAATATTTTCCTTTACTAATCTTTTTTCTTTCGAAACTTCGTTTTCACAAGAAATTAAACCAACCACTGGTAAAAATGCGATACTAGATATAATAAAAGACGTAAGAATTATTTTGTTTTTCTTTTTATTCATTTTTATTCCTTAATTTTTTGATTTAGTTAAAAGAATTGTCGCTTGCAAATTCTACTTTATAACCATTTGATTCAAGTTGAGATTTAAGTTCATTTGAACCTTCATATACTTGAATTGGTGCTGAAATTTTTGTTAATCTTAATAGAACGCTTAAGTTTGTTAATGCTAAGTTGCTTAATCTGCTTGTTCCGGAAATTCTAATAGCTTGTGTTAGTTGTCCGTTACTAAATTCTATTTTAGTTTTAGGTTGTGCCATTGGTGGCTCATTAATTGCCATAACTGTACTAAGTTGAGATTTATCTAATTCATCTCCAGATATTTCAAAATAATCATTATTGTTAAATAATTTTAGATTTTTTAATTTACGGCTTGCATTGCTTGCTTTAATATAGTCATAAAACTTCATGCCTTTTAATGATTTTATTGATGGTGCACGTGAAAAATCCAATCTTGTTGGATAGCTATTGCCACCTTCATTGGTGTCAGGATTTAATCCGGGACCAAATCCACCTTGGAAAATACCTTCATTATTTCTAACATAATATGCCATTCTTAAACCTTCATTTATTCTTTTGAAGATATCTGGTTCATTTTTCAATATATCACTTTCTTCAAAAGCAAGAGTATTGAAAGTTATTCTTGTAGCAATATCTGCTCCAGGTTTATTTTCACGGCTAACGTTATAATCCATTGTATTAACTCATTCTACTTTTCTTAAAGCTAAAGGATTTAAGGTTCAATCATCTAATAACGAGTTTCCTAAAGTGTATAACGCCAATTCCTTAATATGTTTTGATTCTAATTCAATTAATGAAGATGTATTTGTTGCTCTATGGTCAAAGAATAATTCTAATTGAGGTAATTGATCAGGTAGAACTTTTAATATTTCTCTGAATTTTTGGTTAACATCTTTTTTACCCATATTTTTAATACGGTATGATGTAATTTCAACGCCATTATTTTTTAACTCTTCAATTAATTTTTTAGTCTTAGCATAACCACTTTGATTTGCTGCATCAATTTCAACCACATATCCACTATTTAGTTTTCCATCAATAGGTTTATCTCTTTTTAATTCAGCAATTGAAATTCCATCAGCATGACTAACGTTATATTTTTTAAACTTAGGATCATCTGTAACATCGGTTTTTGTTCATCCTCTGTAATTTCCATTTTTAATATCATCAGGGTTTCTAGCTCAGTGGTCTTCAATACTGAAAGCACGACGTTCTTTATTATCTCTTTCCATTCTTGAAGTTACTTTATTATAACCAGGAGCAGGTTCGTATGTATATGAATCTAATTCTCCATTTTCGTTTATATATGCATTATCAGCAGTTGCTGTAAAACCTTGTTTTAACTGAGCTTCTGCTCCCCTTGACAATTTATTAAATTTAGTATAATCTAAATTTTTGATTAATCAGGCATATTTTACATTTTGACTTGAAAACTGTTTTGGTTTTCTATATTCAGCAGCGGCTTCAGGAGTTAAAAAGTTAATAACTTTTGGACTATCTAATAAACGTTTAAATTTATCTAGTATTTTTTGTCATACTGCAAAATTATTTCTTATATGGGCTTCAGGATCAAATTGTGGTGAAGGATCAGATAAAATATCATTAGTAAAATTAGAGAAGTAATTTTTTAATCCAATTCCTTCTTTATTTACTAAATCTTTAGCAGTAGCGTTTTTTAACTCTTCAGTAACTTCTATGTTTTTAATATCTCCAACAATATGATTTAAATAAGGATTTAGGTTTGTAATACCTGCATCTATATCTCTTTTGTCTAACGGTCTAGAAGGGGCCGGAGTTACTTCAGCAACTACTTGTACCCCATTAATTTCTATAATAACTCTTTCTGTAGATTTAGGTTTATTAGGATTGGGGGGTGTAGGTTTTGGTTTTGGTGGTACAGGAGTTGGTTTAGGAGGTGTGGGCGTTGGGGCTGGTGTTGGCTTTGGTGTAGGTTTTGGTTGTTCAACCACCGGGGGAGTTTCAGCTTCTTTTAGTCTACGATCCGTTATTGAAATATTTGCATTTGTTACGTCTGGCGTGCCTTTGTGGAAAATTTCAGGATTTGCTCCATTTTGATTTTTATATTCAATACCGTTTTTATTTTTTTGATTTGACGCAAAAATAACTGAACCAAAAACAGCTGATCCAATTAATGTTCCACTAAAAATCAAAGACATTATTTTACGTTTTTTATTTTTAAATATAGCCATAGTTCACCATCCATTAAATACTTTTATTTTTTAAAATCATCTTTAAAATATTATGATTTTAAATTAAAAACAATATATAAATTTTACTACTTATTTTTTTATAAAAAAATAATAAAAAGGCAATGTTATTGCCTACTTATCATTTTTTACAGTAATGTAAGAACTTATCTTTTATTTTTTCATCGATATCCACAATTGATACACAAACCGCTCCAATTCCCGTATGAACAGATATATCGACAGGCAAATCAATAGAATAGATTTCAATTTCATCATTAATAATTGATCTAAATGATTCAATAAGCTTATCGATCATTTGATTTTCAGCATGTGCAACGAATAAATATTTATTTTTAATATTATCTTTGTTTTGGCTTCACATTTCTGAAACAGTTTTTTCAAGAGATTTAGTAAATACTCTTCCAATTCCTTCTTTTTCTAACTTACCATTATCAAAAGCTATAAGTGGAACTATTTTTAAAAGTTTAGCTACAACAGCAGCTGCTTTTGATAATCTTCCACCTTTTACTAATGCATCATTAAATTGAGGAATTAATATTAATTTTTTATTGTTTTCATCAAAGATTTTAATTGCTTCCTCAAAAGGTATTCCATTTTTAATTTCTTCTTCAAATGTTAATAAATCTTTTAAAATTAAGAAGGAAAGTTTTTTAGAATCAACTATAAAAACTTTTTCATTATCTTGAAATTGAGTAATTAAAAAAGAATTTTGAGAAGATAAGTGTTTTGAGATTGAATAGATTAAAATTTTGTCATATTCTTCTAAATATTGTGAAACAACCTGTTCGTTTATAGCAGGTGATGATGCTGAAGTTGCTGCATCCATTTTTCTATTTTTATTTCACATTTCAGCAAAATCCTTAATGAAAATTTCTTTTCCAATTAAGTAATTTTTTCCATCAAGTTGACATTGTAGCGGAATGAAACCTCAACCTAATTGATTTGCTTGTGCTTCGGTAAGTCCTGAAGATGAATCTACAATTATTTTAACTTTCATATTTTCTCCTAAATAACTAAATTATATGTTGATTAATATAACAATTATATATGTTATTTTTTTAAAATAGAAATTGTTTATTTTTAACCTTAATTAATTAAATATTAATAAATCATTAAAAGTTGATGGAAATTTATATTTAAAGATAAAACCTTTTATATATAATAATTAGTAATATTTAATATTTTTCTTTTCTATAAATTCCTTATGGAATTAAATAGAAAATATCAAAGAAATGAAAGGTATATATGCCATCAAATTTTATAAAAGAATTAAGACAAAGAAAAATTCTTAATAATTTATCAAATGAAGATAAATTTTTAAATATTCCAAAGGATTCAGGTGTTTATATCGGGTTTGATCCAACTGCCAAAAGTCTTCATTTAGGAAACTATTTGCAAATTGCAACTTTATTGCGTTTCAAAAATGAAGGTTATAAAGTTTTTGCAATTTTAGGTGGAATTACTGGAATGATTGGAGATCCAAGTTTTAGAAATAGTGAAAGAAAATTCTTAGATCTAAAAACAATTAAAGAAAATAAAAATGCTATTAAAAAACAATTAAAGAAATTTGGATTAACTGTTATTGATAATCTTGAATTCTATAAGGATATGAGTCTTATTAATTTTTTATCAGAAGTTGGAAAATTAATAAATGTAAATTATTTACTTGAAAAAGAAAGTATTGCAACGAGATTAAATAACGGACTTACTTTTACTGAATTTAGTTATCAATTAATTCAAGGTTGAGATTTTAAAAATTTATACGAAAAATACAACGTTAGAATTCAAGCTGGCGGTTCTGATCAATGAGGCAATATTACAACTGGATTAGAATTTATTAGAAAAATACATGGTGAAAGTGCTAATGCTGTTGCTTTAACAATTAATCTTTTAACTGATGAAAATGGAGCAAAATTTGGTAAATCAACAGGTGGTGGGTCTTTATGAATTGATAAAAAAATGACAAGCCCATATGCTTTATATCAATTCTTACTAAACCAGGCAGATTCAAAAGTGGATGAATATTTAAAAACATTAACTTTTTTAACATTAAATCAAATTGAAAAGATAATGGCTGAACACGACGAAGCAAAATACAAACGTTTAGCTCAAAAAACTTTAGCTTTTGAAGTAGTAAAAAATATTCATGGTTTAAGATATGCAAATCAATCTAAAAAAATTAGTGAAATATTGTTTTCAAAAAGTAACAAAAGCTTAACATTAGCTGATCTTGAATTAATCAAGAATACTATACCAACATTTGGTATCAAACAAGAAACAAAATTTATTGATTTTATAAAAGAAGTAAATATAACTTCTTCAAATCGAGAAACAAGAGAATTTTTGAGTAAGAAATCATTTTCAATAGATAATAAAGTGATTGAAGATGAAAATGAGATAATCAAGTTTGAAAATTACAATGGCAAATATGCTGTATTGAAAAAAGGCAAAAAAGATTTTTATATATTAGAAAATAAAATAATGTAATGTAAGGTGATAAATAATGAGTTTTCCTAAGATTGTTATAAACGAAACAAAATTTAAAAATAATGTTAAAAAAGCAATTGAAATTTGTTCTAAACAAAATATTGATGTTTTAGCCGTAACAAAAGGTTTTTGTGGAAATAGAAGAATGGCTGAACTTTATCATGAAGCCGGAATAAAAAAATTTGGTGATTCAAGATTGGATAATTTTGAAATTTATAAAGATATTCCAGGACATAAACAGCTTTTAAGAATTCCAATGATTTCAGAAATTCCTAGAATGTTAGAATTGTGTGATTCATCGTTAAATGGTGATATAAATGTAATTGAAAAGATAAGTGATTATGTATTAGAAAAAAATTTAAAGCCACACGAAATTGTTTTAATGGTAGATTTAGGCGATAGAAGAGAAGGTTATTTACCTGAAGAAACTTTAGAGATAGCTAAAAAAATACAAGATCTTAAGGGTGTTAAATTAATTGGTTTAGGTTGCAACTTTGGTTGCTATGGTGCAAGAATTCCATCAGACCAATCAATGGCAGAATTTGTAAAATTACAACACCAAATCGAAGATGAATTAAATATAAAATTAACTCATATGTCTGGTGGTAACTCTTTGAGCTTACATATGGTTTGAGAAGATAGAATGCCAAAAGAAATAAATGTGCTAAGAATGGGATTTGCAATGATTTTTGGAACAGAAGATATGTACCGTGAAACTATAAAGGGGATGTATCGTGATGCTTTCCGTTGTGAGGCTGAAGTTATTGAAGTTGATTTTAAATCTTCATTACCAATAGGTGCTTGTGGAATAGATGCTTTTGGTCATGTTCCTTATTTTGAAGATATAGGAGATATAAAAAGATTAATACTAGGAATTGGTAAATTAGATACTATGTTTGATGCTATGATTCCATACGACAAGGATTTAAAAATCTTAGGTGGTTCATCTGATCATTTAATTATTAATGCACAAGATAGTAAGATTGAATATAAACCTGGTGATATTATAAAATTTGATTTAGACTGAGGAAGTTTATTGTATTTATTTAACTCTTCATATGTTGAAAAAGAATTTGAAAAATAAAGCATGTTTGATAACATGTTTTTTTATTAAAAGTTTAAATAAGTAATTTTATAAATCAAATTGTTCTTATAATTTATTAAGAAATTATGAAAAATATTAGAAATAAAAATACAGAGTTTGTGTTTGAGATGTAAAAGACTTAAATTCATTGATCAAAAAGCATTATACTAGAGGGGTCAATTTGCATGAGGCTATAACCGAGAATTTAGCTTGCATATTGAATAATTATAAATTAAGATCTTCGTGCGGTGGGAGTGAAGACGCCATTACAATTGATAATAAAAAAGTACAAATAAAAGCAACCAGCAATTATGATGATGATTTAACTTCTTTTGGTCCTAAAAGCACATTTGATATATTAGAATTTTTAAGATCAAATTTGGAAGAAGATGAATTTTATTGCTATAGAATACCAATAGAAAATTTGGGCATAATTAGAGTAAATAAATATAAAACTTTTAATCAAAAACAATCATTAGGGCAAAGACCGCGTTTTTCTATTATTGAAAAAATAATAAAGAACGAAAATCAAAAATGTTACGCAATTATAGATATGAAGACAGGAGATGTTGAAATATTTTAAAAGTTTTAAACTTGAATTATTGTTTATTTACAGAGGTATAAAAATGAAAAGATATAGGATTGCAAGTTTTTTTGCAGGAGTTGGTGGCATTGATTTAGGGTTTAAAAAACTAGGTGATGTTATTTATGCAAATGAGTATAATAAAAATGCCGTTATAACTTATGAGAATAATTTTGATTTAACAGTAGATAATAGAGATATAAGATGTATAAATGAAGAAGAAATTCCTTCATTTGATATTATGATTGCTGGCTTTCCTTGTCAAGCGTTTTCGATTGCTGGATATAGACAAGGTTTTAATGACGAAAAAGGTCGCGGTAATCTATTTTTTGATTTAGAAAGAATTTTTAAAGCAAAACAACCTGAAATAATTTTTTTAGAAAACGTTAAAAATTTAGTTAGTCATGATGACGGTAAAACCTTTAAAATCATTTTGCAATCACTAGAAAGTCAAAAATATTATGTAAAGTACAAAGTTTTAAACACCATGGAATACGGAAACACTCCTCAGAATCGTGAAAGAATTTATATTATTGCTTTTAAAGATAAAAAAATCTGAGAAAAATTTGAGTCTCCAAAACCCATACATTTAAATAATAAAATTACTGATTTAATAGATTATGAAATTGTTGAAGATAAATATTTCTATACAAAAGATAATTTTAAATATTTTGATATTTTGGAAGAAAAAATGAATAATGATAAAACAGTTTATCAATGGAGAAGACAATACGTGAGAGAGAACAAATCGAATGTTTGTCCAACTCTAACAGCTAATATGGGCACAGGCGGGCATAATGTTCCTCTAATAATAACTAAAAAAGGCATTAGAAAATTAACTCCTAAAGAATGCTTTTTATTTCAAGGATTTCCTAAGGAATATAAATTACCCAACATTGCTAATTCACATTTATATAAACAAGCAGGTAATTCTGTATCTGTTTCTGTTATCAAAAGGATAGTTGATAATATTATAAAAATACTATAAACATTTTTTCGATTTTCAAGATTAAATAAAAAAAGCACATTGACTGTGCTTTTTTAAAAAAATATAAATTATTTTCTTTTGATTTCTTTCAATCTTGTGCTTTTTCCTTTAAGACCTCTCATGTAGTAAAGTTTAGCTCTTCTAACTTTATTTTTTCTTGTAACTTCAATATTTGAAATTAAAGGTGAGTTAATCTTAAATACACGTTCAACACCAACACCATATGAATCTTTTCTAACGGTAATAGATTTATTAATACCTTCACCATAAGAAGCAATAACTAAACCTTCAAATACTTGAATTCTTTCTTTATCACCTTCTTTAATTCTAACGTGAACTCTAACAACATAACCTTCTCTAATTTGTGGTAAGTCGGTTCTAATTTGATCTTTTTCTACAAGTTCTAATAAATTACTTCTCATTTTTAATCCTTTCTATTATATCTTTACGATTTTTCAAAGTTTTTAAATAAGCATGCTCATCACGTCATTCTTTTATTAATTTGTGATTTCCTGATAATAATACTGCTGGAACTTTTAAACCTTTATATTCTGCAGGTTTTGTATATTGAGGATAATCTAACAATCCTTCATTTTCAAAACTTTCATTTTGATGACTGGTTTTTCTCAATACTCCTGGAACTAATCTTGAAACTGCTTCAGTGATTACCATAGCTGGAATTTCTCCTCCAGTTAGAATAAAATCACCAATAGATAATTCTTCATCAACAAAATTTAAAACGCGTTCATCAAAACCTTCATAATGACCACAAACTAAAGTTATTTCATTATATTTTGATAACTCATGAGCTTTCTTTTGGTCAAAAGTTTTTCCTTGAGGGCTGACTAGAATTTTATAACTATTAGGAACAGTTTCTAAAGCTAAATCAATTGGTTCTACTTGTAAAAGCATACCATCACCGCCACCATAAACTGTATCATCAACTTTGTTTCTTTTTTCTTTAGAAAAAGTTCTAAAATCAATAATATTTAATTCTAGGTGTCCAAGCTTAATTGCCTTAGCAATAATACTATAATCTTTAAATGTTTCAAAGTACTTTGGAAATAATGTGAGTATGTTTATTTTCATAATTTAATTATTTGTTTTTATTTTCAATGTATTTTTTGTAGAAATCATTTCTTTTTAATAGAGTTCTAACTGTTTCTGTTGGTTTAGCACCGTTGTTTAAATATGTTGTTGTTAATTCTTCGTTTAAAAATAATTGTTTTGTATGTGGGTCATAGTGCCCTAATTCATCGATAAATTTACCATCACGCGGAGCTCTTGCATCAGATGCAACAACTTTATAAGTAGCGTGAAATTTTTTACCGGTTCTTTTTAATCTTAATTTAACCATGGCTGTCCTTTCTTTTTTTTGCATTAAATCTATATTTTTTTAAATTTATGAAAATATTTTACCATAAAAAAAAGTGTTAAGCAAAAATACTTAACAGTTTATATTTTTTTATTTTTTTACTAGTTTTTTTAAACATAGTTTAAACTCTTTTGAAATTGAATTTTTAAAGTGGTAAAATAATAGTATTATGACAAAAGAACTATTAAAAGAAAAACTAAATTACTCATATAGCCCATTTTCAAAAGTTAGAGTCGCTGCAGTAGCAATCGATAAAAATGGAAATGAATATTATGGTGTGAACTGTGAAAATGCTGCATATCCTAGTGGATTATGTGCGGAACGTTCAGCATTATTTGGCTCAGTCGTTCATGGTGCAGAGGTTGGTACATTTAAGGAATTACACATAATTAGTAATTTAAACAAAGTATTGTATCCTTGTGGAGCTTGCAGACAAGTTATGTCACAATTTTTATTATCAAATGCAAAAATCATTTTACATTCAACTGATTTAAAACAAGAATTAACTTTTACTATGGAAGAATTATTACCTTCTGGAGTAAAAGAAGAAGATATTATTGCTAAAGAAATCTAAACAATGGAGAAACAAATGAAATTAGATCACATTTGCGATTTGAAGCATATTCATTTACACGGAACTAATTTTGGTGAAGAAATCTTATTTTACTTAAATAAATTTTCAATGTCTCAAAAAGAATTAGCTCAAAGATTAGGATTAAGCACTCAGTATGTTTACATCATAATTAACAGTAAAACAAACGTGAATTTAAGTATTTCAATAATTGAAGGATTAGAAAATGTATTTAATCTTGAATTAGGAACGCTTGCTGAGGTATATTCAATCTATGCAAATAAAGAAAAAGTAGAAGCAGAAAATATTGAGTTGCTTCTAAAAAACTATGGCGAGGATTTTATAATTGAAAATCCAAGCTTACCGCTTGTTGGTAATATAAAGCTAACAAAAGATATGTCTATCAGTAAAAAATTAATGATAATGAATAGATTTTATGGTGTTGCTGATCTAAAAAATTATTACCAATATTTAAAAGAAAATGCTTTAGCAGATGAAAGTATTTATGCAAATCCAAATAGTAAGGTTTGAATAAGATTTTGTGAACTATCAGTTTTTGATGCAATTAAAGACAAACAAATTGGAGTTTTTAGAAAAAACACGTTTGAAATTATTTATAAAAAAGTAATCAAAATTATTTGCAATGAATCTAAAACCTTTAAACAAAAAATATTTGAATTACAAAATTATCTTTTAACAAAAGGAATAATATTAATAACGATGCCTTTTATTGATAAAAGTGATATAGCTGCAATTACATTTCATAAAGGTGCAAGAAGAATGATTTTTGTTTCAGATATTTACAATTGTGAAGCATTTATTTTTAATTACATTCTTCATGAAATAACTCACTGTTTTTTTGAAAACAAAAATGAAGAACAGATTGATCAAATTTATTCTCAAACGTACTTAAATATAAAAAATGAAATGAATTTTAATTATTCCGCAATTGATGATGGTTTATTGGCTTTTAAAAAATGTGAACAAATTAAGCATCAAGAAAGAAAAGGTGAAATTTGTGATGTTATCAAAAAAGTATTTTCAAAATATGAAAAAGTTTCTTTTTAAATAAAAAAAATAATTTTAAGGATTAAGATGAATGTATATTTAATAATGGCACATCCAACCAAGGAATCTTTTAATAATTCTTTAGCCGAAGCTTATGAAGCAAAATTAAAAACACTAGGAAAAAATGTTAAAAAAATTAATCTAATCGATTTAGAACTAAATCCTATTTTAATCAAAAATAATCAAGATGAAAAACAATTAAACATTATAAAAGAAGAGCAAGAAAAAATCAAATGAGCAGATGAAATTGTTTTCTTTTATCCGCTTTGATGAGGGTCAATCCCTGCTTTATTAAAAGGTTATATAGACAATGTTTTTCAGTCAGGATTTGCTTTTTCTTATCGTAAAGATGGGTCTGGATGAGATAAACTTTTAAAAAACAAAATAGTAAGAGTTTTTTCAACGTGTGATGCACCCTCTTGATTTATAACCACAATATATAAAAACACTGATTTTAGAATGATTAAAACAGCAATATCGTGATTTACAGGTATGAAATTAAAACAAGCTAAAAGAATTGATAAATTATATAAACATAACAAAGAAGAAAGAGAACAAATAATTAAAAAAATAATCTCAAAAATTAAATAAGCGCCGATTAAACAAAATTAAAGTATTAAAAAAGTTAACATTGTGCAATGTTAACTTTTTTCTATATGTTATTATTCATTTTATTCGTCTAAATATATATATTCTTCAGCTTCTACAGCCATTCTACCTTTATATATTTTATCAGGACATCTTAATACATATCTAATTGCTGTTTTATGTTTTATATTGTCTTCAACAACGAACTCCATTTCTAATTTATGACCATTTAAGTATCCAAATTTTTTGCCTTCAACACTAACAAAATTAAAATATTTTTTAAATTGTTCATTTTGTTGAACTCTGTTAAAAGTATATTCTGGTGTTATTGATTGGCTAGATACTCCTGAATCTTGAGGATAACTATCTTTTCTTATTTTTTTAATAATTTCCATTCTTTCTTCATAACTCAAAAGCTGGCCTGCAGGAGTTAAATTAAATAAGAATGATTCTTTTACTTCTTGTAATTGCGAAGAAGATAGGAAACCGCTATTTGTTGTAGTTTCAGATTTGCCGGTAGTAGATGATGAAGTTTCTTCTTTTTCATCAATTAATTGTTTTTTATCGTTATTACCACAAGAAGCTACAAATAGAGGAGTTGCAACACCTATTATTGATCCTAAGGATATCATTAATTTTCTTTTTTTCATATATTTAAATTATACTGTAAAATTAGTCGATTTCTAATTTAACAATTCCCTCATGTTCTTTTTCATCGTTTCTATCCACACATATTATTTCATACTTAATTGCAGGAGTTTGATTATCAAAAATTAATTCAAAATTATACTTATGAGATGAACCAAATCCATTTAATTTATGGAATTTAAAAGCAAAATTCTTTTTAAATTCATCATTTCAGTTAATAATCAACTGTGAGTTATTTTTAGTATTGTCTCTTGATCTTGTTAATTTATCTCATAAATCATTTAGAGCATTATTTTTAACCAATTCTTGGCCATCATCTGTTAATCTAAAGTCAAATTTATTAACTATTTCTTGTATTTGTGAAGAAGTTAAAAGTTGGACTTTTTCCTTTCTTTCGTTATTATCGACGCATGAAAGTGAAATTAATGGTAATGAAACTAAACTGATTGTTGAAAGTGATGATAATAATATTTTTCTATTTTTATTCATTAATTTCTCCTTTTATCTTTATATCTTGGAAGTAGTTTAAATTATTTCATCCTATTGGTTTTTCAAAATGCTTTTGGAAAACTATTTTAGAATAACTATCAATATTAATTTGATTATCAAATGAAATAGTATAACTAATTAAGTTAGAAATTTCATTAATTAGATTTAACTGATTTTCTATTTTTAAATTACTTAAATAATTTCTAAATAATGATTTACTTTCCTCACTTAAATCTTGTGTTATATCAATTTTATTTAAATTTAAAAATTCTTTAAGAACGATTAATTCTTTGTAAATTTCTTTGAATTCTTCTTTGCCTTCGAATAGTGTATTTAACAAAATAGATAAGTTATTTTCTTTATTTAAGATTTGTGAATATAAATATTCAACTGAATTACCTTCGAAAATATTGAATTTCGATTCCTTGTAGATTGAATTATTAGACTTAAAGAAGATATTATATTTTTCAAAATTATCTATTGGTGTTATTTCTATTTTTAACCTTCTATCAATTGAATTAAAGATTTTTTTTATTAAACGAAGTCTATCTTCAACAAATTGATTTTTTGTTTTTATTAAAATAGGAATATTAACAAATGCTTCTTTATCATTAGTGTTACTTGTAAAAAAATCATTTAAGATATTTTTTAGACTTTTTGAAATTTCATCAAATCAATTTGATTTTATTTTTTCTTCAATAAAAATTAAATTTGGATTAGTTAAATTATTTTTATTTTGATATTGGAATGTGTTTTTTATTTTAATTCCTTTGTGATCAAATATTATAGGTTTTGAAATATTAATAAAAGCATCTTTAATTTCTTCAATATTTAATACCTTATTTTTTCCTTCAAGTTTTAAATTTTCTGGGGCTTGTGATAATCAAATATCTTTATTATTTTCAACAAGAGCATATTGATTTATCAAATTATTAAAAAGACTTTGGAATCAAATATTTTTTGAAGAAATTTCTAAATTATTACTTTTATTCAAACCGTAAAACATTTTAATAAAAGTTTTGTTCATTAACTTAGTTTCTAAGTTTGGTAAATAGTTAATTATAATAGGATTATTCATAGAAAATCTATTGTAATTTTTTAAGTATGAAAAATTGTATTTCTTAAAATTATTCAATATAAATTGTTTTTCGTCAATATTTAAAGTTTCATAATCTATTTTTGAAATTATATTTTGTTTAAAAGCATTTAATGATTGTAATGAAAAAGTATTTGGTGATAATGGTAAGGAATTATATTGAATTGTTATTTTGTTTGGAATGTTTTTTTCATTATTAATATAGTTTTTATTAATATTTAGAATTGTTTCATTATTATCCATTTTTGAAATGTAATAATTTGATGCAAACAACCTATCTTTAAAACTTTTTCCATATTCAAAAAATCAATTAATATTATCCATTGGATTTCCGTAATTTTTATAAATAATTTCAAAGGGTATAGCATCAAAATAATTTTGAATTATAAAAAGATTTTCAAAAATATCAGTTCAATCAACAAATGAATCATCAAGAGTTTTCAAAGTTATTGAATCTTCGCTAAAATCAAATAATTTTTTAATGTCAATTTTTTTGTCATATAAATATTGATATAAATCAAATCCATCAATGTTATTATTCATATCTTTATATTGATCGATGTTAATCGATTTTTCTTCGACATAACCGTGTCTAAAAGATTTATTTTTTAATAAATTAGCAAATAAACCAAGTCTAAAAGAATTTATATTAATTTTATTATCTTGATTAGCTTTTTTCTTATTGTAATCAATTCACACATTATCAAGATTTTTTGATTTAATTTCTATTGATTTTGCATTTTGTAATGCTTTTTTAAAATCATTGTGGTTAATAGAATTTTGATTTGATGAAGGAATAAATAAAAAGGGGCTATCAAAACCGTTTCCTTTTTCTTTTTTTGGTTTAAAAATACCATTTTCTTTATTATCATTTTCATATTCATATTGAACATCATCAATTTCGTCGTTAGAAAAAATAAAATCATTGTTTTCGGTTGATATATTTATTTGGTTTGCTCATTCAAACTTATAAGAAAGTTCTGAAGGGATGATTACAATGTTATCTCTAAAATCAATTAATGGTTGATTGCTTGATTTTATACGAAATAATTTAGCAGAAGTTGCTAAATTAATTTCATGTATATTTTTAGATACGTAGTTGTTTGCAAGATAGCTAAAGTCTTTATAGTCATTTGCAAAGTTATTTTTTTCAATAAAATGATATTTATCTTGATTAAAATCATTTTTTTGACATGCTATTAAAAAAGTTGGAGTTAATAAAAATGTTGTACTTAATAAAGAAAATATTTTTTTCATTTTTTTAATCTCCTTTTTTCATTTTTTTATAAATGTGTGTGAAAACTTAATAACATAATTGTTAAAACAATTGATAAGCCAAAAATAATTAATGTACGGTACAAAGTTTTTGTATCTTTATTTCTAATGTGAATAAATTCAGGTATTAATTCAAACACAGCTGTGAATATTATGATTGAACCACCCATTATTAACAATGCTGACTGAATTCATTGTAAATTATTATTTAAAAATCTTCCTGTAAATGCTCCTAAAAATACAAAAGGAATAATTAATAGGAAAGTTAAAAAGTTATATAAAATAGCTTTTGATTTTTTCTCACCATATTGAATTTGTCTAAAATAAACTATTGCCATCTCAATCAAAATATGGATTGTAAAAGTTATTAACAACATCAATGAACTTGAAAATGTATTTTGTGCACTTATTATTTTAAAAATAGAATACCCAATAAAGAAACCATCAATAATTCTGTGACTTAATAATAAAAGTATTGCAAGTCATGCGGCTTTTGGATTATCAACGTCTTTAAAAGAAATTAAGTGATCTGAATGATTGTGATCTTCGTGTTTTGAATGAGGATCTATTTTTAATTTTTTAATAAATAGATATCTTCCGCCAATAACAAGTGTAAAACCTATTAAAGAACTTAGACCTATTATTGAAACAATTACAAGGGTTCTATTTATTTCGGATCCAAATTTTGCACTTCCACCATGTGTAAAGTTTTTAGCGATCTCATAACCTTCTCTTAAAAATCCAAATGCTCCAATCATCAAAAACATTCCGGTTGAAAATGCATACATGTAGATTAAAGAAGTGTTTTTTATTTTTGTTTTATCTTTATTTTTAATTAGAGCAAGTATTCCCATCATTATTAAAGGAAGAGACATTAATATTGGGATATAAACAAGTAAATTTAAAAATAATATAAGTTCAAAATTACTAGAAAAACTTGTATTTTGCCCAGTTATTATCATTTTTCCTCCTTTTTTAAACTTTTTAATAATAATTAAAATGTTAATTAAAACTAAATTATTATACAATAATTTTATAACTATAATATAAAAAAAAGTGATAAAATTAATAATTATGAAAATTAAAAACTTATTTTTTGGTGCAATTTCAGTTTTACCATTTTCAACAGTTCCTATCGCAGTTGCAAGTTGTTCAAATCCTAATAAAAAAGAAGTATATTTAGATATTAATAAAATATCAAGGCTATTTTTAAATAGGTTAAGTCTTAACCAAATTGCATCTTTAGAAAAAGATAAAAAAATATTTTACCACTTTGATAAAAATGGTAAACATTTTTTTGATGGCGTAAAAATTGAAGATCAAAAAATGTTTTTATTAAAAAATAATATATGAGTTCAATATGTACCTGATTTTCCAATAAGAAGTAATTGAAAACAACATATTACCGATAATGATAATATAAGAATTTTTGATTCAAATTCAAAAAGCAATATCAATGATTTTTTAAACGAATATACATTCGACGATGTTGATTCTGCCGGTGATTTTAATGATGAATGGTTTTCAAATCTATCCACAATTTATGGAAAGGATTTTAATAGAATTAGAGATCCTTATTTCGAAGATTTACAGACAATTATATTTAGATTAAATCAAGATATTAAGCTAAATTTCTCAACAATGAATAAAAGATATTTGGTTAATCATAAAAATGAAAAAACTTTTTTTTCTGATTGGATACAGCCGCAATATATTCAAGCACATACTTTTTTAAGTAATGAACACAAAAAACAAAGAGATACATTTAATCAACTATTAAAGTTATACTTAAATAAATTTAATGTTGATGTTGCTAGAATAGATATCAATTGAGCTGAGGCAGAAATTATTAAATCTTTTACTTCAAATGAAGATTATATTTCTTTTAAAATTAAGAGTATCAAAGATTGAAATAATAATGAATTATTGCAAGAGGATAAAAAAAATAATAAATATTATTTAAATGGATTTAGGAGCTATGCAACAAATGGAAAGTTTGGAGTTGGATTAAAAGGTTTAAACGAAGAACTTCCTTTATTTTCAGATTATGTTGAAAACCCGCTTTTATATATTGATGGTAAAAAATATTTAACCGTAATAGATAATATTAACCATTTTATAAAATCATCAACTTCTCCAGATTATTGAAACGCAAAAGGGCTAATGTACTTCTTTAATTCCTTTAAAGATGAAATATTTACAATCAAAATTCCTGAATATAAAAAAGATGAAGACTTAGAATATAAGGTAATCGATTTTGAATTTAGTGATTATTTTGATACAAATCAATTATTTAAAGCAATTGTTAAAGTCATTAAGAAAGATGGTAGTTTCCAAAAATATGTTTGAATTAGTTCGAATTTTGACGATCATGGTCATAGATTAAAAGGTATGATTACTAATAATAAAATTCCGCAAGAAATAAATCCTGATGATATTTATTCATTTAAGCCAACAAACACAGGTATTCCATCGGGCATTAAATTGGAAGATTTTATTTCTAATGATCCCCAAACTGCTTTTATGCAAGGATTAACAAATGCTTCTAATAAAATGACTGAATTATTTAATTATTGAAACAACGATAGTAGAAGAAATTTTGAAGCTTCATTGTTGAATAATGATTCATATCAAATAAAAGTTTTTAATTCATATGTAAATAATTATTTATTAGCATATGCATTGGAAAATAAAAAAGGAAAAACACTCAGTGGAATAAAAAGAATTGATATTAATTTAATACCTGAAAAAAATAAGTTAGGAAGATTATATTTTGAACTTAAATTTATTGAATTTGCAAATGATACTGATTATAAATTTATCAATAATGAAGAAAAATTAGTAGCTACTGCTTCGTTGTATTGAAATTACTTCAAAGGATTTGACGAAGAGGAAACAAAAAATGATTTTACATTGATTAATTTTGAAAGGGAAAAATAAACTATGAAGAAAATAAAAAAGATTCTATTACCACTTTTTACTTTATTAACTCCCTTGCCTTTGATAACCATTTCATGTATTGAATACCCTAATGATAAAGAAGATTTATCTTTAGGAAGTTCATTAGATAATAAAGATAATACAAAGGAAATACAATTAAAAAACATTTCTACAAATAATATCAAAGAAATTTATTTAAAAAAAATATCTAAAATCTTTACAAGTGTAAAAAATACTTATCGTAATTACAGAAAATATTATTATAAATTTATAAGAAAAATTGAAGCATTTAAAAATAAAGTGTCGGCTCTAATAGTTGATCAAGGTAATCCTAAAAATGCTGAAGCAATTCAAAATTTTTACCAAAAATGACTAGAAAATTTTGGTAAAGAAAAGACGAAATTGGCAAAACTATTTGATAAATATCAGTTAATTTTTCAAGACGTTGATGCAGTGCTAAATGATGTGAATTTAGTTTTTGATAATCAACAATTTTTAAAATTTATAGAAATCATTGATAAAAGACTTAGTGGAATTGATATTAATTTGGGTGAATTACAAAAAGCAATAAATTCATCATGAGATTTTTTAAAAAATAATTTATTCAATAAATCTAAAATTTCCACAATCGATAATTTGGAAACAATAAATATTGAAAGTGATAAAAACTCACACAGTCATTCACATGCTATAATAAATTTAATATTCGAAATGGGTCTTTGACATTTATTACTTAAGAAGAATGTAAAAGATGAAAACTTAATCAATGAATTTAAAAATGATTTCTTAATTTTAAAAGATAATGTAATTGATAATATTGGACAAAAAAATTACGAATCAGATTTTGAATTTATAATTAATTTATTTGAAAATGACATGGATTTCAATCAAGAAAATAATTTGATAAATATCAATTTTCAAGAAGAAAGCACAAGTTCATTAAATCAAATAAAAGAAATATTATTATCTATTGCAAAACAAGAAGGTATTGACAAAAATATTAATTTAGAATAAATATTAGAAAAAAATCAGAAGACACTAAAGGTTAATCATAAATAAATTAATTAAAGAAAAAAATAGCATGAATACTATTTAATAAATAAACTTTTAGATTTTAAAAAATATAAAATAACACAACCTAAAATTTCTTAATTAAGTCTATAAAAAAAGTTTTTAACCTAATTTTTTGTACAAATTTATAAAAATTTGTATTTTTTTTAAGCTTTTTTACTGGTTATTACCATTTTTTTGTTTTTAGTATTATAACTATAGGTATAAAGGAGGTAATAATTGAAAAAAATAAAATTAATATTATTGCCTGTTTTAACAACATTACCCTTAGTAGCAATGTCTGCTAAAATAGACGACAATAATTTAAAAATAGACGAAGAAAAACAAAAGAAATATGCACTGTATGATTTTATAAAATTAACAGGAAGACAAGATGCAGAAATAATTAAATCTTACAAAATAACTAGCTGAATCCCAAGTATTTCTTCAGGAAAAATGTTTTGGTTTAAAGATAAAGGTTATTCAATAATAAGTGATATTGATTACAAAATTTATGAGGTAAATCCTGACATAAAATTATCTAGCTTCAATTATCTTGAAGCCACTAGATTAAATTACCATGACTATGGGAGTTTTTCTGTGGCCCCAAAGTATGAAAATAGGGATAAACCATGACCCGGAGATCATAAACGTGAAAAAAAACAAAAGTCAAATGATTTTACAAATTTTAAAGATGAAGATCTTGAGATGGTTAGAACCGCAAAAACAAAAGAAGAATTTGAAAAGTATAAAATAAAACCTGAAAAAAATGGATTAATTTATGCTGATAAAGAGGTAGAAAATTCATGATGGTTTAAAACTGGAGATTATAATACATTCGGTTATAACTCTGATGAAAATTCATATAATCCAAACGAAAGTGAAGAGCATCATTATTTTAAGCAATTTACACCCTATTACATCAATAAGGAAAATTATTTAAAATCTTCATCCGGGGGAATATGCGGATATGTGGCTATTAATATGCTAATCATGTACAATGAGTTTTTTGAAGGATCAGGATATTTAAATGAATGAGAAAAGAGTAAATTTTTAGATTTAAAAGATTCATTATTTGAAGATAATTGAAGTTTAAAATATAATATTAATAATAATGTAAGTCCAAGATTGGACGATGAATTCTTAAAATACCTATATCAAAAAACCTGATTTGGAAATGGAGTAAATTATTGATGACATGCTAAATACATAGCTGAATCTATATTGAGAAATAAATGATCTAATTCAAAAATAAATTACTCATATTGAGGAGATGATAACTTAAATAGTGCTTGATCTTCAGTTTATAAGTACAAAAAGCCAACTGCTTTAGGTTGCTGTTTTACTGGAGTACAATGAGAAGATGATAACAATAAATTTTGAAATAATGGTCATGTGGTAGTTGCTTACGGAGCTTATGATGATGGTAGATTTTTATGTAATTATGGTTGAGGAAGTAATTACAGTCAAATGATTATAACGAAATATTCAAGAAATAAATATGATTATAATTTTGCAATAAACAATAAATTTGCAGGCAAATTAGAAAAAGTGTTTAATTTCAACGGAAACAAATACACAGGAATTGAAATAACTAATTTATTAAGAGATGGAGGATATATTAAAATAATGAAAAGAAGAACAAAAATAATAATTTGAATATTTATTGTTATTGCTATTCTACTAGCTTTTATAGGTCTTATCTTAGGTTTTGATGCCGCGATAAACAAAGGTTATATGAGGTATTTAAAATGGATAAAAATAAAAGTTTCTAAAATAAAATGAGCAACAGCATTGTCATTTTATTCTCTTATAATATTAACAATCTTTATTTTAGTTTTATCATATACTCAATGATTCTTACATTCAAATGCAATGAGTGCAACAGAATTAGACGAAAGTTATGAATATGCAGTTGAAATATTTTGATTTAATAAATTTAGAATATTAATATTAATATTTTTAATAATTTTAAGTATATTTTTTATAGTTTTATTTTCAACATTTAAATTAAAGAATAAAAATTTAAATAAGCAAAATAAAATAATTATGTATTCATTATTTTATGTTAATGCCTTTCTATTGTTTTTATCATTTATCTATATATCAGTATTAATTCAATCAGTAAATGGCATTCTATGAAACCTTAAACATTTCTATGGTAAAAATAAAGGATTAGTTGATAAAAAAAGACATTCAATAACATTGTTATATGAAAGAAATATCGTTTTATTTGAAGGATTAATATTTCTTTCGGTATCAGTATTCTCGATAGTTTCTATTTTTCAAATATATCATCTAGGATTAATATTACATAAAAAATATAAACCAGTAAAGTAAATGAAAAAGTATTAAATAAATAAGTTAATAAAAAAATACGCCTCAGATAATACTGAGACGTTTTTTTAATAAAAAATTGATTACTTAATTAAAATGTTTTACTTAATTTTAGGATTAAAGGTATTTGCAAAAGCTGAGGATAATAATTTAAGATTTAATGAAAATAGAATTATGAACGTCGAAACTAAAATTAGATAAGATGGATCTTGGCTAGCTATTCCTATTGCCTCTTTTAGAATTGTTCCAATATTTAGATTATTGCTCTCATTTATAAAATCAAGAAACGATAAAGAAGAGGCAATTAATATATTTATTGAAAATCTTTCAACCATCATTATTAAATAATTTGCAAATATGTATTTAAAAATATGTCTATAAGCAATTATTCAATATGATGAACCAATTGATTTAGAAGCAATTATAAATTCTTTGGACATCATATTTTTTATTTCATCCTTAGCGAACTTGTAGTATGAAACTCAGCAAACCAATGATAAAGAAACTAAAAGCGAATATCAATTAGTTCCTATAAAAATTGAAAGTAAGAACACTCAAATTATTTCAGGTATTATGCTTAAAGTATTTATTAATTTATCTAATAATTTTATAAAAATGTTGTTTGGATAAAAATTAATTAAACTTGCTAAATTAAAACTTATAAATATATTTATAAATATTGAAATAAATATTACCAAAATAGTTATTCAAATTGAAATAATTGATCTTGAGTATATATCTATACCTTGATTATTTGTACCTAAATATAGTCCATTTGGTATTTTTATTTGGAAATTATTTTCATTTAGTTTTAAGAAATTTATAGCTTTTATTAAATTGTATGGATTGTAAGTTAATGTAACAATATCTGTATGTACGGTTTGATTCCCACCTATTTCTTTAGATGAATCAAAATCTATTCAAAAAATTAAATTACGATGGTTATTTATTGCTTCTTTATATTCTAAATCAGCAATATTTCTAATAAATTCAAGCTCATCTCCTCTGTTAAAGTTTCTCGTAATAGTTTGATTAAAATAAGAGGGCAAATTATTTACCAAATTTGTTCTATCATCTATTGATGCACTTGGAGAATTTTTGATGAAAAATAATGCAATAACTAAAGCAGATATTATTAATAAAAATGTTGTAAATCAAAATAAATTAATTTTAGATTTAAAGAATCTTTTTCAATATTGTTTAGTTTGAGTTGTATGTGTTGTATATAATTTTGTGTTTGTTTTTTTATTCACAACAAATTTAAAGAGGTTATTCATTTTTACCCCCTTTAAATCTAAAAATATTTTTAAATAGAAAAAGTTTTTTATTATCCAAGATAGGGTTCAATTTTTTAATAATAGCATTATTTATGGTAATTAACAATGACAATAGTATGAAATTAAAAATAAAGTAAAACATAATGATATCAAGTTCACCTTTTTTAAAGGCAAATGATATTAATAAGCTTTGACCAGGTATAGAAAAAATTCTTTCTATTAATATAGTGATCGTAAATAATAATGTATATATTACAAAAAACAAATTCAGTTGAGAAATAAATAGTTGTTTTAAAATAACTTTGTTTAATAGTTGTCTATTATTTAAACCATATGATTTTGCAAATAAATAGTTATTTGATTTTAATATTTCTAAAGTAATTTTTCTTGATTTAGAAAAGAAAATTGCAATTGTTGGAAATGATGATATTAATATTGGAACAATTAATGATGCAAATGATAATTTATTATTTAAAAATTGTGAAGGATATCCAAAAAAAGAAGAAGCTGAAATTGCTAAAATAGCAATTATTAATAGTGGTAATGCTCCTAAAAAAGAAATTAAGATAGAAATGGCAGTATCAAATGATTTATTGAATTTATAAGCGGAAATAACTCCCAATATATTACCTAATAAAAAACTAAAAACAAAAATGAAAAAGCTAATTAAAATAGTTCATTTAAATTGTGATAAATATAGTAAGAAAATATTACTTTCTACACTTGCTAATTCATGAGAATAAATCTTACCTGGATTAAATGTAAATAGGTTGATTCAAAAATCTTTATATCTCATTAAATAACTTTGAGATATTGATGAATATGTTTCAATATTTTTTTTAATTTGAGGTTCTATTAAGATGTTTATTGCAAAGAAAATGATAGTTATAGCAATAAATAAAATAAAAAAATAGAAAACTATTTTTTGTAGTCAATTTAATTTGTTAATTTTTAACATAAATAGCTCCTATTTTTTTATTTATAAAATTTAATTAATTCTAATCTTCGTGGTGTTCGTTATCTTTTTCAAGATTTATTACTAAATAAATTGTAGCATCGGATTCTTCTTGTCCAGTTTGGTAGGCTTTTAAATATAAAAATAATTTGTGTTCTTCGACTTTTGTAAGATTTTGTTGATCATCAAAAATTATTTTAAATTCATTTTCTGGATGATTATTTCTTACTTTTTCAACAATTGTAAAGGTATTTAAGTATTTAAATAAGTCATTAAATCCTTTTTGTTGTTCGGCCTTTAATTTTTCAATCAATGTTTTTTGTTCTTCATCTGCAATTTCTTTTGAAACTTCTAAAGCAAATTTTCAGTTTAAAAAATCAACAAAAGGTTCAACTTTCTTAAATCCAAGTAATGTAAATCTTTCTTTAGATCCTGAAAGTTTAAAATTAATGTCTAGATGAATTTCTCCTTCTTCGTCATGAGCATGTGTCGATGATGCGACTGTTAATTCATCGTTTTCTCTTAATTCTTTTTCTTCAACTGAAATTGAAAATTTATTAAATATTGTTTTAACTTCGTTTCAATTTTTGGTATTTTTTAATTCTTCGACGACACTTGAAGCAATAACTTCCTCTTGATTTAAAACAATTTTATTAATAACTAAACCAGATTTTTCTTGCTTGTTTCTTTCGTTAAAACTATTTATGGCTTCTTTAGTATTTTTTAATAAAATCTTTACTTTGTTTAAATCATTTTCATCTTCTTTTATTTCATTTATTTGGGCTAAAAGATTACTTGCGTTATTTTTTTCTAATTCTTCTTCTTCAAAATCGATAATTTTTTCAAGTTCGACTGTATATGATTTTAATTCTTTTATATTTTGGTTTAGATCATATTTTTCATTGTGATTACATGATGCAGATATTAAGGCAATCGCAAATGGCGAAAGTAATGTCATTGATGTTAATGAATATTTTAAGCTTTTTTTCATATATTCTCCTATTAAAAATATATTTAAATTATAACAAAAAAATAATTACTATATTTTTATTTTTTTTGTTAAAACCTAATTATGCGTCATTAAGTTTAATAATTAATTATTAAATTCTTATTAACAAAATAATGAGTATTATAATTTATTAATATTAAGGTAGATTAGCTTAATGAATTAGTATAGCATTATTTAAAAAAGGCAAATAAAATTTATGAGTAAAGAAGACTTAAAAATAATTGAATCTAAGATCAATTTATGCACGAGTTTTGGTGATTTTTTAAAAAATATTTTAAAAATCAAGAAATTCAAAATAACAGATATATGCAAAAATACTGAAATTGATAGAAGAAAATTATTCAATTTATTAAATGACTTAAAACAGGATGTAAGTTTAAATTTAATGCAAAATTTAGAAATATTATTTGATCTAAAAATAGGTTATTTAACAAATAAGTGATATTTCTTTAAAAAGAAAATGAATACGTCAAATGTTTTGGAAACATCAGAGATAATTAAATTATTTGGTTGAGAAATAATAAAGAAAAATGATATTTTTTTAAAAATTATTACTGATAAAAAACCAAACGAAAGTTTAGATGAATGTGAAATTCTAAAATTTTTAAATGAGTACTATGGAACCATCAACCCTGATGAATATTCTAAAAAAATATCAAACAACCTTTTTATTAATAGAAACAAAATTAATAAGTCATATCGTTTGCCTTTTATTCGTTTCTGTGAGCTATTTATTCAAGAAAATTTTAAGAATCAAAATTCGCCTGAAACTAAAAGATTTAGAGAATACCTTCCTAAAAAAATAATTTCTAAGATTTTTGATATTTTATTTGTTGAACAAAGCTCATTTGACCAAAAAATTTCAAAAGTTTCTTTAATATTAAAAGAAAGAAATATTGAAATTATAAAATTACCATATATTGAAAAAACTTTTACCAGAGCATTATCATTTGTTTTTGGACAAAAAAAATATATTGTTATAACAGATATGTATAACTCTGAAATACTAATATTATTTTCTTTATTAAGAGAAATAATGACTTGTTTTTCTCCTTGACTTACGAGAAATGAATACTATGTATTATTTGAAGAATATTATAGTATTTGAAAGAAATTTAATAGAAGAAAAAAACTATATATGGCCGATGATATATCAGAATCAATTAATAGAATACGATTGATTAATATTGAAGAACCTAATTATTACGAAGATGTATCCGAAGTTTATAAAGACATTATTAAAAAATATAAGAAAATTAAATTTTAAAGGAACTTATCAAGTTATAAGTTTCTTTTTTCTTTTAAAACTTATAACTTATGTAAAATTTATTATATAAATTTAAGGAATTGAAATGTCAGATTTAAAACAAATAAAAATACCAGTAAGATACTTTTATAATGGGAAACAATACTTTGTTGATTATGATTCTAAAACTATAAAACTTGAAGAAAATTATCATAAAAAATTATTGTCTATTAGACCAGGTCAAATGGGTGGGTTCAGAAAAATAACAGGATCATCACTTGGTGATATTTTAGAATTAACACAGTTTAATAGTCAATTTACAGCCTTCACAAGACTATGTAATTTTAGGTTCCCAGTTTTAGATCCAAAATACACAAATGCAGGTGTTGCAATTGAACCTAAAATATTGGAAAAAATTGAAAAAAAATATTCTTTTAAAATACAAAGATTCAATGCAGAGGAATACAATTATGACTATTTTAAAGAAAATTTATTATTTGGTGGATTACCAGATGGATTTTTAAAAGAACAAAATTTAGTAATTGAAATAAAAACAGTAGGAGCTAAAAAATTAGATAGTTGAAATCAAAATAATATAAATATTTCTTATATTAAGCAAGCTCAATTATATTCTTATTTAATTGGCGCTAAAAAATTTACCATTGTTGCTTGTTTCTTAGAAGAAGAAGATTACGCCCAACCAAGTTTAGTTGATATAGAAAAAAGAGTGGTTAAAAATTGATTTTTTGAAGTAAATGAAAAACAAGTATTAGACGATATCAAAACTTGTCAGGAATGATTTGAAAAATATACAAAATTAGGTATTAGTCCGGAATGAAAAGAATCAACAGATATTGATATAGTAAAATTTTTGTCGTGTAAAAATTTTGATGAATGAAAAGAATTATATTTAGAATGAGTAAAAGTCGGTAAGGCAGTTCCTGAATATGAATAACAAAAAAAATTATACATTTTCTGATTTTTTAATAGCAAATACCACAAAACCATTCATTATTTTTAATAATAATATTGACGATTTAAAGGATAATATTGACGAAACTGATGATAATAATCTAGATTTGCAAAGTGATTATGATTTTATTGATTTCAAAATTGAAAAGATTGAAAATATATTTGATGAGCTTATAATCCCTAATTTGGACGATAAATCAAAGTTAGAATTAAATAAATACAATTCTTTTGACAAAATAGATTTTTTGAAAAATAAATTACTTGCTGATACAACTTTTGAAAAGAATGTTTTAAAAAAAATTAACGGAGATAAATTACATTATTTATTTAGTATATTTAATGATTTAACAATATTGTCTTCTGGAATTGAAGAAGTTTCAAAATTGGCTATTGATTATCTAATTGATTTTTATAAAAATAAATTTAAATTTCCCAAGGAAAAAATAAGATTTATTTCAATAAAACAAAGGGTTGAAGAAATGGTTTTAGAAACTAAAAAAGCCATAGATGATAATTGTTGATTAATAATTAACCCTGTTTTTGAATACGAAAAATGTATTTCCAAGGTTATGTTTGCTGATTTAAAAAATAATACTTTTGGTAATTTGATATATTCTAATAAAACAAAGAAGAAAAATCTACTAAAATCATATTTTGATTTCAAAATAATTGCTAATTTTTTTAAAATAAATGAAATATTTTTATTAAAGCCAAAGTTTTTAAAAGATAAAAATATAAGAAAAAATAAATTAGAATTTTATCTAACTAAATATTGTTCAACATCTAAAAGTGGTGTTTCTTTATCGAAAGAAAATAAAGAAAAATACACGCAAGAAGAAATAGAAAATTTGTATGTTGCAAACCCGAATTTCAATTACTCCTCTAAAAGGGCTAAAAAAGATAATTTATCAATAATTGAACATGTTTTATCTAATTTAGTTTTTGCAAATTACAATTTTAATGATAAAAAATTGGGTGTTGATGATAACAATAATAAAAATAGTTTATATACTTGCTCATTTGAAGAATTTTTAACATTGATAAAAAATAAGGATAATATTCCTGTGGATTGAAAAATCACAAAAGATGATTTTATAGACAATTTCAATTCAAATAAATGGTTTAATAAAATTTTTGAAAAGCAATTTCCTGATTATAAGTTTGGCCAGAAAAAAATACTAAAGGCAATATCGGGATTAGATGAAAACCTGGGTGTTTTAAAACGAAGAATGATAAAAGAATTTTATGAAAATAACTTAATTTCAATAAACCCTAACATCGAATTTATCAATGAATATAAAGTAATAAATGATAGCGAAGCAAAAATTGCATGATTTGATTTTGAAGGAGTTACAATACCTACTCCACTTATAGATTATTTGCCTGCATGAAATCAAGTTATATCACAGACATCAATTATAAAAACTCAAAATAATGAGATTTATGAATCAATAGACTATGTTTATGACCCTCTTCATTTTGATCTGGGTACTTATAAAAAAATAATAGACGACTTATATGATGAAGAAATTTCATATTATATTATTTACAATATTTCATATGAAAGATCAAGATTGAATGAAATTTTGGATAAGTTATATATTTATTATTACAAAAATGAGATAACAAAAAATGAATTAGAAATTTATAAAGATAAGATCTTATTTATAACAAGTAAATTGGTAGATTTGTGCAATGTTTTTTCAAGTCATAGACAAAATTTATATGTTAACGACAGAATAATAAATTTAGGTTTCATTAACGGTTCTTATTCAATCAAAAAAATAGAATATTTTGTTACTCAAAATAAGTTAGGAAAATATTTAAAACATAATATAATACCGTATTCTGAATTAAATATAAAAAATGGTTCATCAGCATTAATTACAGCCGCCTCAAGAGCCTTGAATGTAATAAAAGATAATGAATGAAATGAAATAATTAACGATTTAAAAAAATATTGTCATAATGATGTAATGGCTATGTTAATGACTGCTGATTTAATAAAATATTTAATGAAAAACAAAGAGGAATATTTTAAAAATTCTAAAAAATACGACTTATAAAATGAGAAAAAGTAGGGAAAACATTCCTTATTTTTTTGTTGTAATTTTTATATGATAACGATATTTAAAAATAGAGGCATGTTGTTAGAAACAATAATTAATCAAACTAACGAATTTTATTTCAAAAATAAAATTGCTATATTTCATAAAAAAAATTTAGATATAACGTTTAAATCAGTAAAATTACAAGACAAAAAGTTAAATTTAGAAAGTGCAATTATTTCCTCTAAAAGCTCAGTTGATTATTATGGTGTTTATAAGGGGAGGTATATAGCATTCGAGGCAAAAAGTACAGAAGAAGATTATTTACCTTTAAAAAACATTAAAGAGCACCAAATAAAATATCTTGATTTTATACGCGAGCATGATGGCGTAGCATTTTGAATAATTTATTTTAAATTTGCAAACACATTTATTTTGATAATGCATAATGATTTAAAAAGAATAATACAAAATAAAAAAGCTCTTCATCTCGAAGAAGCTTTGTTAAATGGAAAAAAACTTGAACTTTCTTTCCCTGGTATTTTGAATATTATAGAAAATATTACTTTTTAGTTTTTTGATAAATTTCATCCACTTTTGATTTTAAAACATCTGAGAATTTGAATCTAGGATCCATTTTGGCAGGAACTTCAATACTTTCTTTTGTAATATTGTGTTGTTGTACTTTTGAAGGAACAAATTTTGAAGAAAAAACTCCAAAACCAGAGATAGTAACTTGTTTTGATCTAGCCATTTCTTCAATTAATATATCAACCATTTGATCAAAAATCGATTCTACCATTGCTTGTTGAAAACCCGTTTCTTCCGATGTTTTTTTAATTAATTCTTTTTTTGTCATCTTACCTTCTTTGCCAAAACTATATTTTTTTCATTAAGTTTTTTATTATTTTTTTTGGATTATCTTTATTATATACTAAATTGTAAATTGCTTCGATTAAAGGCAATTTTATTTTTTTATTTTCTTTTTTAATCTGATTATAAACATGTTTTAATGAATATAAACCTTCTACTGTTACTAAATTATCGTCGATTTTATTTTTGAAAAACATTTTTCCGTATCTGTAATTTCTCGATTTTTCAGAAAGTGCAGTTAGTATCAAATCGCCAACTCCACATAGGTCATAAACCGTTTCAACGTTTGCATTTAAAAACATAGCATATTTCTTCATTTCTTTTAAACCAAAGGTTAATAATGCAGCTTGTGTATTTGTAGAATAACCTAGACCCTCCATCATTCCTGAGGCTATCGCTAATATATTTTTGAATGACGATCCAATTTCTGCTCCAATTACGTCGTTATTTGTGGATACTCCAAACCAATCATTTGAAAATATTTTTTTAACTTTATTAGCAGATACTAAATTTTTAGAAATAGCATTTACTATTGTTATATTTTTATTAATTATATCTATTGCAAAAGATGGGCCCAATAATGAGACTATATCAATTACATACTTATTATTTGATGATAATTTTTCCATCTTGCTATGAATGAAATCATTTGTATTAGGTCAAAACCCTTTTGCAACATTAATTATTATTGTTTTTTTGTTTATTAAATTAAGTAATTTTTCAAAAACATCAGGAATAAATTTAGAAGGTATTGCTATGATAATAAAATTTGCATCTACGACAGCTTTTTCTAAGTTTTTTGTTGTTTTGAATTTTCCAAATAAAGGGTTTGAAAAATACTTTTTATTAAAGCCGTTTTTTAAATCGTTTAATTCGTTGTCGTTAATTCCATAGAAAATAACATCGTGGTTATTTTCTAATAAAATATTACCGCAAGCAGTTCCCATGGCTCCGCTGCCGAGTATTGCAATTTTATTTATCATGTTTATTTTTCCTCTTTTTTATTTTTATTTTTTAGAATTAAATTAATTGGTGTTCCAGAAAAATCATAATTTTGTCTTATTTGATTTTCTATATATCTTAAATATGTAAAGTGTGCGCATTTTATATCATTTACAAAAAGTAAAAAACTTGGTATTTTAGCTTCTATTTGTTTTGAAAATGTTATCGATAATCTTTTACCCTTTATAGGAGATGCAGGTTTTATCATTTGAGCAGTCATCATTATTGAATTTAGTTGATTTGTGTTAATTTTTCGTGATATATTATTTTTCACTCTTATTATTTCATCTTTTAATTTGTTTATTCTTTGTTTATTTTTGGCAGAAATAAATACAACAGGAGCTCAATCTACAAATTTTAATTTTTTTGCTAGATTTTTTTTGTAGTTAGACATTGTATTTGTATCTTTTTCGATTAAATCTCATTTATTAACAATTACTATTAATGGCTTTTTTTCTTCATAAGCAATTCCAATAATATTTTGACTAAAATGACTTACTTCTTCAGTTGCATCTAACATTAATAGACACAAATCCGCCTCTTTTATTGAATCAGTTGCTCTCATTAAAGCATAATGTTCAATACTATCTGTTAGTTTGCTTTTTCTTTTAATTCCTGCAGTATCTATGACTTCGAATTCTTCATCATTTATATTAATTATTGTTGATACTGAATCTCTTGTTGTTCCTGCGATATTCGAAACAATTGATCTTTCTTCATTTGATAGAGTATTTAACAATGTTGATTTACCTGCATTAGCAGGTCCTAAAATTGTTAATTTAAAGTTTTTGCTTTCTTCCTTTTTTTTAAAATTTAAATTATTTATCATTTCATCCAAAAGATTACCTATACCATCTCCATGAATAGCACTTATTGGAAATATATCTTTAAAACCTAATTTATAAATTTGACTATCAAAAACCCCTAGATTATTTGATTCAAGTTTATTTATTGCAACTAAAACTTTTTTATTCGTTTTTCTAAGTAAGCTTGCTACATAAAAATCTTCAGATGTTAATTCTTCTTTTCCGTCTAATATAAAAACAATAATTTCAGCCTCATTAATAGCTATTTCAGCTTGTTTTTTTATATCTTCTTTAAAATTACCTGTTTCTTGAGTTATTCCGCCAGTATCAATAATGTTAAATTCGTATCCAGATCATTTTCCTGTGTCATAAATTCTATCTCTTGTAACGCCGGGTTTATCATAAACTATTGATTTTCTTTTATTTATTATTTTATTAAATAGTGTTGATTTACCGACATTTGGCTTTCCTATTAATGCTACTGTATTCTTCATATTTAATTAATCCTTTTCAAAATTTCTTCTAACATAACATTAAAATTTTCTTCAACACTCATATTTGTTGAATCTATTTTTATACTTCCTTCACTAACGATTAAAGGATCAATATCTCGATTCATATCGTTGTAATCACGGATTTTTATTGATTCTAATATCTCATCATAGTTTGATTTTATACCCAAAATATCATTTTGTTTTAATCTTCTTTCTGCTCTAACTTCAGGAGTTGCTCATAGAAAAAATTTAACTTCGGCATTAGGCAAAATTCTATAAGTAGCATCCCTACCATCTACTATTATTCCTTTGTTTTTATTTCCAAATTTTTGAATAAATTCATTTACTTTTAAACGTACTGATTGAAATTTTGCAATCGAAGAAGCAACCAATGATACTCTATCTTCCCTTATTTCTTTGGTAATATCTTTACCATCTAAAAATACATTTTCATCTTCAGAAATGTAAAGGTCATTAAAATTTCAGGAATTATTGATTTCTTCTTCATTTTTTAAATCGATTTTCTTACTAATGGCATTATAAGCTATTGCTCGGTATAAATTACCACTGCTAATAAACTTATAGTTCAATCTTTTAGCAAGCATTTTGGCCATTATTGTTTTGCCAACGCCGCTAGGACCATCGATAGCTATATTTATTTTATTTTCCATTTTTAGCCTCCTCTAAATTTTTTTCAATTTCATAATATTTTGGATCTATGCTAATTTTATTTTTTGATATATTTTTATTATCAACTTGTTGAAGATCTTTAATGATTTTTTCGATTGCAAAAAGATCGTTTAATGTTTCAAATTTATCTAATCCATTAATCACTTCTTCATCGAAATCTAATTCGATTTTTTCTTTTTTAATTATCGATAACAGTTTTTTAATATCTTGTTTTTTACTTGATATTAAAGATGAAATTTTTTTATTTTGATTATCTACTTCTTTCATTATTAAACATCCAATGTAAAAATTTTAATTTCTCCATCACTTTTTATGTCTTTATTATTTTTATGAACAAAAATGTATTTAATTGTTAATTCATTTAAACCTTTTTTAGGGTTTCAAATAACATAAGCTATATTTTCTTGTATAAACGGAACTATTTTAAAATCATCTTTTGGATAAATGTCTTGGAAAGCATCGGTTTTATCTAATATTTTTTCAAATCAATCAAATATTTCTTTTCTAAATTCTTCACTTTCAAAAGTTTGAGATTGTTTTAATTTTAATGATTGAATTTCGTCGTGAATACTTTTTAATTCTTCATTTTCTTCTTCACTTCTATTTTCTTTTGAAGTTAGCTCTTTTTGTCTCTCATCAAGCTTTATTATTTTGGTCTCTAAATTTTTATTTATATTATCGTATTTTTTAATAATTTGTTCTGCTTCTTGTTTATTTTCTGATCATTCATTATAAAATTTTGATCCTGGATAAGTTTTTAAACTATTTGATAGAAAAATGATGTCTTGACTTGATTTAAAATAATACTTAGAATTAGGAGTTGATTTTATTTTATTCAATTCAAATGTTCCTCTTGCGTATTCATAATTTAAAAATACTTCAAAATGAACTTTTAATTTAGAATCTTCACCATTTATAAGTGTTAAATCAGTAAATCTAAAATCTAAAAATTTTGTTTTTTCAAAATCTAAATTAGTATCTATTTTTGTTTTTAAAAAAGAATTTGCGTCAAATTCTTGAGGTTTATTTTTTAATATTTGTTTATCCTCATAAGAAAAAACTTTTTTATCTTTTAAATTTGGATATTTTTCATAAAAAGCATCAATTCGTTTTTTAGCAACACTTTTTTGATTTTGAAAATCATTATATAAATTTTTAGCTTCTAATGATCCGATTATCTCACTTGAAATTTTGATATTTTTAACACTTTCGTTAAATTTTTCAACTGATCAGAATTCCTTTTGAATACTTTTACTATTTTTAACAACGTAATAAATTGCACCACCAACAGCAGCTAGTGTTAATGTTGGTATTACTATCATTGTTCAAATACCAGATATTTTTTTAGCTTTCCTACTTTTGTTTTTCATGATACTTATTTTACTATAATGTTAGGTAATTTTAAAATAAAATACATTAGTATTTTAATGACCAATGTATTTTATTTACTACTTGTTTTTCTTCTTCTGAAGAATTTCTTTGTATTATCCTCGATATTCCTAATATAACGACATGATGGGAATGCTGAACACCCGATAAATTTTTGTTTTTTAATTTTTGTGTATCTATATACCAATTGTGCATTACATTGAGGACAATTTTCATTTAATTTATTATTTTCTAAAACTGTGATATTAATAGAATCCTTAATATCATCATATCTTTCATTAAAGCTATCTCAGAACTTTTGCATTAAAGTCTTATAATCTTCTTTTCCTTCAGAAATTAAGTCTAATTTTCCCTCTATTTTAGCTGTATATTCTTCATTTATTGTTTTTGGAAAACTAGTTAATAATTTGTCTAATACAACTTTTCCAAATTCTGTTGGAATTAAATATCCATCAGTTAATTCAACAAATAATCTTTGTTTAATAACAGAAATAGTTGATGCAAATGTTGAAGGTCTTCCAACTTTAATATCATCTAATTTTTTGATTAATGACCCTTCGTTATATCTTGCTGGAGGAAGGGTTTGTTTATCTTCTTTAATAAACTCATTAACCTTTAATTTATCTCCAACTTTAAGATTTGGTATGTTGATTAAATCTTCCTTTCCTGAGTATGCATAATAACCATCAAATAATACTTGGCTAAAAGACATTCTAAAATTATTATTACCATTTACAAGATTAAATCTATAAATTTGTTTTTCAGGAGAAGTCATTAAAGACATGATAGTTTTATCATAAATTATTTTGTAAATATAAGAATCAACTTCATTCAATTTATGTTTTTCAATAGCTAGTGATGGGGTTAAATTTATATTTGTGGGTCTTATTGCTTCATGGGCATCTTGCTGGCCTGAAAATCCCTTTATTTCTTTGGCAACATATTTTTTTCCAAAGTTATCTTCTATGTATTTTTTAGCTTTTATAATAAAGGCTTCACTTAATCTTGTTGAATCTGTTCTTGGGTAAGAAATTAGTCCTGCCTCGAATAATTTTTGAGCCGATGCTTGAACTACTTTTGAATTATATTTAGCTTCTTTGTACAATATAGATTGTTTAAATGGCGTGTATGCACTTTCTTTACGTTTGGAAATTGTTATATCATCAACAATTAGCTGTTGATTAGAATTTAATAATTCATCATAAATTTCTTGTGCTTTTTGGTTTGAAATTCAAGTATTGTCATCAAATTCCTTATTTTCCTTTATATATAATGAAGCACTTAATTGATTATCTAAAGATGCATTTATTTTTGAATATAAAATAGGAACGAAGTTTTCAATTTCTTTTTCTTTGTCGCAAACCAGTTTTAAAGCAATTGATTGAACTCTTCCAGCTGAAGGATTTGTTGGAGCATTTTTTACCTTTTGTTTCATTAATTGAGATAATCTAAAACCTATTATACGATCTAACATTCTTCTAGATTTTTGTGCATTAACTAAATTACTATCAATTTGAAGAGGATTTTCAATTGCAAGTTTAATGGCTTCATCTGTAATTTCGTTGTACTTAATACGTTTGTATTTTTTTTCTAATTTTAACAATGTAATCAAATTGTTTGCAATTGCTTCACCTTCTCTATCGGGGTCGGTTGCAATTAAAACTTCATTAGCTGACTTTGTTGATTTTTTAAGCTCTGTAATTATGGTCTTTTTTAATGGATCAGGTATCATTTTTGGTTCTCAATTATCAAAATCAATACCTAAATTATTAAGACCACTAGTTGATAGCTTTAAAATATGACCAACGCTAGCTATAACTTTGATATTATCACCAACAATTTTTTGAATTGTATTAACTTTATTTGGCGACTCAACAATCATTATTTTTTCAGACATATAAGACCTCTTTTATTTTGAATTTTATAAACAATAATAATAACATAAAAAAATTAAATTAAAAAAACGACTAGAATTTTTTTAATCATTCTTCTCGTTTTGCATCTTGTTTATCTTTAAATAGTTCATTAATTTGTTTGTTTTCTTCCTTGCTCAATTTTGGGATATAAATATCTAAATTAATGTATAAATCACCTTTATGATTTGAATTTTTATATGGATAACCAGCGTTTTTTATCTTAATTGGCTCGTTTAATTTTAAGTCATGATTTAGTTTAAATTCCGTCTTTCCATATGGTGTAGGAATCAATATTTTTTCTTCAAGTAAAATACTTTTTAAAGAAAGGGGCATAGTAATAAATAAATCATTATTATTCTTTTTAAATAATTTGCTTGGAGTTATAGAAAAAACTATATATAAATCTCCTGGCATATGTCAGTTTAAAGAAGGTTTTCCTAAACCATTTATTTTTATTGTATCCCCATCTTGAACACCAGGAATAATTGAAATTCTTTGTTTCACATTATTTTTAATTGATTTTTTACCATTGCATTTATGACATTTTTTATGTATTGTCTTACCCAAACCATTGCAAGTCTTACAAGGCTTAATCGTTGAAAATATTGAAATTCTTTGATGTACTTTTCCACTTCCGTTACAATCCATACAAGATACAATATCGTTTTTGCTTTCCGCACCACTACCATTGCAAAAATCACAAATGTCATATTTATCTAGGTTAATTTCTACTTCTTTACCAAAAATTGCATCTTCAAAGTTAATATTTAATACAAGTTGTAAATCTAAGCCTCTTTTATTTTCAGCTTCATAATTATTAAATGAACCAAATATATCACCAAAAAAATCAGCTCCAGAAAATCCTGAACCAAAACTTTCAAAAAAACTCGAAAAAATATCTTCAGAATTTCCAAATGAATATGAGTTAGGATCAAATGCAGAATGACCAAATTTATCGTATTTAGATCTCTTGTTTTGATCAGAAAGAATTTCATAAGCCTCTGATATTTCCTTAAATTTTTCCTCTGCATCTGGACTGCTGTTTTTATCAGGATGATATCGCATTGCTAATTTTCTATAAGCGCTTTTTATTTCTTTTTCACTTGCACTTTTATCAATACCTAAAATTTCATAATAATCTCTTTTTTTAGCCATAATAGAAAAATTTTAGCACATTTTTAATTAGAGTGCTATTTTTTTAAACTATTATAATCAAGTACTGCAATTCGATATCTTTTATTAATATCTTTTATAAAAGTTGTATTTGGATATTCCTTTTCTATTCATATTTTTGAAAACTCATCTATTTCAAAAATTAACTTTCCATCCTCATTTAGAAATTTATTTGCTTCATTAATAATTTTTTTATAAAAGTATAACCCTTTTTCTTTTGCGTATAAGGCTTTTTTAGGTTCTCATCTCAGTGAATTAGGAAAATTATCATTTTTATTTAAATAAGGAGGATTAGAAACTATTAGATCAAATTTTTCATTTATTTTTTTAAATAAATTACTTTTTATTACTTTGCAATTTGTTAAATTATTAATTTTAATATTTAATTTTGTTTGTTTGATTGCTTGAGATGAAATATCTGAAAAAGTCGTTTTACAACCAATGTTCTTATTTATTGCAAGACCAATAAAACCTGATCCACAACATAGATCTAAAACTGATGAATTTTTATTAACATATTTATAAGATTCGATGATAACCTCTTCTGTTTCATATCTTGGAATTAAAACATTATATGATATATTTATATGCACATTTTGCATTGTTTGATATCCAATTATTTTTTGTACAGGATAATCCTTTTTTAATAATTTTGCTTCCTTTTTTGAAATAAAAAGAGGTTGCTCATATCTTCTTTTTTCTTGTAGCAATACCTCTTTATCAATCATTTTATAAACCTGCTTCTTGAATTTTTTTTGCTTTTTCATCCGCAATTAATGCTTCGATAATTTTTTCTAAATCACCTTCCATAACAACTTTTAATGAAGTTGAAAATCCAATTCTATGATCCGTAATTCTGTCTTGAGGATAGTTATAAGTTCTTATTTTTTCACTTCTATCTCCGGTTCCGGCAAGTTTTCTTAAACCACTTTCTGCTTCTTCTCTTTTTTGAATTTCAATTTCATATAATCTACTTTTTAAAACTTTTAAAGCAGTTTCTCTATTTTGGATTTGACTTCTTTCATCTTGTGAAGTAACAACAATCCCTGTTGGCTTGTGTGTTATTCTAACTGCCGAATCTGTTGTATTCACAGATTGTCCCCCGGCTCCAGATGATCTAAAAACATCAACTTCAATATCTTCTGGTTTAACAACAATATTAACATCGTCATCTATTTCAGGTAATACCGTTACCGTTGCTGTTGAAGTATGAACTCTACCTTGTGTTTCTGTTGCAGGAACTCTTTGAACTCTATGTACTCCTCGTTCAAATTTCATCTTAGAAAAAACTTTTTCACCCTTTATACTAAAAACTATTTGGCTATATCCTCCGGCTGATCCGTATGTGTAATCTATAACTTTTGTCTTAAAACCCATCTCTTCAGAGTATTTTTGATACATTTTGTATAGATCTCCTGAAAAAATATTAGCTTCATCTCCTCCGGCAGCTCCTCTTATTTCAACAATAACATCTCTTTTATCATTTTCATCCACAGGTAATAAAAGCTCTTTTATTTTTTCTTCAAGATCCTTCATTTGCGTAATTTGATTATCAATATCCCCTCTTGCTAGTTCAATTAATTCTGCATCTTTCTCATTTGATAGAATGTCTTTTGATAACAAATAAAGTTCTTCAATATCTTGATATTTTTTAAAATTTAGATAAATATCTTCAATATCAGATTTTTCCTTTGCAATTTTTGTGTATTGTTTAATATTGTTATATATTTCTGGGTCGTTTAATTTTTGTTCTAATTCTAAATATTGTTTTTTTATAGAACAAAGTGATTCGTACATTGTCTTTTCCATATGTATATAAGTATATTAAATTAATGTAAAATTATTAAAAATAATACTCATTTTTTTATATAATAATATTCAGAATTTTGCATTCGCCGTCATAGCTCAGGGGCAGAGCACTTCCATGGTAAGGAAGGGGTCGCTGGTTCAATTCCAGTTGACGGCACCATATACTAAACGTGCCAAAAAAATAAGAGAATTATTATATTGCTAAATATTAAAATTTAAAAAGAAAAAACAGCAAACGCTGTTTTTATTTTCATTTTAACAAATGATATGGCACGGGTAGCAAGACTCGAACTCACAACACACGGGGTTGAAGCCCGTTGTTCTACCATTGAACTATACCCGTAAATAAATGGTACGATAAATATTTTACCGTATTTTTATTATTTTATATGTTTTTGTTCAATTATATTTATAATGTCTTCAATTGTTTTTAATTTCATTAATTCTTCATCTTTTATTTCTATTTTTAATTTTGATTCTAAATCCGAAACTAAAATAACCAAATCAAGACTATCGATGTTTAACTCTTTTATTTGAGTGTTTAAATCAAAAGTTTTTTTTGTTAATTTTTTCAATTCTTTAAATACTAATTCTTTAAAATTCATTACATAATTATACCTTATTTGTGTATATCTTATATGTTATGGAACTTTTTTCATCATCATTATTTCATTTAAAAGTTATTAATAAATTTTGGTCATCAATTTGTTTGTATGCATAATTCACTTCTCCATTTGTCACAAGCATACGATTCAAAATATCTTTTATTATATAAACAATCATATCTTCATCAATTCATGCTTGTCCGTCACGATAATTTAATTTATCATAGTAATCGGAACTTTTGATATCAGGAAATATTTCTCTTCAATCAACCTCTTTTTTATTTTTATCGTCTAATAAAAATTCTTCATCCCTAGTTTCTTCATTATCATTTTCTTTATCTAGTTCATTTTTTAATTTTGAACTTTTTTTATCAGTATCTATATTATTGTCAATTATATTTTTATGAGTTTCTTCCTTTTTCTTATTTTCTTTCATGATAACAAATGTTGTAGCAACTGCTATTGTTGAAGCGACTACCAACCCTATTCCAGTTCATAGTAATATCTTTTTTGTTCTTTCTTTCATTATTTATCTCCTATTTCCTCAATGTTATTTAATGAATTTGCACTATTTATTATTTCATTAAAATTTTCGTATTTTATTTTGATTCATTTTTCATCAGTCAATCAACCTTTAATATTTTTTGTCTTTAATCTTATTAATCCATTATTTAATCCAAAAAACGGTTTATTTATTTCTTGCGAATAAGATAACTTAAAGTTCTTTAGATTTTTCCCTATATTAAAATTTAGTTCATAGCCAAAAACCCCACTGTAGTTCAACGGAATTAAAAGGCCCGGTTTTGATTTTGGATTTTGATTATTAATAATCACATCATTGCTATATTTATCAAAATATGAATAAGAATCTACATTAACTTGCATAGAATTAAACGATTGATAATTTAACTTAATTTCATACTTATTTTTTAAATTGTTTAAGATTGATAAATCTGAAAATTTTAAGTCATAAATGTCGCTATTATCAAGAATAAAAAATTCATTATTTTGTTTATTAAATTTAGTTATCCTTAAATCTAATATTTTTGTATTATAAAAAGCTTGCTTTAAAATACTAGGTTTGAACGATAAATTTAAATATTTAGTTTCGAAACTGTGGTTAATTAAATTTTTATCTATCCTATCAGGTAAGGAAGTTATTATTATTTCGCTTAAAATTTCTATATTAGTTTCATTATTTATTGATATATTTTTAGAACGACTATTAGGTTTAATTCAATAAGAAAATGATTTTGTTTGATATCAATAATTATTAACTTTATATTGAATTTCAAAATTTAAATTATTTATATCTTTAAATTCAAGCTTATTCTTGCTATCTAAGTTGCTATTGTATGTAAAAATAAATCTACCGACATTTAAATCATAAACAGGTTTAAACTCAACATTTTTATTATTAATAAACCCTGAAACTTTTATTTCTTGAACATTTTTTAAATTATTAAAATGTTCAAAGGTGATTATAAAATCATCGCTTTGTATAATCCTTCTAATTTTTAACTTTGTAAGTTCATTAACACTACTTCAATTTTCTAAATATTTATTTTGTTGTGCATTTAATAAATACTCTTCAGTTCAAACATTTCTATTAATATCATTATTTTGGTCGATGTTTTTATTATGAACAATTAACATAATCAATAAACAGATTAACTAAATAATTAATTTTTTTGTAGTATGAATTTTTTGACCAATTTTCTAAATATCAATAAGGATCGGTTTTCTTTGTTAAAAAATCTTCTATAAATATTTTTTTATAATCTTCACTTAATGAATTTATAAAAAAGTCAATCATATTTATGTTTCTGATATTATTTTTGCTATTTTGAAATTGTTTTAATTTTTGATTCAGACAAAAATTATAAATAAATTCTCTTTTACTTTGCAAACTCATATTTTTTATTTTTTCAATTTTATCTTCTAACATTTTTTCTCCTAATTCAATTAAACAAAATTAATAAAACAAAAAAATAAAGTTGAAACTTTGAATAAAAATATTTATAATATAAATATTAATTTTTACAAGTGTTAAATGGAATATATATGGAAGATAAAATTAAATTGCAAAAAATAATTTCTGAGTATGGATATTGTTCTAGAAGAGAAGCTGAGAAATTAATAAATGATAGAAAAGTTTTTGTTAATAATAAAATTGCAACAATAGGTTTAAGAGTGGGTTATGATGATGAAATTAAAATTAATAATTCTATTATTAGAAAAAAAGAAAAAAAATTTTACTATGTTTTAAATAAACCAAAAAATACTATTTGTACTTTAAAAGATCCTCAAAATAGAACAACAATTTTTGAATGAATGAAAATAGAAGATTACTGTTTTTCAATTGGAAGACTTGATTTTAATACAACTGGTGTTATTTTGATAACTAATGACGGTGATTTTGCTAATTTATTAGCCCATCCTTCATCTAATATCGAAAGAGAGTATATAGCAACATTAGAAAAACCACTAACTGATAAAGATTTATCTTATTTAAATTCAAACTTCGTTAAATTAAATGGAATATTTTCAAAACAAAAAGTTAAAAAAATAAATGATTTGAACTATTCAATAATTTTAAATGAAGGAAGAAATCATCATGTTAAAAATCTATTTTTATTAGTTAATAATTTTGTAAGAAAACTTCATAGAAAAAGATATGGAATTATTACTGATCAAAGTTTAAAGATAGGTGAATTTAGAAGTTTAACTAACAATGAATTAGACTATTTTAAAAAGTTTAAAAAAAGTTAAGTAGGCCTTAACTTTTTTTATTCATTATTGATTTAATAGCTTTTTCAATGTAATTAAAATCTGATTTGAATTTATTGTTTGAATTATTTATATTTAAATTATATCTAGCATATTTCATTCAGCCATCTTTAATATCTTTTGTGAAGGTTATTGCTAACTTTTTGTTATATGATAATTTTTCAAGATTTTCATCGTTAGAAATTGAAATTAAATTTAAATCATATTTTTTAGCTATTTTATAAGCTAATTGTAAATCTGATCCCTTTGCCAATAGTGTGCATTCTGAATTGCCTTTTAACAAGAAGTATGAACCGGAAATAAATTTATGCTTAGAAGTTTGTTCACAATTTCAATTGCTAATAAAATTTAATATTATTACAACAGGAGAATTTGATTTATTTAAAAAATATTCAATAGCTCCTGTTAATTCATTTAAATCTGCTGGATACAATATTTTTAGTTTTTCTATTTGAGATAATAAACTAATTTGATCTTCTTCTTGGAATGAGGAATTTGATTGTGCTAAGGTATTTAAATCGTTATTTAATATATATAAAATTTTTGAATTATCTGATACCGCTTTTTTAATGCTTGGTATTAATGCTTCAGCATATGATAATGAATTAAAAACAAATGGTTTCATATTTGAGTGATTATATAAACCGTTCGCAATTAAACCCATTGCGGTTTTTTTCATTCCTAATAATAACGATCTTCCGTTTCGATTGTTAAATTCATGAACCCCGTTTGAATTTTTAACTTTTATAAGGGTTGAAATAAAAGATGATAGAGCAAAAGTATTTTTGTATTTATCAAAAATATTACTAATGATTGTAAATAAATTTGAATCTATATCGCTTGTGTTTGATAAAAAATTATCATTCACATTTTCTTTTAATTCTTCGTTTAAGAAATTAATTAATTTATCAGAAGGTGTTCATTTTTTGAAAATATTATTATTTTTAACAAAAACTTTTTTATATTCATCAACAACTTCAAGATATGTATCGAAGAAATCACCTTTTTTAAAGTTCGTTTTTTCTTTAAAATCATCTATTTGATCAAATGTTAATAATGAAGTCTTTAAATCATAGTTTTCTGTATTATTAATACTTAATTCACCTAAAGAAGTTTTTATTTCTATAAAAACAGGTTTATTAGATTTTTTTGCTTTGCTTATTGCTTTTGAGATTGATTTATAATCGTTATTATTAACCTTAATGTATTTAAAACCGTATGATTCGTATGTTTTTTTATTATTGAAAAAATTATTTTCATTATAGCTACTTAATAAAGAATTAGAATCGTGTAATACAATAAATTTTCTTAAATTGATTGATCCTGCGTATTGTAATGCCTCAATAGCAACGCCACTTTCCAAATCCTTATTTGATACATAAACATAAGTATAATGACTTATTTCTTTAAAGTTTGCTGATAAATAAGATTGAGCAATCGCAATGCCGACAGCCTCGGCGATCCCATAACCGTGTTTATATGATGAGATTTCAATTCCTAGCTTGTCATTTCTTTTTAAAAAATTGCTGTATTGACAATTTGGCTTATTTATATTTTCAATTTCATTTTTGTTAATTAAACCTAGAAGATATAATATTGAATAATATGTTGGGTTTGCATCGGAATTGCAAAGAATAAATCTATCTCTTGAAACTCAGTTAGGATTTTCAATATCGAATTTGTAATGAAAAGCAAAAAGTGCGTGAAATATTTTTGGTGCACTTATATTAATTGCTATATTACTACTTTTATTTTTAGCAACTTGAGCAAGGGAATTTATTTTTATATTATCTATTGCAAGTTTATTTATTCTTTTATTTTTAAACATTTTCAATACCCTCAAAAATTACATTTATGTTATTTGGTTTTACGTTAATTAATGAGTATATCCTTTCTTCAAGCATAAATATCATTTTCTTTGTTTCAAAAGATAAAATGGAATTCTTTTTTAATTTATATTTGATAAAAATATCAATATTTTTTTTACTTTCATTGATAACTATCCTAGGTTCAGAAATTAAAACAATGTTATTTTGATTTTTAAAAAAATGATTAATTGCTTCATAAATTGTAGATTCTTCCACTTTAAAATCAAAATTCATTTTTGTATTTACTGAAATAAAATTACTCATATTAAGCTCTTCCTACGTATTTTCCAGTTTCAGTTGAAACTAAAATATTTTCACCTTCTTTAATAAATAAAGGAGTTTCAACCACAAAACCTGTTTCTAAAGTCACTTTCTTTTGAGCTGCTTGAGCAGTATTTCCTTTTACTGCGTCTGGTGATTCAGTAACCACTAAAGCTACGTTAGCTGGTAATTCGATATCTAATACTTCTGTTTCGTATTTTCTAACAACAACCTTCATTCCTTCTTTTAAGAAATTTAATTCTCATTGAAGATTTGAAACAGGAATTTCAATTTGTTCAAATGTCTCTTGATCCATTAAAACTACAAAGTCTCCTGCATTATATAAATAATCCATTGATACTTTATCAATCATAGCTTTTTCTACTTTATCTCCACCTGTAAAAGATTTGATTGTTGTAGATCCTGTTCTTAGGTCTTTAGCTTTCGCCTTAACATTAGCTTGTCCTCTACCTTGTTTAGAGTGTTGCGCTTCAAGTACAACATAAATATTTCCGTCTAATTTAAATGTCACACCTGGTTTTAAGTCATTTACGTTTATCATTTTATCTCCTCTATTTTTTTAAATTTATATTTACAAATACTATTTAAATTTAATTTTATTTTTTAAATATACAAAATTATAAATTAATAAATATCAAAACAAATTAAATTTTATTTAATTAATATTAAAATTATTATTATGGTTAAAGAGAAAGAAATTAGTAATAAAAATAACGAAATTTTAGAATATAAAAAATTAATAAAAAAAATAAAAAGTTGAATTTATAGAAAAGTAAAAAGTACGAATGCTTCTGGTATTGTATTAGGAATTTCCGGAGGAATTGATAGTGCTACTTTATCAGTTATATGCCACCAAATTTTCAAAGAAAATGCACACTTTTATTATCTTAAAACAAAAAAAGATACTGAAAATGAAAAAGATATAAAAGAGCTAAATAAAATTTTAAATAATTCAATTATTACAATAAACATTTCGAAGGAATTTGATTTATTTTCTAAAAAGTTTCACTTATCCAACGATTGAATTAAAGCTAATTCAAAATCTCGTTTTTTTATGAATGTTTTGTACACAAAGGCACAGCAAAATAATTCTTTAGTTTTAGGTACTGATAATTTTAATGAATACTATTTAGGCTACTTTACAAAGTGAGGAGATGGAGCATGTGATATCTTGCCCTTTGCTAATTTATTCAAAAGTGATATTTATAAAATGGCCAAAATTCTTAAGGTCCCACAAAGCATAATGAACAAAAAACCAAGTGCAAATTTATTAGATAACCAATATGATGAAGATGAACTTGGATTCACTTATGATCAATTTGAATCTTATTTTGAACCAAAAAACACATTAAACAATGAAATTAAGGCTAAAATTGAGAAGAATTTCAAAAAAACACAGCATAAAAGAAAAATAATTCCTAAGGGTCCTAAAAAAAGTAAAAAGATACTTTAAAGCATCGAAAAATGTTTTATAGTATCTTTTTTGTTCAATTTGAATAGTTTAATTCCTCGAAATCATTATTGGTTTTTAATGCGAGACATTCTAATTTAATAATCCCATCTTCATTATCAAACAATTTTTTTGAAAAGTTTTCTTCGTATTTTATAAAATCTAATCCGTCTATCAATTTCTGTTTTATTTGATATTTTAATTTTATATTACCATTGAATTTTGGAGGAATATGATAACCTCTTAAAGTATTTTCGGACGTTTCAATAAATTCTTTTTTGTCTTTTAGTCATTTATTGTTCCTATCAACATAATAATTAATTTTGCTCTTAAATTTATTTAGATAATTTATTTCTGTTATTATAGGTATAAACATTTCTTTATCACCTTCATTTACAATAACTTTGTCCAAAAAAGAAAATTGATATTGTTTATTTGGAACGTAGTATCTATTTTTGCTCTTTAATTCAATATTTTGCTCAAGCGCTTTATAGAAAAAGGTATTTTGTTTCATATTATTAAAATTTATATTATAAATTAAGTTATTATAATATCCAATGTTTGTTTCAAAAGGATTGACATCATCTTTTAGATTTTCTTCTATTGAGAAATTAATTGATTCAACAAAATTGAACTTTAAATTATGTTCCATCGCATTAATTTTTTTAGTATCAATATTATTTTTTAGAATATTTATATTAATTTTAAAAGCAAGTTTATTAAAATACTCTTTTCTTATTTTTCAATAAAAATTAAAATCTAAAGTTCCTAAATCTAAAAACTTAATAGGAAGACCATCAATAAATTTATTTGTTCTAAATCTTAATTCTGTATCTGAAATTTCTTCAATATCTTCAATTTTTAACCTTTTTTTATTTAGTTCGATTTCTTTATATTTCGAATTATCGTAAGCTCTTTTAGGTATTGTGAATTCAATTACTCAAGTATTATTATTGAAATTTCTAATGATTTCAACGTTAAATTTTTCATTTTTTTCAAGACCAAAGTCTAATAGTTTATTTTTTACTGTTTTTTGTCTTGAAATCTTAGCTGATACTTTTTCATTGTATTCAATTATTTTTTTATTCTTAATAACGTTTGTTGCTTCATTGTAAATTGCTATCATTTTTTTCCTTTTTTGCCTAGTTTATGGCATTTTTATTAAAGCACTCAATTAAAGATATTAAATAAAGTTGAAATTTATATTTTTTTTATTTATAAATAAAAATTTTTTTAATCCCATTACATTTTTGGAAAATACAAAAAATGGAATGTTAATTTGTACCGAAATACAAATAACTACCATTTCTTTTATTTTAGATTTTAATAACTATCTGTTATAGAAAAGCACCACTTTATCATTTTCTCAATGAATTTAATTCTTCTATAAAATGTTGATTTTGAAATATTAAAAGTTTTTCAACTGATATTTTCTAAATCTTTTCTAAACAAAATTGTTAAGAGTATAGATCTATCAATTTCATCCAAATTATTTATAGTATCTATAATAAAGTTTTTCATTGTTTCATTTGTTATAAGTTTACTATTTTTTATATATTCAAAGTTTCTAACTCTTTTTATAAATTCTAGTTCTATTTTTCTTTCTTTTTCATCCAAACTTTCAATAAGTTTAATATTTTCAATATTTTTAGTATTTGCATTTCTTAGTATATTTTTTAATAAATCTTTTAGTATAGGTTTTATAAAAAATAAGTTTTTAAATTTTTCTTTAGCCAAAATATCTCCTTTGTTTTTATTTTATTGTTTTTTTAAAAATAAACAAAGCCGTGAGACATTGAAAAAACTTTTATATTTTGTAAATATAAAAAAAATTAATAAATTTCAAAGAAAAATGCAACCTTCTAAAAAAGTTGCATTTTAAATGTACTTATCTGGATGTAATTCCTTCATTTTATTTATAAATTCTTCTTTGTCTAATGAGCCATATTTTTCCATTAGTTCAACACATTCATTATATTCTTTTTCGGCTCATTCAATGTTTTCAAATCCTGAAACGTTGGTAATATTTGGACCCTTAAAATATTTATAGTTTTTAAAGAAAATTTCTACTGAACGTAATCACATCTTATCGATATCTCCAAGTGATTTAATATGATCTAATCTATAATCATCAGCATGAACTGCAATTAATTTAGTATCAGTTTCACCTGAATCAATCATTTTCATAGCGCCAATAATTCTAGCTTCTACAACTACTCCGGGCATAAATTCTTCAGGAGAATAAACTAGAACATCTAATTCGTCACCATCTCAATCTAAAGCTTCTGAAATATATCCGTAATTTGCAGGATATCTAAATCCTTCTCTTAAAATTCTATCAACTTTAATTTTTCCTGTTTTTCTATCGTATTCATATTTAATTTTTGAATTTTTTGGAATTTCTATATTTACTAATATGTTTTTCATAAATTTAATTTTATCAATTTTTAGCTTTTCTTAATAATTTACTTATTTTTTCACTTATTGCTTTTTGTTGTGTCAAAAGAAATTATATTTTAAGGTGGAGGAAAAAATGACGGTATATTTATATGGAAAAATTGTACATACAAATACAAATTACTTAATTCTAGATCACAATGGTAGAGGCGAATTAATTTATGTGCCTCAAATATCTAGATTTAAAGTAGGTGATGTAAGGAAAATATTTGTCTCGCAAATAATAAACGAATATAACAAAGTATCATATGGGTTTGAAAATTTTAAGGAAATGGTTGTCTTTGAAGATTTAATTTCTCTTCAAGGATTAGGGCCAAAAACAGCAATTTCAATTTTAAACATAGGGTGAGAAAATATTATTAACTATATTGCTAATTCAAACAAAGAAGAATTGACGAAAATTCCTTTTGTCTCATCAAAAATTGCTAATTCAATACTTTTGACTTTTAAAGACAAATATGAAAAATTTATATCAAAAATGAGTGGCGAAGAAATGGATAAGTTTAATAAAACAACAAAATCTAGCTTATTTTTAAAAGAATTTGAAGAAACTATGAAAATGTTAGGATTTAAAAATAATCAAATTAAATTAGCTTTGGATAATATGGAACTAACCAACAACATTGAAGAATCTGTTGAAAATGCAATCAAAATAATCAGTAAAAAACAGAATGAAACAAGAATTCAGGGTTAAAACTTTTGATAATTTCATTGGGCAAAGTAAAATAACTTCAACTCTCAAAGTAATGATTAATTCAGCTAATAAACAAAACAAGCCGATTGATCATATTCTTTTCTATGGTCCTCCTGGTCTTGGAAAAACTACATTAGCTCAAATAATTGCAAACGAAATAAAAACAAACATAATTTATGTTCAGGGTCCATTAATACAGAAAAAAAGTGATTTATTAACTTTATTTTCTTCATTGAAAGAAAATGATATTTTATTTATCGATGAGATACATGGAATAAGTAAAAATATTGAAGAACTTTTATATTCTGCTATTGAGGATTACGTTATTGATTTACCAATTGGTGTTGAAGGCGATATGAAAATTATGCGTTTAAATTTAAATAAATTTTCTTTAATTGGTGCAACGACAAAATTTAATTTAATTTCAAATCCATTAAAGGATAGATTTGGATACATTGGAAAATTAGTCCCTTATAACATTGAAGAAATAAAGAAAATAATTTCAAATTCAGCAAATAGAAATAAAATAAGAATTAATGAAGATGCAATTAATGAAATAGCTAAGAATTGTAGGTTTACTCCTAGAATTGCTAATAATTTGCTTAAAAGAGTTTATGATTTTTCAATTTTCAATAATAAGGAATTAATAGATATTAATTTGGTATTCGAAGCATTTAATTATTTAGAAGTTTATCCAGGGGGCTTAAATGTTTTTCAAATCGAATATTTAAAAATACTAAAAAATACCTTTAAAAACAAATCGGCATCATTAGCGACAATAAGTTCGATATTAAAAGATGATAAAAGCACAATTATAAACGAGTTAGAACCGACACTTATCATAAAAAAATTTATTGAAAAAACGGCAAGAGGAAGAAAAATAACCGAAGAAGGCGAGCAATACTTAGATGATATAAATACATAAATAAATAATCATAAATACTAAACATTTTATAAAAAGTAATAGTAAAAAACAATAACAATTATTATATAATTGTATTCATGAATAAAAAAAGTAAGATTAGTCCTGCAGTAAAATGAGTATTTAGTATATTTATTCTTTTAATTATGATTATTGCAACTGTGTTCGGATCTTTATTCTATTTGAATCCAACATTAAAACAAAATAATTCTACAAACAAAGAAATTATAGGCTCAAAAATTGTTTTAAAAATACAAGAGGATAAATTTCAATCTAACTCTAAAGGTACGCTAACACCTTATCAAATTGCAGAAAATGTTAAAAAATATTTACAAGAGAAGGGGGATAAGTTAACTTCTAATTTTGATGTTAATCTTCTTGAGAATAATTTAATTGAAGTGAAAAGTTTAAACGCAACAAACGACGATTCAAAAAAACAATTAATTAATTCGTTGGTTAATAAACCATATTTAACAATTACTGATCACAACGGTAATCCACTTTTTTACAAAGGAAGATATCAAAATTCTTCAGCTCCATCTGAAAAAAAAGGTTTAAATAATTTAATCGAAGAAGGTTCAAAAAACTTTAATATGGATTTGGATCCAAATCCTGCAAGCGATAAAATCCCTCAGGGATATGCGGATAGAATTCAAATAAAATTAAATAGTTATGCTTGAGATCAATTTACTCATTTAGCATATGATTATTGAATTAGAGGATTTCAAGGACAAAACCAAAATCCAGAATCACCAGAAAATAAAGTTTATTTCTGATTAAATCTAGATGAATTTATTGCTAACGCGATTGAAAACGACAGTGAAAATTGAGAAAAAGCTGGTAAAAATCCTGTTAGATATGCTTACGTTAAAAATAATCCTGATAAGGAAATAACTAGAGATAAAGATGGCAATATTTTAAGTTCAGTTGATCCGATATTAAAAAATTCCATAAATGCTCAAAGATATTTGATTTCTTCTGTTTCTCCAGTTTCATTAATTTCATCACAGAAACGAGATTCAATATTTTATTTAATCAACAATAGTCCAAATGGTTATTCAAATAAGCAATTAACATCATTAATTAACTTTTCATACACACCATTTGTTTTGGATAAAGAATTTTCTTACTTTGAAACAAAAAAAGCTTATAAATTTGACTATTATGGAATACTTATATTAATTTCATTTGCAGTAATGGCTTTATTCTTGGTTTTAAAACATAGATTTTTGGGCATTATTGCAAGTATAACAATGGCATTCTTAATATTTGTATTTTTATCAATATTAACCGCTTTTGGTGTAATGATTAATTCATTAATTGTATTATCAACTATAATTATTTTATTTATCGCATTTAACTTATTGGCTAAAAAACTGCAAATATTCAATAAAGAAATAAGAGAAGGCTCAAATACTAATAAAGCAATTAACAAGGCAACCAAAAAAACATTTTCTTTCGGATTGGATGTGATTGCGACATTAGCAATTGCTTCGATAGTATCTTTCTATTTAAATATAAATCACTCAACTACAATAGGAGCAACAATTGGAGTTGGAGCAATTCTTATTGCCACAATAATTATTGGATTAAATCCGCTTATATTTAAATCAATAATACAAACAGAATTCTTTGATAATAAAAAACATTTAGTACATTGTTCGAAGACAAGAGTATGCAAACTATCAAGTAAGTTAGATAATTTGTTCAAGTTAAAATTCTTTATAATTCCCCTAATAATATTTGCTGTAGTAGGGCTAATTGCATATTCAACGTTTGCAATAAAAGATAATTCATTTGTAAATGGTCTAAATTTAGGAAATAATTTTAAAAATAATTTCATTTACTCAATTGGATTAGATTTTAAAAATAACGAAAGCAGAAATTCACATATTTTGATAATGAATGATATAACCGAATTTATAACAAGTAGCAAAAATATTGGTAAGGATATAACAATTCAAAATATTAAAATAAATGAAGATGGTCTAAATTCATTATTAATTTATTCAAAAAATAATATTAATGAATTTATAAATAATGACTTAGTAAACTTTTTTGAAGAAAAAAATTATGCTAATGTTGAACTAATAAAAACTTCTAATTTATTAAAAAATACAACCGCATTACAAACGGTAGGATGAAATATTTTATTGATCTTCCTTGTAAATATATCAATAGCTATATATCTATCATTTAGATATTCATTACAATCATCAATTATTTATGTGATAAAGCAATTTATTTTAATAACTTTAATAATATCATTCTTAGCAATTTTTAGAACTCATATTGATGTTTATATGTTTGCAGGAATCTTGTTTGCAACATTTATAAATACAATTGATCACACTTTAATTTCATCTAGAATAAAATCAGAAATCAAGAAAGATATTAATACAAAAAATTTCATATATAAAGAAGATCAAATAAGAAGTATTTTCAAATTAATAATTACAGATATGATTTCTATCCAAAATTTCAATATGTTATTTGGGGTAATAATGTTATTAACTGCACCATTTTTATTGGTAAATATATCATTTAACACAGTTGTTATTATTTCATCATCATTAATGATTTTGTGATACTTAAACTTATTTGTAATGCCAAGAATTTGAGAAAGATTATTAAACAATAAATACAAAAACAAATTAAAAAGAATTCAAAATAATTTCTGAGCAACAGAGAAAATTCAAGAACAAGTATTTATTGGTATAAATGATTTTTCAATGTAATTTTAAGTAGGAGGCCTAATGATTAATAGACTAAAAGGTACTAAAGACATTTTCGGAGATGAATCAAAAGTTTTGAATTTCATTAGAAACACTTTTGAAAAAGTTAGCAGAAGATATAACTTTGATTATATCGAAACACCAATAATAGAAGATTACAATCTTTTTGTAAGAACAACGGGTGAAACAAGTGATATTGTAACCAAAGAAATGTACGTCTTTAATGATAACGGTAATAGAAGAATATGTTTAAGACCTGAGGCAACTGCTTCTACTATTAGAGCGTTTGTGGAAAATAAAATCAATAATCTTGCAAAATCTAAATTATTTTACTTCGGACCTATGTTTAGATATGAAAGACCCCAAAAAGGAAGATATAGACAATTTATTCAAGGTGGGGTTGAATTAATTGAAGAAAAATCGGTATTTTCTAATTTTGAAGCAATAAAACTTGCTAATGATTTTTTACACGAATTAAAAATAGACGATTTTGTGTTGGAAATAAATAATTTAGGAAGTTTTGAAAGTAGAAACAAATATATTAATTATTTAAAAGAATATTTCAAAAAATATAAAGATGATTTAAATGATGTTTCTAAGGTTCGTTTAGAAAAAAATGTTTTAAGAATTTTAGATGATAAAGAAGAATCGGAAAAAGACTTTGTAAAAAATGCTCCGACTTTATTGGAATTTTTAAGCGAAGAAGAAACGAAAGAATTCAATAGCTTACTAGAACTATTAAAGAAATTTAATATTAAATATAAATTAAACCCACATTTAGTAAGAGGATTAGATTACTATACTGATATAGTTTTTGAATTTGTATCTACTTCACAAGCTTTGGGTTCTAAATCAACAATATTAGGTGGCGGAAGATACGACGGCATGATTGAAACTTTTGGAGGTCCCAAGATTGGCTCTATAGGATTTGCATTTGGTGTTGATAGACTTTCAGAAATTATCTTGTTCAATAAAGAAAAATATTCAAACTTAAAAAATACAGTTGATATTTTAATTGGGTATTTAAATGAAGAAGAAAAAAGTTCTATTCTAAAAATTGCATACGATTTAAGACAACAATTCAACGTTGAACTAATAAATTCAAAAACAAACATAAATCAATTGTTTAAAAAGAATTATTCATTAAAACCAAAATTTTTAATTTTTAAAGAATTAAATTCAAGGGAAAATGAAATAAAAGTTAAAACCGAATTAAATGAAATCACCTTTGAATATAAGGATATTGAAGATTTTAAAAACAAAATAAGGGAGCTTTAATTAATTATGAAAACTACTTACTGCGGAAAATTAAATTTAAATAATTTAAATGAAAAAGTAGAATTATTTGGTTGAATTGCAAATAAAAGAAAATTTAAAAATCAGATGTTTGTTGACTTTCGCGATTCATCAGGTATTGTACAATTAGTTTTTACAAATGTTTCAGATCCTTTACTTACTAAGGAAAGTTGTTTAAAGGTAAGTGGAATAGTTCAAAAGCGTTTAGAAATTAATCCCGATTTAGAAACTGGGGAAATAGAAATATTCGTTTCAGACTATAAAATATTAAATTCTTCAAAACAAATTCCATTTGATATCGATAATAACAAAACTAATTCAGCTAATGAAGATTTAAGATTAGAATACAGATTTTTAGATATAAGAAACCAAAAAGTTTCAGAAAATTTAAGACTGAGACATAAACTTCTTTTGCTTATGAGAAATTTTTTTGATAAAAAAGGGTTTATTGAAGTAGAAACACCTATTTTGGGAAAATCAACCCCTGAAGGTGCAAGAGATTATTTAGTTCCAACTAGAAAAAAAGGTAAATTCTTCGCTCTTCCACAATCTCCACAATTATTTAAACAACTTTTAATGGCTGGGGGTGTTGAAAAATATTTCCAACTAGCAAGAGTATTTAGGGATGAGGATTTAAGAAAAGATAGACAGCCAGAATTTACTCAATTAGATATAGAAATTTCTTTTGCGAGTCAGGAAGATATTTTTACATTATGTGAAGAAATGTGAAATAGTGTATTAACAGAATTAGGATTTAAAATAAGTAAAAAATTTCCTAGAATGGATTTTGATTATTCAATGAAGCATTATGGTAATGATAAACCTGATACAAGATATGAATTTTTAATACAAGATTATTCAGAACAATTTAGACACAAATTTAATAGAAAATTTGTTAAAGCCATTATCTTTGATAGAGATGTAAATGAAAATATAAAATTAATAAATGAAACATTCAAAAAAAATAATGGTGATTTTTTCGAAATACTAGATTTATCTTGTGCTACATGCGAAGTTGGAATTGGTCTTTCAAAAACAGAAGAAGCTAAAAATAATAAAAAATCATATGCATTAATTTCATCAGGTGACATTGAAGAGGATGTTCTTAAATCATTGGGTGCTATTAGAACATTATTAAATGATTTATACAACCTGGCAGATCCTAAAAAGTTAAACTTTTTATGAATTGTAAATTGACCAATGTTTGAAATGGATAAAGAAACAAAGAGATATGTGCCCGCTCACCATCCATTTACTCAATTTGAAGAAGATTCATTAAAATATTTGGAAACTAGTGAATTTGATAAAGTTAAAGCAAAATCATACGATTTAGTATTAAATGGTTTTGAACTTGGTTCGGGATCGATAAGAATATTTGATATTAAAACCCAAAAAACGATGTTTGATATACTAAACATTTCCGAAAAAGAACAAAACTCAAGATTTGGTTTTTTCTTAAAATCATTTGAATACGGATTACCACCACATTGCGGTATAGCTTTTGGTATTGAAAGAATTTTAATGATATTAACAAATTCAACATCGATAAGAGATGTTATTGCCTTTCCAAAAAATGCTAAAGGGGTTGATTTATTAACATCAGCACCTTCAGATATTAGCAAAGAACAACTATTAGAATATAATTTAGAAATTAAAAAATAATAAGACAGGAGGGATTTTATGAGTAGTACACTTGTTTGAATATTGGTAGTAATTTTAACAATAATATCATTAGGTATAATTGGTATTTCATTTATGATGGCCCCTGATTCTAATAGTTTTAGCGGAGCGTTGGTAGGAAGCAATGATTTGGATTTATTTAAAATTTCAAAGGAACGTGGAATCAAAAAAGTTCTAAAATGATCAATGATTTCGTTAGGTATTTTAATGTTTTTATTTGCAATTATACTTCGCGTTGTTTGACAACAAGGATAATTTAAAAATGAAGTTTGAATACAAAAATACAAAAAATTTAGATTCAGAAGTTATTTTGAAATTAATTCAAAAAAACCCGCTGGGTCTAAGTTTTTTAGAAATTGCAAAAAAAATAAGAATACAACCCAAATATAATAATTCACTTACTAACATTTTAAAAAAACTTAGCGAAGAATATAAAGTTGAACAAAGAAAAAATGGCACTTATATACCAATTTTTTATATTAAAACAATACAAACAGAAATAGCAATTACTAATAAACGTTTAGGTTTTATTAATTTTAATGATGAAAACAATGTTTCAAAAGCAGCTATTGTATTTCCTTTTGAATTAAGAAATATTTTAAATGGCGATACTGTTGAAGCAATGATTTTTTACTATTTTAATGAAAATAAAGAAATCATGTATAAAGCTAAAATAATTAGTCTTATAAATCATAAAAGAAAAATTATTGTAGGGCATATTAAAAAAGATATAAAAAATAAATACTCATTTGAGCCACTAGCAGATAAGGATAAAGCTGATTTTAAAATCCTAAATGATTTTCAAATTCCAAAAGATATAACTACTAATCAAATAATAGAAGCAAAAATATTGAATCCAAACGATAAAAGCGTAGCAATTTCTTTCAATAAAATTATTAGCTCTACCGATGATTTTGAATACCCTTTTAAAAGAATTTTCTCAGAAAATGAAATTGATTTAAATTTTTCTAATGATGTTTTAGACGAAGCATTAAAATTACCAACTTATGTTTCAAAAGATGAAATAAGTGAAAGAATAGATTTAAGAAATTTATTAACTGTAACAATTGATGGACTTGATACAAAAGATTTTGACGATGCAATTTCATGTTACAAATTAAATAACAATAATACTAAGTTATTTATACATATTGCTGATGTATCACATTATGTAAAAGAGGAAAGTGCAATAGATTTAGAGGCTTTAAAAAGAGGGACATCAATATACTTACCTGACAAAGTAATACCAATGTTGCCATTTGAATTATCCAATGGTATTTGTTCGCTTAATCCAAACGTCGATAGATGCACCATTACATTGGAATTAGAAATTGATCAAGATGGTAATAATATTAATGCTAAGGTTTATAATAGTGTAATAAATTCAAATTACCGTTTAACATATAATCAAGTTAATGAATATTTTGAAAATAAAATAGAATTACCCAAGGATCTTAAGCAATTATTGAACGATAGTAGAGATATTTCAAAAATAATAAGAAAGTGCAAACTTGAAGAAGGATATGTAAATTTTGAAATAAAGGAACCTAAGATCATAATAAAAGATAATAAAGTAATAGATATAAAAATACGCGAAGAAGGCGAAAGTGAAAACATGATCGAGGACTTTATGGTAAGAGCAAATGAAACCATTGCATCAATTATGAATAATAAAAAAATACCATCTATTTACAGAATTCACGAAAAACCTTCTGATGAAAAATTATTAGAACTTCAACAATTAATTAATTTCGCAAATTTTAAAGATGTAGTAGTTTCGTTTGATGGCGAATCATTAAGTTTCGCAAAAATGGTTAATAAAATAAAAAGTAAACATTTAGATGAATATATGAAGAGTGCGTTATTAAGAACAATGCAAAAAGCAATTTATTCGTCAGATAATATAGGACATTTTGGATTAGCTTCTAAAAATTATTCACATTTTACTTCTCCTATAAGAAGATATCCTGACTTATTACTTCATAGACTTATTAAAAAATATTTATTCACAGATAAAAGTTTCAATATCGAAGAATATGAAAAAACTAAAAAAGATATCGAAAAAATTGCCATTTTAAATTCTGAAAGCGAAAAAATAGCAATGTCTGTAGAAAGAGATATAGTCGATATTAGAAAAGCTGAATTTTTTGATAATCTTAAGGGTAAAAAATTTGATGCAACTGCTATTTCTATTGAAAAATTTGGTATTTTTTTCAACATCGATGAGTTCCAAACAAGTGTGCTGATAAGATTTGAAGATTTAAGTGATGATGAAGTTATTAAGGTTTCAAATTTTGAGGCTAAAGGGAATAAATACTTTTTTAAAGTTGGTAATAATTACAAGATCGAAATAAGTGGGATCGAAAGAGACAAAGGAAACATTAACGCTAAAATATGTTAATGTTTTTTTTATTGTTTATAATTTTATTTATGCCGAAATTAATTGCTAAAAACAAATTTGTCAATTCTGATTACGAAATACACAGCACATATGAAGCGGGTATTTCGCTTTTAGGTTGAGAAGTGAAGAGCTTGAGAGCAAAAAATGTAAAACTAGATAATGCTTTTTGTTCAATTAGTAATAAGAATGAAATTTGGCTAAATAATATGAACATTTCTCAATATATGCTTGTAAAAGGTGAGCTTGATAGATCAAGAAAATTATTAATGCATAGCAGGGAAATTTTAAGATTAAAAAATTATGCAACGCAGTTATCTTTAATAATAATACCCGTTAGTATCTATTGAGTAAATAATCGTATAAAACTCGAAATAGCATTAGCAAAGAGATTAAAAAAATACGATAAAAGAGAAAAAATAAAACAACAAGATTTAAAAAAAGAACTAAATAAAATTTATTAAATGGGGATGTAATGGCTTCGACGTATTCTTGATTAATTTTGTTGCAGTGGTCTTGTAAACCATAATACTTTCTAGGCTTTTTAAATGCAAACTTAGAAGAAAATAAAGAAAAAGAATTCTTCGTGACAAATGTTATGATGAATAAATTAAACCCAGTTTACGCTTAATTTTAAATTGGTCAAAATCTTGTAATGGCCCGTTATAAGAATTTTGTGGTTTGGGCTAGGCTTAATAATTTTTTAGTTAAAACTAAGCGACTTACTAAACTAAAACTTATTAATGATTTTTTGTTTATTTTAAAATTAATAAGTTATGCAAAAATAAACTAAACTGTAGAAGCAAGGTTATGATTTTGTGCGGACCGGGGTTCGATTCCCCGCATCTCCACCATGTGTAAAACACCAAAACTAGTGAAAAAAATAGCACTAGTTTTTTTATTTAAAAATATACTAAATTTAAACAAAAAACAGAGTATTAATCTTATAATATATAATAATAAATTTGCAATAAGGAGTTATATATGGCAGTTAGATTAGTTGTAAATCATCCTGATGGATGAGCAGTTAAAAATCCTAAGGGTCAAAGGGCTTTAAGAGTATTTAAAACTCAAAAAGAAGCTATGGACTATGCAAAATCTTTAAAAGATACAACATCAATAAATGTGCAAAGTAAAACTGGTGCATTTAGAAAAGCTTAAAATGGTTAAGTATCTAAACGGTAAAGAGACTAAATCAAAATTACAAGAAAAAATATTAAAAGAAATTAAAAATTTGGCAAAAGATAATATGCCAATTTTAGGTATTTTACAAGTAGGTAATTTTGAAGAATCTAACATTTATATTAAGCACAAGTTAAATATCGCACAAAGTTTAGGAATTAAAACAGAGTTTATAAAGTTAAAAGAAAATGCAAGTGAAAAAGAAATTAAAATAGCAATAAAAAAACTAAACAAAATAACCACAGGTTTTATATTGCAATTACCTTTACAAACTAAAAAAGTGAAGAACACTGATAAATTATTAAATTATATAAATCCTAAGAAAGACATTGATGGTCTTGGAAAAACTAATCAAAAATCAAATTATATTAAGAATGAAAAAAGTTTCATCCCAGCAACTGCTTTAGGTATAATATTGCTTTTAAAAGATTATAATGTTGATTTTATAAATAAAGAAATAGGCATTGTGGGACAAAGCAAGATAGTGGGTAAACCTTTATCAAATTACCTAGAACAATTAGGTTGTAAGGTTAGACGTTATGATATAAACACTCCCAAAGATGATATAAATCTAAATGACATTTTAATAGTAGCAACCGGAGCAAGAGGGTGTTTGGATAATATTTCGTTTAAAAAATCTGTTATATTAGTTGACGTTGGGATTCATAGGTTAAAAAATAATAGCATCGTCGGTGATATAAACATAGATAATATAAACTTAGATGAAGTATCTTTATTAACGCCTGTTCCAGGTGGTATTGGCCCTATGACCATAATAGGATTAATGATTAATTTGATAAAAGCATACGATATCCAAAACAAAACTAATTTATATAAAAAAATAATTAATTAATAATTAAATTAATAAATATTTAATATAATAATTACCACTAGTTTTTAAGAAAAAAATTACAATGATATATTCGAATATATTTTGTATTTTTTTTATACTTGAAAATAAAGATTTAGTAAAATAAATAAAATTATATTTTGGGGGGTTTATTATGATAATTGGTATAAGCGGAATGATAGCAGCGGGAAAAAGTTCATTATCAAACAAATTAATCGAACATTATCCTAATTCGTTATTGCTAAAAGAATTTGAAGAAGATGATGAAGTTTTTAATACATTTTTAAAATGATTATATGAAAAAAAGGAAAATTTAACAATAGGATTTCAAAGTTACATTATTGAAAACCACTCTGCTAAATTTGCGGATATATTTAAAAAATTGATGGATAAACCTAATAAAGATAGACACCTATTCTTAGATAGATTTTCAATCGAACATTATATATTTGCAAAACTTATTTTAAAAGAGAAAGAACCTAAGTATTTAGAAGCATACGATGCTTTATTTACAAAATTAATTACAAAAGAAGAAATGCCTGATTTGGTAATATTTTTAGATATAAATTTTGAAACTTTTAAGAAAAGAATATTTGAAAGAGGTAGAGCTTCAGAAGTAGAAAATTGAGATATTAATTATGAATATTTTAAAAATTTACATCAAAACTATTATAAAATTTTTAAAGAATTGGCAGACAATTTTCAACTTAATTTTAGAACAATAAATACAAATGAGCTAACCGAAGAACAAGTTTTTGAAACTGTATTAAAAATAATAGACGAAGAGGAAGAACAATGAAGAAAACGTCAATTGATCCAAGAATAGATAAAGTTCTTTTTACCCAAGAACAATTAGAGGAAAAAATATTTGAACTTAGCCAATGAGTAAATAAAACCTATAAGAATTCTTCGAATTTAATTATTATTGGTCTTTTAAAGGGATGTTTACCTTTTTATGCACAGCTTATTAAAACCATTGACGTAGATTTTGTTTCTGATTTTATGATAACTAGTTCATATGGTGGAAAAGATAAATCTTCAGGTAATGTTAAAATAATTTTGGATTTAGTAAATAATATTGAGGGTTGTGATGTATTAATAGTTGAAGATATAGTTGATACAGCAAGAACAATGACTAAAGTTGTATCGATTTTAAAATCGAGAAATCCTCAAAGTTTGAAAGTTTTAACATTATTGAATAAACCTAGCAACAGAGTTGTCGAATTTGAACCAGATAATTATGGATTTTTAATAAAAAAAGACGATTTTGTTGTTGGTTTTGGTTTTGATTGAGATGAAAAAATGAGACAACTGCCATATATAGGAACAATAAAAAAAACAATAGTATAATGCTTAACTTTAAATAAACGAAAATGCAAAACTTAAGTAATTAGTTTTGCATTTTTATAATAATTTAATATTCTGTTTTCTTAGTTATTATTTTCATTAATATCAAAAAATCACGTGAATTTTTGAGGAATAATTATTTCTTGATTTGAAGATGAGTTTAATGAAATTTCTAAATCATAATAAACTTCAAATCAAACTCTATTATTGTTTATTTCTGAAATTTTTAAATTTTTAAATTTAGCAACTAAATTATTTAATTCAAATTCTTCTTTTCCATCGAAGATTTGAATTTTTGTTTCATGTACTATAGTTTCTTGTATGTTTCTTCCGCCGGCATTCAGGGTAAATAGTGTATTTGTTTTGTTTTCTAACTTTGGTTGTTTTGTTGAAGAATCCTCAACCAATCTTAATAATACATTGCTGTCTGTAATAATACTATTAGTTTTTAGTCAGTCTAGTCCTAGTTCTAATTCATTTGAATTATTTTTTTTGTATTCTTCTTTAACTTTTTGGATGAATTTTTTTCCGGTTTCGCTTGTTGAATTTAATAAAATTTGGAAATTTTCGCCGTATTTATTATCAAATTGTTTAAATCCATTAAATGTAAATGTTCTACTTTTTGATAAAGTTTTTGATCCACCTTCTTCGATTTCTAAATTAAATGAAATATTTACAGTACCAGCTATATCATCTACAGTTAATGTTTCATTTGAAAATTGTATTATTTTATTATTTGAACCGAAGTAATTTTCTTCAGAATTATTTAAAAAATTATGAGCTATTTTTTTTGTATTTCTAAAGTTATATAAATATGATGAAGGGAATTTTTTAGATAAATCATTGTTATCTTTTTTATTTATTTTATTATCAATAATATAGTTCAATATATCTTGATTTGAAACGTTTTTTTCAGCTATTGTTTTTCTTAAAACATCAATTTTTTTAGTTATTGTTTCAACTTCTTGATTTGTTATTTTTTTCAAGTAATTAACTGTTATTTCAAAATTTACATTTTCTTTTGTAGTTGAATTAGAAAAAGAAATTTCTCTTGATAACTTATATTTTTCAGATTTATTTTTAATTAAATCCAAAATGTTATTTTTTTCACCATTCGAGCTTAATACTGTAATATTTAAATAATTACTTAGATCAGTATTTTCTAATGTTTCTATTTTCTTTTTATCTTCTATTAATTTTTCTTTGTTAGCTGATATTGAAATTAAATTTTCTTTAAATACTTCTATTTTCTTGAAATTAGAAATTGTTGCTGTTTGACCTTTTGTTTCCTTGTTATTGTTTTTGTTTTTGTAATCAAAAGTAACTGATAAAGTACCCTCTGATTCATCATAAGCATCAACAGATAAATTTGATATCTCAACATTATCATTTTGTTTTGTTTCTACTAATAATTTCTTTGCCTCTTCAATATATTGTTCTTTGTTTAAATTAAATAAATTTATTATGCTTGAATAATTATCTATTTCAAGACCATTTACTGTTGAACCCTGTTCGTTAAATTCGTTGTCTTTTTGAAAATCGAAGTTAAATTCTCTTGTTATATTTTGAGATACTATGCTGCTATCATTAACATCTTTTATTTTAAAAATAAGCTTAATTTTATTATCGTTTACTTTAGATAAACTAACTAGTGCAAATTGCTTATCTGCACTTAAATTAAATTTATAATTTTCTATTTTTAAAGCTTCTTCGATACTTGTTTTTGAATTATCAAAATTAATTTCTAACGAATTTGCTAAATTATTAATTTCTCTTAATTTAGTTTCTTTTTCCAATTCTTCTTTTTTCTCAGCAGTACTATTATCACATTTTGAAGATAATATCGCAGTTGGTATAACTGCAACGGTAATTACACTCATTGTTAGTAAAATTTTTTTAGATTTTTTCATTTTTGCTTCTCGATATTTTTAATATGAATAATTTTAAGGGTTTAACATTAAAAAATATTAAAAAGTACTTTTTTTATTTTTTTATTTCAAAAAAATACAAATATGTATCAAATTAAGGCTATTTTTTATAAAAAAATAGTTTTGTTAGTTTTTTAAATTTATATTTATAAAAATATATAATTATTTTTATGATTGAAATTAAGAAACTTAGTTATAAATATCCAGGAAGTAAAAAACTTGCATTAGATAATATTAATTTAAAAATAGAAGACGGGCAATATGTTGCTATTTTGGGGCATAATGGTTCTGGAAAAAGCACATTCTCAAAATTACTAGCAGCAATATATAAAGCAACAGGCGGAAAAATAATTATCGATGGAATAGAAATAAATTCTGAAAATTTAAAAGAAATTCGAAAACGAATAGGAATTGTTTATCAAAATCCTGATAACCAATTTATAGGCTCAACCGTTGAGGATGATATTGCTTTTGGGTTAGAGAATAAAAATATGTCTCATGAAGAAATGGAAGAAATTATTAAAAAGTATGCAGATCAAGTTGGAATGATCAATTTTTTAGATAGAGAACCTCAAAATTTATCAGGTGGGCAAAAACAAAGAGTTGCAATAGCATCAACTCTTGCTTTGGATCCTAAAATAATTATTTTTGATGAAATAACATCTATGCTAGATCCTAAGGGTAGAAATGATATTTACAAAATTATTCATGACTTACACGAAAAAACAGACAAAACTTTAATTTCAATAACACACGATATGGACGAGGCATTACTCGCTGATAAACTGATAGTTTTTTCTGGAGGAAAAGTTATTGCTCAAGGGAAACCTATTGAAATTTTAAATGATCCTGAAATAATTGAAATTGCAAAAATAGATTCTCCTTTTATTTATAAATTAAGCACAATGATAAAAAACGTTGAACCAACATATGATGGTGAAAAATTAATGAGGGTTTTATGCAAATTAAAGTAAATTCAATAACAAAAGAATACAACAAAAAACTTCCTACATATATAAAAGTTTTAGATAATGTTTCATTAGAAATAGACGAAGCCGAAGCAATATCAATAATAGGTCCGACAGGGTCAGGTAAAACAACATTAATAGAACATTTAAACGCTTTATTAATTCCTGATAGTGGAAGTATTGACTTTAAAGATTTACCTTTATCTAGAAAAAGAAAAGCTCCAAAAAAACCTAATAAAAAAGATGAAAATTTTGAAGCAAAATATCAAGAATATCTAATAAAATCAGAAGAATTTAAAACATTAAGAAAAAAAGAAAAACTTGAAATTATTTATACCGACATTGAAATCAATAAAACAAAGAGAAAAATTAAAAATATAAAGGCTTTGAGAAAACAAGTTGGTGTAGTTTTTCAGTTTGCTGAATATCAACTTTTTGAATCAACAATAGAAAAAGACATAATATTCGGTCCTGTATCAATGGGGATTAAAAAAGATAAAGCAAAAGAATTAGCTGCAAAATATATTGAAATGGTAGGATTACCTATCGATTATCTTAAAAGAAGTCCATTTAATTTATCTGGAGGGCAAAAAAGAAGAGTGGCGCTTGCTGGTATCTTAGCAATGGAACCTAAGTTCTTAGTTTTAGACGAACCAACAGCTGGTTTAGATCCTCAAGGTGTTGAAGAAATGTTGCAATTATTTTATAATCTATACAAACAAGGTACAACAATAATTATTGTTACACATGATTTGGATAATGCTTTAAAATGAACAAACAGAACATTATTTGTTAAAGACGGGAAGATTATAAAAGACGGGAATACTTATAATATTTTAAGCGATAATAAATTACTAATAGAAAATAATTTGATACCAACAAGATTACTTTCTTACGTTGAAAAATTGAATAAAAATGGATTTAAAATTGGAAAAGTAACTAACATAGAAGAACTTGCTGAAGAAATAAACAAACAAATAAAAAAATAAGAAAGGAATAAAACTAGTTATGCAAAAAAACATAGTGGGTAAATATTTAAATATAGATACCCCAATACATAAATTAGACCCAAGATTGAAATTCTTAGCTAATATTTTATTTATAATTCTTTTCTTCATTTCTTCACATTACATAACATTAGCTACATTAATTTTATTTAGCATGGTTATCTATGTGATAACAACAAAATCGATTAAATCATTATTCCAAAAAATAAAATTACCAATTTATATTGCGTTATTTCTACTCTTAATAAATATGCTAACCGTCAAGGGTGCAGTGATGTATTATGATATCGATAAATATATTCCGCTCTCAAGCGAAACAAATGCTGATGCTTATGTTATATACAGAGGTAAATTGATCATAAATGTAACTTATTTTGCACCAAAAAATGATATTAATTCAGTATTTCAATTTACTCTTTTTTCATTACATCGAACAATAACTATATTTTTAAGAATATACGGGGTTATTTTAGTAACAACAGTATTAACTGTTTCGACAAAACCTGTTCTTCTAACAAGAGCAATAAATAATCTGTTATTCCCTCTAAAATTATTTAGAATTCCTACAGAAATCATCACAATGATAATCTCTATTGCGTTACGTTTTATACCTACATTGCTAGAAGAATCAAGCAGAATAATGAAAGCCCAATCAAGCCGGGGTGTTGATTTTAAAAATGGAAATTTCAAAGATAAAATAAAATCTTTTATTGTTCTTATGGTTCCTTTATTTGTTTCGTCATTTAATAAAGCTAATGATCTATCAGATGCAATGACTTCAAGGGGTTATGAACCATATTCAAAAAGAACATACTATAGAGTATTATCACCTAATTGAAGAGATTTAATATCAACAATAATTTTAATGGGATTAACAGCATTGATAGTTGTATCTTCAATTGATTCAATTCAATTACCAAATTGATGATTATCAACATTCCAAAAGGTTTAAATATGGATTTGAAATATATTGAAATAAAAAAGAAAATTATTGAATTACAGAAAAAAATTTCAGAATGAGATAAAAACTATTATGATCTAGATAATCCGTCGGTTTCAGACGCAATTTATGATATTGAGTTTAATAAATTAAAAAAAATGGAAGAAGATTATTTCTTTCTTTTTTCTAAAGAAGAACTGCAAAATTCACCCACAAACAAAGTCAATGCGCATGCGTCTAATTTATTTACTAAAGTTGAACACAAAATCCCAATGCTTTCCTTAAATAAGGCATATACAATTGAAGAAATTAAAAAGTTTATAGATAATATAAAAAAGGTTGCTCAAACTTTTTCTTTTTTTATTGAACCTAAAATAGATGGTTTATCAATTTCGATTAAATATGAGGATGGACAATTGGTTCAAGGTATAACAAGAGGAAGTGGAACGGTTGGTGAAGATGTTACAAATAATATTCTTCAAATAAAAAATATACCTAAGAAAATAAGCTATAAAAATAGTCTTGAAGTAAGAGGTGAAATATTTTTACCAATATATGAATTTAATAAATTAAATAAAAAACTTGAATCAGAAGAAAAACCATTGATGGCAAATCCTAGAAATGCAGCCTCAGGGACATTAAGACAAATTAATTCTAAAATAGTCAGAGAAAGAAATCTTTCATCTTTTATTTACTACGTAGTAAATCCCGAAGAACACAATATAGAAACCATGGAAGATTCATATCGTTTTTTAAAGAATCTAGGTTTTAATGTTTCAATTGAATCAAAAAGAATAGACGATATTAATCAAATAAATGATTATATTGAAAAATTTAAGTATATAAAACAAAATCTTGATTATGAAACTGATGGTATAGTGATAAAACTTAATGAATTAAAATATTATGATAAGCTTGGATATACATCAAAATTTCCTCATTCTGCAATTGCATTTAAATACGAACCAGATGTAAGTTCAACTATATTAAAAGATATATTTATAACAATAGGCAGAACTGGTTTAGTTACATATAACGCTGCTCTTGAAGAAGTTGAATTATCGGGTACAAAAGTTAATTTTGCAACTCTAAATAATTATGATTTCATAAAAAATTTAAACGTAAATATTGGCGATGAAATATATATTAAAAAGGCTGGTGAAATTATACCTTGTGTTATCGGTATATCAAATAAAAATAATTTATCCGTATTTAAACCAATAAAAATATGCCCTTTTTGTAAAAAAGAATTATTTTTTAATGATACAGGGCTTGAACAATATTGTTTAAATGAAAATTGTCCTGAAATTGAAACAAGAAAAATAATACACTTTGCTTCCAAAGAAGCTTTAGATATAACTGGATTAGGTTCTCAAAATATAATAAGTTTTAAAAAGAACAATTTTATTAATAGCATAATAGATATATTTAAACTTAAAAATTATGAAAACGAGCTAGTTAATTTAGAAGGTTTTGGTACCTTATCAATTTCTAAAATCTTAAATTCGATTGAAGAATCAAAAAATAAATCATTAGAAAAATGGATATTTGCTCTATCAATTCCATTAATAGGTCAAAAAACCGCAAAATTTATAGCTTCTAAAGTATTGAGATTTGAAAACCTACTGCATTATGACTTTAGCAAATTTGAAGAATTTCATGATATTGGATCAAAAATAACTAATACATTAATAAATTGGTTTGGCGATGCAAAAAATCAAGAAATGATTAATAATTTTATTAATATAGGAATAAATCCTATTTATATTAAAAATATAAAAACAAATAAATTGGATGGTTTGAGCTTTGTTATAACAGGTAAATTATCTAAGCCACGAAGTTTTTATGAAAGAATTATTATCGAAAATGGGGGGCAAGTTTTATCCGCAATATCTTCTAAGGTTAATTACCTACTTGCTGGTGAAAGTGCGGGTAGCAAATTAACAAAAGCAAAGAAAAATAATATAGAAATAATTAATGAAAATACTTTTAATGAATTACTAGATTAGTTTTGCACCTCCAAAGGAATATATCGTCGTGGAGGTGCATTTTTTTAATCAAAAAGTAATATACAAAAATAAAAATGCAAACGATATCAGGTATATTTAAATAAATAATTATCGAAGATTCTTCTATTGTTCTAAAAATGATATCTAGTGCAATTATGATTTTTTCTATCATCCAAGTTCACTTAAAAAATAACAAACTAAAAATATAATTAAATGATACTAGAGGCAATGATAGTACTTGATTAAAAAACGATAATAGATTATATTGTTTATTAAAAGTTTGAACAAGCAACGTAGAAAAAATGTGTGTTATAAATAATAGAATAAAACTTTTTAAATAAAAGTTAAAATTCTTGAAAATTTCTAGTGTAATAAAAATTATTAATGTTATTAAGAAAGATAAAATGAAAGAATATAAAAAAATTGAATATGGATTAATAAGGGCGATAATAAATGCACTTATGCACAAAATTGAAATATTATTCATTTTATTATTAAAAATGTGTTTATTTAAAAAAGCTACAAATAAAAAAACAAAAGATCTTAAGGCACTAATTTTAAAATTCAAAGCTGTAAGATAAATACTTAAGAGAAAAAATGCAATTAAATCGTCAACAAAAAATTTGTTTTTTACCCTGCTAAAAATTTTTCTTATTAATAAATAAATTAGGTTAAAATGAAAACCGCTTATGGTAAAAAAATGAACAATATTAAGATTACTCAATAGTTTATACACATCTCATTTATTATCAAATTTATTCAAAATTAAAATATTTAAGTATTCAAAAACAATTCTATTTCTTGTACTAAAAATGTTGTTTTTAAGATATGTGTTTTTTAAAAATATTTCAAATTCATTTACTTTAAAAAATAAATTGTTTCTAATTTCAAATAATGAAGCAGTTTTTATTTTTTTTAATGTCCCTTTCAAAAAGAAAACATACTCGTATTTTTCATCAATATTAATATTATTAATAAACCTTGTTTTTTTAATAAAAAAATTGAAATTTTTATATTTAAAAATCAATATATTTTTTAAATTTTTTTCTAAAACAAAACTACCCGATATTGATTGATCGTTATATGATTCAACTAAATTTTGATAAATAATATAACTTATAAAAATGCAAGAAGAAAATATTGAAAATAATATTCAAAATTTTAAAGAATGAAAATTTAAAACAAAAATTAATATTATTAAGGAAGAAACAATTATAGTTTCAACATTATTGATAATTGAAAATAATAAAAAAGAGGAGATTAGTGAGGGCAAAAATAAATCTAGATATTTATATTTTTTTCCAATATTAAATAAGTTTTTTCACCAACGCCAGGTATTTGTAATACATCTTTTCATTGCTTTATTAATCCTTTCTTTATATATTCAAGAACCTTTATTGCTATATTAACTTTAATTCCCATTCCTACTAAAATTTCATAATTTGTTATTTCACTAATATGAAACTTAAATTTCTTAGAGTATGGGATAATAATTTTTTCGTTGTTTTCTAGTTCTTTAGATTTTTGAATATTAGATAAATCTGCATTACTTTTCAAAATACTTTCTTTAAATAAATCCAAATAATTGCTTCCCTTTTTTAAATTATATTCACCGGGATACTTAACCGCACCCTCAACAAATACGGTTATGTATTTGACTTCAGTTTCCATATCTTCTTCAGGGTTTTTATATAATATTTCTTTTTTTAAAACAATTGATGTTACTAGAACAGAAGAACAAAACAAAAACAAACCTGATGTTAAGAAAATTTTTTTCTTGTTAAATTTTATTTTCATATTTATTTTTTAAACCTAAAATCATTTTTTATAACTAAATGAAGAAAAAAATGAGAAAAATAAAAACACCTATAAGGTGCTTTTAAAATCATTAAGATATTAACTTTGCATTATGTCAAACTTCTTGAATATCTTCATCATCTTCAAGAAGATCGACAAATTTTTCGATTTGTTCAGCTTTTTCTGCATCAACTTCAACATCCGAATTAACTATATATGTAACTTCAGCTGTTGCGTAATTTTCGATAGAAAAACTTTCATCTAAAGATTGTTTTACTTTTTGGAAATCAGAAGGATTTGTTGTTATAACATACAAATCATCCTCTACTCTAAAATCTTCAGCCCCAGAATCTAATGCAGTCATCATAACTTCATCTTCGGAAACTAAATCTTTTGAAAACTCAATCAATCCTTTTTGATCGAATACATAAGGAACTACGCCTTGTTTTCCTAATTGACCATTATATTTATTAAAATAATGTTTTATATTCGATGCTAAACGGTTAAAGTTATCTGTTAAACAACTGACAACAAAATTAATTCCACCGAATGCAGTTCCTGAATATAGATAACCTTGGAAATTAGCACCTTCCTTTGAACCACCTGAAACTTTTGAAATAGCTTTTTCAATATTAGCTTTTGGCATTGATTTTGCTTTTGCTTTTGCTATAGCTAATTTTAAAGCAGGGTTAGAATCAGGGTCTGGTCCCCCAATTGTTGCAGCTACAATAATTTCCTTAGAAAACTTTTGGAACATTTTTGCTCTTTTTGAATCCATTGCAGCTTTGTGATGTTTTGTTGTTGCTCACTTTGAATGTCCTGACATATTAATCTCCAGTTTTTTTTGCTTAATTTTTTTAAAACAATAATGTAAATATTTTACATTTATTTAATTATTAATTATTAAAAATATTTTTAGAATTAATAAATATTAGCTATTCTTAATTATTCAAAATCAATCAGTTTATACTATAATAAATAAATATGTATTTAATAAAAGGTGATGAAGAATATTTTATAAATAAAAAAATAAACGAAATAATTAACCAAACTGATCAAGATGAGTTATCAGAAATTGAAATAATTAAATTTTATGATTATTTTACTTTGGATGAACTTTCTGATGCATTAGGAAATACTGGTTTATTTTTTACTAAAAAAATTATAGTTTTAAAAAATCCGTTTGTTTTTAACAATAAAAATAAGTATTCAAAAAATTCTATAAATAATTTTATTGAATTAATAAAAACTTCTTCCGAAGACGAAAATATAACCTATATTTTTTCACAAGAAATAAACAAATATGACAAAACCTTTCAACCTTCATCAGCATTTACATTCATAAGCAAAATAAGTAATATTATAGAAGTTAATAAAGTTAGTGAAAGAAACATATTTTCTGTTGCCTATAATATTATTAAGGAAAATGGCGGTACAATAAAAGATGCTGATCTTTTAGATTTTTTAGCTAATATGCCTAATAATTTATCATTAATTGAAGCTGAGATAAAAAAGCTTTTATTAATTGATAAAAATATAACTAAAAAAATGATTGATGACAATAATTTTTTTGCTTCAAATAATATTGAATTCGCTTTGCCTGAGTCGATATTAAAATGGGAAAAACCACAAATAATAATTAAAAAAATTAACGAGCAGATTGAATATGGAATAAATGAATCTCAAATAATTTCTCAAATTTCATCAATACTATATAATGCAAAAAGTATTCATGTTTTAAGGAAAAAAAATAAACAAAACGAAGAGATTGCAAAAATTCTAAATATTCATCCATATAGAGTAAAACTTCACATCGATTTTTTATATAAAATAGGAACAAAAAAACTTGATGAATTAATTCTTTCTATGCAAAAGATAGATTTCAACTTTAGAAAAGGAAAAATTAATAGCTCTGTTTTCATTGGTTTGGTTAAGTTAAATTTATTAAAATAAGGAAATATATGAAAGAAATAACTAAAAAAATAATATTGTATGAATTAGTTCTTGAAAATTTTTTAGATACAAACCAAAGTGGTTTCGGTGATTTTAATGGTGTTTTAAGTAAGATAGATTATTTTAAAAAATTAGGAATTAATATCGTTGCAATAGAAGACATATTAAAACAATATGAAAATTCATTTGATCTTAGCATTATAAAAAATAAATTTGGATCAATTAAAGACTATGTAAATTTAATAAAGGTCTTCCAACAAAATAAAATAAAAATAGCACCTATTATTAATCTAAAAAAAATTAAGCAATCATATATTAATTGAAATAATATGATGGGTTTGTATAATCTAAACGAAAAAGATAATGAACAATATTTAACAAAACTAGATCCTTATTTGATTAATGAAGAAATCGATGAAAATAGCTTATATGAAATTTCAAACTTCATTAAATATTTTGAATCTATTTTAGATTTTTATTTAAGATTAAACACAGATGCAATTATCTTAGATAATTTTGAGTTTCTTGCATTCGAAAGTTTAAAAGAAGATGAAAAATTAAAATTTATAAAAGATATTTATAAAATTATAAAAACAAAAAAACCCACAATGACTGTTATTTTTAAAACAGATAATAACAATTTTGGTTTTTATAATAAAATGCTAAAACAAGAAAGTAAATGTTTTGATTATCTATATTTAACTTGAATTTCTAAAATAGGAAATAATGAAATAGTTAAAGATTTAAATAAAAAACAACTAAATTTTAAAGGTATATGTAATTTTCTAAACCTGTTTAATAAAAGCCCTAATATTATCATTACATTTGGCTCTAATTTATCAGGCAGATTCATTTCAAAATGAGGAAGTGAAAATTCTTATTTTTACGAAAGTGCTAAAACGTTTTTTATGATGTTATATTCCGGAAATAATTCAATCGGTATATATTATGGAGATGAAATAGGCACACTAAGAGCTAAAGTAGAAAAAAATTTCAACTTCAATAACGAAGATTATAATGAAGAAAAAAGATTTTTTGAATCTAAAAATATTAGTATTGAAGAATTTTTTATTCATAACAATTATTTTAATAAATGAAGTTCATATACACAAATGGCTTGGGATGATAAGGAAATAAATAATAAGAATAAAAATAAAAACTTTTTTAGATCAATTAAATATAAAGAAAATAACGTTGAAAAACAACTTAAAAATAGTGATAGTATCATCAATTTTGTTCTGTTTCTAAATAATTTAACATTTAATTCTAAATATAAAATGTTTTTTGAAAACGCAAAAACAATAATGCAGTTCAAAAATGGTGTTTTTTATATAAAGAAAAATTTATTACATAAAAAAATTGTTTTTGTAATAAATTTGAGCAAAAAACATAAACGAATTTTGGGGTTGAATAATTTCTCTATTCTTTCAAGTAGTTATGCTAATAAATTTTATTCTGAATTGCCAAAGGAATTAAGTCCTTTTGAAAGTATCATTCTTCTAAATGAAGATAATTAAAATCTAGTTTATATATTTTAATATATAATTTTAACAATAAATTTAATCAAAGGAGTTAACATGTTTGAAGGAAATGGACAAGTAGTAGTGTATGTTTTGTTTTCATTGGTTCTAATTTTAATAGTTGCATATATCGTTTGAAAAGCAACAAAAAACAAGAGAATTAAAAGAAAAGAATTGAAAGAACAAAATAAAAGAAATAACGAAACATTAAATTTATTCTATGAATTTATTTTATCTTTTTACACAGTTATTAGATTTACAAAAAATGAACTAAATAAATTTAATTCAAAGACAACAGATCGCAAGATGGGTGAAATAAAAAATGGTGCAAAAAGAATGTTAATCAAACTTATTCAAAATGATGATTTTGCAATAGCATTCCACGATAATGAACAATATAAAGAATTTGTCGAAAATGCCGAAATATTAACAACAACTCAACCTAATTTATGAGACAAAAAAATACCTAAAGTTCTTGAATTTTTTGAGTTTCAATATAATAAAATTCCAAGTGAAAAGTTTAATAGCAAACTAGAAAAATTAACTTTAGAATCATTAGAAAGAAAGTTCTATGAAGAATAAAAAACAAAAAGCAAAAATCGAAACAAAAAGAATAAAAAAATTTGGCGTTGCTAATTGACTAACAGTGCTAAGAATGGCCTTGATGATACCTTTTATCATTCTTATGTCTATAGCATTCTTACTTGTGTCAAAAAATGGTGGTACATTTTGATACAATGGAATTAAGTTAGTAGGAAACCAACAATATCCAATAACACTATCTACAATATACTGATTAAATATAATTATTTTTATCTTTGCGATGATAACAGATTTTGTTGATGGTTATATTGCAAGAAAAACAAAGACCATATCTCAATTCGGTAAAATTTTTGATCCTATTGCTGATAAAATAACTACGACTTTAATGCTTATTTTTCTATCATTGATGAATTATTCATTTTTACCTATCGTAATTCTTTTTATAATTAGAGATATTTTGGTTGATGGTGCAAGAGTTTATGCAGTTAAAAAAGATATAAAAGTTGCTGCAAATTGATGAGGAAAAATTAAAACAATAATTGTTTCCTTAGCAATTTTAGTGGTTTCTTTCTCTGCCCCATGAATCACTAAATATATTGAAAAAACAAAAAGCTACGGCACAAACGAAACCTATCTATTATACGTTAATATTCCTTTAATTGTCGGCTTGGTATTATCTTGAATTAGTGGTATTATATACTTATCAAAATATCTAAAAGGTATTTCAAAACAATATCAAGAAGATATAAAAAATCAAAAAGAAGAAAAAGATAATAAAACTATAACAAAAGAAGAAATAATTATCGAAGATAAAGAACAAGAAAAAAATAAAAATTCAAAAAATATAACTTATGAGGAACCTTTTTTTTAATAGCTAGTTAAAAACTAGCTTTTATTTTATTAATAAAATAAAAATATTATTTTTTATAAGTCACATAAATTATAAAAAAGAGTAATAATAAGGCATTTTATAATATAATTTATAATTATTTTTAAATAATTAATACTTGTAATATATTTTAAATTTAGGAGGAGTTATGCCAAGAGAGGGATTAACATTAAGATGTGAATCATGTAAAATGGAAAACTACATTACAAAGAAAAATAAAAAATTACATCCAGAAAAAATGGAAGTAACAAAATATTGCCCAAAATGTAATGCACATACAGGACATAAAGAAAAGAAATAAAAATTAGGAGTTTGAATGCTAAAACAAGAATTAAACAAGCTTTTTGATGAATTAAAATTAGATGCCGTTATTTCAGAAGCGCCACAAACTAGATTATGATATTCAGGAGTTCAAACTAGCGACGGATATATCGTAATAGAAAAAGATAAGGCTTTTTTATTTGTGGACGGAAGATATATTGAATATGCAACTAAAAATGCTAAAAATGTTGAAGTTATTTTACTAGAACAAAATACATTATCAAGTTTTTTAGATAAGAAAAAATACAAAACAGTTGGAATTGAACAAGATTATTTACACGTTCAAACATTTGATTATTTCAAACAAATGTTGCCAAAAGCTACATTTAAAAATGTAAAAGCTAAACAATTTAGAATAAGAAAAGATCAAGAAGAAGTTAAGAAAATTGAAGAAGCTTGTTTAATTTCATTACAAGCTTTTGAAGAATTAAAGAAAATACTTGTAGAAGGAATGACTGAACTAGAAGTTTCTAACAAACTAGGTTATTTAATGCGTGTTTTTGGCGCAGAAAAAGAAAGCTTTGATAGTATCGTTGCTTTTGGTAGCAACGCAGCTGAACCTCACCACCACCCAACAGATAGAAAACTAGCTGATGGTGATATAGTTAAAGTTGATTTCGGTGCACAATTCGATGGTTGAGCAAGCGATATCACTAGAACATTCTTTTTTGGTAAACCAAAATCTGCTGAACTTGTTTCAATACTAGAAATTGTTTCAGAAGCTCAAAAATTAGGAAGAGAAGCTGTTAGACCAGGTATTGAAACATCTGAAATCGATAAAATTTGTAGAGATTATATCGAATCAAAAGGTTATGGTAAATTCTTTACTCATTCAACCGGACACGGTGTTGGTATAGATGTTCATGAATTACCAGGCGTTGGAAGAAGATCTGGAAACGTTATTCTTGAAGAAGGTATGATTATTACAGTTGAACCAGGCATATACGTAGAAGGATTAGGTGGAGCAAGAGTTGAAGATACAATTCTTGTTACAAAAGATGGTTCTAGAGTGTTAAGTAGACCTGAAGATTATAAATAAAATAATCAAAAATTTATATTGTTAATAAACTGAGTAAATATTTTGCTCAGTTTATTTTATAAAATAAAAGTTCAACCTTTTTGATTGAACTTTTCTTCTTTATTAACTCTATATTTAAATCTTAGAATAGAGTTGGTTCAGTTTTATTTAAAAGTAAAGAAATTTCTTCTTTGTATGGAGGTTTATTGTTTATATAAGGGGTTTCTAAAATAATAGGTATATTTTCAAAATCTTTGTCATGTACAAACATTTTTAAAGCATCTAATCCGATATATCCTTTATCAATATTAGCGTGCCGATCTTTTTTGGAAGCTAAAGGATTTAATGAATCATTTAAATGTATAACTTCAATATATTTTAAGATATCATTTTCTTTTAAATATTTTTTAAATTGCGCATATTCTTTTATATTATATCCAGCATCTCATATATGGCAAGTATCCAAACAAATAGCCATCCTATTAGAACCTATTGTTTCAATTATTTCTTTTAATATTTCAAAATTATTACAGTAATTACTTCCATTTCCTGCCATAGTTTCTAAAGCAATTACAACATCTTTGGTTTGCTTTAATATTTGTTTTAATGATGATATTAGGCTTGATTTAGCTTCTTCAATACTGAATGTTGTGTGAGAGCCTGGGTGAAGAACTAAATATTTAGCACCTATATAATTCATCCGTTCAATTTCTTTTGTTAAAAAATCTATAGCAAATTTAGATTTTGAAGGGTTAGATGGATTTACTATGTATGGAGCATGAACTATTATATCTTCAGGTTTGATTCTTTTAGAGTATAGTAAAGTATATTCTTTAAGCCGATAATTTTCCTTATTAACTCTTAAAGTTGTCTGTGGCGCACCTAAATAAATCATCATACAATTTGCATTGTTTTCAATTGATTGTTCAGCTGCACCTACTAAATATCCAGGTTTTGAAAAACTAATGTGGCTTCCTATTTTAATCATAATTTTCCTTAATTAATATTAATCAAGATTATAACTTTCATTAATGAAAAATTCTTTTAATTTTTTACGTTTTTGAGGGTGTTTCAATTTACGTAAAACCTTGGTTTCAATTTGACGAACTTTTTCTTTAGTAATGCCCAATTCCTTTGATAATTCATCTAATGAATGAGGACGATATGATTCGCCATCAGGATCTGAAACGCCGTATCTTTTTCTAATTAATAAACGGTCAGATTCATCGGGTAGTGAATTGATCATTTCGTTTAAAATAACACTCAATTCTTCTTGAGATGCAAAGTTTGTTGGACTAATAACACTTTCATCTTTAACAAAATCTGAAAAACTTGAATTTTCTTCTTTACCAATATTTTTATCAAGTGATATAGGATCAATGTTTATTTTTCTTATATATCTAACTTTTTCAGCCGTGAAATCTTGTCCATATTTTTTGGCTATTTCTTCGTCTGTAGGAGGAAATCCGTGTTCTTGTTGTAGTTCTCTTTCTATTTTTAAAACCTTGTTAATAGTTTCAACCATATGTACCGGTACTCTTACCGTTCTTGCCTGATCTGCTACAGCACGAGTTATTGCTTGTCTTATTCATCAAGTAGCATATGTAGAAAATTTATAACCAGTTTTATAATCATATTTAGAAACTGCCTTCATAATGCCTGAATTACCTTCAGATATTAAATCAATGAAACTTAATCCTCTATTTTTATATTTCTTAGCATTATTAATTACTAATCTTAAGTTTCTTTTGACCAATAAATCACGGGCTTTTTTATACTTGTAATCATTATTTGCTAATTTGGCATTTTCCATTTTTTCAGCTAATTCTCTTTCTTCTTTAGCAGTTAATAATTTACCGTATTTACCAATTCATCTCATATATCATTTAACAATATCGTTTGTTTCTGTTAAACGGTTAGATAAATTACTATTTTCAGAATTCTTTCTTAAAGATCCTATTTTTATTTCCTCAGAATCATAGTTTTTTAATAATTTTGAAGCATCGAAATCGTCTGAGTTTTTTCTTCCTCTTCCTCAGTTTAAATTATCAAATTCATCATAATCATTTAAATCAAAATCATATTCATCATCTTCATCATCGTAATCACTAGTTATTTTTGTGGAAATATATTCATCATCTTCACTGTATAGTGTGTCTTCGTCTTTAGAACTAATTAAAATATCATTTCTTACCATTGAACTATCATCAAATTCAGAATCTATATCAATTTCTTCATTTTCTATTTCTTCAACATTTATATCTTTTAATTGAGCTTCACTAAAATTTAAATCGTCATTAAATTCGTTAATATCATCATTATCACCATCATCTACACTATTTAAAATTAATTTCTTTTCAAATAATTTAGATAACAATAAATCTGCTTCTTCCTCATCAACATAAAGCTTCTTTTTATCGATTATATTGAATATTTCTTCTTGTGAAAATGTTTTTTTAGATGAATCTTTTTTTTGTATTTTCTTTATTTCTTGTTCGATGATAGAAACTGTATATTCAATTGATTTTTCAAGATCTTTATTTTCCATACTTTTCTCCCTTATTAAGAGTAAGAATTTTCTTACCCTTGTTTAGTTTGTGAATTTGATCAACAAATTCATCAATCCTTTCGTATATAAACTCATATGTTGAGTTTGATAATTTTTCGCTTATATTTTTCTCTAATATTTCATCTAAAAAATCTAAATAGCTCTGATATTCAATTCTTAAACTTTCTTTATTGCTATTTTTTAAAAAAAGAATGTCTTGTTCAAGTAAATTTCTTAAATTTTGTTTATTTATTTCAATACCAAGAGTTTTCTTATTAACGATATATGAAATGATTTTCCTAATTATTTTTTGTTTTTTGTCTTTTAATTCAAGTTGATGAAATATTTTGTTTTTTCATTGATTCAAAAATACAGATTGCGATAAACACAGTATTAAAATATCCTTAAGAAAAACATAATTTGGACTTATTTCATCTTCAATTTGGTTATTTTTTTTGCTTTTTAATGTTTTTTTGTTTAATTTCAATAAATTTTGATTATTTTTTTCTAAATTATCTAAATAAAAATTGTTTAATTCTTCTTCGTTGTTATTAACAATATTTTCAAATCTATTTTTATTTTGGGATTTATCTTCGTTTAAAATTTTTGATTTAAAAGATAAATCACTTGCAAAAATATCGTTAGTATTTTTTATATAATAATCAAACAAATCTGCAGTAATGATATTGTTGTTTATCGCTTTTTCTTTAAGCATTAAGATTAATGAATTTTCTAAGTGGTAAATATATTCAAAAATTAATTTGTACTTTTCATTTTTGTTTATTGAATTTTTTTGATTTAAAGAAATGTCGTTCAAAATTCTAAAGATGAAATCCACTATATTAATTTTATTTTTGCACAAATCATTCAAAGTTTTACCTTGATCTATTTGATAAATTTCATCTGGATCTTTATTTATTTTATTTTCAACAAAATTAACTTTAAGATTGTATTTTTTTGAATAGTATAGAATAATTTTTAAATTTTTAAAAGTGGCATTTATTCCCGCACGATCATTATCAAAAAATAAATTTATTGTTTTGTTTTGGAATTCCTTTATATGATCAACAGATAAAGAAGTACCCATTATAGCAACACAGTTTTTAATGCCTGCTTTAAATAATGCAATGCAATCAAATTGCCCTTCAACCAAATAAACTTCATTTTTTTCAATTATTTCATTTTTAGCATGGAAATAATTAAACATAACCTTATTTTTCTTAAAAACTATGGTTTCTGAACTGTTTAAATATTTAGGAATTTGATTATTTGTGATATCTCTACCTGAAAAAGCTACTACATCACCATTAGAATTGTGAATAGGAAACATAAGACGATCATTGAAGAAATTTTTATTATTTTGACCTGTAACTAATGAAGAATTTGATATTTCAAATAAATTAAATTGCTTTTCGATCAAAGAATTAAAAATTGATTTTTGGTTTGATGCAAAACCAATTTGAAATTCTTTTATAAGAGAATCATCTATTCCTCTGCTTTTTAAATAATTTTTTAATTGTTCTGTTTTTTCAAAGAGTAATTGATATCTAAAAAAGTTATTTGCCTCATTATTTATTTCTAAAATTCTTAACTGTTCGTCCGAAACTTTGTTTTTATCAAAAAAATGACTAAACTGGTTTAAATCTAGATTTTGTTTATTAGCCAAGAATTTTAATGCTTCTATTGAATTAATATTTTCTTTCAATTCGATAAACTTAATAACATTACCACTTTTACCACAACCAAAGCATTTAAAAATTCCTTTGTCCTGACTCACAACAAACGATGGTGTCTTTTCTCCGTGGAAAGGACAACAAGCTTTGTAGTTTTTTCCCTGTTTTGTTAAACTAACATACTCACCAATAATACTTACGATGTCGTTTTTAGAAATAACAAACTCTCATACATTCAAATTATCTTTAATCATTAAATCCTTAAAAAATTAAGCTTATATTACTAGTTTCTTTGTTTTAAAAAATTTTCAATATCTTCTATTAAAATTGTTTCTTGGCCCATTGTATCACGATTCCGAATCGTAACAGTACCTTTTTCAAGTGTATCGAAATCTATAGTTAAGCAATATGGGGTACCTATTGCATCTTGGCGACGATATCTTTTACCAATTGATCCACTTTCATCATATACAATTCTTAAATTTGAATTATCTAAAAGTTTTCCATATATTTCTTTTGCTTTTTCAGATTGTTTTTTCATTAAAGGTAATATTGCTAATTGATATGGAGCAATTTTGTAATCAAGTTTTAAAATAACTCTTTCGTCGTCATTATCTAGTTTTTCAACTTCATAGGCATCAATTAATAAAGCTAGTAAAAGTCTATCAAGCCCAATAGAAGGTTCTATAACACTCGGAATTATTTTACTTCCGTCTTCCTTTAAATATTCAAGAGATTCTCCAGAAAATTTCATATGTTGGCTTAAATCATAATTTCCACGGTTAGCAATTCCTAATAACTCTCCTCAGCCAAATGGAAATAAATATTCAATATCACTTGTACCTTTTGAATAGTGACTTAATTCTTCTGCTTCATGAGGCCTGATTCTTATGTTATTTTCTTTTATACCTAAAAGAGTTACTAACTGCTTACATTTATTTATCCAATATGAATAAAAATATTCACTGTCTTTTTCTTCGCAGAAAAATTCTAATTCCATTTGTTCGAATTCTCTTGTTCTAAAGATAAAATCTCTTGGAGTAATTTCATTACGAAAACTTTTACCAATTTGTCCAATTCCAAAGGGTAATTTTGCTCTTGAAGTTCTAGTTAAATTTCTAAAGTTAATAAAAATTCCTTGTGCAGTTTCTGGTCTTAAATATGTTTCTGATGTATTGCTATCAACTGCACCCATTTTAGTTTTAAACATTAGATTAAATGGTTTTATAATGCCTCAATCTGTTTCTGATCCATCGTATTTTTTAACATTTGTTTTAATTATTTTTTCTAAATCTTCAAAAGAACATTTTTCAACATTTATTTCAGGGAATAATTCCTTAACAATGTGGTCTGCTCTATATCTTCTGTTATTATTTTTATTTTCTATTAAAAAATCTGAAAAATTATCAATGTGACCGCTTGCTTTTCAAACATTTTTGTTCATAATGATTTTTGAATCTATTTGATAATTTTTTTCTTTTCTAATGAATTCATTAATTCAAATATTTTTGATTTGAGTCATCATTGATGTAGCTAACGGACCATAATCTCATGTATTAACAACACCACCGTAAATTTCTGAATTTTGATAAACAAAACCTTGGCTTTTTAAATGTGAAATTACATCTTGAATATTTTTTAAATTATTAACCGACATTGATACCTCTACTTTTTTTATAGATTGTTAAAAACAATATATAAATTGTATCACAAAGTTAAATTTCAAAGTAAATATGCGCAATTTTTTTGAATTATTTTTATTACAAAAAGTACAAAATTGTGTTTTTTTTCTTTTGTTTTTAAAAAAAAAAAAAAAACGAATGTTAACAATAAAATTAATATATAGCAATGTAAGAAAGGGAAAATATATGAATAAAAGAAATAAAAAAATTTTATTTGGAACATTATCGGGTGTTTTGATTCCGAGTGCAATTTTAGGAATTTATTTTGGCGGAATAGCAATACACGATTACAATACATTTACAAAGCCTTTTTTGCCTAAAGAATATGAAAAAGAAAATTATGAGTTCGATTCAAAAATAACAAAGCTAAATGAAGAAGCACAAAAGTATTTTTCATTAAATGAAAGTGCCTTAAAATCGAAGCAAATTTCTAAGAGTACAAAAGAAGATGATGTATTTTATTTTGTGTTTAATAAAATACATGAAAAATGCCAAATTAAAAATATAAATCAAGATGATTATTTTTCAGTAACGTTAAAGATAAATAAAGATTTATTTAATGACATTTTGATGGAATTTATTGAAAATAATGATTTAGACGGCAATAGTTTTATAACAAAAAATGAAAACAATATTATGTGATATCAAAACAATAGAAGATTAATTCAAAAACAACAAAGTCAAGTTTTTAATAGTGATACAAAACAATTAATAACTGAACATATTTTTATTAAAAATCAAAAACCTAAATACATGTTAAATTTAATTGTTGATTATAAAAACAAAAAATCATCTCTGGAAATTAAGAATTTAATCACTGAGAAGACTATAAAAGTAGAATTTGCATTAGAAATGAAGAGAGTTTAATTATGACAAAGAAAAAAAGAAATATCGTAATAATTATCAGTGTTATATTTGGATTATTAGCTTTAATCGGAATAATAATTGGAATGATTTATGGCTTTAGAATACTAACGATGCCCTCATATTGCTAAACTTTAATTTAAGAAGTGTCTTTGCAGGCACTTTTGTTTTTTTTAAAATTTATTATATATAATAAATACATGTTAGATTTTATACAAAAAAGAATTCAAAAATCTATCGATAAAATAAATAAAAAATTATCGATAAATGAAGAAGATATTTTAGAAATATTAAGAGAAGTTAAACTTGCATTACTCGAGGCAGACGTTAATTTAGAAGTTGTTAAATCTTTTATAAAAGAAGTTAAAGAAAAAGCGTTGAATAGTCAAATAATAGGAAAGCTAAACCAACAACAAACAGTATTAAAAATTTTTAAAGATGAATTAACAAATATACTAGGAAAACAAACAATTGAAATTAAACCAAAATCATATCCAACAAAAATAATGATGGTAGGTTTACAGGGTTCAGGTAAGACAACAACTTCCGCAAAATTAGCTGTATACTTTAGAAAAAAGGGAATTTTTAAAAAACCATTATTAGTAGGTGATGATATTTATAGACCAGCTGCTAGAGATCAATTAGAACAGCTTGCAAAACAAACACAAACAGATTTCTTTACTAAGAAGGAGAATGATGCGCTTTTAATTGCAAAAGATGCAATAAAAGCTGCTGAGGAACACAAAAATGATCTAGTCATTATCGATACTGCTGGTAGATTGGCTATTGATGAGCAATTAATGGATGAATTAAAACTAATAAAAGCTCAAACAAAACCAGATTATATATTTTTAATAGTTGACTCTATGAGTGGACAAGATGTTATTAATACCGCTAAAAAGTTTCACGAAGAACTAAATTTAAGCGGTACAATAATCACGAAATTGGATTCGGATGCACGTGGTGGAGCGGCTTTAAGTATTACTCATCTTTTAAGAGTTCCTATCGCCTTCATTGGGGTTAGCGAAAAAATAACAGGATTAGAGTTATTCTATCCAGACCGTATGGCTGATAGAATCTTAGGAATGGGCGATGTTTTATCATTAATTGAAAAAGCTTCAGAGGAAGTTGATGAAAAAATGATGAAAAAAATCGGCTATAAGATGATTAGTGGAAAATTTGATTTAAATGATCTTATGAATTCTCTTGCTCAAATCAAAAAATTAGGGAAGATGAAAAGTATCCTAAAATTAATACCTGGTATGGCTGATAAAGTAAGTGATGAAAAAATCGAGGAAGCAGAAAAAAAATTCAAAATTTATACATATTTAATAAATTCAATGACTGAACTAGAAAAAAAGAATCCTAAACTTTTAAAAAATTCAAGCCGTAAAGATAGAATAATAAAAGGTTCAGGAAGATCTCCAAGAGAATTTAATATGTTAGTTAATGATTTTGAACGCATGTCTAAACAAATGAAGGAAATGTCTTCAAATCCGCAAATAAAAAACGGAATATTAGGATAAAAAAGATGGGGCAAACCCATCTTCCTAAATTGAAAATTCAAGTGCAACACGTTTAAAGTAAAATTTAGATGTGGAACTTGAATTTTTTATATTAATTAAAAAAGAAAAAGTTCCATTGGAACGGAACGGAACTCATATGAATTATACAATAAAAAAATATAACCATTTAACAGATAATGAAAGAATAATTATTGAAAATTATTTAAAGTTAAATTATTCTCTTCGTAGGATTTCGAGATTAATCGAGCGAAGTGTTTCGACCCTAAGTAGAGAAATAAAGAGGAATACAAATAGTTTCGGAACTTATGAATTTAAACACGCTAGTTTAAAAACAAGAGAAAGATCAAGACATAAGTATTATTTTAAATTCGTGGATAACCAAAAATTCAAAAATTTTTCTAACGCTTTTTTACAAAAATATGACAAAAAGTTTTTTGGTATAAAGTCAACATATAATTTTATAAAAACTAGCACAGAACACTGTTGTCCTTCTTTAAGAACGGTTTTTAATTGAATAAACACTAATAATTGAGTTATAAAAAAGTACGATAAATTAAGACAATATTATAAAAAAGGTGGTAAAAGAACAGCGTCCGTAATAAAACGGCTTGTAAAATCTGCTGATTATGTTTTTCCAATATGAACTAGACCCAAATCTATAGATTTAAGACTTGAATTTGGACACTGAGAAGCAGATCTAGTTTTAGGAAAAAGAGCCAATGGATATAATAATGTTTTAACTTTAACTGAAAGAAAAACAAGAATAGGATTTGCAAAAATAATACAAAGCAAATCACCAAATATAATTAATTCAGAGTTAAAAAAGATTATAAGAGATAATGAATTAGAAGTAAAAACAATAACAGTAGACAATGGTATTGAATTTGAAAAAATAGGTATTTTAGCCAGATGATTAAATATAAAGATTTATAGAGCTGAACCTTATGCATCTTTTCAAAGAGGCTCAAATGAACATTGAAATGGAATTTTGAGAAGAGAATTCAAAAAAGGTTTTAACTTTAATACTATAACTCAAGAAAAACTTGACTCAGTTGTTAAACAAATAAATAATATGACGCGGGAAATATTAAATTGGAAGACACCATTACAAACCTATTTAGAATATATTAAATAATTATTATTAACAAAAATTAACATAATAAAATTATGCTTATCTTCATTTGAAAAAATGAATATTTTCTATTTACTTTTTTTGATTTATTAATTTTAAAAAAATAAAATGTATAATAAAAAAAGCCCAAGGCATTGTGTTGCACTTGAACTTTCTCTTTGGGAAGATGGGGCAAACCCATATTTTTTAAACTATATATTTTTTGATTATTTTTTTAATAACTAAAGCATTTTTTAAAATTTTTAACCCTGATATAAAAAATATATTTAAGGAAATAAAATTAGATACCTTAAATGCTTTTTTTGTTCTTGATTTAAGTTGGAAAATCATATTATACAAAGAGAAATTTTTAATATTATCTAAAAATTTTAAAAATATATTATTCAAATATTTAGGATTATTTTTAAAAATAATAAAGATATTTTTAATTGAATTTTTTAGGTTTTTATAATCTTTAGTTTCAAATTCTAACCGTATAGAACTTTTAATAGCTTGAATGAAAAAATCAACTGTTTCTTCAATTTTTTCATCATCTGTAAGCTCTAAAAACATCTTATCAAACAAATGCAATAAATTATATTTATTTTTAACAATAAAATATTTTCATAGTTCATCAAAATTATTCAATTTTAGATATATATCCGAATGATTTATTAATGATTCGATAAAAAAATCTAACAATTCATTGAAAGAATTTAAAGATGATAAATATTTTTTGATTTTCTTAAATTTCTTATTATTTTTTATGTTGAAAAGGTATGTTAAAAATGTTGTATTTAACGAATCATTAACTAATAATTTAAATATATCCTTGATATCATGTTTTGATTCTTTAATTAAACTCGAACTGAAAAAGTATTTTAGAACATCATAAACTAGATTTTGTTCTTTTTTAAAAATTTGGCTAGTTTCTTTTTTGATTAAATTAAAATCTATTGATTGATTATCGACAAAGTATTTATTTGCTAATGATTTTTCAATGATATATAGGATGTTGTCTATTTTTTGGTTTTTTAATAGTATTAAAATAGCTTCTTTTGACCGTTGTTCGTTATTTAAAAAATCTAATATCTTTTCTATACTATCATACGTTTCTTCTGATTTTTTAAATTTATTACTAATTATTTTTTTAGAAATATCACTAATTAGGAATTTTTTATATCTTATAAACAGAGAAATAAAATCACTAATCTTAGTTCCAGAATTTAGATTATTTAAAAGCTTTAATTCAGTAGGATTTGGAGAAAATATTTTCTCATTTTTATTATTTCCATAGATATTTTTAAATAAAAAAATATTATCCGTAGTTTCGCTTATAGGTATGTAATCTTTTTGTTCTTTAATTCAGTAAGCTTTATCACTTATATATGATTTTTTAAATGTTATATTGTTAAAATCATTTAAAAGTTTTTTATCGTTAATAAACAACTTGGTATAAATATCAAATGCGATTTTTTTATACCCTTTCTCTGTTGGATATATTGAAAAAATACTTTCAAATAAATATTCTTTATTTTGATTTCAATAATCAGCATCATTTATATCAATAAAATCAACTTGAGTTTTTTTAGCTGATAATTTAACAATCTTTTCCAAACTTTCAAGTAAAAAATTATAAATGTCAAATTCATTATTATCTACATTTATAAAAGAATTAATTACTGTTTTTAAATTTAAAAGTAATGGAGGATAATTTGTAATAATAATTTTTGCATTTCTATTAATTTCTTTTATTCAATTAATTAAATCAATAAGATTATTTTGAATAGAAACTTGCAAGCTATCTATTTTTATTTTAATTTCTTTAATCACTTCATCTTTAACTTCATTTCTGAATTTATGTAAGCTAATAATTTCATTAAAGGGTAAGTTTTTTCAAAAATCATAAAACCCTGCTGATAATGTTATTAAATTTGCTTCTTTTATTTTTTTTAAAAAGAAATTGAAATCATTATTATTTATATTTCAATCTTTTAAAAAGTTTGAGAAATACCCTTTAAAAATATTTGAAGATAATCAATCGACAGACTGAATTAAATCCAGTTTATTGCTCATTTTTTTCAACATTTTTTTATCATTAGAATAAATCGCTTTTAAAAAATTAATCGACCCATTTAAAAATGAAAAATTATAAAAGCTATCAAGTTCAAAATTGTTATCATTTTTAAATAATGTTGCTAGATTTGATGGATAACACAATCCATTAATTTCATTATTATTGTCTAAAAATCCATTTGTAGGAAACCCAATTTTAGAATTATATCCTGCTGAAAAAGCGTCGCCAAGGGCAACGTATTTTATTTTAAATTTAGTTTCTTCTTTAACAGCCATAATTATTTATTTTCCTCATATATATCAAAAATAACATTATCTAAATTTTTAAAGTAATTTATTAATTGGTTAATTCCTTTTTTAATATCTAAAACCCCATTTTTTAGCAATAGGTTATTTAATCTTGCATATTCAGACAAATTATCAAATATTTCCTCTTCATTTTTAGTAGGCTTTAAATTTATTTCAACTAACTTTTCGGGATAATACTTCGAGATCAAACAATATAATGCAACAATTAATTCATTTAAATCAATGGCTTCTTGTCTTATTGAACCAACTATAGCTAATTTAGCTCCAACCTCATCACTTTCGATTTTAGGCATCAAAAGTCCGGGAGTATCTAATAACATATAATTTTTACAATTAATTCATTGTTCTGATCTTGTAATCCCTGCAATAGCCCCTACTTTAGTGGATTTTGTTTTAGACATAGTGTTTATTAATGTTGATTTTCCGACGTTTGGAACACCTAATACAACACATTTTAAAGCAGGTGTTAATTTGCCTTTTGCATCATTCTTTAATTTAAATTTTTGATATTCATTGTTTAATGCTGTATTAATTTTTTTATAACCATCTTTATTCTTTAAATTTGTTATAACAACCTGACCACGCTTTTCGTATTTAGAAATAAATGACTTTAATTTGACTAAGTTTGCTTTATCTGCTTTATTAAAAACAAAAAGAATTGGCTTATTATTAATAATTTTAAAAATCTCTTCGTTAAAAGAGCTTTTTGGTAATCTTGCATCCATAACCACAATAAAAAGGTCAAATAACTTTTGCTTTTCTTGAAGTAGTCTAAATTGTTTAGCCATATGGCCTGGAAATCAATGAATCATATTTATCCTTTTAGTAAATTTAATCTTTCTTTAAAATAAAATCTTTTCCTTTTTGAACCTCAAATAATGATAAATTTGAAAAATTATTTTGTCTAAGAATCTCATATAAAACAATCGCTACTGAATTTGCTAAATTTAAGCTTCTGCACTCTGGGTTCATCGGGATTCTTAAGCAATTTTCAATTTTATTTTGCATTATCTTTTTAGGAATACCAGTACTCTCAGTTCCAAACATTATTCAAATTTCTTTATCACTTTTTAATAATTCATTATAGTTAATTTCTGCATAATTATGTAATCCATAACGAGTGATATAGAAAATATTTTTATCATGATATTTTTCAACAAATCTTTGATAATTATCATGAATTTCATGCTGTATTTCACTTAAAAAATGGCCTGCCGCTTTTCTTTTTAATCAATGTGGATGTAAATCAAATGCTATAGGTTTAATTATGTGTAATTTTGCCTTTCCTGCAAAAGTTGTTCTAATTATATTTGCTGTGTTGGGGCTTATTTCAGGTTGATATAAAATAATGTTAATCATAGTAAAAATTTTACTATAAATAGTAAAAATTAAAATTATATAAAAAAGTATTAAAAAACCTAGCTATCAAAGCTAGGTATTACATTAATTTATACATTAATATTATTTTCTAATATTTAATGCTTTAATGGTTGCTTGATATAAAGCATAATCTTCTGATTTTAAGTGATTTAGTAACGCTTTACGGTGATTAACTTTAGCCATGAATCCACGCATTGAGTGTAAATCTTTTTTATTTACAGCAAAGTGTTTTTTTAATGACTCAATATCTTCAGTTAAAATAGCTATTTGAACAGGTAAATAACCTGTATCTTTGTCATTTCTACCAAATTGCTTTACTAATTCACTTTTTCTAATTTTTGAAACCATTTTATTTCCTTTCAAAACCTAGCAATAATCTTGATTATCACCAAGTATTAAATAGTGAATACTTTGTATTCGTTTGTAATTATAACATAAAAAATAAAAACACGTCTAAGCGTGTTCTTGATCAGTTTCCTGAAATGGTGCGAACAAATGGACTTGAACCATCGACCTCACGATTATCAGTCGTGTGCTCTAACCAGCTGAGCTATGCTCGCATAAGCTATATGGGATAAAACCCATATAAGTATACCACAAAAAAATTAACGTTTTGAAAATTGTCTTGCTCTTCTTGCTTTTCTCAAACCGAATTTTTTTCTTTCTTTAACACGAGCATCTCTTGTTAAGAAACCGGCATCTTTTAATTTGTTACGATATTCATTATTAGAAGCTTCTAATAATCCTCTTGCAATACCTAATCTGATAGCTCCAGCTTGACCTGTTAAACCACCACCATTAACGTTTGCGAAAACATCAAATTGATTTACTGTTTCGGTAACAGCAAATGGACTTAAAGCATCTTTTAATAAGATATCTGAATTTAAGTATTGTTTTGCTTCTTTACCATTAATTACAAAATTTCCTTTACCTGGAATTAAGTAAACTCTGGCAACAGATGACTTACGACGTCCTAGACCATAATATCTAATTTTATTTGCCATTATTTAACCTCGATTAATGTTGGTTGTTGTGATACTTGTTTATGTTCTGCGTTTGCATAAACATATAGGTTTTTAAATTGTTTACGGCCTAATTTTGTGTGAGGTAGCATTCCTCTAACTGCTTTTTCTACTAATAGTTCTGGTTTTTTTGCTCTTAATCCAGCAGCAGTAATTTGTTTTAATCCACCAGGATATCCTGTATGGTGGTAATAAATTTTCTTTTCATCTTTTTTAGCTGTTAAAAGAACATCTTTTGCATTAATAACAACTACATTGTCGCCCATATCAACATTTGGTGTAAATGTTGGTTTATTTTTCCCACGAAGGATTGAAGCTACAAGAGTTGAAAGTCTACCTAAAGGTACGTTGGCTGCATCGATGATGTATCACTTTTTATCAACTAATTCTTTTCTAATAATTGTTGTTTGACGCATACTTTCTCTTTCTTTTTTTAATATATTTAATTTTGATTGCAATCTAAATTTATGCTAATCAATTATAACAGAAAAAAATTTGTTTATATTATTTTTGAAAGCATATATATAATAGCTGTTTCGGTGCGTAATATTGTTTTTGTTAAACTTACAATTGAAACATTTTTATCAATAGCTTTTTCAATTTCTTCATTTGAAAATCCGCCTTCTGGACCTACTATTAATAAAGTGTCTTCTTTTATCACTTTTAACTTATTATCCTTTTTATTTTCGTAAGCCAGTATTTTATTTTTTATATTGATATTTAAAATTTCTTCATAATTTAAGACGTTTTCTAATTTAGGAATTTTGTTTCTAAAAGATTGCTGACTAGCTTCTAAAATTATTTTTTGATATCTATTTTTCTTAGTTTCAAAATTTATATTAGATTTATCTGTATATTTTGAAACAAAAGGAATTATTTGTGTAGCTCCTAATTCCACGCATTTCTGTAGCGCAATTTCAAAATGATTTTGTTTTATAAATGGGAGCGCTACTATTATTTCAAAATCTAATTCATTATTAATATCTAATTTTTCTTTAATAACTGCCTTATTTGGGAAAACAAAATTACATAAATAAAAATCATTATTGTAATTTATTAAAAAATTTTGTTCTTTTATTCTTATAACTTTTAAATGTTTTTGAGTTTCTTCATCTAATATAAAATAATCGTTTTCTTTACTTTCACAAAAAAATTTATACATAATTAAAATTATATATAAAAAAAGAGCCATCAGGCTCTTTTGATCTTTTTGTAAATTTATATAAATTTAATTTCTTACATCATTTAATTTCTAAAATTTTTACAAATTGAGTCATTGCTATCATCATCGTTAAAATCACTTAATTCCAATGATGATATTTCTATTTTTTCGTTTGGAAACTTAGTTAGAAAATCACTTGTTTCTTCAATAGAAGCGTAATTTTCTTTGAATTTGTTTTCAGTTAATTGAAAGTCGTTATTCTCAGCTTTTTGTTTAATTCCTGTAGCAATAACTGAAACATAAATTTCACCAAGTTTTTCTGAATTTTCATTAACAGGAGAGCCAACGCCGAATATGATATCAATATTTTGACCAGCAACTGATTTTAACTCATCGATTGCCTTTTTGAAATCTTTTAATGAAAGTTTATTTGAAGATGTAAAGTATACAATAGCTTTTGTAATCCCTTTAATGCTACTTTCTAAAATAGGGCTATTGATTGCTTTTAGCATAGCTTTTTGAGCAGCATTATCACCATTTCCATCACCAATACCTATTACAGTTTCACCGCAATTTTTAATTAATGTTTCTAAATCTGCAAGATCAAGGTTTATAAAACCTGGTACTGCTATAATATCAACAATAGTTCTTATAAATTGTTTAACAATATTATCTGAATATTTAAATGCATCTCTAAAAGAAATGTCACCGTATTTTTCAATAAGCTTGTCGTTTGAAATAACAACATATGAATCAACATATTTTTTTAATTCTTCTAATCCGTCTTTTGCAACTCTTATTCTTTTTCCGCCTTCAAAATCAAATGGCGTAGTTACAATAGCTATTACTAGTGAGCCTTGCTCTTTGGCTACTTTTGCAATTACAGGTGCTGCCCCAGTTCCGGTTCCACCACCCATACCAGCTGTTATAACAACAAGATTTGCATTTTTAATTTTTTCTTTTATTTCGTGAATTGAATGTTCAGCTGCTTTTTTACCTACTTCAGGGTTTGCACCTGCACCAATTCCTCTTTTGTCTCCAAGTTGTAAAGTTAAAGATTTATCAAATCTATCTAATACTTGCTTATCTGTATTAGCAACTACAAACTCTAGACCATCAATTTTAGTATCTAATAAACTTTGAATACTATTATTTCCACCACCACCAACACCAATAACTTTGATAGTAGCAACTGAATTAAAATTTTCTATATTTCCCATTATGTTGCTCCTTTCTAAATAAAATTTATTTAAGTTTTAAAATTTTATGAATAAGTCTATTTTTTGTAATTAAATAAATAATTTTTTACATTGTTATTTGTTTCATTAACTACAAAAAGTTCAGATGTTATAGTCATTTCCTTAATAGTATTTACTTTATTGTCTATTAAAGTTAAAATTCCTAACATTTCACTACTGATTAATTTATTATTTTTTTCAAATTCATTATTAACGGTTATGTTTTTAAATAAATTACTTTTTAATAAATTAAATGTTGATGAAAATAAAATTTGCTTTTTAAATAATTCTATTTTATTTTGTATTAAAAATATATTAATCTCTTTTTCAACTAAATTTAAGTATTTTTCTACAACAAGATCAATTTTTTTACTATCCCCTGCATGCAGGTTCAAAGCTCATAAATTAAACTTGATGAAAGCTTTATTAAAATCTATATTTAACTCATTTGAAATAAGTTTTACTAAATATTTAATTCCTAAATCAAAGGTTTTAATTAGAATACTTACTTTATTTTTTAATATTTCAATTTTCAAGCATTGATCTTCTAAACTTACAAAGCTAGCTATTCTTTGTTCATTTGTAAAATCAAATGAAATATTTTTTAAATAATCATAATCAAACATTCTTAAAACATTTAAATTATTTTTCTTAAATAGAATAAAAATATTTTTTGCAATATTTCAATCCAATAATCTTAGGGCGATTAAATTTTTATTAGTATTATTTAAATATAGATAATCAAATAAATATAAGTTATTTGACTTTTGGAATAAATAAAGTTTTTTAGCTATTTCATTTTCATTAAAATTATTGTTTATTTCATTATTAGATACTATTTTTTTATGTATTAATAAATTAGAAGAATTCTTTAATATTATTATTACATCTTTAATTTTTGATTTAATAATTGATTCAATTTCGTTTTTTGTTTCTGCAATAAAATTATCGTATTCAAATAGGTTAAATAGGTTGCTGTTTCTTGTTTTTGAATAAATTAAAACTTTCCCGATGTGATTTTGTTCAATAACTTCCACCGAAATTAAATTATCTTCAATTTTGTAAGCAACAACAACACTTTTTTTCATATAAATTAGCCTATTTTTGTGATTACTCTTAATTTTGCACTGTGTGATCTTTTGTTATTTTGCAATTCAATTTCACCTGGAAAAATAATTTTTTGTTTTCACTTCAAGTCGTCTTGAATTGGTAATTTTTTTAGTTTTGGATCTTTGTAATTAAGATTTTGGAAAAACTTCTTAACTTTTGCATCTTCCTTGCTGTGGAATGTTATGATTGCAATTTTGCCATTTATATTTAATAAATCGCTTAATTGATTTAATAATTCATCTAATGCATTTAGTTCATCATTTACTGCAATTCTTATTGCTTGAAAAACTGCTTTTGATGGATTTTTTTGACGAATAACTTTAGCTGGAAGTGCTTTTTTAATAATTTCGTTTAATTGGAAAGAAGTATTAATAGGGCGATTTTGTACAATTGATTTCGCAACTAATTTATATAGTTTTACATCACCATATTCGTATAAAATCTTTGCTATTTTTTCTTCATCTCAATTATTTATTATTTCATTAGCATCTAAGGTTGAATCTAAATCCATTCTCATATCTAACTTAGTATTTTGTGAATAAGAAAATCCTCTTTCAATTTTGTCTAATTGAGGACTTGAAACTCCTAAGTCAGCTAATATTCCATCAACTTTTTTAATATTATTTGATTCAAGATGTTCTTTTAAATATCTAAAATCACTTTTTATTATTTTGAATGAATTACTTATTTTTTCAAGTATTGGCCTTGACTCATTAATTGCTTCAATATCCTTATCAAATGCAATTAATAATCCCGAACCATTTTCTTTTATTTTTTCCAAAATTTTTTTGCTATGACCTGCTCTGCCAAGTGTTAAATCTAAATATATACCATTTGGCTTTATGTCTAACGAATCAATTACTTCGTTTAATAAAACCGGGATATGCTTTTCTATAATTTAACCCCTTGTTCAAAAAGTTTTTGAGCTAAGTCGTCTATATTTGCATCGTTTTCAAAATAATTTTCTTTTTTATCATAAATTTCTTTAGAAAATAATTCACATATATTTCCTGATCCAATGAAAACTACATCTTTTTTGATAGCGGCCTTTAATGATAAATGTTTAGGTATGATAATACGATTTAATTTATCTGGACTAACCAATTCTGTGTTAGCAAAAATAAATCTACTTAATTCTCTCAGATCTTTGTTGAGAGAATTATTTTCATCTAGTTTAGATTTAAGTTTTTCAAATTCTTTTTTATCACGAAGAATTAACTGTTTATCGAAACCGATGGTAATAAAAAACTCATTACCCAATTCGCTCAAAATTTTAGGAGGAATTACAACACGGTTTTTATCATCTAAACTACGTTCATATTTTCCATACATTTCCACTTACTCCCACTATCACCCATATTTTAGCACTTTTTGAACTTTTATTTTGTAAAAAAGATTTTTTTCTATTTTTTGTATTAAAAAATTGAGTTTTTTTACATTTAAAAATAATTATTAAAATTAAAAAAATGGTAAAATATATACCATGCTGGTTTAGCTCAGTCGGCAGAGCAACTGATTCGTAATCAGTGGGTCGGGGGTTCAATTCCTCTAGCCAGCACCATAACGCTGATAATTACCAAAGTTGGCAAAATTATTTTTAAGAAAAAAATATTTTTTTTAAAACAAATTTATTTTTTTAGTATAATAATTAAGCATTTAACTAAATGAGTGCCGACTTAGCTCAGCGGTAGAGCAGCTGGCTGTTAACCAGTTGGTCGTTGGTTCAATCCCAATAGTCGGCGCCATTATGGCCCTATGGTGAAGTGGTTAACACATATGGTTTTCATCCATACATGCGTGGGTTCGAGTCCCGCTAGGGTCACCATTGGAGAATTAGCTCAGTTGGGAGAGCATCGCCCTTACAAGGCGAGGGTCGTGGGTTCGAGCCCCTCATTCTCCACCATTTGTAAACGCACCTTAAAATGCCTACAGGCATTTTTTTGTTGAAAATACAGAAAATTTAAACCTTAAAATATAAATGAAAATAAAGAACCTGTAATAAGGTTTTTTTATTTTTTTGTAAAAAAATAAAAAAGCCGAAGGACTAAACCTTGGCTTGCAAATAATTGATATGGTACGCGAGGAGGGACTTGAACCCTCACGCCGTAAAGCATTAGTGCCTAAAACTAACGTGTCTGCCAATTTCACCACTCGCGCATATGGTGCCGTTTATAGGACTTGAACCTACGACCTACTGATTACAAGTCAGTTGCTCTGCCAACTGAGCTAAAACGGCTTGTGCATTTAATGCTATATAATTATATATAATTTTTTAATATTTTATAAAAAAGTTTTATTTTTCAGAACATTATTTTATAAAAAATAAATGGCGCCACAAAGGTTATCTAAAACCTTACAAGTGCCATTTAAAATTAATTTATAAATTTAAATCAGGAATATTTGCTTTATATTCATTTCCGAGTTCATCTAAATAGATAATTTCAAATTCTTTTAATAAAGAATTTGTTAATTTACTAATAATAATAGTCTTAATTTCTTCTTTGTCTTTTTTATCTAAGGGTCTATTTTTAATTAAATTTGTTATAGTATATTTAGTATCCATATCTTCTTGTTTAGAAATACCTGATACGTAATATAAATTTTCAAATCAATTTTCTGAAGCATTTTTTCTTTTTAAAATTGTTCCTTTTTTGATAATGAACAACGGTTTTTCACTATTACTAATTTTTAGATTAATTTTATATTTATTTAAATTTTCTTTATTATAAATGCTTTCATCTAATAAATTTTTGCTTTTACTACCAAATTTATACGTTAAAAAATTAATAGGTATCGAATTATAACAATGACTTTTATTTTTGTAAACTAAAGAAAATAAACTAAAATTATTATCTTTAAAAGATTTGTTTTTATTATATTTAAAATCCAGCGGAATTAAAGATTTCTGAACAATTCTTAAATCTTTGTAATACCTAATTTTCATATTATTTAAATTTAAAAAAATAGTTCTATTTGTTGCAATAGCATTGTCAATCATTTTTTTAGTTACTAATTCTGGAAACTTATTATTTAAATCATTCATATAATCTATAAAAGCAAACCCAGTTGTTTTTAAGTTATAAGAGTCAAAAATTTCTTTTAAATTATTAAACTCTTTAGGATGACTTTCAGCCATTAAAACAGAGTATTTATTCTTGGTTTCATTCAAAATAGGAATATCGAAGTATCTTTTTAAATTTTCATTGTTATCTTTAATCAAATTTATTTTTACAACTTTATAAGCTTCGTTGGGTTTATTTGTTTCTGTTCTTTTTAATCCATATAAAGTTTGATCAAATAGAGGGGAATTATCCATAATTTTAATTTTTCTAGAATATTGGACTAATTTATAATTATTTTCAATTATTGAGTTAATTTTTTCTTTAATAATCTTTGATAAGAAGTGTGCCATTATATTTTTCTTAAAATCTAAATCAGTAATTTCTCTTAGTTCACCAGTAAAAATTTGTATCATTTGATGATCATTTAGAATTTTTCATTCATTGTCGGCTATTGTTAATAGCCTTGCTAAATATTTATTATTGTTTATAATTAAGGCTATAATAGATGCATCAATTGCGTGATGATAGTTAAAAATTCTATTTTTTGGTAAATATGACTTATTTCTAAAATAACTTGTAACATGTCCATTTATCCCGATAATTTTTGTTTCTTTATTATCGAAGTGCTTACGTAAAGTTTCGACAAATAATTTAATTGCATATCTGGTATCATTCAAATTTCTATTAATAAATTCGTTCTTATTTGATTGCTCAAAGTCATCCCAAGTAAGATTCTTATATTTTTTCTCTGCGTTTTTTTCCGTAATAACACTATTCTTTTTATTCTTAATAAAATTGTCTCTATTTAAAAATAATTGAGCACATTTGGATTTATATTCATTGATATTAAAATTATTTAATAATAATAAATATTCCATTGCTGTTTTTTGTCCTTTAGCTTGATTATTAGCTTTTGTGGTTAAAACTTTATTACCTGCAGAATTATCGTACGATAATGAATAAGGAATAATGTGATCTATTTCAAAATTGTTTGAATAATTAATTACTTCTAAGATATCCATTTTTTGCATTGAGTATAAATCAATTCCATCTTGCTGAATATATAATTTCAATTTTTCTAGTAATGAATTAGTTTGCTTTTTTAATAATTCATCAACAGTTATATTTATTGGTAAGAATTTAATAATTTCTTCATAATCTTTTTTTACATTATTTTGATTATATTTTTTTATTGTTTCTGGGTCATTTTTAGTTTTAGCCATTTCAACTACAATTGATTTAATGTTGTATTCTTTTGAATATAGTTTTATAATTCGATTCAACACTTTTATGGCCTGTTCAAATGTTTGTTTAGCCGCTGGAGATAAAACATCGTTTTCAAAAATAAAAGGGTTTATATATTTATTATTAGGGTTTATTCTTGTTTTTTTATCTCTTTCAATTACAATATTTCTTATTTTTTTGTCATTTCATTTAATAAATTCTGAATTATGTTTCAAATCTTTCATTCTGCTTAGGTATAAATTTATCGCTTTTCTTGATAAACTACCTTTTTTATTGAAGTTGAATTCTTTGTTAGAAATAATTTGTTTAATAAATTCTTCTTTTTGATCTGAATTAATAAAGAGTTTTTCAATAATTTTATATTGTGAAAATAAATTATAATAATCATCTATTTTTTTAGGAATCTCTATTATCGAACATATATCATCTAAGATCGGTAAAACAACTCATATTTTGTCGATATCAATTTCATTATATGCTGAAGAAAAACTCTTAATTATCTTTAATAATTTATTAATTGTGTTAAGGGGTGTTAGATTATTTTCTAATCCAAATTGTTTTAAAAATTTTTTTTGTGTAATATTATCTTTTACATCTTCCAAGCCATTTTCTTTTACAAAAATTTTTTCTATTTGCTTTATTGTTATATTTTGAGTTCTACTTGTGTTTAAAATACTATAAAATAAATTATTCAATAGTTCTTTTTTATCATTTACGCCAAGAGATCATTGGTTTACATTACCAAAGGATTCCAAGGATCTTATGTTTGCTAAATCGTTTAACAAATTAAATATTTCATATGAAGGATATGCAGTAGAAATAACTTTTTCTTCTTCAAAAAGACTACATTTACCAATTGTTTTATCCCAAATATTTTCATATTTTTTTATAACGTTTCCATTTTCATCATAATTATAGATGCCATATTCACTTGCGCTATTTAAACTACCTGGACCCTCAGAAAATGGCCTTATATAATTAAATATCGAAATATATTCCTTTGAAAATTTTTCATCAATTTCTTGTACTTTTAACATTTGTTCAATTTCTTTTAATCAATTTTTATTAGAAAAAATATGACCACCATTTTCTTTAGATATAAAGCTATTTGATTTAAAAAAATTATTTTCCTTAAAAAACTCTAATAATAATTGACTCGGAAAATTATTTTCTTGTTTTTGATCGTCTAAATCAACTTCGTTGGTTGCATAAAAATACCCACGATTTTTTAAATAATCATGTAATAACCAAATAATTTCATCTTTTTGTATTTTTTTATTTAATGCTACATTTTTTAACTCTAGTATATTAGGTCAATTTGTAGAGTTTTTTTCAAAAGATTCATATATTTCTTTTTTCGAAGAAAAATTGAAAATTTTTTTATTCTTTAAGACTAAATTAATGAATTTTTCTTTCTTATATTTTATTCTTCTTATTCTTCTTCTAATACTTCTAAAATTACGACGTTCATCAGCCTTTTGTCTTTCTTGAAAAAGTCTTGATCCTAATTTTAATATATCATTTGTTTCATTATCAATGATAGATCATCCTATTGAGGAAATTCCTAAGTCAAAACCAATTGTCACATCCTTTTTATCCATATTCAAACCTTTCTAATTGTTATAACGTAATTTAATTATAGGGCTTTAAATATTTTTTATTAAGCTTATGAATAAAAAAAACCCGCGATGCGGGAATTTCGGCAGCTTTTTAAAGCGCCTTGTTTTTGGGCGTACAATTTCTTATTAGAGTAAAATTTTTGTTTTGTACAAAATTATTATATCAAAGGAATTAAAATGAATAAAAAAATATTAGAAATCAACGAGTCGGAATATGTAAGCTTATTTTTAAATAATTTAATAATTAAACAAAAAGAAGAAAAAATAATTATCCCAATAAATAATATTTCAGTAATTATTTTTGAAAATGAAAGAGCAAATATATCTATTCCAGTAATTAATGAGCTCGTAGATAAAAAAGTCAACATAATAATATGTAAAAATCATTTACCAAACTCAATTATAATCCCACATAATGGATACTATAATAATAAAGTTTTTCAAAATCAAATTAAATGAGATATTAAATACAAATCATTAATTTGACAAAAAATAATAAAACTCAAAATAGAAAATTCAATTTACAATTTGGAGACATTAAATTTAATTAACAAATCAGATATACAAAAAATGAATAATTACTTGATAAATGTTGAGGAATATGATAAAACAAACAGAGAAGGTCATGCTGCTAAATTGTACTTTTTAACATTGTTTGGTAATGATTTTATAAGAGAAAGGAATGCAGAAGATAAAATTAATATTTATTTAAATTATGGTTATTCAGTACTACTGAGTTTAGTTGCTAGAATTATTTGTTCAAAGGGTTTAGATAATAGAATATCTTTTTTTCATAAAAGTTTTAATAATAACTTCCCTTTGGCTTGTGATCTTGTGGAACCCTTCAGATTTTGAATTGATAGAATAGTTTATAAAATTCATTGTGATGGATTTCAAAATAGTTTTCAGGATTTTAAAGAAACTTTATTTAAATCCTTTAATGAACATATAACTTATAAAAATAAAAAGATCAAATTTTCAAAATATATAGAAATCGTTATTGACGAACTTTTAAATTTAGAAGAAAGCGATATTGAAATTGATTAAGGTCTATACAAGAGAAATGCGTATTTTACTAATGTACGATATTTATTACAATGGCGATGATGATACAAAAATGTACAATAAATTTGTTAATCATTTATATAAACTAGGTTATATAAGAATACAGTATTCAATTTATGCAAAAATTTTGCCAACGCACACAGAATATGAAAATGAAAAAAGAAAGATTTTGAGATTCATACCCAAAAATTCAAACGTTAGGATTTTATTATTGACTGAAAAACAATACCAAAACATAGAAATATTGAATGGTATCAAGGCAAAAAATGAAATATATAATTTAGAAGAGGAGTATATTAGACTATAATGTGAAATTTTTTTAATGATATTAACTTTAACTTAGAAACAAAATACAATTTTAAAATAATAGAAGAGGAAAATAATGACTATCTAATACGTAATTTAATGGATTATGAAAATAATACGAATACAAAATCAATTAAAATAAATGAAAGAATTTTTTCAATAAATGATTGCATAGTAATAAGTAATTTATCATATGTTTCAGATATACTAAATTCAATAAGTAAACCATGAATTCAAGAAAAAATTAATAATAACGAGAATTGGAATGTCAATGAGATATTAAACCAAGAAAAACTTGACAGTATTATCGACCAAATTAATTTAAAAATTGGTTTTAAATATTTATCTAAAGATATCGATAATAATAAACTAATAAAATCTATCTTTAGCATTGATGAAAAACTGCTAATTAGTAAAAATAATTTATTAAATATACTCGATATTTTGAGTACCTTAAATTTTAAAGCACTAATTATAATAAAAAACTTACCCTACATAAATATAGAAACACTCATCAAATACAATAATTTAAATTTTTTAATTTTAACTTCTGATTGCACTAGATATGTTAAAACATATAACCAACTAGAACTAGTAGCAATTTATAAACAGGAGATTATATTTGATATTAAAAGTTGTGCTCCTATAATAAATTTTTTTGAAAATATTAAAAATCGAGAAATACCAGAAAATGAGCTTCTGTTTTCTAATGAAAAAGAAGAAAAGGAGTTTAAATTTATTTTTTATGACTTAAAGAATAATTTTTTTAAATAAATGACATTTTTGTGCTGTACAATTTCTTATTAGAGTAAAACAACTTTTAAAGTTTTAGATAATATCAATGCATTTTTGTGCTGTACAATTTCTTATTAGAGTAAAACACAACCCTGATATTAATACTAAAGTTAACAATTTTTGTGCTGTACAATTTCTTATTAGAGTAAAACCAAGTTATTAACATTTTAAAATCTGCAGAAATTTTTGTGCTGTACAATTTCTTATTAGAGTAAAACGAACTGCAGACTCATAGAAATAACTTTCAAATTTTTGTGCTGTACAATTTCTTATTAGAGTAAAACCAATTGCAGCCGAAGCTACGAACGGACTTAATTTTTGTGCTGTACAATTTCTTATTAGAGTAAAACCACAAACTCATAATTCCCAGTTTTGTTGCTATTTTTGTGCTGTACAATTTCTTATTAGAGTAAAACAATGTTTTTCCAAAATGAAAACCTAACGGATATTTTTGTGCTGTACAATTTCTTATTAGAGTAGAACAAAACAATAATGCTTATTTTTATACTTCTAGAGTTTTAGGTTTAATTACAATTTCTTTAATTATTTAGTTAATTTATATAAGAAATAAATTATCTTGATTTTTTAAAAAATAAATCTTTACAATATAATGTATAAATTAAATAAATTAGTATAACAATCAAGCTTTAAAATGAATATAACTCACGAATGGGCAGGTAAATTCCTGGCTCGTTTTTTATTCTATTTTAATTTTTATTTTTTTATGCCTGTTAAATTCGATTACTTATAGTATTTTTTTTCATAAAAACCTTGATATAATAAATCAGCATTTAATATAAAAATAAATAAGAAGGAGAATAACAATATGTTTTTTAAAATAAATAAAAAACGGGGCGAATCAAGTTTTTTTGCTATTAAAAAATTTGCAAAAGAAAATAACATCAAAAAAATTGGTCATAGTGGAACATTAGATCCTCTTGCGGAAGGCCTTTTGATCGTGGCTACTGATGAAGATACAAAAACACTTTCTTATTTATTAAATGATACAAAAGAATATTTTGTAAAAGCAACCCTACACTGCTTTTCAAAAAGCTATGATGAAGGGGAAGAAGTTTTCCAAATTAAAAATAAAGAGAAAATAACAAAAATTCAATTAGAACAGGCCTTAAATAAAATTAAAAAAACAACTAAACAAATTCCTCCAATATTTTCAGCAAAAAAAGTAAATGGTCAAAGAAGTTATGATTTAGCAAGAAAAAATATTGAGGTAAATTTAAAGGAATGCAATATTAAAATTTTTAATTTAAAACTTCTGGATTTTGATTATGATAATCAAACTTTTTCCTTTAAAACAAAAGTTTCAAAAGGAACCTATATAAGGTCTTTAGTGCATGACATTGGATTAATACTAGGTACTGATGCTGTTGTGAATATTTTAAAAAGAGAAATTATAGGAAATATCAAAATAAATGAGGAAGTTATTTTTGAAGAAATAACGGACATAAAATCACTTTTTAATGTACAATTATATACACTTAATAATTCAGAATTAATGCAAATTAAGTCAAAAATAGTGTATTTTGAAAGATTCAAAAATATTAATAATAAAGCCATGTTTATTTATGAAAACAAAATAATCGGCTGAGGCGAAATAACAAACGGTTTGGTAAAATTTGAAAAGGTTTTATTTAACCGAATTTTTTAGCCCCGAAGGGAGATAAAATGAATGATAAATATAAAATGATAGTATTTGATATCGACGGAACATTATTACCATTTGGGATTGATGAATTGACTCCTAGAATGAAAGAAATGTTTAGAAAATTAAAGGAAGCTGGATATATAAATGTTTTATGTTCAGGTCGCGATATTTTTACAGTTGGTAAGCAAATTCACAATCATTATGTTGATTACTTCATTGGAGCTAACGGAACATTTATTTTAGATTTAAGAACAAATGAATACATTTTTGAACAAACAATTGATTATGAGGATTTTGTAAAATTTAGAAAATATGCAGAAGAACATAAATTATCATTTTCATTTGTTGGTGATAAATGAGGTTATTATAATGATTTGTTTAATATAGATCACTGGTTTTATCAACCATACAAAGATAAATTTATTTCAGAAAAAGAATTTGAAGCACAAAATGATAAAAATTATTTAATTACAATAAGTTCAAATCAACCCGAGGAATGAGCTAAAAAATTAAATAAATTCTTTGAAGAAAATAAGATGAATATGTGAGTCTTAGCAACTTGAAATGGTGGTATCTTCTTATCATCAAAAGGGATTACAAAAGCAGTTGGTTTAGAAATATTAGGAAATCTATTAGATATTAAATTAGAAGAAATGGTTGCTTTTGGAGATTCTGAAAATGATATTGAAATGCTTCAACATGTTGGTTTAGGTGTAGCTATGGGTAATGGTGAAGATGTAACCAAGAACGTTGCTAAAGAAATATGTATGCCTGTTACTGAAGATGGTCCATATTTCAAACTGAAAGAAAAAGGATTTTACGACTAAGTCGTAATTTTTTTTTACTTTAAATAATTAAGGTAAAATTATAAATATGAAAATTTTTAACTGAAATTTTAAAGAAAAATTTGATCATAATGAAGATCTTATCATGCTTTTAGGATCATTTGAAACTCTTCATCTAGGCCATTATGAATTAGTAAAAACAGCAAAAGACATAAGAAACACAAACCCGGAACTTAAACTTGCAATTATGCTTTTTTCTCAAAGCTATAAATCATTAGTTGCAAAAGAAGAAAAAGTGTTTCAAATTAAAACTAGGTTATATACTCTTTTTAATTTAGGTTTTGATTATGTGTTTTTAGTTGATGATAACATAAATAACTTTAATGTATCACACGAACAATTTTGCAAAAACTTATTGGAAAATAAAGTTAAAAAAGTTGTTTGCGGAAATGATTTTAAATTTGGGTTTAGAAAGATTGGTAATATTGATTATTTAAAAAAATATTTTCAAGTCTATGTTTCAAATGACAGAAAAATACAAAAGCAAAAAATTTCAACTTCTTTGATAAAAGACTTAATCGAAGATGGAAACATTAGTGCAATTAATAATTTATTAATTGAAAAATATTCGTTTATTACAAATTTAGAAAAAATGAATTTTTTCTATCCAAATAATATAAAAAAAATAAGATCAGGTATATATGTATCAAATTTTGTTATTGATGATGTTGAATATCACGGATTAATAAAAATTAATCATAAAAGCAATAAAGAAAAAACAAATCAAGCATATATATTTGATTTAGAACTTATCCCAAGCAAATATAAAGAGGTTTTTGTTGAGGTTGAAGCTTTAATTAGACACATAAATTTTCAACACGAAGATAAAATTGAAATTAGTGACATCGAAACGGCAAAAAAATGATTTATTAAAAAATAAAAACTAAGTTTAAAAATTACTTAGTTCCTAAATTGAAAATTCAAGTGCAACACGTTTAAAGTAAAATTTAGATGTGGAACTTGAATTTTTTATATTAATTAAAAAAGAAAAAGTTCCATTGAAACGGAACGGAACTCATATGAATTATACAATAAAAAAATATAACCATTTAACAGATAATGAAAGAATAATTATTGAAAATTATTTAAAGTTAAATTATTCTCTTCGTAGGATTTCGAGATTAATCGAGCGAAGTGTTTCGACCCTAAGTAGAGAAATAAAGAGGAATACAAATAGTTTCGGAACTTATGAATTTAAACACGCTAGTTTAAAAACAAGAGAAAGATCAAGACATAAGTATTATTTTAAATTCGTGGATAACCAAAAATTCAAAAATTTTTCTAACGCTTTTTTACAAAAATATGACAAAAAGTTTTTTGGTATAAAGTCAACATATAATTTTATAAAAACTAGCACAAAACACTGTTGTCCTTCTTTAAGAACGGTTTTTAATTGAATAAACACTAATAATTGAGTTATAAAAAAGTACGATAAATTAAGACAATATTATAAAAAAGGTGGTAAAAGAACAGCATCCGTAATAAAACGGCTTGTAAAATCTGCTGATTATGTTTTTCCAATATGAACTAGACCTAAATCTATAGATTTAAGACTTGAATTTGGACACTGAGAAGCAGATCTAGTTTTAGGAAAAAGAGCCAATGGATATAATAATGTTTTAACTTTAACTGAAAGAAAAACAAGAATAGGGTTTGCAAAAATAATACAAAGCAAATCACCAAATATAATTAATTCAGAGTTAAAAAAGATTATAAGAGATAATGAATTAGAAGTAAAAACAATAACAGTAGACAATGGTATTGAATTTGAAAAAATAGGTATTTTAGCCAGATGATTAAATATAAAGATTTATAGAGCTGAACCTTATGCATCTTTTCAAAGAGGCTCAAATGAACATTGAAATGGAATTTTGAGAAGAGAATTCAAAAAAGGTTTTAACTTTAATACTATAACTCAAGAAAAACTTGACTCAGTTGTTAACCAAATAAATAATATGACGCGGGAAATATTAAATTGGAAGACACCATTACAAACCTATTTAGAATATATTAAATAATTATTATTAACAAAAATTAACATAATAAAATTATGCTTATCTTCATTTGAAAAAATGAATATTTTCTATTTACTTTTTTTGATTTATTAATTTTAAAAAAATAAAATGTATAATAAAAAAAGCCCAAGGCATTGTGTTGCACTTGAACCTTCTCTTTGGGAACTAAGTTTAAAAATTACTTAGTTTTTATTTTATTTCTTTAGCTAATTCTATAAACTCATAGGCATTTAATGATGCTTTTCCAACTAAATATCCACTTAATCCTTTAACTTTTTCTAAATCCTCAATACTATTAGAGCAAACCGATCCACCATATAAAACAGGTATATTTGAACTAAATTTTTCATGTATAAAATTAACAACACTTTGAACATGTTCTACCTTTGGAATTATACCATTACCGATGCAATAAACGGGTTCGTATGAAATGATTATATTACCAAATTCATTAACGTTTTCTAAAGCTTTATCTAATTGTTTATTTAAAACATCGAATGTTTTATTATTGTTAAAATCATCAATTGATTCACCGATACAAAGTATAGGTTTTATATTAGTGTCTTTAAGCTTTAAAATTTTTTTATTTATTTCTTCGTCGGTTTCATTAAATAATTTTCTTCTTTCACTATGACCTAATAAAATAAAATCAATATTTGCTTCTTTAGCTACATTTAAAGAAACTTCTCCTGTATACGCGCCATTTATTTCGTGAAAAATGTTTTGTAATCCAAATAAAAAATTTCTTTCAGAGTTGTTATACGATAAATAAACACTATCAAAAGATGGGGCTATTCCAATATTTATATTATTTAAGTTTTCTTTATTTTCTTCAATTAAAAATGATAGTGCTTCAATATAAGATTCAACTTCTAAAAAAGTTTTATTCATTTTAAAATTGCCTATTAAATATTTCATATTTTATCCTCATTATAATTAAATTTAATTCTAGTTTTTTTATTTACGACAAATGAATTGACATAAGTCCTATAGTTAAAACCAATACTGAACTAGCAATTATTAAATATGATGCAAGATTTGTGGATTCATTTTTAAGTTTGTTTAGATTTTTTTTATCTTGTTCTAATTGATAATTTTTTCTTTCTTTTGCAAGTATTTTATCTTTTTCAAACTGGTTCATATATGGGGCGTATTTATTTTTTGCTCTTGAAGAAATTCTAATATTATGATAAGTTAAAATTAAAGGTTTTATCAATCCTTTACCAACTCCTTTTTTGGCCATTAAAACCAAAATAGAAATTGATAAAAATGTAATTGTACCAACAGTTATTGCATTAGATCAGGTTTGTTTAAAAACATTCTGTTTTTTTAAAAAACCTGTAAGCAAAATCATAAGGATCATTAAAAAAATACTTGTAAAAAAATATATGATGTTGCCTATTGTTCAACTTCTTTTTCAATAACCTTTTGTATTTATATTTTTTTTATTATTACTCATTATAACAATCCTTTAAATATAAAAATTATACTTAATAAGTTGAGATATTTAAAAATAAAATAGCATTAGGATAAATACCTAACACTATTCATGTAGATTATTTTTTAGAAGTTCATTTTTCAACTTGTTCTTTTGTTCCAAAAATGTAGTGATTATCATCGACTTTGAAATTTTCTGGAATATTTGGGAATTGTTGTTCATAAATATAATCTAAATTAAATGATACGTTTTCAAATTTTTCATTTGCGTTTGAAATTTTTGGTATTGCTTTAAATAGATTGATTGTATATGGGTGAAGAGGATTATTGTAAATAGACTCAGTATCACCACTTTCAACAATTTTACCTAGGTGCATAATTTGAACATTATCGGCAACATATTCAATCATACTTAAGTCATGAGCTATAAAGATTAAACCTATGTTTTTCTTAACACACAAATCTTTTAGCAAGTTAACAACTTGTGCTTGAATTGAGATATCTAAGGAGGCAATTGGTTCGTCAGCAACAATAACTTTTGGTTCAGTTATCAATGCTCTTGCGATAACTATACGTTGTAATTGACCACCACTAAATTCATGAGGATAACGATAAGCAAATTGTTTTAATAAACCTACATCTTCTAATGAACGATAAATAATTATTTTATAAAGTAGTTCGGAAATTAAATATTTAGCAATTGGGTATGAAATTTTATAATCAAATAAATTAAATCTTTTAGCTCATTTCTTTTGTTCTACATTTATATTTTCTTCAGATTTATTATTTAAGTTCATTTCAACTCATTTAAAATCAATACCTAATAGAATATAAATGTTTCTAATATCTTTCTTTAGATAATTTCTTTCGATATTAAATGATTTTAATGTATCTTCTTTTAATGTAATATCTGAATTATACATTTTGATAACTGTGTCTTGTTCTTTTTTGATTTGTTTAATTCTTGAGCTTAAACGTACCAAATCAGCCTTATTTTTAGCTGTTTTTTTGTTTTCGTTCTTCAGATTAGTTAACAAAATACTTTTTCTTTGTTCTAATGATTTAATTTTTTCGCTAAATTCTTCTTTTACATAGGCAAAGAAATCATTTTTATATTTTTCATATAATTCATTACATTTTTTTTGCAATGAAACTAAACGATTATATTCATTTTTTTCTAGTTCAATTTTTTGATATAAATCATCAATTGATTTTTTATAATCAACTAAAAATCTTGAACGTCCTTCTAAATAAATATTTTTTGATTCATTTAGTTTTTCAAAAGCTTGATTTAATTCTTCTTTTGAGTATTCTGGTTGTTCTTTAATTGCTAGTTTTGATTTTAAATTTTCTATTTGTTCATTTAGTGATAATAATTGTTTATTGTATTTTTCTTCATTTCTTTTTGAAATTTCTTGGTATTTAGAAAATTCAAATTTAAATGACGATTTTAAAACTTGATCAATTTCTTGTCTCATAGTTTTAGAATACTTAATTTTTGATAAATTAACTTCATAAAATTCTTTTACATAAGCTTCTAATTCTTTTACAAGTTCTTTAACATCTTCAAAGTCTAATAATTTTAATGAATTTCTTAAGATTTTTAAGGTTGTAATTCTAGCTTTGAAAAGTTTTTCATTTTTTAGATTATATAAATAATAATCTAAGTCTGTTGACATAAGTTTTGAAATATTAACTAAAACTTTTTCGTGTTTATTTTCAACTGTGAAATTTAAAAATGTATTTTTTGCATCTTTAATTCTTTGGTTTCTTAATTTTATTAATTCATTTCTTTTCTTAATTAAAGCTGATAACTCATTTTTAATTTCAAATTGATTTTTAGATAACTTACTTAATTTCTTGATTTCTTTGTATTTTGAAATTGCAATATCGTATGATAATTCTTCTTTACTTAGATTTTTAGTTCTATATTTGTTTTGCATTTCATAATAGAAATTAATTAAAGAAGAAGCATTAGAATACATATTATTAATAATTAAACTTTCCATTTTTTGCTTTTCTTCTAAATAAGCATAAAATGCTGAAAAATTATCTTCTCTACTTAATTCTTTATCAAAGTTAAAGTTTTCAAATTGTTTTGTTCATTTTGCAAAAAATGGCTCTGCTAATTTGTTTATTTCTCTATAGTTTTCTAATTCCAATTTCATAGCTTGGATTTGGAAAGTATATTTAAAAGCTTTTTTAACTTCTAATCAGTCTTTAAAAATGTCTTGTATTTTATGCTTCATTATGCCATTAACTAATAGAGGTTCTTTTAATATTGTATATATATTTTGTTGACTATTTAAAGAAGCATGTGGATCTTGGAAGATCATTTGAACATTTTTACGTAAATATTTTTTTAAGGAATGACTAATATTTTTTCCTGAAATGATTTTATCTTCTAATCTTACAAATCCATTATATTCATCATATAATCTAAGAATTGTACGACCAACTGTAGTTTTACCCGAACCTGACTCACCAATTAGCCCAACAATTTCTCCTTCATGAACATCAAAAGATACACCATCAACAGCTTTGTTGATAATACCTTGATTAACAAAATATTTTTTTAAGTTATCTATTGATAATATAACTTTTCTATCTTTTTTATTTTCCGTCATTTTTAAAAGCCTTTTTAAATAAATCTAAACGTTTTTGTAAATCTTTTGAAAGTTCAATTTTTGGAGCTTCTGGGCTTAATAATCAAGTAGCCGCTGCGTGAGTTTTTGTAATAGGAATTAAAGGTGGTTCTTTAATAAAATCAATTTCTAACGCATAATCATTTCTTGGAGCAAAAGGATCACCAACTGGTAAATTAGCCATGTCTGGCGGAGTTCCTTTAATGTTATATAATTTTTCATCTTTTGATTCAGGAATTGCTGAAATTAATGCTCAAGTATATGGATGTGCTGGTTGAGTAAAAATTTCTTCTTTTAAACCTTTTTCTACAATTCTTCCTGCATACATTACATATATAAAATCACAGAATTTAGCAATAACTGAAATATTATGACTTATTAGTATTATTGAAATACCCATTTTTTGTCTAATTTCTTCAAATAAAGCAAGAACACTAGCTTGAACAGTAGGATCAAGAGCTGTTGTTGGTTCGTCAGCTATAATTAAATCTGGTTTCAATGCAACAACCATCGTGATAACTATTCTTTGTTTCATACCACCAGATAATGTGTGAGGATATGCTGTAAAAATTTTATCAACGTTTCTTAAACCAAATGTTTTTAATAAACCTAGTAAATATTCTTTCTTCTCTGTATAGGTTTTGTCCATTCAATCGACATTATTATTCAAAGCATCCAATAATTGTTTCCCAATTGTACGTGTCGGATTCAATGATGTTAATGGGTCTTGGGGAATATAACCTATCTTTTGACCACGAACTAGTTGTCAATATTTTTCTTTTTTCAAAATTCCACTTAGTTCAAGATCACTAATTTGAATTTTATCTGCACTTACTAACCCGTTTTCATTAACGTTAATTAATGTTTTAGAAGTAACTGATTTACCAGAACCAGATTCTCCAACTAAGCCAACAATTTGGCCTTTATAAACATCTAAATCAACACCACGAACGATATGAATAGTTTTCTTTCTACCTACAGGGAATGATACATGTAAATTTCTTACTTCCAAAAGTTTATTATCTTCTAAAACCTCTTGAGATTGAATTTGAGAAAATAAATGACTTCTTTTATGAATTTTTTTATTAATTATTTTTTTATCAGCCATGATTATTTTCTCTTTCCTTTACTAATAACTCTTGGATCTAATGCATCATGAATACCTAAAGCCATGAAGTTCAATGATAGCGATAAGAATAATAAAATTAATGTTGGAAGTAAAATTATTCAAATATTTCTACCAGCATCCGAAGCTGATTCGATTAATATTTGACCTAAGTTAGTATCATTTGAATTCTTAAAGAAACCTAAGAATGCCAATGATGCTACTCATAAAATAATTCCTGGTACATTTTTAACAAATGAGTTTGCGATTTTACCAATTATTGCAGGTAGTGCGTGTATAAATATTTGTCTTGGTGTAGAAGCACCAATAGCTTTCGCAGCACTAATATATTCTTCATTTTTAACAGTAATTACGTACATTCTTGTTATACCAACAAACGCTGGTCATCCTGCTACTGACATAGCTAATATCAATGATATTTGATTAGTTCCAAAAATACCAACGAATATTAATATTCAAATAATTGTTGGAGGTGAGTTAAATATATCAATTAATCTCATGATAATTGTATCAACTAATTTTCCTGCATAAAAACCTAAAATAGCTCCTAAAGTAACACCAAATAAAGCTTGAATTATCGTTGTGATAATAGCAATTTCAATACCTCTTCAGGTTGCATATCATGTAGTAACTCAAATATCATAACCACTTGATGAAGTTCCTAAATACGTTTTTAAAACTGGGATTTTTGGAATAATTTCACCATATACAAGTGCATCATTAATTGGAGTACCTGCTTTTTGAGCTTTAAATAATAATTCATTTAGAACCGATGCTTTAAATAAACTATAAGCATTATAGGTCATAAATAATTGACCACTATTATTTGCACTTATTTTAGTTGTATCTAAATAAAATGCAAATCATTTATTTCAAAGAACTTGTTCTGCTTCTGGTAGTTTTGAAATATTATCTTTTAAGTTAATATAAAACTTATAAATAGTATCGTTGGTTGTAACTGCTTTTGAAACAATCGGGCTATAAACTGGTGGTAGCGATTCAATAAATGAGTATTCATTAATTGGTGAGTTAGGTTTATATGATGTAAATGCTTTTGCAGGAATTATCAATGATGATAATAAAATGAAAGTAAATACTATTAGCGAAATTACGACTATTGGGTTTGAAAAGAATCTTTTAAGAATTTCAATTCACATTTTCTTTGGTCTTCCAGCAATTGATGAAGCATGAACTTTGTCTTTTTCTGAAATAAAACCAAATTTTTTAGATAGTTCAGAACTAATCTTGTATTTCTTGTTAAATTCTTTTATTTGTTCTTCAATAAGATTTTCCATTTTGTTCTAACCTACCTTTCATTAAGCTTTTTGATTATTTTGTAGTTGTGATTGATTTTCTTGTTCTTGTTTTGCAAATAAATCTTTTTCAAGTTTTTTTCTTTCTAAATATGCTTTAAAGAATAGTCAATAATTCTTTTTACTTTTTGAAGCATAAGTAATTTTTGGATCAAGGATAGCAAACATAACATCAACAAATATAGAAGCTATCAATGATAATGCTGTAAAGAATATAGTCGAGAACATAATAATATTTATCTCACCTGTTGGGAATGATCTTGCTATAACTTGACTTGTACCAGGTACATCTCAATATTTTTCGATAATAATTGAACCTGATAAAAGTCCTAAGAATGATCCAAATAATAAACTAAATAATGGGATAGAAATATTTCTTAACACATATTTAAAGAAAATTTGTGTTTGATTTAAACCTTTTGTTTTTGCAATTAAAACATAATTAGATGTTAAAACTGTAATAACTTGGTTTCTTGTATAACTTACATACGCAGCCATCGATGTTAATGTGATAATCAACACTGGCGGTAAGTATGATACGAATAATTCACCAAATGATGGCTCTAATGCATCTCTTGGTACGGTAGTTGGAATACCAATTTTTAAAGATATTGTAATCAAAATAGGTGCAAGTACGAATGATGGTACAGCTATGAAAAGCAATACAAATACATTGGCTGCTGAATCAAATAACTTTCCTCTTTTATAACCCGCAAATACTCCTATTGTAATTCCACTAATTGCACTTATGATAAATGCAGGTAGTGTAATTCTAATTGAATATCTTAAGGGAATGAAAAATAGTTGTTGAATATTAGAGTATTCAGAAGGACTTGGGTTGTTTTCTTTATTAATAACAAACCCAAAATCACCTTGGAAGACATTTCCTAAATACTTGAAATATCTTACGATAATAGGAATAAGATTTCCTTCTGCATCTCTTAATCCATATTGAGTTTCAAATTGAATTGTTAATTCTTCATATGTATGTTTGTTTTTAGGACTTTGGAACGCTTTTTCTACTAATGATTTAATAGGACTATCACCAAATGCACTAACTAAAACAAAAACTACAAGTGTAATAATAAATAAGGTAAGAATAGCAAACGCTATTCTTTGATATACATATTTAAACATTTATTAATACCAAAAAGTAATATTAAACTTTTTTAACTTTTCAATCTGAATAAATTGAAACACCAACAACTGATTCATCAGGAACTGAAAAATGATTTTGTATTAAAACCTTACCAAATTCATTTCTTTGTTTGAAAATATTATATGTAAAGTTAATATTAAAGAATGATGTTAATTCAGCCATCAATTTAACTGCTACCTCATTAGTTAATTTTGAAACATATTCTAATCAGAATGATGCTGTTCAAGCATATGCTTCAGTTGCATGTTTACCTTCAGGAACATTTCATAAAACAGCTTTTCCTTGTTCATTTCTTTTTAGATTATAATGAGTTTCTCCTTCTTTCTTTTCAAAATGATATGTAGTTGTGTATGGTAATCTTGAACCTTTAAAATTATTAACAACTAAATGAAGATCTGCAAAAGGAACTGATCCAACTCATTCGTGTGATGTTCCTTCTTTTGCATGTTCAACTATAGCTTTTGCTAATTTATGTAATTCAGGATAATTCTCTTTTATTAATTTATTTTTATCACCTTCATCATTAGCTGCTATTCATGTTAATGTTGGAATAAAGTTACCACCTCATGAAAGACCATCATAACCAGAACCAATAGCATCATAGTCGTATGATCATGAAACTAATTCAGTTCCATTAGCTCCCCCGGTTCTGAATGCATCAAATTTAGGATCATTTTTATCACCGGTAAAGAAAACTGATAATTGTAATCTTGGGTTTAATTCTAAGAATGTTTGTTCTATATCATTAAAGGCTTCTTTATATGCATTTGAAATGTTAACATATGGGAATCCATATTCAAATTTGAAAGGTTGTCCTGCTAGTTCTGGGTTTTGTTTATCAAACTCTTCAAACAGTTTTTGTAATTCTTGTTTTAAAATTTCAAATCCAGCTGATTTTAATTTGTCTATTCTTCTTGAAAAGTTTTTAACAGCTTCTTCATTTTCTTTTGGACTTAATTCGCTGCCTAATGAATTACCAAATTCAACTTTTCCACTTTTATCTGATTTTAAAGCAAATAATGAGTTAATTTCTTCTCTTGCATCGTATGGAGTTTTGTATTTTGCGGTACTTTGGTCACTCCCACCAATTAATGAACCGTCAGCAACTTTTGCTAATCACGCAAATCCTTGACCACCGGTTGCTAGTGATGCAAATTCATCTCAGTTAATTGCAGCATTGAATAAACTTCTGAAAATTAAACCTGTTCCAGCAATATATGTTTGTGGATCATTTTTTCCTTCTTTTAACTCTTCTCTTGTTCCACCATACATTAATTTTGCAAATGCATCATTAAATCCATAGTACTCAACTGATTGTCCTGCTGGTAATGGTTTAACAAATGGATGAGAAAATTCACGGTAGAATGGATTGGTTTTGTTAACTGCTTTTGAAAATCTTAAACCATATTTTTCACCATTTTGTAATATTTCCTCACGTTGAGCATCTTTTAAACCACTAAATGCAATTTGAGATAATTTACCTTGTTTATATTTATCAAATGTTCTTTTAACAAATGTATCTGTATCAATACCATTATTGTAAATATTTACAATTTCATTAACTGTATCTTTACTATTAACAAATTCTCTATCATAGTAATGTAAGTTCTTTTTAAGAATTAATTCTTGACCTTTTTGTGGGGTTATATAATATGGACCAACATATAAAGTGTTTTTTAAACTCACACCATATCAGTAAGCTCCAGATTTATAAACAAACGAATTCTTATCTAATGATTTAATTTTTGTTTCTATTTGTCTTGTTAATTCAGTTTTTAAACCAATTGAGTTATAAACTGGTAATTCATCCAATGAATTTGATTCATCTATGTATTGTGATGGAGCTGGGAAGAATGTATAGTCAGCTAACATTGTTTTACTAAAGAATTCTGAAAATTTTGGATTTTCTTCGGTTGATAATTTTTCAAATGTAACTGCTTCTTTACCATTAACATTTTGGATAAATTCATTTTCTACTTTAAATTTAGAATGGTCAATTCCAAATAATGTAAATAAGTAATCATTTGAATATTCTTCTTTATCAGTAAATGCCGCAGAAGATAAATCTGATAATGCTATAACAGCTTCATCATCTAATTGTTTTGAACCACCATTTTCATGTCTGAAATTACCACTAACTGATAATGTTCTTAATCATGAATAATAGAAGTCTTTTGCTTTTACTTCGTATTTTGTTGCTTTACCTTCTTGATCTACTCACTGAACACCATCACGAACAACAAATTGTAATTTAGCAGCTGTTTTTAATTTTTCATCGAAATTACTGCTATTAATTGATTTTTCATTGTTTGATTTTAATTCAACAGAAGGGCTATTGAAGTAGCTTATTCCATTTTCAGTAAAAGGTGCAGAAGATCTCACATCAGCATCATCAGCATCAAAAGTTGTTACAGTGCCGTTTTTATCTGTAATAACAACAGCACTTGCTAATGACAGCTTTCTTCTTGTTCAAGTAGGATTTACAATGTATGTTTTTGTTTCAACAACGCCATTCTCACCTCCTTGATTAAGTGTTAAGTGTTGTAATTCTGGTTCATTTAATGTTTCAACACGAACTAAACCGACTGATGTATGGTGGTTTGTTGATGTACTAATAAATGATCCGTATGATCTTGAAGAATCATGTAGAAATGCCTGCGCTGTATATGGTGAACTAAATTCAAACACATACCTATCTTTTCTTTCATCTTTACATGCTATAACAAGTAATGGAACTGCTCCAACTGTTAAAGAAGCTAAAGATGATAATCATATTTTGTTTGATTTTTTCATATTTAATCTCCGTATTTTTATAATTTGATAAACTATGTTTTATTTATTAATTTATTAATAAATAGTTTATAAAACTACATGATAAATTATAAATTAATTTGCCTATTTTAGGTCTATTTAGTCTAAAACTTAGTTTATTTTCTGTATTTTTTGTTAATTTTTTCTGCTTTTTTATATTAATTTGTTTGTTTGAAATTATTGTAATTTGGCTTTTGTTTTTAAATTATTTATATTCTTATATTTGGCTACTTTTTTAAAAAAATATAATAATCTATGATTTATGAACCTCTAAAAGCCATTATTCTAGCACGATAGATACTATTAAAATTTAGATAAACTCTAAGCATTTTTTGAGTTAAATTAAAATTATTTTTAGTTAAAAATTTGAGTGTCATTATAAATCCCTCCAAGAATAATATTGTTATTTACTGAAATATTGCCACAGTTGATAATAATATCCTTCTTGTTAGAATTAATAATTTCAATAGCGAAAAATGCAGCCATAATAGCTGTGAACATCATCTTAGAATAGTTTTTTACTAATAAATTTTTGTTCATCATTTTTCCTTTATGACCATTATTTTAACAATTTTTTAAAAAAAATCCCAAAAAAATTCATTTTTTCTGTTTTTTTATTTAAAATAAGTCTTTTTAATTAAAAAATTTTAAAAAACATTTCATTTTTGTTAATTATGTTATAATTTTCTTAGTTCAATTTATTACTAAATAAGTTGGATTAACATAGTTAATGTCTTATCCAAAGCAAATTGCTTATTTCACTGAATAATTTAAATCAAGGTCTGAGGAGCTTGATTTTTTTTGTTTATAAATACATAATATTATTAAAAAAGAATATAAAATCAAAAGTTTTTTTAGAATTTATTATACATTAAGATATTAAAGAAATAAAATGATATCAAAATATATAATAAATATAAGTTAAGCTTATTTATTATATAAATTTTACTTTATTTAAATAAATACTTAATTTAAGATATTAAAATAAAAATGAACGTTAATGTTTGATATAAACTTATAGATAATCCTGGTTAAAAATTGATTTTCCTTTTATGATAAAATTAATATTATGAATTCAAAAAGTAAGAAAATAATCTTTGATGATAAAAAAGATAATATAAAATGAGAAATTTATTTTATGTCGTTAGCTAAATTAAGCGCATTAAGATCAAAAGACCCAACCACTAAGGTAGGAGCATGCATAGTAAGTCCTAATAATTATGTAATTTCGTTAGGTTATAATGGTATGCCTACAAGTTTTAACAACACAGAAGTAGATAATGATGAAATTTTTCCATGAAATAGACCTAATGATGCTGATGATGTTTTACATTCTAAATACACATACGTAGTACATGCAGAAGTGAATGCAATAATTAATGCTAATTTAACAAATTCAAAAATAGAGCCTGGTTCAGCAATTTTCATAACTCATTCACCTTGTTATAATTGTGCAAAAATGATAGTTCAATCTAAAATTTCAAAAATATATTATGCAAATGAATATAGAGCACAAACTGATGATTTTAAAGCTAGTTTAAAAATATTTAACTCATTTGGAATAGAAGTAATAAAAATAGAAAATGATTTTGATCTTGAATTTAATATAAAATAAAAAAAGAAATAAAAAAAAGAAGCAGGTGCTTCTTTTCCCAAAGAGAAAGTTCAAGTGCAACACAATGCCTTGGGCTTTTTTTATTATACATTTTATTTTTTTAAAATTAATAAATCAAAAAAAGTAAATAGAAAATATTCATTTTTTCAAATGAAGATAAGCATAATTTTATTATGTTAATTTTTGTTAATAATAATTATTTAATATATTCTAAATAGGTTTGTAATGGTGTCTTCCAATTTAATATTTCCCGCGTCATATTATTTATTTGGTTAACAACTGAGTCAAGTTTTTCTTGAGTTATAGTATTAAAGTTAAAACCTTTTTTGAATTCTCTTCTCAAAATTCCATTTCAATGTTCATTTGAGCCTCTTTGAAAAGATGCATAAGGTTCAGCTCTATAAATCTTTATATTTAATCATCTGGCTAAAATACCTATTTTTTCAAATTCAATACCATTGTCTACTGTTATTGTTTTTACTTCTAATTCATTATCTCTTATAATCTTTTTTAACTCTGAATTAATTATATTTGGTGATTTGCTTTGTATTATTTTTGCAAACCCTATTCTTGTTTTTCTTTCAGTTAAAGTTAAAACATTATTATATCCATTGGCTCTCTTTCCTAAAACTAGATCTGCTTCTCAGTGTCCAAATTCAAGTCTTAAATCTATAGATTTAGGTCTAGTTCATATTGGAAAAACATAATCAGCAGATTTTACAAGCCGTTTTATTACGGATGCTGTTCTTTTACCACCTTTTTTATAATATTGTCTTAATTTATCGTACTTTTTTATAACTCAATTATTAGTGTTTATTCAATTAAAAACCGTTCTTAAAGAAGGACAACAGTGTTTTGTGCTAGTTTTTATAAAATTATATGTTGACTTTATGCCAAAAAAACTTTTTTCATATTTTTGTAAAAAAGCGTTAGAAAAATTTTTGAATTTTTGGTTATCCACGAATTTAAAATAATACTTATGTCTTGATCTTTCTCTTGTTTTTAAACTAGCGTGTTTAAATTCATAAGTTCCAAAACTATTTGTATTCCTCTTTATTTCTCTACTTAGGGTCGAAACACTTCGCTCGATTAATCTCGAAATCCTACGAAGAGAATAATTTAACTTTAAATAATTTTCAATAATTATTCTTTCATTATCTGTTAAATGGTTATATTTTTTTATTGTATAATTCATATGAGTTCCGTTCCAATGGAACTTTTTCTTTTTAATTAATATAAAAAATTCAAGTTCCACATCTAAATTTTACTTTAAACGTGTTGCACTTGAATTTTCAATTTAGGAAAAGAAGCAGGTGCTTCTTTTTGTTCTCTGAAAACTGAATATCGATTTAAATTTTAGATTACTTCTATAGAATTACTATTAAACCAATCAATTTATTAGTACTGGTCAGCTGAATATATTGCTATACTTACACCTCCAGCCTATCAACCTCATAGTCTATAAGGAATTAATAGGGAATACTCATCTTTGAGGGGGCTTCCCGCTTAGATGCTTTCAGCGGTTATCCCTGCCGTACTTGGCTACCCAGCTATGCTCCTGGCGGAACAACTGGCACACCATCGGTACGTCCACTCCGGTCCTCTCGTACTAAGAGTAGCTCTCATCAATATTCCAACGCCCACATCAGATAGGAACCAAACTGTCTCACGACGTTTTGAACCCAGCTCGCGTACCGCTTTAATGGGCGAACAGCCCAACCCTTGGAACCGACTCCAGCTCCAGGATGCGATGAGCCGACATCGAGGTGCCAAACCTTCCCGTCGATGTGATCTCTTGGGAAAGATAAGCCTGTTATCCCCGGGGTAGCTTTTATCCGTTGAGCGACGGCCTTTCCACGAAGAACCGCCGGATCACTAAGTCCTGCTTTCGCACCTGCTCGACTTGTAGGTCTCACAGTCAATCACACTTCTACCTTTATGCTCTATGATACGGTTTCTGACCGTATTGAGTGTAACTTTGAACGCCTCCGTTACCCTTTAGGAGGCGACCGCCCCAGTCAAACTACCCACCACACACTGTCCTCTTACCAGATCATGGTAACAAGTTAGAAGTTCAACGTAACAAGGGTGGTATTTCAACGTCGACTCCACTTGAACTAGCGTTCAAGCATCATAGTCTCCCACCTATCCTACACAAGTTAAATCAAACTCCAATATGAAGTTATAGTAAAGCTCCACGGGGTCTTTTCGTCTAGATGCGGGTCTCCGGCGTCTTCGCCGGAACCATAATTTCACCGAGTCCAATGTCGAGACAGTTAAGAGATAATTACTCCTTTCGTGCAGGTCAGTATTTAGCCGACAAGGAATTTCGCTACCTTAGGACCGTTATAGTTACGGCCGCCGTTCACCCGGGCTTCACATCAATGCTTCGCGTAAAGCTAACACCTTTGCTTAACCTTCGGGCACTGGGCAGGGTCACCCCATATACATCGTCTTACGACTTAGCATAGAGCTGTGTTTTTGATAAACAGTTCCCCTTACTATTCACTGCGGCCCACTTTCTAGGGTGGGCATCCCTTCTTGCGAACTTACGGGATGAATTTGCAGAGTTCCTTGACATTGGTTTTCTCGCTCGCCTTAGAATACTCATCTTGGGGACGTGTGTCCGTTCTCGGTACGGGTTTCATATAAACTTAATGTTAGAAGCTTTTTAAGAGGTATGGAATCATCCAATTCGCTACTTGGTTGCCCTTTCACTATGCATCATAGCTCCCGGTTAAGTTATGCGGATTTGCCTACATAACCCAGTTACTATTTACCCCACAATCCAGTAAGTGGTAGTACTATCCTCCCCCGTCACTCCATCACATTTATAGAAAGTACAGGAATATTAACCTGTTGTCCATCGGCTACGCCTTTCGGCCTCGTCTTAGGACCCGACTAACCCTGGGTGGACGAACCTTGCCCAGGAAACCTTCCCCAATAGGCGTCAGAGATTCTCACTCTGAATCGTTACTCATACCGGCATTCTCACTTGTAAGCGCTCCACCAGTCTTCACAGTCTGGCTTCAATGCCCTTACAACGCTCTCCTAACGCATTTTCATGCCCGTAGCTTCGGTATTGTGTTTTAGTCCCGTTGAATTATCGGCACAGAGTCTCTCGACTAGTGAGCTATTACGCACTCTTTAAACGATGGCTGCTTCTAAGCCAACATCCTAGCTGTTTAAGAAACTCCACAACCTTTCTCACTTAACACAATTTTGGGACCTTAGCTGACGATCTGGGTTGTTCCCCTCGCGTGCATCGACGTTATCACCGATGTACCGACTGCATAGCAATTCATGATAGTATTCGGAGTTTGATTATAGTCAGTACAGCTAGGCGCCGCCATTCCATATTCAGTGCTCTACCCCCATCACTTAACACTACACGCTAGCCCTAAAGCTATTTCGGAGAGAACCAGCTATCTCCAAGTTCGATTGGAATTTCACCCCTACCCACAAGTCATCCGGGCACTTTTTAGCGTACTACGGTTCGGTCCTCCACTTAGTGTTACCTAAGTTTCAACCTGCTCATGGGTAGATCACCTGGTTTCGGGTCTATATCAACATACTAAGCGCCCTATTAAGACTCGATTTCTCTACGGCTTCGCTTTAATCCACTTAACCTCGCATGTTGACATAACTCGCCGGTCCATTCTGCAAGATGTACGCCATCACCCATTAACGGGCTCTGACTAACTGTAAGTAATTGGTTTCAGAATCTATTTCACTCCCCTCCCGGGGTTCTTTTCACCTTTCCCTCACGGTACTAGTTCACTATCGGTGTCTGGTTAGTATTTAGCCTTACCGGGTGGTCCCGGCAGATTCAGACAGGGTTTCACGTGCCCCGCCCTACTCAGGATACTACAAAGAGATTTAGACATTTCGCTTACGGGAATTTCACCCTCTATGTTTAAGCATTCCAACTTATTCTGCTATGTATAAATTTTGTAACTCTATAATGTAGTCCTACAACCCCAACAACGAATGTTGGTTTGGGCTCTTCCCCGTTCGCTCGCCACTACTGAGGGAATCATTCTTTATTTTCTCTTCCTGCTGCTACTGAGATGTTTCAATTCACAGCGTGTCTCTTCATTCGACTATGAATTCATCGATATGATAATTGAGGATTAGCTCAATTAGGTTCCCCATTCGGAAATCCCGGATAACAGCATATTTCCAGCTAACCGAGGCTTATCGCAGGTAATCACGTCCTTCATCGACTTCCAGACCCAAGGCATCCACCAAAAACTCTTATCTTGTTTAATAGTAGTATAAGACCTATTGTTTGTCTATTGTATGATATATTCTATAGGTTGATCTAAACTTTGAAATATTAATAATTTAATTTTTCAATGTCGATATTCAGTTTTCAAAGAACAAGAGAGATAAATCTCTCAAAACTGGATACAAATAATTTTTCCATAACATTATGTACTCCGTTGAAAGGAGGTGATCCATCCCCACGTTCTCGTAGGGATACCTTGTTACGACTTCACCCCAGTCACCAGTCCTACCTTAGGCGGTCGCCTCCGAGGTTAGCTAACCGACTTTGGGTATTACCAGCTCCCATGGTGTGACGGGCGGTGTGTACAAGACCCGAGAACGTATTCACCGCAGCGTAGCTGATCTGCGATTACTAGCGATTCCGACTTCATGGAGTCGAATTGCAGACTCCAATCCGAACTGAGATCGGCTTTTTGAGATTTGCTCCATGTCGCCATATTGCTTCTCTTTGTACCGACCATTGTAGCACGTGTGTTGCCCCACTCGTAAGAGGCATGATGATTTGACGTCATCCCCACCTTCCTCCCGGTTACCCAGGCAGTATCTCTAGAGTCCTCGACATGACTCGTTAGTAACTAAAGATAGGGGTTGCGCTCGTTGCAGGACTTGACCAAACATCTCACGACACGAGCTGACGACAACCATGCACCATCTGTCACTCCGTTAACCTCCGCTATATCTCTATAGCATTGCGAAGGATGTCAAGAGTGGGTAAGGTTCTCCGCGTATCTTCAAATTAAACCACATGCTCCACCGCTTGTGCGGGTCCCGTCAATTCCTTTAAGTTTCACTCTTGCGAGCATACTACTCAGGCGGATCATTTAATGCGTTAGCTGCGTCAGTGAACTCTCCACCGACTAATGATCATCGTTTACGGCGTGGACTACCAGGGTATCTAATCCTGTTTGCTCCCCACGCTTTCGTCCCTCAGCGTCAGTATAGACCCAGTAAGCTGCCTTCGCCTTTGGTGTTCTTCCATATATCTACGCATTTCACCGCTTCACATGGAATTCCGCTTACCTCTATCTAACTCTAGTTTACCAGTATCCAAAGCGAGCCAGGGTTGAGCCCTGGGATTTAACTCCAGACTTAATAAACAGCCTACGAACGCTTTACGCCCAATAATTCCGGATAACGCTTGCGACCTATGTATTACCGCGGCTGCTGGCACATAGTTAGCCATCGCTTTCTGACAGGGTACCGTCAGCTTGGAAGCATTTCCTCGACCAAGTGTTCTTTCCCTATAACAGCACTTTACAATCCGAAGACCTTCATCGTGCACGCTGTGTCGCTCCATCAAGCTTTCGCTCATTGTGGAATATTCCCTACTGCTGCCTCCCGTAGGAGTTTGGGCCGTATCTCAGTCCCAATGTGGCCGTTCAGTCTCTCGACCCGGCTAAACATCATAGTCTTGGTAGGCCATTACCCTACCAACTAACTAATGTTCCGCACCCTCATCCTCTAGCGGAGCTTTGAGGCTCCTTCACAACGGAACCATGCGGTTCCATGCGTATCCGGCATTAGCCAATGTTTCCATTGGGTATTCCAATCTAAAGGGTAGATTAAGCACGTGTTACTCACCCATTCGCCGCTAGGTTCAAAAGAACCTCGCTCGACATGCATGTATTAGGCACACAGCCAGCGTTCATCCTGAGCCAGGATCAAACTCTTAAAATTTGATTTGGTTATTATGTTTTATAAAATTAAAATTGACGTTATGGTATTCGTATCCAGTTTTCAAAGAACTATCTTCTATAAGTATATTTTATAGTAGCTTTAAAATTGCTACATTTAGTATTATACACTTTTTATTTTTTAAAATTAAAAATAATATTTTTTTACTTTTAAATTTTTATTTATTTAAAAAACGTCGATTAGAAAATAAATAATAAATAATTTTTCATTTAAAAGCTTAATTATTATATATTAAATATTTAAATAAAAATAAAAAAATAACAGGTTTTTCAACCTATTATTTAAATTAAAAAATAAATTATTTAATTTTGTCATTAATAGCGTTTTTAATAACTTTTTCTTCTTTATAAAATCCACAATATTTACATGCTTGGTGAGGGATAATTGATTGTTTACAGTGTTTACATTCTACTAATGTAGCTGAAACTAATGCGTGATGACTTCTTCTTAAATGTTTTCTTTGTTTAGAAGTTTTTCTTTTTGGAACTATAGCCATATTATTTTCTCCTTATCCTAATAATATATTAAACTAATTTAATAATTGCCATTTTTGCATTGTCACCAGCACGATTATTAATTTTAACAATTCTTGTGTATCCACCATTTCTTTCTTTATATTTAGGTGCTAAAACATCAAATAAATATTGTAATGAATCTTTATTTTCAACTTTTGATGGAATAAGTCTTAAAAACTTAGCTGCTTGTCTACGTGTTGAAAGTGTATTTTTTTTGCCTAATGTAATCATTTTTTCGGCATTTGATCTAATTCTTTTTGCTCTTTCTAATGTGGTTTTTACTTGTCCATTAACTAATAGGTCTGTTACTAAAGATCTCTCTACATGGTTTCATCATTCTGTATTTCTACGGAATACTTGTTTTGGGTTAGCCATTATTCATCACCTTCTTCTAGATTATTAATTTGATCTAATGATTCAATTATGAAATCGTCGTTTTGTTCAACTGTTTGACCAGTTCTTTCAAGTCATTCATTTCTCTTTTGAATAATATCTTCAATAGATTTTTTACCTAAATTTTTAATATTTGATAAATCTTCATCGCTTAATTTAATAATTTCTTCAACAGTATTGTATTTAGCTCTTCTTAAAGCGTTTAATGATCTTATAGTTAAGTTTAATTTTTCAATAGGAATTGAAGACTTAATGTCTTTTTCTTTTTTCTCTTTATTATCTTCAAACAATTTAACCGTTTCAAGCGCATCTATATTTCCAATAATTTGGAAATGTGCAACAATTATTTTAGCAGCTTGTTCGATTGCATCTTTTGCTTGTAAGGTTCCGTCTGTTTCAATATTTATTTTTAATCTTTCTTCAATTAATTTTGAAGATGAATTTAACTCTTCAAATGATATAGCACACTTTTTAACAGGGCTAAAATCACTATCAATAGCTAAGAACTGTCCATTTTTTATTGATGATTCTAATCTTGATCCGTAATGACTAATTACGCTCTTGTTTTCTTCGAAATCAATAAAACCACGGCCTTTTCTTAAAAATAAATCAAACTCAAGTGATCCGCCTTTTGCGATATTTGCAATGTATTGATCTTTATTAACAATATCTAATCCTGGAACACTAGGAATATCATAAGCAAAAATTTCGCCTTCTTTATTAGACTTAAATGAAATTTTTGCTAAATTTTCATTTTCAAATAATTCTGGGTTATAAACGAAACGAATATTTCTTATATTTCTAACAAGTGTTATCGCATCTTCTTTTAAACCACTAATTGTTTGAAATTCATGTTCTACATTATTAATCTTGATAGCAAACGGGGCAACAGATGTAATTGAAGATAGCAATGTTCTTCTTAATACTGTTCCCATTGTATTTGCATAACCTCTTGCTAAAGGCTCGATTACAAATGTTGTATTAAAATCATTAATTTTTTCAGCGACTAATTCTTTATAAGTAATTTTTTGAATTTTTTCCATAATATCCTCTTTTATTAATGCTTTCTATTTTTCTCTTTTAAGAATCTTCTTTGGAGGACGAGTACCATTGTGAGGTGTAGGAGTTACATCCTTAACATCTTTTATTGTAAAACCACTTGTTTCAATTTGTTTACGGGCTGTTGATTTTCCTGGACCAACACCTTTAACTAAAATTGAAACTTCTTTTAGACCAAATTCTTTTGCTTTTTCAACAGCTGCAGCTGCTGCTAAACCAGCAGCATATGGAGTTTTTTTCTTGGTTCCTTTATAACCAATTGCTCCAGATGAAGATCATGCAAAAACATTACCTTTTAAATCAGAAAAAGAAACGATTGTGTTTTGGTATGTTGAATGTATATGAGCAATACCTTGTGTAACAACTTTTTTATTCTTCTTAGCCATTATTATTTACCTTTCTTTCCTGCGATTGTTTTTCTTGGACCTTTTCTTGTTCTTGCATTTTTCTTTGTTGATTGACCTCTTACAGGTAATCCTTTTCTATGTCTAATACCACGATATGATTTAATTTCCATTAATCTTTTAATGTTTAAATTAATTTCTCTTTTTAAATCACCTTCTGTAGTATATTTTTTAGCTTCATCTCTGATACGTGTTAATTCTTCTTCTGTTAATTCTTTTACTCTTTTTTCTCCATCAACATTTGCATCAGCTAAAATTTGCTTAGCAATTGTTGGACCAATACCAAAAATATATGTTAGAGAAATACGAGCTTTTTTATTATTTGGAATTTCTATATTTAAAACTCTAGCCATTTTATTTTATCCTTGTCTTTGTTTATGTTTTGGGTTAATGCAAATTACTCTATTAACACCGTGTCTTTTAATTATTTTACAGTCTTTGCAAATACGTTTTATCGATGCTCTAACTTTCATATAATTTCTCCTTAATTATTTATGGCGAAAAACTATTCTACCTAATGTTAAATTAAAAGGACTGATTTCAACATCAACTAAATCTCCAGGGATTAATTTGATATTATGTAATGACATTTTTCCTGAAATATATGCTTTTATTTCTTGATCATTTTCTAATAAAACATCATAGTTTTTTGTTGAATGCATTTTAGTGACTTTACCAGTCATTTTAATAACTTCTTCTTTTTTTTCTTTTTTGTTTTTTCCCATTAAATGTTATCTCCTGATAATATATAAGCTTCACCATTATCTATTAAAATGGTTTGCTCATAGTGAGCAGTATTAAAACCCAACGGATCAATAACTGTTCAATTATCTTTTTTAATCATTATTTTTTTTGATTTTTGTAAAATCATTGGTTCTATGCAGATTACCATCCCATTTTTAATAATAGGACCTGTATTAGGAATTCCATCATTTGAAATATATGGGTCTTCGTGTAATTGTTTACCAATTCCATGACCACAAAACTCATCTGGGGTAAAATATCCATTTTGTCTAATGAAATTACCGATTGCAGCCGAAATATCACCTATTCTTTTTCCGACTTTTATTGCATTAAAACCTGCATAAAAAGCGTCTTTTGCTACCTTAATTAATTTTTCGTCAGATTCGGTTATATTTCCAACTCCTTTTGTAAAGGCTGAATCAGAATAATAACCTTCTCAAATAACTCCGGTATCAATTTTAATAATATCTCCTTCTTTTACAACATAATCAGAAGGGATACCGTGAATTAATTCTTCATTAACTGATATACAACAAGTTCCAGGAAAACCATACTGACCTAAGAAAGCTGGCTTTCCGCCTCTTTTTTTAATTTCTTTAAAAGCGACGCTATCAATTTCTTTTAAAGAAACACCTGGACTTATAAAGTCTCATAATATTTTTTTAACTTCTGCCAGGATTGAGCAGGCTTTTTTGATTTTTTGAATTTCGATTTGATTCTTAATTTTTATCATTTTAAAGCCTTTATAACGTCTTCATAAACTTTTTTAAGCTCTTGATAGCTATTTATTTCAATCACTTTATCTCTTTGTTTATAAAAATCAATTAAACATTTAGTTTGTTCATTGTAAATAGAAAGACGTTTTAATACTACATCTTTTTCATCATCAGCCCTTTTTACAACTTCAGTATTACAATGCTTACAGAATTTTTCATCTACTGGTGGAAATGATTCTAAATGATATATTGTTTTACAACTTGGGCAAATTCTTCTTTTTGATAATCTTTCAATAATTTGCTCATTTGTAATTTGTAACAAGATAACCTTATCGATATATACACCTTTTTTCTCTAATTTTTCTAAGAACTCAGCTTGATCTATTGTTCTTGGAAATCCATCTAAGATAAAAGGTATTTTTTGACCTACTAAATTTTTTAATTTTTCTTCAACTAGATGATTAGTGATTTCATTATCTACATATTTGCCTGAATCTAATATGCTTTTAATTTTTAATCCTAATTCCGTCTTATTTTTTATTTCTTGTCGAAACATGTCACCTGTTGAAAGCTGGAAATAATTAAAGTGTTGAACTATTAAATTTGCAACCGAACCCTTACCAGCTCCAGGAGCCCCAATGAAAATTAGGTTTGGTTTGCTAGTTTGGATTTTATTAGCATCACAACAACAACTTTTTATCATATTAAATCCTCTTCTTCACCATAAACTTCTTTTAATTCTTTAATCATTCTTCTTTTTCTTGCAAGTTCTTGAGATTTATATCTTGCATGAATTTGTTGCACTGTTTCTGTGGCTGTTGAAACAAGAATCATTATAGATGTCCCACCAAAAGCGATGGGAGCTGGCATTCCAAACATTTGTTGAATAAATTGTAATGCCCCTAATATTATTAAATAACCAGCTGAGAAAAACGATAATCTTAGTACGGTATTTAATAAATAATTTTCAGTTTGTTCGCCAGGTCTAATTCCTGGTATAAAAGTACTACTTTTTGCAAAATCTTCACTTATCTTATCAATTTTAGATTGTTGAATACCCATTAATATAGTTAACCCAAATGTAATGATAACAAATAAGAAAAATCCTAATGGTTGAGTAAGTTGAAGATTTGAATAAACTCATTGGTAATATCTGCTAGTATCTGGATTAAATAAACCAGCAATCATAGTTGGTACCGAAAGCACCATCATTGAAAAAATTACAGACATTATACCAGCGGGGTTTGCTTTAATTGGTAAATAACTTAATTCTTTTTCACTTTTTGACAATCCGGCACCAACTTGTTGGATAGGAACCTTTCTTTCAGCAAGAGTGAATATCACCACTACAAATATTACTAATAAATATGCTAATAAATAAACTATAAAGTTTAATGTTTCTTTCAAAATAACAGAATTATTATTTTTAACAGAAGGCATATAGTATTCAAAAGCGTGCCTGAAAGTTGGAACTAATGAACTTGCAATACCTACAAAAATAATTAAACTTGTTCCGTTTCCTACACCTTTATTAGTTATTTGTTCTGATAGAAATAAAGAGAAAAAAGATCCTGCTACTAATAACAAAGGAAGAATAATTCATTGGTAGGCAAATGTTCCTTTTTCACCCAATGAATTAGTTATATTTTCTGAAAATCTAATTCCAAAATTATCAGTAGGATTTAGCAATGCTCTAGTTATTAATATTGCCTGAAATATTGCAAAAAATAGCGTTGCTGTGTAAGTTATAAAATTAATTTTTATTCTTCCTACGGGTCCTGATTGACTTAATCTATAAATAGCCGGAAAAGCCTTTGTTTGTAAAATCATCATAACCAGAGATGAAGATATAAAAGGACCAATTCCTAATGCAACAATGGAGAATCTTCTTAATCCTCCACCACCCACTAAGTTTAAGATACCAAAGAAATCACCTTGGTTCAATTTATCTTGATGTGCTAATTCAACACCTGGTAGCGTAATCGTACCAGCAGCTAAGAAAAGGGCGATAATAAATAAAGTGAATAAGATCTTTTTGAAAAGACCATGGTTTTTTCATCACTCAGATCAAGAGTTTCTTTTTTGAGCAAAAAACTTATCAATTGCAAGTTTTCTCTCAACTCTTTTATTATAAATTTCCTTTTCTACTTTTGATTTTTTAGCCATTATTGAACCTCGATTTTTCCTCCGACTTTTTCAATAGCATCTTTAGCTGATTGTGAAAGAGTTGGAATTGTAACTATTAATTTTTTTGTTAAAACTCCTCTTCCTAAAATTTTAACAGGTAATTTTCCCTTAATAAGGTTTTTAGCTGCTAATGTTTCATATGAAACAATTTCGTTGTTTGCAAATCTTTCTTCTAATGAAGATAAATTTACTACTTGATATTCCACGTGGTTAACATTATTAAATCCACGTTTTGGAATTCTTCTAAATAGTGGTAATTGACCACCTTCAAAACCTAGTCTAACTGTACTTCTTTTTGTTTGTCCACTTTGTCCTCTACCAGCTTGTTTTCCCTTACCAGCAGCATGTCCACGACCTACACGATGTTTAACTTTTCTTGAACCAGGTGTTGCTTTTAATGTATGTAATTTCATAAAATAATAACAATCTCCTTAATTTTAAAATTCTTAGTTTATTTTGCTAATAAATGTTTAACATCAATGTCACGCAATTTAGCGATTTCTTCAACTGTTTTTAATTTTTTAAGAGCATTAACAGTTGCATGAACGATATTTTGTTTTGTTCTTGAACCGTATGTCTTAGTTGAAATGTCTGTATAACCTGCTAGTTCAACAACAGCACGAACTGTGTTAGAAGCAACAATACCCGTTCCTTTTGGGGCTGGACGTAATTGTACTCTTGAAGCTAGGAATTTTTCTTTAATTTCGTGTGGAATTGTTCCTTTAACTACAGGAACATTGAAAACGTTCTTTTGTGCATCTTTAACTGCTTTTTTAATTGCATCTTGTACTTCGTTAGCTTTTCCGTGTCCAAATCCAACTTTTCCTTTTTTATCTCCAACAACAACGTATGCTGAGAATGAAAATCTTCTTCCACCTTTAACAACGGTTGTTACTCTGGCGATATCAATAACTTTTTCTTCAAATAATTTTACAGCTGGTGCTTGGTTAAATTGTTTTCTAGGTGCAAATGTTCTTTTTTCAGTATTTGGTTTTAAATTTTCTTTAACTTCTTGCTTTTTAACTGCTGAAACAACTTTTGTTCCTGTTGCTAATTCAGCATTTTCTTTTCTTACTTCTTCAGCCATTAGAATTTAATCCCTTCTTCTCTCAGTGTGTCAGCAAATGCTGCTAATTTACCATGATAAATATAACCTGAACGGTCAAATACTATTGTAGAAACTTTTGCATCTTTTAATTTTGCAGCAAAACCTTTTGCTACTTCTTTAACTGCCTCGATATTATTTCCTTTTGTACTTAATTGTTTTGTTGAAAATGAAGCTAATGTTGTATGTGATAAATCATTAACTGCTTGTGCATAAAAATGATGTAATGATTTAAATACAACTACACGTGGTCTTTCTTGTGTTCCTTTTGCTAATTTATTTGTAATTTTTAAATGTTTAGCTTTACGTTTTTCATTTCTTGATAACATAATAATCTCCTATTTAAAACTACTTAGCAGCAGTTTTTCCTTCTTTACGTCTAATAACTTCATCTTTGTACATAATTCCTTTACCTGAGTATGGGCTTGGACGTCTAATATCTCTGATATTTGCAGCAAATTCACCGACTGATTGTTTATCGATACCTGAAATAATAATGTTTGTTGGTTTTGGTACTTCAACTTTTAAGTTTGATGGTATTTGTTTAACTACATTATGTGAGTAACCTGCAATAACTTCAATTTCATTTCCCTTAAGTGTTGCTTTATAACCAACACCTTTGATTTCGATTTCTTTTTTGTAACCTTGTGAAACCCCGATTAACATATTATTAATATTTGCGTTTGTTGTACCATGTAATTGTTTTGTAGTTTTTTCTTCATTAGCTCTTAAGGTTTTAATTTCATTATTTTCAATAACTACTGAAATTAATGGTGAAAATGTATATTCTAGTTGCCCTAAACTACCTTTGATTGTAATATGGTTCTTTTCTAAATTAACTTCAACTCCAGAAGGGATTGATAAAATTCTTTTTCCAATTCTTGACATATAAATTTACCTTGAATTTTATTTATAAGCAATTATCAAATAAATGCAATAACTTCGCCACCTAAGTTGGCTTTTCTTGCTTCTTTATCAGTTAATAAACCTTTAGAAGTTGAAATAATAGCTGTACCATATCCACTTAAAACACGTGGTAATTTATCTGCTGATGAATATACTTTTAAACCTGGTTTTGAAATCTTTTTAATATCAGTAATTGCAGATAGATTTTGATTCATTCCTTTGTATTTTAATGAAATCTTAATTTCCTTAAAACCAAATTCATTTGTTAAAACTTCGTATGAAGTTATGTAACCTTCTTTTGAAAAAATTTCTAATATTTTTTCTTTCTTGTTTGAATGAGGAACAACTACTTCGTGATATTTTCTTGAAATAGAGTTTTTAATTCTTACAAACATATCTGCTATTGGATCTGTAATAATAGCCATAATTATCAGCTCGCTTTCTTTACACCAGGAATTTTTCCTTCGTGTGCTAATTCTCTAAAACAAATTCTACAAATTTTATATTTACGCAATACTGCGTGTACTCTTCCGCAAATTTGGCAACGTGTGTATTTTCTTACTGAGAATTTTGGTTCACGTTCCGCTTTAATCATTAATGCTTTTCTTGCCATTGTAATTCTCCTTAATTGTTACCTTTTGCAAATGGGATTCCAAGTTTTTTTAGTAATGAAAATGCTTCTTTATCTGATTTAGCACTTGTTACTAAAATAATATCCATACCTTTTAATTTACGAATTTTATCGAATGAAATTTCAGGGAAAATAATTTCTTCTTTGATACCTATTGCATAGTTTCCGCGGCCATCAAAACTTTTTAAACTTGTACCGTTAAAATCACGTACACGAGGTAATGCAACGTTAATTAATTTTGTTAAAAATGATCACATTTTTTCACGTCTTAATGTAACTTTTCCACCCATTGGCATGCCTTCTCTTAATTTTCAAGATGCCAATGATTTTTTAGCTACTGTTTGATATGGTTTTTGACCTGTAATTTGAGAAAGTTCAACCATAACTTCTTCAATAGCTTTTGAATTTGATACTTCATTTCCGGCTGTCATGTTGATAACAATTTTTTCTAAACGAGGAGCTTGCATTACTGATGAATAACCAAATTCTTTAACTAATTCTGAACGAACAGATTCTAAATATTTTTTTTCTAATTCTAATTTAGCCATAATAATAATTTCTCCTTATTTATATAACCTTGTTTACTTTTTTCATAACTCTTTGTTTTTTACCGGTTTTTGCATCAACTTTTCATCCAATTTTCGTTCCTATTGATTTTTGTCCTTGAGCTCCTTTTTTAGCTAGGTAAGAAACGTTTGAAACATGAATTGGAAATTCTTTTTTCTCAATTTTACCTTCTGTATTTTCTTGTGAAGGTTTGTGGTGTTTTGTTTTTATATTAATTTCTTTTAGAACAACAGTTTGTTTTTTTGTATCTGTTGATAAAACAGAAGCAAATTTACCTTTTTCTTTTCCAGAAATAACTAAAACGATATCGTTTTTTCTAATTTTAGCTTGAGACATAATTATAAAACCTCCGGAGCTAATGAAATTATTTTTAAATATCCTTTTTCACGTAATTCTCTTGCTACTGGACCAAATACCCGTGTACCTCTCATGGTACCATCTTCTTTAATTAAAACTACTGCGTTATCATCAAATCTGATGTATGAACCATTATCTCTAGAAATACCTCTTTTTGTTCTAACGATAACTGCTTTTAAAACTTGACCTTCTTTAACTACACCATTAGGAATTGCTTTTTTAACTGTAACTACTACAACATCACCGATGTTTGTGCTTCTTACAACTGAACCACCTAGGTTCTTAATAATCATAACTTCTTTAGCACCTGAGTTATCAGCTACATTACATCTTGAAAATTCACTAAGCATTTTCATTTCCTCCAATAGCGTGAGATTTAATTTCAACTAATCTAAAATGTTTTGTTTTTGAAAGTGGTCTTGTTTCTTGAATTTCAACAACATCACCGATTTTTGCTTCATTTTTTTCATCATGAACAGCAAATTTCTTAGATACTTTGAAACGTTTTGAGTATAATGGGTGTTTTTCGTATGTTTCTACCATAACAGTAATAGTTTTTTCATTCTTAGTACTAATTACAGTTCCAACAAGTTTTTTACGACGATTTTCTCTAACAACTTGTTCCATTATTTATCTCCTTCTTCTTTTTTTGCATTTAGGGCAGTTAATGTTCTTGCAATATCTTTTTTAACTAAATTAATTTTGTGGGTTTGATCTAATTGACGGGTTGCATTTTTGAAACGTAATGAAAATAATTCTGCTCTTAATTCAGTTAATAATTTAGTTAATTCTTCAACTGATTTTTTCTTTAATTCTGTGTATGACATAATTATTTTTCTCCTTCATTAGTGGTTTCTGATTCTTTTGCAACTATTTTTCAAGTAACAGGTAATTTGTGACCACCTAATCTTAATGCATCTTTCATTGTGTCTACTTGGTTTCCACTAACTTCAAACATCACAGTACCTTCTTTAACTACTGCAAATCATTGATCTGGGCTACCTTTACCAGAACCCATACGTACACCAATAGGTTTAGATGTTTTAGACATGTGTGGGAATATTTTAATAATAACTTTACCTTCACGGCCCATTCTACGAGTAATAGCGATACGGGCTGCTTCTATTTGTCTTGCACTAATTCATGCTGATGATGTTGATTTTAAACCAAATTCACCAAATGAAACTGTGTTATTTCTGTGTGCTTTAGTTTTGTCATGACGGATACGAAACATTTTTCTATGTTTAGTTCTCTTTGGTTGAAGCATGTTTTTCTCCGCCCTTTCTTACTAATCTTGGTTTTCTTTCGTTTTTATTTTCTAAAGCACTTGCTTGTGATTTACCGTTTTCTAAAATTTCTCCAAGTGAAACTCAAACCTTGATACCTAATATTCCATATGTTGTTTTTGCTCTTGCTACTGCATAATCAACATCTTGTCTTAAAGTATGTAATTTCATTTCACCTTCAGTATAACCTTCTGTTCTAGCCATATCAACACCATTTAAACGGCCTGAAACTGAAGTTTTAATACCTTTTGCACCGGCTTTCATAGCACTTTTAATAGCAAATTTTTGTGCTAATCTAAAGCTGCCACGGTTTTCTAATTTAACTGCAATGTTTTCTGCTAACAATCTTGCACTTAAATCTGGGTTTTTTAATTCTATTACATCAACTGTAATATTTAAATCTTTGTTTTTTAATTGTTTTTTAAGAGCTAATGTTAAAGCTTTAATGTTATCGCCATTAGTTCCTAATAATGCAGCTGGCTTAGCTGTATAAACATAAACAATAACATTTCCTGCTTGGTTTCTCTTAATTTGAACATTTCCTATTAAATATTCACGAACTTTTTTATCAAAGAAATCATAAATCTTTTGATCTTCTAGTAATAAGTTAGCAAAATTTGCTTTGTCTGAATATCAAACGGTGTTATGAGCTTTTGTTACGCCATAACGGAAACCATTTGGATTAACTTTTTGACCCATATTATTTTGCCTCCATATCTAGTTCGTTGTTTAATTCGATTAATTCAATGTAGAAGTGACTTGTTCTTTTTAAAATTGGGTATGCTCTACCACGTGAGTGAGGTTGAAATCTTTTTAGAGTAGGACCATCATTAACTAAAATTTTTGAAACAACTAGTTTTGTTGCATCTAATCCATAATTGTTTGTAGCATTTGCGATTGCTGAATTTAGAAGTTTAAGAATAATTGATGAAGCTTTTTTATTTGTTGTTTGTAAGATAACTAATGCTTGTGTAGCTGTTTTATAACGAATTAAATCTGCAACTAATCTAGCTTTTCTTGGGCTAATTCTTTGCATTTTAACTGATGCCTTAACTATTTGAGCCATATTATTTCTTTCCTTTTGCTTTATCAGCACCGTGACCGTTGAATGTTCTAGTTGGTGCAAATTCCCCTAATTTATGACCTACCATATCGTTTGTTACAAACACATCAATAAACGCATGACCGTTGTGTACTTGGAATGTTAAACCGATAAATTCTGGGTAAATTGTTGAACGTCTTGATCAAGTTTTAATAGGACGTTTTGGAACTTTATTATCAATAATAGCTACAACTTTTTTCATTAGATGATCATCAACAAAAGGTGCTTTCTTTAATGAACGAGACATTATTTACTTTCCTTTCTTCTTCTAATAATAAATTGGTTAGATGATTTTTTAGTTGCTCTTGTCTTAACTCCAAGTGCTTTCTTACCTCATGGTGTCATAGGTGATTTTCTACCGATTGGTTGTTTACCTTCACCACCACCATGTGGGTGATCATTAGGGTTCATAGCAGAACCTCTAACTGTTGGTCTTATACCTCTTAATCTATTTCTACCGGCTTTACCGATATTAACTAATGAGTGTTCTTCGTTTCCAACCTCACCGATTGTTGCACGACAAACACCAAGAACTTTTCTTACTTCACCTGATTTTAATCTTAAAATAATGTATTTTCCCGATTCATCTTTACCTAAGATTTGAGCTGAACTACCTGCTGAACGAGCGATAATTCCACCTTGTTTTGGTTGTAATTCGATGTTGTGAACAAATGTACCTTCTGGAATGTTTGATAATGGTAGGTTATTACCAATTTGAATATCAACATTTTCACCTGAAATAACTTTTTGTCCAACTTTAATGTTTTTTGGGCTAATAATATATCTTTTTTCCCCATCACGATAAACAATTAAAGAAATATTTGCAGATCTGTTAGGATCGTATTCGATTGTTTTAACAGTTGCTTCAATTCCGTCCTTGTTGTATCTTTTGAAATCAATAATACGATAAAATCTTTTTAATCTACCACCGTGGTGACGAGTTGTAATTTTACCTTGATTATTTCTTCCTGAATGTGAAGGAAGTGCAACAAGCAATGATTTTTCTGGTTTATGCCCAGTTAGATTTGCTTGATAGTCTAGAGAAGACATATTACGACGACCATTAGTATAAGCTTTAAATTTTTTAATAGCCATTTGTCTTTTTCTCCGTTTCTTAAAAATATTTGTTGTATTTGTCTTTTAAGAAAAAATCTAATTTTTCATAATTTATGTTAACTAATAATCTTATAGGTGTTCAAGATTATTATTTTTCTTCTTTTTCTGATTTTTTAGCTTTTGCTTCTGCAGCTTTTTTAATTTTTTCAGCTGCTTTTATTTCAGCATCAGAAATTTCTTTTACTTTTTCAGTTTTTGTTTCTGCATTTTCAGCTTCTAAAGCTTTTTTAGCTTCTTTAGCTTCATCAGCAAATAAAACTATTTTCGATTTTTCATCTAAATATACAATAGCTTTTTTAATAGCATTTTTGAATCCTGAAAATCTTCCCAATCTTGCAGGTTTCTTATCGTAATTAATAATATTTACTTTTTCAACCTTAACATCAAAAATAAATTCAACAGCTTTTTTAACTTCAACTTTGTTAGTTCTTTTATCAACTACAAAAGTATAAACATTTTTATTTGTTCTGGCAATTTCTGATTTTTCAGTTAAAACTGGATATTTAATAACTTCATTAATATTCATTATTTAGCCATCCCTTCTAAGAATTTAACATCTTTTTCACTAATTACTAGTACATCAGCAGCAACTAATGCTTCGATTGATAAAGATGATACTTTTGATACATTTACATTAGGTAAATTTCTAGCTGATTTGAAAACAACTTCGTTTGAAGATACGATTAAGATGTTATTTAAATTAATTAAATTATCTTCATTTAATTTAACTAATAATGCTCTTGTTGAAATTTTTTCTAATTCATATTCTCTAACTAAAACTGAGTTTGCGTTTGCTAGCATTGTTAATGCTGAGAATAAAGCATTTTTTCTAGCTTTTTTATTAATTTTTAAATTGTAATTTCTTTCAGTTGTAGGACCGAATGCTCTACCACCACCAACAAAAATTGGGCTTCTTAATGAACCAGCACGAGCATTTCCTGTGTGTTTTTGTGGTCATGGTTTTTTACCTGTTCCACTAACTTCACCACGTGATTTAACTTTATGAGTAGCTAAACGTTTTGATCCTCTCTCAACTAAAATAGCATCGAATATTGATTGTGTATGAATTTTTTCTAATCCAAACACGTTTTTTGGTAAATCACTAGCTTCTTCTTTTTTAGAAGATTTTGAAACGGCTTTATCTACTAAATTTTCACTTTCTATAAATTCAATAGCTTTTTCATTTTCAACGTGAGCTTCTAAAACTCTGTTAGCAATAATTCTTGCTTTTTCTAAATTAACACTTCCACTATAAGCACCATTACGGTGGAATCAAACACGTGTATCATTTTCTGATTTTTCACTAACATTTATAAATTCATTTACTGCATCTATAAAATTAGCGAAATTTCCCGAAACTTTTTCCTTAGCTTTTTTGAAGTTAAATGAAATGTTTCTATCTTTATCAAATGTCTCTGAGATATAGTATTTATCAACAACTGTAGCCATAATTATTTATCTCCTTCAACATTCTCTGAGTTAGCAATAGCATCTTCTAATGCTTTTTTCATTTCTTTTAATGACATTTCCATGTTTAATTCTAGGTTGTATTTCTTAGCTTGTTCAAAAATTTCGTTTTTTGCTAAAGCTTCTTTAAGATTTACTAATTTAATTTCAGCTTTCTTTTGAACTGATTTTTTAGCATTCTTAATAACTAGTAATGCACCTTTTGCTCCAGGGACGCTTCCCTTAACTAATAATAAGTTATTGTCAGCATCACTTTTAACAACTTCAAGGTTTTGAATTGTAACTTGTTCTGCTCCAAGGTGACCAGGCATTGTCATGCCTTTTCAAACTCTGTTTCCAGATATATCACCAATAGAACCAGTTTGTCTAATAGGTTGTGAACCACCACCACCACCATGTGATTTAGGACCAATGTGTTGGTTTCATCTTTTAATGGTTCCGGCAAAACCTTTTCCTTTTGAAATCGCCGTAACATCAACAACATCTCCGCCTTCAAAAATTGAGGCATCTAATGTTTGACCTAAGTTAAATCCCGTCATGTTACGGATTTCTTTTACGAATCGCTTAGGTGTTGTATTTGCTTGTTTAAAGTAATTTACTTCAGGTTTCTTAATTTGAGATTTTTTCTTATCTTCTAAACTAAGTTGTGTTGCAACATAACCGTTTTTTTCTTGGGTTAAAACATTAGTAACAACATTTGGTTTAACTTCAACTATTGTGACAGGAATTAACTTACCTTCACTTGTAAAAAGTTGAGTCATTCCAACTTTTCTTCCTAAGATTCCTTTCATTTTTTTTCCTTTCTTACTTATTTTTTTGTTTAAAGTAGCATTCAAAATAATTTTATTTTTCTATGTTATTAAAAAAAATAATAATCTGTATATTAAGCTACAGATTTAACACTAATTTGAACACCAGCAGGTAATTCTAGTCTTTTTGCTTTATCAATTAATGTTTCACTAACATTTGATAAAACAATTAAACGTTTGTGAGTTCTGCTTTCGAATTGCTCACGAGATTTTTTATTAACGTGAACAGATCTTAAAATGGTAACAATTTCTTTTCTTGTAGGTAGAGGAATTGGACCACTTACATTAGCTTTTTCAGCTTTTGCTAATAAAACGATTTTTTTAGAAGCATCGTCTACTAAGCTAGCTTCAAAAGCCTTGATTTTAATTTCTAATTTTGCCATGTTTGTTCTCCTTCTTCATTAATGAAGTGCTCAGCATAAGTTATCGATATCCAAGATGAACAACTAAGCTCGGCGTATCGCAATCTTATGTTTCTTTGCATAGTTGCTAATTAATTATATCAAAAACATTTTTTTTATCTTTTTTTTATTAAAAAAATTCAAATAAGTTAAATGGTTAAAACAAATACATGCAAAAAACAGGAATAGTTAAAATATTTTGATTTTTTTAACTAAAAAGTTTTTTTTATATTATAATATATCATGCAAATATTTGGAGGGGTAGCGAAGCGGCCAAACGCGGGTGGCTGTAACCCACTTCCTCACGGTTCGGGGGTTCGAATCCCTCCCCCTCCACCATATTGCCCTTTAGCCAAGTGGAAAGGCAGCGGTTTTTGGTACCGCCATCCGTTAGTTCGAATCTAACAAGGGCAGCCAAATCATTTAAATGACTAAAAAAAACGGCAAATGCTGTTTTTTTATTTTTTAATGTTAAGAATAAAAAACGGAAGTAAATCCCGTTTGCATTATTTAACTATTATGTTTAAAATTTTATTTTCAATATAAATCACTTTTATAATTTGTTTGTCTTCTAATCATTTTTTTACCGAAGGTAATTCGATAGCATTTTTTATCAAATCATCTTTATTTCAAGTTGGTAAAATTTCAATTTGTCCTCTTACTTTACCATTAATTTGCACGCCTATTTGCGGATTTTTTGAGATTATTTTATCGATTTCAGCAAATGGTCAGGTTTGGTATTGTAAAGGTTTTTCTTTTATTAAACCTAAAAATTCTTCAGAAATATGAGGGGCAAAAGGTGATAATAATATCGCCAATACTTTTATCACATATGAGGAATTAATCTTATTTAATGTTGATAGATAGTTTGTAAATACCATAAATTTACTAATAGCAATATTAAATTTATATTTTTCAATATTTTCATTGATATCTAAAATTAATTGATTAATTTCACTATCTAATTTTTCGTCTTTAATAGAAATATCAATATTATCTTTTAGATTTAAAACTGTATTATAAATTCTATCTAATCATCTTCTTATTCCATTCAACGAATCAGTATTTCATGATTTAGATTCTGTAAGTGGCCCCATAAACATTTCATAAATTCTAAGTGCATCAGCACCACATTCTTCAACCAATCCATCAGGATTTATTACATTACCAAGTGATTTAGACATTTTTTGACCATCTGGCCCTAAGATTAAACCTTGATTTATTAATTTTTTAAATGGTTCCTTAGTATTTACAATTCCTTTATCAAATAAAAATCTATGTCAAAATCTAGCATATAAAAGATGTAAAACAGCATGTTCCTGACCACCAATATACAAATCAACAGGTAATCAATTATTAAATCTTTCTTTTGCTTCTTCACTGTTTAAAGGCAAATAAGAACCATCATCATTTTTTAATATGTAAGCTAAGAAATATCAACTTGAGCCCGCCCATTGAGGCATAACGTTTGTATCGTGTCTGTATTTTTTACCATTTATATTTACATTAGTTCAGCTTTTCACATTTGCTAAAGGACCTTCAGTTGATCCCGAAGGTTTTATATTATCAATATCCGGCAATGAAACAAGTTCTTTTACTAAATAAATATTATTTTCCTCATCAAATAAAACAGGAAAGGGTTCTCCTCAATATCTTTGACGTGAAAATACTCAATCACGTAATTTATAATTAATTTTTTTAGAAACAATATTTTTTTCTTTTAATAAATTGTAAATCACTTCTTTTGATTCTTCGATGTTCAAGCCATTTGCAACCTCTGAATTAATATGTAATCCATCTTCAACTATAGGCAATGTTGAACCTTCAATAACTTGTAAAATTGGTAAATTATATTTATTTGCAAGCTCAAAATCTCTTTGATCATGAGCTGGAACAGACATGATTGCGCCAGTTCCATAATTCATCAAGACATAGTCAGAAACTCAAATAGGGATCTTCTTATTTGTTAATGGATGAATAACATACGAACCTGTAAAAATACCACTTTTGTTTTTGTTTAATTGTGTTCTTTCTAATTCATTTTTTGTTTTAACAACATCTAAATAATCTAATATTTCTTTTTTATTTTCATGAGTCGTAATTTTTAAAAGAAGAGGATGCTCCGGACTTATTATTAACATTGAAGCCCCATAAATAGTATCCAATCTTGTTGTAAATGTTTCTAATTTATAATTTGAATTAAATATATCTCACTTTACAATATGACCTTCTGACTTGCCAATTCAATTTTTTTGCAATAGTTTTAAGCTTTCCGGTCAATCTAAATCAGTTAATCCTTCAAGCAATTTATCAGCATATTCAGTTATTTTTAAAACTCATTGTTTCATTGGTTTTTTAATAACTGGAAAATTACCTCTTTCTGAAACTTTTTTTCCATTTACTTCAATTATTTCTTCATTAGCAAGGACAGTGCCTAAACCTTCACATCAATTAACATCAATTTCTTCAATCGAAGCCAAACCTTCTTTATAAAGTTCTTTAAAAATTCATTGTGTTCAAAGATAAAATTTAGGGTCTGTTGTATTTATTTCTTTATCATAATCGTAAGAAAAACCCATTAATTTTAGTTGTCTTCTAAAGTTATCGATATTTTTAATTGTAAAAGGAGCAGGGTGATTCCCTGTTTTTATTGCATATTGTTCGGCAGGAAGACCAAAAGCATCTCATCCTATTGGATGCAATACATCAAAACCATTAAGTCTTTTATATCTTGCAATAATATCTGTGGCGGTATATCCTTCTAAATGCCCAACGTGCAAACCTGAACCCGATGGATAAGGAAACATATCTAAAATATAAGCCTTTTTATTATTGTTTTCTGTAGTTTTAAATGATTTATTTTCTTCTCAAAATGTTTGCCATTTTTTTTCAATTATTTTGTGATTATACATGCTAATAATTTTACATTAATTAAACATTTTTAACATTTTTAAATATTTATTTTTTATAAAAAATAAATCAAAATATTTGCTTATAGGAAATAAAAAATCAAAATTTTATCCTAATTTAATATATTTATATTTTTTAAATATTGTAAAATTTATATATTATTTTATTTTAAAATAACATATAAAATAGGAGAAATAAAATGGAAGCCAAAAACAAAGATTATAAAAATACATTATTGATGCCTCAAACTGATTTTTCAATGAAAGCTAACCTACCTGAAAAAGATCAAATTTTTAACAAAAAATGAGAAGAAATAAATCTTTATCAAAAAGTTTTAGATTCAAATAAGGGAAATCAAAGTTTTGTATTGCATGATGGACCTCCTTATGCAAATGGTAATATACATGTTGGACACGCGTTGAATAAAATACTAAAAGATATTATTGTTAGATCTAAAAATATGCAAGGTTTTTTCAGCCCTTTTGTTGCTGGTTGAGATACTCATGGTTTACCTATAGAACATAAAATGCTATTAGAAAGAAAAATGACTGCTAAGGATTTTTCTGTTTTTGAATTAAGAAAAGCTTGCGAAGAATATGCACTTAGCCAAGTTGAAAAACAAAAATCTCAATTTAAAAAATTGTCTTTATTAACAGATTTCAAAGAAATTTATATTACATTAGATAAAAAATTTGAAGCAGAACAATTAAAATTATTTAAAAAGATGTTATTTAGTGGTTTGATATATAAAGATTTAAAACCAATTTATTGATCGCCTTCATCACAATCTGCTTTAGCAGAAGCTGAGGTTGAATATGCAGACCATATTTCTCCATCTTTATATGTTGCCTTTAAAATTATTGAAGGAAATGAAATTATTAAAGAAAATGAAAATATAATTATTTGAACAACTACACCATGAACTTTGATTGCTAACTCAGGTGTTGCAATAAATAAAGATTTTGAATATATTAAAGTAAGAGTTAATAATCAAGTGTATATCTTAGCTAAAGAGTTATTAGAATCAGTTTCTCAACTATGTAAATGAGAAAATTATGAACTGGTTGAAAATTCATTTAAGGGTGAGCAAATTTTAGGAATAAAATATAAAAGTCCTATCAATAATTTAATTTGTCCTGTTGTCGAAGGACATCATGTTACTTTAGAAAATGGTAGCGGTTTAGTTCATATGGCTCCACTCTTTGGTGAGGATGATTTTCTAATTGGAAATAAAAATAATCTTGAAAAAATTATGCATGTTAATGATGATGGAATATTAAACGAAAAGGCTATGCAATTTAGCAACATTTTTTATGATGATGCAAATCCACTTGTTGGAAAATTTTTAGAAGAAAATAATTTACTTTTAGGATTTAAAAAAATTAAGCACTCATATCCACACGATTGAAGAACACATCAGCCAATAATGTATCGTGCAACACCACAATGATTTGTTTCATTAAAACAAATTAAACAAAATATAATCGAAGAAATCAAAAGCGTTAAAACATATAACGAATGATCAAAAACAAGACTAGAATTAATGCTAGAAAATAGAGATACGTGATGTATTTCTAGACAAAGAAGTTGAGGTGTTCCAATTATTGTTTTTTATGATAAAAATAAAAACCCTATATTGGATGAAGAAATTTTTGATCACATTATAGGCCTAGTCGAAAAACATGGTTCAAACATATGATATGAAAAAAGTGTTGATGAATTACTTCCTTTAAAATATCAAAATCTTGGATTCACAAAAGAAAATGACATTATGGATGTTTGATTTGATTCAGGATCAACATCACTAGGTGTTAAACCAAATGGAATAGAAGCGCCTTTTGATTTATATTTAGAGGGTTCAGATCAATACCGTGGTTGATTTAATAGTTCGATGATTAATTCTGTAGCTTGAAGAAATAAAAGTCCTTTTAAAGCATTCTTATCACACGGTTTTGTTTTAGATGGTAAGGGCAGAAAAATGTCTAAATCATTAGGTAATACTGTTGATCCATTAGAAGTTGTTGAAAAATATGGATCAGATATCTTAAGATTATGAGCTGCTAATTCAGAATATACAGCCGATATTTCAATTGATAATAAAATTCTTGAACAAAATATTGAAATATACCGCAAATTAAGAAATACAATAAAATTCATGCTTGGTGGAATTTCGGATTTTGATTTTAAAGAAGAAAAATTAGATTCTATCCACCTATTAATGGAAGAAAAAATAAATAATCTAGAAGCAAAAGTTTCAACATTTTATGAAAACTATAAATTTGTAAATGTTATTAAGGAAGTAAATAACTTTATAATCGAATTAAGCTCTTACTATATTTCAATTACAAAAGATATCCTATATTTAAACAAAAAAGCTGATAAAGAAAGAAGACAAGTTCAAACTGTTTTTGCAAAAATAATTAAATCATTAATTTTAATATTAGCTCCTATTTTACCAACCACAATTGAAGAAGTATATTCATACTATAATGAACCAAATAAATTAGAATCAGTTCATTTATTAAAATGAGATTTGAATAAAAAAATCTCTAATGTAGAAACTGAAAAATGAGAAGAATTCTTTGAATTGAAAAATGAGATTTATAAACTAATTGAAGAAAAAATTAAATTGCAAGAAATAAAGCGTCAAAATGAAGCTTTTGTGACCGTAAATGCTGATTCTCAATTTATTAAATCTCTTCCATTACAAAAACTTTTAATGGTTGCTAAAGTTTCGTTTGGGATTGAAAATAAGGTTGAAAGGCTTGAATCATTTAAATGTTTAAGATGCTGAAACCATTTTGAAAAAGAAGATTTTGATCAAGAATTAGAAATATGTGTAAGATGTAAGTTGGTCATAAATGAATAACGAGAAAAAAATAAAATACTTTTCAAAAGAATATTGAAAAATTCATTGGAAATTTATTTTAATGAACATAGGTATTTTTCTTCTTTGTTTTTTAGCTTTTCTTTCGATCGATTTATTAACAAAAGAATTTTTATTTAGATGAAAAGATAAGGAAAATCTTGTTGTTGATACTGATTATCAAAGTGGAAATAGTTTTATTATTTTTAAATCAATTTTACACGAAGGCACTACTATTGGTGTGTTTGAAACAAATCTAACTATATTACACATAATAAGTTTTTGCATATTTTTTGGTGCTCTATGAGCAACTACATTTATTAAAGAAAAAAAATCAATAATTGTCGTAGTATTTTTAGGTTTAATAAGCTCAGGGTCATTTGGAAATATGATAGATAGATTCTTATTTGGTGGAGTTAGAGATATAATGAACTTTCCTTGAGTAAATAAAGGTGTCTTGAATTTTGCTGATATGTGACTAGTTTTAGGTGCTGTTGGTATTTTATTATCAATCACATTAATTAATTTAGTTTCACACTTCAAAAATAAAAAGAATAAACAAAATAATATTGAAGTAAAATAATTTAAAAAAGTTGCCTTAATCTGAGGCGACTTTTTATTATTTTCTTATTTTTTTCTTAAAAGATAATTCATATTTAAAAAAATATGCAAAATATCACAGGAGGTAAGATGAAAAAATTAAATGAGAAACAGTGTAATGAAATTTCAGGTGGAATAGCAATTACTGCACTTATTTCTTCGATAATAGGCGCAATTCCTGTTATTGCTTCAACAATAACATCAACTGTAGGGTTGATAAGATCACTATCCTCATCCAAAGGAGAAATAAAAACAAAAGACGGATTTAGTGCTAAATGAGATGATGGTGATAATAATGTTGGGTTTAACGTAGGATTTCATTACTGTTTATAAATAAAAAGCCAATTTTCATTGGCTTTTTATATTAATTTAAATAGTGAAATAGAACTTATTTTTTTGATTTTTCTAATATCTTGTTAAATCTTTCTACACGACCACGAGCTTTAACGTCTGTACGGTTTCCTGTGTAGAATGCATGACAATTAGAGCAAACATCTAAAGTTACTTTTTCAGCTGTAGAACCAAAAACAAACTGTGAATTACATGATGAACATGTTGCATTAATTTCAGCGTATTTTGGATGAATTTCTTTTTGCATAGATTGCTCCTTTTAGTATATAAGTTAATTAACTAGCAAATATTTTACCATAAAATTAATATAAATTTTACTCATTAATATTTTTTCATTTTCACTCAACTACTTCTGGCATATCATAACCATATTCGTGAATGTATTCATTATGTTCTTTAATTTTTTTATCCATTAAATCGGTGAAACTTTTACCTTTTTCTCCATATAGCTTAGCTATTGCATCTTTTGCGATATGGAATCTATCCATTTGACTCAATTGTCTAATATCAAAACTTGTTGTAATATCACCGTTTTCTCTATAACCATGAATTATTAGATTACGGTTTGTTCTAGTAAAGAATATATCTCTAATCAAACCTTCATATCCATGAAATGCAAAAACTATTAATTTGTCTTTTGTAAAGACTTTATCAAATTCTTCATCACTTAATCCTCTTGAATCAATATGAGGACTTCTTAATTTCAATAAATCAACAACGTTTACATATTTAATTTTTAAATCTGGATAATGTGAATTAATAATCGAAATAGCAGCAAGAGTTTCTAAGTTTGGCTCAACCCCAGAAGAAACAAAAACAATCTCAGGTTCTTCCCCTTCTTTTATGTTTGATGCTCAATCAATAACTTTATAACCTTTTTCAACCAATTCTTTTGCTTCGTCTACATTAAAGAATTGTTCTCTCGGTTGTTTAGAAGCGACAATTAAATTAATTACATTTCTTTCTTTTAATGATTTTTCCATTACTGCAAGTAATGTGTTTGAATCTGCAGGTAAGTATTCTCTTATTAATTCAGGGCGTTTGTCAGCTAAATGTCCTAATAAACCTGGATCTTGGTGTGTATATCCATTATGATCTTGTTGGAAGGCTGTTGATGTTGCAATTAAATTTAGAGATGGATAATCTTTTCTTCATGAAAGTTCTAATGATTTTTTCATTCATTTCATGTGTTGAGTTATCATCGAATCAACAACTCTTAAAAACGATTCATAAGAAGCAAAGAATCCATGACGTCCAGTTAAAACATAACCTTCTAAAAATCCTTGTGCTTGATGCTCACTTAATTGAGAATCAATTATTCTTCCAACTGGTGATACTCATTCATCATATTTTTCTGAATAGTTTTCTAATCATTGACGTTTTGTTACATCAAATAAGGCAAATAAACGGTTTGATTTAGTTTCATCTGGGCCAAATACTCTAAAATTGGTTGGATTCTTTAAAATTGTATCAGCCATATATTTTCCAAGTTCAACCATATCTTGGCCTTTAATTTGACCTGGATAATCTAACTTAATAGCAAAATCTTGTCATTTTGATAAATCAAGTTCTTTAGGATTTATACCACCATTTGTTATAGGATTGCTTCCCATTCTTTTATCACCCAAAGGTGCTAAAGATCTAATTTCATCAATTATTTTTCCATTTTCATCAAATAATTCTTCAGGCTTATATGATTTTAATCATTTTTCAAGTTCTTTTATATGTTCAACTTTAAATGCACTTACTGGTAACGGAACCTGGTGAGCTCTAAAACTTCCTTCAATTGCTTGCCCGTCTCATTCTTTTGGACACGTTCAACCCTTAGGGGTTCTAACAATTAAAACAGGCCACTGTGGTCTTGTTGCTTTAGTTGCATCATTTAATTTTGCTACCCTTTTAATTTCTAAAATTTCTTCAATTACTAAATCTATTGTCTGTGCCATTTCTTGATGAATCTCAATATTTGTTTTATCTTCAGATCATTCAAAGAAATGTGGTTTTCATCCTAAACCTAAGAAATATTGTTCCACTTCTTCTTTTGGTTTTCTTGATAATAATGTTGGGTTTGAAATCTTACCACCATTTAAATGTAAGATTGGTAAAACAACTCCGTCATTTACAGGGTTAATAAATGAATTTGAAAATCAACCTGAACATAGCGGACCTGTTTCAGCTTCACCATCCCCTATAACTGTTGCAGCAATTACATTTGGATTATCTAAAATGTTTCCTGTTGCATGCGATAAAGAATATCCTAATTCTCCACCCTCATGGATAGATCCTGGAGTTTCAGGGGCAGCATGGCTAGCGGTTCCTCCGGGAAATGAAAATCTTTTACACATTTTTTTAATACCCAAAGTATCTTCTGTGATTTCAGGGTAAATTTCAGTATATGTTCCATCAAGATATGAGTTTGAAATCATAACTTGACCACCGTGTCCAGGACCTTCTATATAAAACATATCTAAATCGTATTTATTTATAACACGGTTTAAATGAGTGTAAATAAAATTTTGACCAGGAATTGTTCCTCAGTGACCAATTGGGTATAACTTAATGTGTTCCTTTGTTAATTCTTCTTTTAATAAAGGGTTATCTCTTAAATATATTTGAGCAACACTTAAATAGTTAGCAGCTCTAAATCATTTATCCATTGATTGAAAATATTCTATTTTGTCAAATTTAGTTTTCATTATTCCTCCACTAAAGTTTTATTAATCTATTAATAAATAAATAAATAAAATAGTATTAATATTTTACCCCATATATTTTATTTTTATGACTATTACTTTCATATTATAAAAATAAAAATGCCAAGCCGGCATTTTATAATCCCAATTCTTCATCTGTAGGAATGTTTAGGTTTGATCCTACGTATGCAAAGATTTCAGGGCTTTGTTTTAAATATTTACCATCTAAAATTCTTTGTACAGATTTAACAGTTTCTTCTAGTGAAACATAAACACCAGGAGATTTAGTAAAATGTTCCGTCATAAAGAAATTTTGAGTGAAGAAGTTTTCAAGTTGTAAAGCTTTTTTAACTGTATTTTTACTTTGTTCATCCAGTTCATCGAAGCCTAGAATCATAATTACGTCTTCTAAATCCTTATAAGCTTTTAAAATTCTTTTTGTTTCGATAATTGCATCAAAGTGTTGCTTACCAATAATTTTTTCATCTACTGAGTTTGATGATGAAGCTAAAGGATCAAATGCCGGAAAGATATTTTTTGATGTTTGATTACGTGATAAAACAAGATTACCATCTAAGTGATTAAACACAGCTACAGCTGAAGGATCACTTAGATCATCCATAGGTAAGAAAATTGTTTGGAATGATGTTATTGATCCGTTCTTATTTTTGAATAATCTATTTTCAATGTTTGCTACGTCTGATTCTAACGTTGATTGGTATCCTCCAACAGAAGGTTTTTTACCCAAAGAAGCAGAAACTTCATTTTCGGCTTGAACAAAACGATAAATGTTATCAATAAATAATAAAACGTCTTCTTTTTCGATATCTCTCAAATATTCAGCAGCAGTAATACCGATTGGAACTATAGACATTCTAGCCCCTGGAGATTCATTCATTTTTGAAATATACATAGCTGAATTCTTCATCAAATCAGATGATTCTAATTCATTGAATAATTCAATAGCTTCACGAGATCTTTCTCCTGAACCGATAAAAATGTTTGAAGTTTTTGTTGATTTTTTGTTTACATTGAAAATTATTTCTTTCATTAAAACAGTTTTACCAACACCGGCACCACCAAAAATACCTAATTTATATCCTTTAATAATTGGCATGAAAAAGTCAATTGCTTTAATACCAGTTTCAACAATTTCTAATTTGTTTTCTAAATATCTTTCAGTATTTATTATTGAATTCATTTCAATATATTTTGGATTAGTTTTTCTATCGGTTAATAAAGGTTTTCCTTCAAATGAGTAAATATTATTTTTTGATCCCAAACCAACAGGAACCATAAAACTTTGTTTAGTGTTTATAATTTCGTCATTTATATTAATTTCTTTAGAAGAATAAATAATAATAGCTCTAATTGTTTCTTCATCAATTATTCTTTTTACAAGTAAAAATGTTTTTCCGTTATTTGTTGTTAATAATTGGTTTACTAATGGTAAATCTTTTTTATTGAATTTTACTTCAACAATATCAGATCATAGTTTAATAATTTTTCCCATTATTTATCTCCTAATCTTTTTGCTACTTCTTCTAAGTATTCACTACTAAATTCTACAAATTCATGTTCGTATTCAACATCTCATCCTAAGTTTAAATAATCAGAATATTGTTTTAAAGCATATGCAAAGAAATCTTTCATTATTTTATCATCATAGTTTGTACTTGTTTGAATTGTATTGTATGCATTCTTTGCTTCTTCATTAGTTTCGATTAAAATATCAATGAATTTTAAAGCTTTTTCTTCATCTTTAATTCCTCATAAAATTGTCCAAGAAATTAATTTAGACATTAATAAAACAAATTTATTTGAATATAATGAGTATCCTTTTTGAATAAACATTTTATCAATCATTTTACCTTTATATAATAAAGCTGCTGTTTCTTTGTTTAGTTCATAATCTAATACAGCTAATTTTAAATGTCTTTTATATTGTTTAAATATTTTTCCAACTTCTGAAGCAACTTTAGACATTATTCTATTTTGAACTGATGAACCTGTTCTAGAAACTGATAAATTAATATTAATTGCAGGTAATACACCTTGTGAAAATAAATCAGCACTTGTTACAATTTGTCCATCTGTTATAGAAATTACGTTTGATGAAATTAATGAAGTAATATCACCGTCTATAGTTTGTAATATAGGAAGAGCGGTAATTGTTTTTTTACCAACAAATGATCCCGCTCTTTCTAAAAGTTGTGAGTGAGCAAAGAAAATATCTCCGGGCATAGCTTCTTTACCAACTGGTTTATCTGTTAGCAATGCTATTTCACGAATAATATTTGCGTGTTTTGTTAAATCATCAAAGATTATAACAACATCATCTTTTAAAGAGATGTTTTCAGCATGTGCCATCCCTACATAAGGTGCTAAATATTGTTCATATGCACTTGTTGCAGGGGCATCAACTATAATAGTGTTTTTTAATGCATTATGCTCTTTTAAAATGTTATATAGTCTTGAAATGCTTTCTTTCTTTTGACCGATAGCAACATAAACACATTTAGTATTTGTTTTTGCTTGGTTTAATATAACATTTATAGCAATATGAGTTTTACCCGTTTGTCTATCACCAATGATCAGTTCACGTTGCCCCTTACCAATTGGAATTAATAAGTCAATTGAAGTAAATCCTGTATATAATTGCTCATTTAAAGTTTTGACATTCATTAATTGATGAGCTAATTTAAATGTAGCGCTTTCAACATCTGTTTCTTTTTGTTTAACTATTTGTTTTTCAGGTAAAACAACGTTTCCAAAAATGTCTATAACTTTTCCAAAATGTTCTGCAGAAGTAAATACATTGCTTTTTTCTACCGCTTTTACAGTATCATCGATTTTTAATTCTTTATTCTCATTATTTGCTAATAGAAATGCACGTTCTTTTGTTGCACTTATTAAGATTAATTTTATTTGATTATCTCTTTCACAAACAAATTGTTGTCCTTGTTCGTAAGGATATTCACCGAATACTTCAACAATGTATCCAAAAATTGAAACAATTTTAGGATTTTTAAATGCTGATGTTTTTTTGTTATTTTCCATTTTTTTCTCCTTCTGGATCTATGAAATATTCTTTATTAATATATATTTTTAATTCATGAGCTATTAATGAATTATATAAAGTTATGTTAGGCAAGAATTCTACATAATATTGTTCATCTATTAGCATTTTTAACTCTTTATTAAAAGCTATTGCAAATTTATTTTTAATTTCGTTTTGTTGGTTTATGATAAGAGGAATTTTTTTATCTAAGCTAAATTTCGGCACAAATTCATATTTAATACTAAATTTATCAAAAGCTATTTCCTCTTTATTTTTTAATGATGAATTTATTAAATTTATAAAATCTTTAAATTCATTATCGTCTTTTTTAAAATTGTTTTTAAATAATACAGTAGATATTAATTTATGAAAGCTAATTATTTTTTCTTGACCCGTTTTTCTTTCATCAAATCAAAATAATATTTTTTCTTTATTTTTTTCAATTAATTTTATTGGTTTTCTTGCCATTTTATTCCTTTTTTAAAATATTTAATAAACAATAAAATTATAACGAAAAGTTTATAAATTAAAGCGTTTAATATACTATATTAAAAAAATAACGGCAATCGCCATTATTTTTCTTCAACTGCATACACTGATGCAAATTTACGGTTAATTCTGTTTTCAAATTTAACAATTCCATCAATTAAAGCATATAGAGTATCATCTTTTCCTCTTCCAACATTGTTACCAGGGAAAATTTTTGTTCCTCTTTGTCTGTAGATAATGCTTCCTGCTGATACAAATTGACCATCAGTAGCTTTAACGCCTAATCTTCTACCGGCCGAGTCTCTACTATTAGAAGTCGTTCCACCAGATTTCGTATGTGCCATGTCTTATTTCTCCTTAATTTCTGTAATTTGTACTTTTGTATAAGGTTGACGGTGACCTAATTTACGTTTGTGTGTTGATTTTGCGTTGTGTCTATAAACTACTATTTTTTTTGCTTTACCTTGTTTTTCAATTGTTCCTAAAACAGAGAATTTTTCTAAATAAGGTGTACCAATTTTATCTTCAACAGCTAGAACTTTGTCAAATAAAACTGTTTCACCTTCATTGCCTTCAATCTTTTCGATGTAAATAATATCGCCTTTTTTAACGATTAATTGTTTACCACCAGTTTCGATAATCGCAAACATTAAAATCTCCTTATATTTTGTCACATCTTTAAGGTACTTTAAAAGTTTATAACCTTTTTAGAATGGTTACTCTATAAGTAACGCTTGTAATTATATCAAAATATTTATATTTTTAAATATAAAAATAAAAACAGGGACTTTTAACGTCCTTGTTCCCAAAGAGAAGGTTCAAGTGCAACACAATGCCTTGGGCTTTTTTTATTATACATTTTATTTTTTTAAAATTAATAAATCAAAAAAAGTAAATAGAAAATATTCATTTTTTCAAATGAAGATAAGCATAATTTTATTATGTTAATTTTTGTTAATAATAATTATTTAATATATTCTAAATAGGTTTGTAATGGTGTCTTCCAATTTAATATTTCCCGCGTCATATTATTTATTTGGTTAACAACTGAGTCAAGTTTTTCTTGAGTTATAGTATTAAAGTTAAAACCTTTTTTGAATTCTCTTCTCAAAATTCCATTTCAATGTTCATTTGAGCCTCTTTGAAAAGATGCATAAGGTTCAGCTCTATAAATCTTTATATTTAATCATCTGGCTAAAATACCTATTTTTTCAAATTCAATACCATTGTCTACTGTTATTGTTTTTACTTCTAATTCATTATCTCTTATAATCTTTTTTAACTCTGAATTAATTATATTTGGTGATTTGCTTTGTATTATTTTTGCAAACCCTATTCTTGTTTTTCTTTCAGTTAAAGTTAAAACATTATTATATCCATTGGCTCTTTTTCCTAAAACTAGATCTGCTTCTCAGTGTCCAAATTCAAGTCTTAAATCTATAGATTTAGGTCTAGTTCATATTGGAAAAACATAATCAGCAGATTTTACAAGCCGTTTTATTACGGATGCTGTTCTTTTACCACCTTTTTTATAATATTGTCTTAATTTATCGTACTTTTTTATAACTCAATTATTAGTGTTTATTCAATTAAAAACCGTTCTTAAAGAAGGACAACAGTGTTTTGTGCTAGTTTTTATAAAATTATATGTTGACTTTATACCAAAAAACTTTTTGTCATATTTTTGTAAAAAAGCGTTAGAAAAATTTTTGAATTTTTGGTTATCCACGAATTTAAAATAATACTTATGTCTTGATCTTTCTCTTGTTTTTAAACTAGCGTGTTTAAATTCATAAGTTCCGAAACTATTTGTATTCCTCTTTATTTCTCTACTTAGGGTCGAAACACTTCGCTCGATTAATCTCGAAATCCTACGAAGAGAATAATTTAACTTTAAATAATTTTCAATAATTATTCTTTCATTATCTGTTAAATGGTTATATTTTTTTATTGTATAATTCATATGAGTTCCGTTCCGTTCCAATGGAACTTTTTCTTTTTAATTAATATAAAAAATTCAAGTTCCACATCTAAATTTTACTTTAAACGTGTTGCACTTGAATTTTCAATTTAGGAACAGGGACTTTTAACGTCCTTGTTTTTTAATTATTCATAATCAAATGATTCATCCATCATCTCTTCTACTTCGCTTTCTTCTTCTGAAAATTCTTCGTTGTAGAATTCTGTGTTTTCTTCATCTTCTAAATCATTTTGATTGTTTTGATCTTCAATATATTCTTGAGTTAAGGCGTCGATATCAATTAAATTATCATCTGAAAATTCTGTTTCTTCTTCATTTTGTTCAACAAAATTAGTAAAGTATTTTATTGATGGTTTAATGTCATATTTTGAATGTTCTTCAAATGAGTAAAGTGCAGTACCTGAAGGAATCTTTTTACCAACAATGATGTTTTCTTTTAAACCAGTTAAATTATCTGTTCTTGAAGAAATTGCAGCGTTAACTAAAATTTTTGAAGTTTCTTGATATGAAGCAGCGGCTAAAAATGAATCCGATAGTAGAGGAACTTGTTTAGCACCCTTAATAACAACATTACCAAATGCAGGTTTTTTGTTTTCTGTAAGAAGTAATGAATTTTCTTCCTGATAATCAAATATATCAACAATTGCTCCGGCAAAGAATTTTGAATCACCAGGATCGCTAATTACTATTTTTGACATCATTTGTCTAATAATAATTTCGATATACTTATCACTGATTGCGATTCCTTGAATACGATAAATTCTTTGAATTTCTTTCAATAGATAATTTTGAACTGTTATAACATCTGTTAATGCTAATAATTCTTTTAAAATAACCGGACCTTCTGAAAGTTTTTGACCAATTTTAACTTCATCACCAACTGAAACTCTTAGCTTTTTATTAGTATTTACTAATATTGATCTCTTAATCTTTTCATCTTGACTGTCTAATGATTCGATTGAAACGATAAAATCATTTTCTGATTTTTCAATTTTTTCAATATCAACAACAACACCTTGATATGGAGAAATTGTTGCAGGTCTACCTCAAGGTTGTTCGTGGGCGTCAATTAATTCAATTAAACGAGTGAAACCACCTGTAATATCTTCAACACCAGCAACCCCACCTGTATGGAAGGTACGCATTGTTAATTGTGTTCCAGGCTCACCAATTGATTGAGCTGCAATAATACCGACAGCTTCACCAATGTTAACTACACGGTTTGTAGCTAAATCCTTACCAAAACACATCTTACATACACCATTACGTGTATTACATCCTAGTATTGATCTAATTTCAATTTCTTCAATACCTTCATCAATGATTTTTTGAGCTATTTTATTTGTAATAAGAACATTTCTATCACAAATTAACTCGTTATTTTTATCATAAATTGGTTTATTTGTGAAACGACCAACAATTCTTTCTTTTAATGAAACAATTATTTGTTTTGTTTTAGTATCAATGATATTTTTAGCTAAGAATCCATATTCAGAACCACAATTTTCTTGTCTAACAACAATATTTTGAGCAACGTCGACTAAACGTCTTGTTAAATAACCTGATTTAGCTGTGTTAAGAGCAGTATCTGTTAAACCTTTTCTAGCACCGTGTGTAGATGAATAGAATTCAAATGCTGTTAAACCTTCGATAAATGATGATTTAACTGGAACCTCAACTGTTGATCTAACAACTCTATCATTCTTAGCATCGGCTTTTGTTGTCTTGGTGTTATTAGCCATAAGACCACGCATACCAGCTAATTGAACATAGTTAGAAATATTTCCTCTAGCCCCTGAATTAATCATGGTTATAACAGGGTTTTTTGGATTATTTTTGATAATTGTTTGTAATTCTTCTTGAATATTGTCCTTAATTTCTGCTCATTTTTTAATCGTTAAAGAATATCTGTCATCATCAGTAATTAGCCCTAAATTATAATAGTTCTTTAATTTATTAATATATTCATCACCTTCTGCAATATATACTGATTTTTTATCAGTTTCTAATATATCTGAGAATGAGATTGAGATACCAGAAGTGGTTGAATAGTCAAAACCTAGTTGTTTAATATCGTCTAAGATTGAAGCTACTATGTTTGTATATTTAAATCATACAACATCAAGCATTTTTGCTTTTTCTTTAGCTGAAATAGGTACATTTGTTTGACCATTGTATCTCTGTTCATTTTCTTGAATAAGTTTTTCTTTTTCAATCAATACAAATTCTGATAATAAATCAGCATGGTCTTTTTCTAAATTTTGACCCTTATATGTTTTTAATTTTAAGAATTCTAATACAATATCAGAATCATTTAAATCATTAATTTTATCGATTACACTTGCTACATTTCTAATACTAATTGTTGAAACATAATTATCGAACATATAACGAATTATTTTAGCAATGTTTTTCTTATTAAATGCTTCTTGTGTTGGAAGTGTCTTTATATATTGAGGTATATTTGTTCCAGCTTGAACAACATATATCTTATTAAATTCATTTTTGTATTCTTCTAAATTAATTGCTTTAGTTACTTTATTGTCAAAAATGAATGGGAAGTTTTTAGGAAATACATTATTAAAGATAAATTTACCAACTGTAGAAATTACATAAAGCTGTGAATTAATTGAAAATCCGCTAAATAGTTTATTATTTTTTACTTCTTCTGCAGGTAAAGCAACTCTTGCATGTAGAGAAACTTTTTTAGCTTCTAAACTTCTTAGCATGTGTTGATAGTTATCGAAAACTCTACCTTCACCTAATGCGTTTTCTTCTTCAATTGTTAAGTAATATAAACCTAAAATCATATCTTGTGATGGGTTAATAATAGGTTCACCATCTTTAGGACCTAAAATATTTTTATTAGCTAACATCAGTTCACGACTTTCTAATAAAGCTTGTTCAGAAATAGGAACGTGAACTGCCATTTGGTCCCCATCAAAGTCAGCGTTAAATGGAGTACATACTAATGGATGTAATCTAATAGCTTTTCCTCTTACTAATACCGGTTCAAAAGCTTGGATAGATAAACGGTGTAAGGTTGGAGCACGGTTTAATAATACTAATCTTCCTTTGATAGCTTCAGCTACGTGAGGTCAAATAATTGGGTTTTGATCCTCAATAATTTTCTTAGCATTTTTAACAGTTGTTGCAACTTGCTTATCAATTAAACGAGCAATAATTCATGGTTCAAATAATTTAGCAGCCATTTCACGCGGGATACCACATTGATGCATTTTTAAATTAGGACCAACAACAATAACTGAACGACCTGAATAGTCGACACGCTTACCTAATAGATTTTGTCTGAAACGACCTTTTTTACCAGTAAGAGCATCAGAAATTGATTTGAATGGTCTATTATCTTTAGAAAGAACAGGATTTGGTGTTCTTCTTTGGTTATCGATTAATGCATCCACTGCTTCTTGAATCATCCGCAATTCGTTTTGGATAACTAATGTTGGAGCATCTTTTTCCTGTCATTGTTGCAAACGATTGTTTCTAATAATAACTCTACGGTATAACTCGTTAATATCACTTGTTGAGTGTCTACCTCCATCTAATTGAATTAATGGTCTTAAGTCAGCTGGGATAACTGGTAGATTATAAATTAACATGTTTGTTGGAGATTGTTTAGATTCAATAAATGCATTGATAACTTGAAGTCTTTTATAAAGTTTTTCTCTAGTTTGTTTTGTTGTAGTTGCAAACTTATCTGGGTTTTTTGATTCTTGTAAATTTAATTGATTAATTTGTTCAGTTACATAAGCTTTTTCAGCTTGTAAATCAAGATTTTTTAATAGGTACTCAATAGCTTTTGCACCAGTCATAATTCTTGCATCTGAATAATGTTCAATCACTTCGTTAAGTTCATAGAAGTCAATACCATATTCTTGACCAATTTTTGAAGTTGCTTTTTCAACTAATTGTTCAATTGTTTCAGTAATGTCTTCATAAGCTTCTTGATGATCTGGGTTTTTTGGATCAAAACGTGTTAATAATTCATCCAAAGCTTCTTTATAAATTACAGCGGCATCATTAATTTCAATAATTAAATTTTTGGGTAATGATTTTAATCCACCATCTTCTACAACTATATGATTTTTGTAATAAATTAGATTTTCTAATTCTTCTCTACGTACCGTTTCATGACTGTTTTCACTTGAAATTCTTAATCCAAGTAATTTATATAAGATTGAATGGTCAACCTTAAAGAATCAAAAGTGAACTACAGGACTATTTAATTTAATATGTCCCATATGATTTCTACGTGAAATCTTAGGTAGGATTTGTACTTTTTCTTGTTTACATAATTCAGTTCTTGTACAGAAAGATCCTTCATTTATTCTTTTATATTTGTACCCACAAACTGGGCATCTGTAGTCAATCATTGGGCCAAAAATGATTTCATCAAATAAACCACCTCTTTCAGGTTTATATGATTTGTAGTTAATTGTTTCTGGTTTAGTAACTTCACCGTGTGATCAACTTTCAACATCCTCAGGAGTTGCTAAAGATAAGGAAATTTTTGTTATTTTTGATTCATCTAATAAATCGTATTTTGAATTATTTTTCATTACTCAGTTCCTCCATCTCAATCTTGTTGATATTTAGTATCAACTCTTTCTATTTCAAAATCATTTTCATCTTGAACATCATCATGAGCTTCAAGTTTAATTCCTAAGCCTCTTAATTCATAAGCTAGAACATTAAATGATTCGGGCATGCCAGGTTGTGGTAATTTTGTTTTGCGTGCAAGCGAATTATATAATTGATTACGTCCATTTATATTATCAGATTTATAAGTTAATAATTCTTGCAATAAGTTTGCTGCTCCATATGATTCAATAGCTCATGTTTCCATCTCACCAAATCTTTGACCACCATTTTGAGATTTACCTCCCAATGGTTGTTGGGTAATCAATGAGTATGGACCAACTGAACGAGCGTGCATTTTGTCATCAACCATGTGATATAGTTTTAGGTAATACATTATACCTACTGATATTGGCTGATCGAATGGTTCACCTGTTCTTCCATCATAAACAACAGATTTTCCTGAAGAATTAATATTAGCTTCTTCTAAAATGTCTTTGATTTGATTATGAGTTATACCATCAAAAATTGGAGTAACAAATTTTGTTCCTAATTTCTTAGCGGCTAAACCTAAATGTAATTCTAGAACTTGTCCAATGTTCATACGAGATGGAACACCTTGTGGGTTAAGAACTATATCAAGTGGAGTACCATCTTCTAAATAAGGCATTTCTTCAACAGGCAATACTATCGAAACAACACCCTTATTTCCATGACGACCTGCCATCTTGTCGCCGACTTTAATTTTTCTTTTTTGAGCAATCGATACCTTAACGATTTTTTCAATTCCATCTTCTAAAGTATCACCTTGTTCACGACTTAATACTTCAACAGCAACAACAGTTCCGTTGTGTCCGTGTTTTACTTTCAATGAAGTATCTTTTCTTGAAGCAGTTTTTTGACCAAAAATAGCGGCCATAAGTTTTTCTTCAGGAGTTGGGTTTTCTTCGCCTTTTGGAGAAGTTCTACCAACTAAGATATCACCAGCTGAAACTTCTGAACCAACTCTTACAATTCCATTATCATCAAGGAAACGTTTTGAATGGTTTGAAACGTTTGGAATATCAGCGGTTAAAATATCTTCACCTGCTTTAGAATGTCTAAATTGAATAGTTTGTTCTTCGATGTGAATTGAAGTATAAACATCATCTTTAACTAATCTTTCAGATAGAACAACAGCATCTTCATAGTTAAATCCATGTCATGTTGTAAAACCAACTAAAACGTTTTTACCTAACGCCATTTCTCCGTCTTTCATCGATGGACCATCAACTAATAAATCACCTGCTTTTACTTCTTGACCTAATTTAACAAGAGGAACTTGGTGAATTAACGTTCCCTGGTTAGATCTTTCAAAAGTTCTTAAATAATATGAATCTTTCTTAGTTGATCCTTCTCTTGTTATTTTAATTACGTTAGCATCAACATAACTAACGACACCATCGTATTTTGCAATGATGTTTGTTGATGAATATCTTGCAATATCAGCTTCAACACCGGTTGCAACTAATGGAGATTCAGGGAATAAAACAGGCACTGCTTGACGTTGCATGTTAGAACCCATTAGGGCACGGTTAGCATCATCGTTTTCTAAGAATGGGATAGCTGATGCAGCTATCGAAGTCATTTGACGGTTAGATACACCAACGAAATCAACTTCTTCTGCAGGGACTTGTAAATATTCATTATCACGACGAACCATTACTGCTTTATCAACAATTAAGTCATTCTCAATATTAACTGTTGATTGTGCAAAAGTATAACCAGCTTCTTCAATTGCAGTTAGATAATGTGGTCTAGAAAAATCAACTTTTTTGTTTTCAACCTTAAAATATGGAGACTTAATAAAACCATATTTATCAATATCAGCAAATGATGCTAAGTTTAATATTAGCCCGATATTTGGACCTTCAGGAGTTTCAATTGGACAAATTCTTCCATAATGGGTTGGGTGAACGTCCCGAACCTCGAACTGAGCTGTATCACGGTTAAGACCTCTTGGACCTAATGATGTAATACGACGTTTATTTGATATTTCAGCAAGTGGATTGCACTGATCCATAAATTGTGAAAGTTTTGAAGTGTTAAAGAATGATTTAAATTGATTAAAGATTGGTTTGTTATTAGTTACGTTTTTAGGTGTGATTTTCGAAGTTTCTTTTGTAGAAATTCTTTCACGGGTATTTTTTTCTAATTTGATTAAACCAATTCTTAATTGATTTTGTAAAAGTTCACCAATTGTAACAATTCTTTTGTTAACTAATGAGTCAGGATCATCGTCAACACCGATATTAGATAATAAGTTAAAGTAGTATGAAATTGTTGCAATTAAGTCTGGTATTAATAAGAAATTCTCTGTTGCATTTGGATCATTTCCTAAAACTTGAACCTTATTAATATCATTTAACATATCGTTTTCTGTTGGATAGATTCAAACTCTAGGAACTGATAAACGTTGAGATAATTTTTCATTACCAACTACATCTAATTGGCTTCCATAAGCACTTGCTTCAACGTCAGGTAATTTTCACAATGGTAAAATACCTAATCTAAATTCTTCAGCAATTTTTCTTGCAATTTCTCATGTTATTAATATACCTTTTTGATACTTAACAATTCCTTCGATATTTAAAATATCTTCTGCAAGATATGTATTAGCCAATCTTTCGGCAATATTTAACTTACGATTTAATGTAAAACGTCCAGTTTCCGTTAGACTATATCTTTTTTCATTAAATAAAGTTGATGGAATAAGATTTCTAGCAGATTCTGCCGTCATTCTATCACCTTTTCTTATTAAACGATAGATAGTCTCCTGAGCATCTCTTGTTATTTCATCATCAGTTGTTCCGGTTGTTTTATCTTTTCTTAATGTTTCATTTAATTCAGGAATATCACCGAACATTTTTTTAATGCCTTTTTCAGTGAAACCTAAAGCTTTTAAGAATGTTGATAATAAAAATGATTTATTTTTATCAATATGTACCTTTATTGTATCTGGGTTAGATGAAGTAGTCTTGTGGTATATTTCTACCCAAGAACCTACTTGCGGGATTATTTCTACTTTATTAAATAAGTCGTTAGCTTGTTTATTTCTAACATTAACACCAAAGTAAGCTCCTGTTGAACGGATTAATTGAGAAACAATAACCTTTTCAGATCCATTTATAACAAATGAACCTCCATAGGTCATAATTGGAATTTCAGCAAAAACAACTTCTGCTGGAGTCACCTCTCCTGTTTCTTCATTAACTTGTTTTAATTTTGCTTTAAGCTTACCATGATATGAAGAACCTTTTTGCTTGGCCTCTTTAATGCATTCAAATTCTGTTTTATTTGGATATTCAAAAGTTGCTGAATTTTCGATATATTCAATTTTAACTTTTCCTCTTGCTTCAATTGGATATATATTTCTTAATTCTTCTTCAACCCCAACAGTTAAGAATTTTTCAACAGAATCTCTTTGCATCTTTAAGAAATCTGGTGTATCGAATTTCTTTTGACTAATTGAATAATCTCTACGTTCTGTTATTGGACCAAATTTTCTTAAAATATATTGTGGTTTATTACTCATATCTAACCTCATTTAAATATTTAAATTTTATTTTTTTATATTAAGTTTTATTTTTGTTATATGTAATACGCATACGTATATGCGTGTGCTATTAAAAAACACAAAAACGGCTTATTATAAGCCAGTTTTTATGTTTTTAAATTAGTCTAATACAACTTCAGCTTTAACTTCAGCAAGTTTTGCTTTTAGTTCTTCAGCTTCTTCTTTCTTAACATTTTCTTTTAATAGTGCAGGAGCAGATTCAACTAATTTCTTAGCATCCATTAAACCTAATCCTAATAAATCTTTAACTGCTTTAATAACAGCTAATTTATTTCCACCATCTGATTTTAAAGTTACGTTAAATGTTGATTTTTCTTCAACAGCTTCAGCAGCAGCTGGAGCAGCAGCAGCAACTACAGCAGTAGGATCAATACCGAATTCTTCTTTTAATCCTTCAACTAATTCCATAACTTCTTTAATATTCATTTCTTTTAATGCTGAAACGAATTCTTCTTTTGTTAATTTAGCCATAATTTTCTCCTTAATTTATTTTTTTAATTTTTAATATTTATTATTCTGATACTTTTCCTTGTTTAACTAACTCATTTAAACCAATTGCTAAATTTTTAATTGGTGCAAGTAATGAGTTTCCAAGAATCATAAGTGATTCTTCGTATGAAGGAAGTTTTGAAATTTCATCTAAATTTTTTGCATCAACAACTTTATTTTCATAAATTCCAGCTACTAATTCAAGAGCAGGGAATTCTTTTTTAAATTTAACCAAGGCTTTTAAAGTTGTTAAATCATCTTCTTTAGCAAAAATAAAAATATTTTGACCAACTAATAAATCATTCAATGATTCTTGTTCTGTTGATAATAAAGCTTGTTTCACTAAACGGTTTTTATAAACTTTTAATAAAACGCCATATTTTGCTAATTCTCTACGAATAACTTGTAAAGAAGTAACATCAAGTGTTTTATAAGAAGCTACATATAAAGCTTTTGATTCGTTTAAGTGTTTTGAAATTTCATTAACAACTAAAACCTTAGCATCTTTTAATGCACTCATTTTTCCTCCTATATAATTATTGCAATATCAAAAACGGTTAACATACTAGGTAACTTTATTAAGCATTCGCCGTTACTGTCTTCATATATTGCGTAAGCATTATACCATATTTTAATTAAAATTAAAAGAAATAAAAACAAGAACGGTTTTGTTCTTGTTAATTAATTATTAAATTTAAATTCATTAGGTATTTCATCTAAACCGTTTTTAAATAAATTAGTTTTTATATTGGTTGATTCATATAGTTTTTTTAATGCTTCGCGATATGAATTTTTTTGTTCTCTTCCGCAACCATAAATTAAGTCATATTGTGGGAGATTATATTTTCCGTATAATCCTTTATAATCAAAGCCTTCGGATCTAAATGCAGCTGACAATCCAGCGATTGCTGAAGTATTTGTAGCATAATAAACTGATACTAATTCATTATTTTGATTTCTAATAGATGATCCTGAAGAACCTCCTATTGGAGCTCATCTACGTGGCATATATGCAAGCGCCATATTAACATATCTTTTCCCATCTACATAGTAAAAGTCTTGTCCTAATTTTGGGATTGAAATAAATGTATCCAAGACTCCTGGCTTATCCTTAAATGAACGATAACCGATTTGGTATGATAAGAAATTCCCTCTATCTAATTTATCTTTTGGATACGAAGATGGTCCATTCTCACCATCAGTTATTTTTGCATTAAAATATTCATACTCGCTGTTTGTTCATAAACTAAATGAGGTGCTTTTTCTAGCTATTTGATCTTCATTCGTTTCTTTGTTTGGAATTTCTAAAAAATAATCGGCTTTTGATGATGGTCATCCTAAAGCATATAATTGATCTAAGTTTGAAGGTAATTCACCTTTTAGAGGATAGTTTATACTATCATAATTGTTAAGATATGAATTTTTCTTAAACTTAATGTGTTTGCTTTGTTGATTTGCATAATCATTTGTAATCTCTTTAGCTAATTTTTCAGCAAACTTTTCTTGGTTTGATTGAGGATAATTATTTGTAGTACTTTGATCATTTGAAGTGGCAAAAAACTTATCAATTTTTGTAAAATCTATTTCTAAAACAGCAAAGTCAACAAATTCTTCTAAATCTTGATAATTAGCTTTTTGTCTTTCTGTTAAGAAATCTTTTGGACTTGTTTTTAAATAGTCAATTCCATCAAATACCTTCTTAATAGCACCTGGATTTTCAAAACTAAATCTAGTAATATTATTATCTAATTCAGAAACTCTAAGTTTAGAGCCGACAGATAAATTATTATCGATTTTAGTTAAAGAAAATGAAGTTAAATTATTAATCATTGCTCTTGCAACGTGTGAATTTGTACCTAAATATCATTTTGTTGGATAACCGTTTTCATTAATCTCAAAATCCATAATTCAAGCAGTTCCATTTTCTGATAAACGTTCTCTTTTTTGACCAGCTCTTTTTTCAAATTCTTTTATTTTTTCCTTTAGCAGTTCAATTTCTTTTTCTATTGTTCTTTTTCTATAATCTGCTATAGCATCATCATATCTCTTTAATGCTTTTTCTTTTTCTGATTGAAGCGATTCAGCAAGGTGTTCATATTCATTTTCTTCAATTCTTTTGTTTCAATCTTCTTCAACTTCTGCTTTTGCTTCTTCTAATTCCTTGATTTTTTTATCAATTGAATTACGATATTCACCAGCATTATTAGGATTTTCTCAATGATTAATTGAATTTTGTAGTTTAGCAATATCATCTTTAAAATCATTTAAATATGTAAAACCAATTGAAAATGTTTGTTTAGCAATTTCAAGATAATGTTCATTAACAATAGTTCTAGCTAATCCTGTCGCTTTGTATGGCTCATTTTTTCCTAATGTATCAACTCATGATTCTTTTTTTCCAAATTCAGCAGATTCTAATATTTCAAGGCCTGCAACATCACCGTTTTCTTTAAATGAAGGAATTGTGAAACCTTTGTATGCTGAATTAATAAATGAATCTTGCCCGACCTGAGATGCTTTTTCGTCATGCTTTCTTATTTGATCGTCTGTTGCTTTAATATTTTCTCTAAAGTTTTTTCAATCAGGAATACCAGCTGATAATGCTAAATATGATTTTATTCCATCAACGTATTTATCATTATCATATTTAAATCTTTGATTTTGATCAAATGAAATATATTTGTTTATTTCTGAATTTTTTATATTTTCAGAAAACTTGTTGTTGGGTTTATCTCCATTTCTATCAAGATTATCGAAAGAAGTTTTAAACCCATCTATTTTAAATAAGTGATTCAACCTTTTTAAAGTTGCTTTATTTTTAAAAACAATGTTAATTTTTGCTTTTCCCGATTGATTTGCATCATCATCCAAGAATACTGTTTCAACTGAAAAAATAATTTTTTCTTCTAAACTTTTATCCTTTGGACTAACTTTTATTGATGTAGGTGCTTTTTGTAATTCACTTGGATAAATGTCTTCTTTTCTATTACCGTTGAAAAAATGTTCAAATGAAATATCAAACTTGTCTTCTAATTTAAAAGCCTTTGTAATTTCACTAAAGTCTCTATCAAATTCTTCATCACTGTAATTCAAATTTGTTTCTGGTTTTTCTTCAGGTGCGTTTTCTTCTTTTATTCTTTTTATTTTATTTATTTCTTCTTGAACTGAAGTTATAGCATTTTTAGCTTGATTTTTAAATTTTCTTAGCTCTATTAGTGTGATATTTTCTTTTTTTAAAACAGCTTCGATGTCTGTAATTATTTTTATAGATTCATTATAAACATTAGAAGATTTATAATTTGAGTCTTCGGTTTTTAATTCTTCTATTTTAGTTTTTAGATTAGCTAATTCTTTTTGTAATGCATCTTTTTCTTTTGCTTCTTCATTTTGGCAAGAAATTAAAGAAAAAATTGGTGCTGTAAAAATTGGTGCTGTAAATAAAAGTAATTTAGATTTATTAAGCTTTCTTTTATTATTTTGTTTCATTTTATTATCCTTTTGTTAATGATTAAATTTATCATTCATTTTAATTGAATGTTTCATCTTGTGCATATGTAACTGAATAACCATTTGATTGCAGTTGTCTTTTTAAATCTTCAGCACCTGATGGAACCTGTATTTCTCTTGAAACACCAGATAAATTTATTAAAGTACTTAAATTTGATAAGGCAGAGCTTGTTAACGTATTAGAACTTATTAATCTTATATTTTGGGTTATGCTACCATTGCTAAATTCAATTTTTGTCGGCGGAAATCCTGGTTCACCTAAAGCCATAACGGTATTAAATTGTGCGTTATCTAAATCGTCACCACTAACTTCATACCAACTTTTATTGCTATAAAACTTAACATTTTTTAATTTACGTTTTTTATTCGATGGTTTAATGTAATCATAAAATACTAAGCCTTTTAATGTTCTAATTGATGGAGCGCGAGAGAAATCTAATCTTGTTGGATAACTATTTCCGCCTTCATTGGTATCAGGATTTAATCCAGGACCAAATCCACCTTGGAAAATACCTTCATTATTTCTAACATAATATGCCATACGCAAACCATTATTTATTCTTTCGTATTTATTTGCTGAATTATTTAATATATCACTTTCTTCAAAAGCAAGAGTATTAAATGTTATTCTTGTCGCAATATCTGCTCCTTGTTTATTTTCTCAGCTAACATTATAATCAATAGTATTAACTCATTCAACGTTTCGAATTGCTCAAGGGTTTAATGATCAATCATCTAGCAATGAATTTCCTAAGGTAAACAATGATAACTCTTTAATTTTTTTGTTTTCTAGCTCAATCAATGAAGATGTATTAGTTGCTCTATGATCAAAGAAAAGTTCTAATTGAGGCAATTTATCAGGAAGTGCTTTTAATATTTCCTTAAATTTTTGGTTAACATCTTTTTTACCCATATTTTTAATACGATATGATGTTATTTCGATTCCTTTTTCTTTTAATGATTCTATCAATCTTTTAGTTTTTTCATAACCATCATAGTTAGCAGCATCAATTTCAACAATATATCCTTTATTCAATTTACCTTCTTCAGGTTTATCTCTAACTAATTCTGTTATTTTTATTCCATCACCATTACCAACATTAAATTGTTTGAATTTTTCGCTTCTTGTAACATCAGTTTTTGTTCATCCACGATAATTTCCATCTGCAATATCTTGCGGTGTTCTAGCATATCATCCTTCGATTCCAAATGCTCTTCTTTCTTTGTTATCTCTTTCCATTCTAGAAGTAACACTATTATAACCAGGAGCTGGAGAATAAGTATATGAATCTATTTCACCATTTTCATTAATATATGCATTATCAGGTGAAGCTGTATAACCTTCTTTTAAATATTTTTCAGCTCCTTTACCTAATTTTGTGAATTTAGAATAATCAAGGTGTTTTATTAATCAAGCATATTTTATGTTCATACTTGAAAATTGCTTTGGTTTTTTATATTCAATTGCGGCTTCTGGTAGTAAAAAATCAACGACTTTAGGACTGTCTAATAAACGTTTAAATTTATCCATTAATCTCTGTCAAATTAATGAATTATTTTTTATATTTAATTCAGGATCATATTTATCGTTTGCTTCAACTAACAAATCATCAACATAACCAGAAAAATAATTTTTTAATCCATCAGTTTTATGATTGATCAGACTATTTAATGTTGCATCTTTTAATTCTTTAGTTACTTCGACACTTTTAATATTTCCTACAATTACATTTAAATATGGATTTGGATTTGTAATACCAGCTTCAATATCACGAGGATCTAGCGGTCTTGAAGGAGCTGGAGTTACTTCTGCAACTACCTTAACGCCGTTGATTTCTATTATTACTCTTTCATTATTTGATTTATTTGGATTAGAAGGTTTTGGCTTTGGTTTAGGAGGTACAGGGGTTGGTTTGGGTGGTGTGGGAACTGGAGTTGGAGCGGGTGTGGGGGTTGGTTTAGGAGCTTCAACTACCGGAGGATTTTCTGCCTCTTTTAATCTACGATCTGTAATCGAAATATTTGCCTTTGTTGTATCAGGAGTTCCTTTATGAAAAATTTCTGGGTTTGCACCATTTGGGTTTTTATATTCAATACCGTTTCTATTTTTTTGATTTGTTAAAAACACTGTCGATCCAAAGACAACAGATGAAAGTAATAAGGCTGTAAATGCAGAAAAAATTATTCTGCTTTTTTTATTTTTTAGAAATTTCACAATTAACTCCTAAGTTCTTACATATTATATTTATAGTATAGTTTAATTATATAATTAATGGTCTCTAAATTTAGAACGTTTGTTTATATATACTGTTTATTTTCTTTAATGTATTTTAAGATATTGCCTTAATTTCTTTTGTTTATAAAAAAATTTTAAATCAAGTAAATAGCGGGTATGTTTCGTTTTTTATATTTTTTTATATTGCAACTTTAGTATTTCTATCGATCTTTTTTCAATAATAATTCATACTGTTAAAATCTTTTTTTATTATTCAATATTGCGATTGTTTTTAGAAACATTTTTTAAAGAACTGTAAGTTTTAAAAATTTCAGTTATAAATTAAAGATTTAAATTTAAGCTCCTTAATAGCACTTTTTCTTATCTTATTAATTTCATTATTTATATTTAATTTATTTATAAATTTGATTGCTTTAAAAATAAGATTTGCATAAATTACTTTAACCTTATTTCATATTGATTTTTATTTATTTAACAAAAAATTACAATTATTAATTATTTTACTATACAGATTATAGTTTATTTACTTGTTACTTCTATAATAGATTTTTTAGTTTATATATAACATACAAAAGATAAAAAAATATGGCGCATTTTACTTGCTAATGTTTGAACGCCATATTTTAATTTATATTTTTTAAAAATTTAGCTGTGTTCAAAAGAACATATTATTTTCGTTTATTTTTTCTTTTTTTTAAGAATATTACTAATAAAATTACAGCAATAAACACCAAAACAATTACTGAAGTATAAATTAAAATAGATTTTAAATATTTCTTTGGTGTTTCCTTCTGTTTTACTTTAATTTTTTCATTAATTTGTTTTAAAATAGGTTGTGTTTTGTTCTTAATTTGGTTGTATTCATCAATATTTGTAGTATAAATGTTTTCACTATATTTTTTAAGTTCATCAATTAATTCCTTGTATTCAACTTCAAGAAAGTTAATATCATATTTGTTAGTAACCCATTCTCAATCCTCATTTAATTTTAAAGCTTCTTTTGTAGAAATAATTTTTATGTTATTAACTTTTTCTTTTATTAAAGCTTGAGCGATTTTAGATGTTTCAATTACATTTATTTGAATTTTTGGATTAATTTTTTTTATTTCACTTACTAATTCTATTGGAAAATCATAAGGTAGTTCAATAACAGAAACACTACTATTATTAAATGCTAAAACATTTAATTGATTAATTCCTAAATCTAATATTACTTTTTTCAAATTATCATATTGACTTAATATAAAATCAGTTAAAATCGAACCTTTTGCTAGTCTAATTTCATTAGCTCCTCCAGGAATAGAAATTACATTTTGTAATTGTTTGTCATAAAGAGGGTATATATGATTTTCGGAAGGTACAGAAGCATAGTTTTGATTTTTTTTATCCACATTTATTTTTTTAATATGATTCGCACGGAAGGATTGTTTTTCATCAAAATTAGTTGTATTTTGATGAATAGTCACAACTTCTTTATAATTTGCCGGAACACTTAAAAGCGTACCGTAATTTTTAGAATATAATATTCCATTGTAATCACTATACGTTTTATTTTTATTGTTAATTTTAAAAGATTCAATCAATGATGTTCCTGATTCGAAGTCGATTTTTGAAATATTAGAACCTACGTTTATTATTAGTTTTTTATTAGACAAAGTATCTCTTTGTTCTTCATTATTTAATGCATAATTAGATATTGAAGTTATTTCTAACCCGTTAACCTGATCAGGAATGTTTACAATTTGTTTGTCGATATTGTTTATTTTTTTAACAGAAATTCCGTGAAAAAATTCATACTCGAATTCTTTTGTTTGTAAAGAAACACCATACATTTTTTGGGGTTCATGATCTATTGAAAAATCTTCAATAGTTTTTTCAAAATATGCTTTTCCTCATGTTGCATCTGAATAAAAAATATCATTATCATCCAAAATAATCAAATTTCATTGATGAGCTCCATAAATAGAGTTGCCAGTTAATATAACATTAGCAATATCAGCTTCATCCAACATAACTTTGTATAAATTAGAAAACCCTCCACAAACTGCTACCTTTCTTTCTAATACTTTAATTGGTTCAATTTCTGGAGCAGGACCATTAGCGGTTGCATACTTAACATTTTCACAAATTCAGTTGTGTATAATTTTAGCTATAGATTTTTTATCTGTTGTGTTTTTAATCAACTTTTTAACAAATTGTTTTATTACTCCTTTATCCTCATTAGTATACTTTCCCAAAGAGTCATCTCAATTCTTGATATTTTCCAATGAAACTTGTTTAATGAATTCAATTCCCAGTTTATTCTCGAATAAATTTTTTTGGTATTTCTTATCTTCGTTACTTGCAGAAACAACAATTAAAGGATAAAGCGAAGTTGGCAATAATAATGTTGATAATAATATTTTTTTCATAGTAATAATTATAATAATAATTAAACTTTTTACAAAAAAAGATTAAGGCATAAGTATTATTTTAAATTTGTAAATAACAAAAAATCAAAATTTTTGAAACGTTTTTTAACAAAAATATGGCAAAAGTTTTTTTGACATAAAGTCAGCATATAATTTTATAAAGACTAGCACAAGGTAAATCGCAAAATATAATTAATTCAGAGCTAAAAAAATATAAAAGTTAATAACAAATGAAAATGGAATTAAATTTGAAAAATATGTATTTTAGTCAGATGATTAAATATAAAATTTATATAGATAAAGCTTATGCCTCTTTTCGAAGAGCATCAAATGAACGTTGAAATAGAATTTTGATAAGATAATTCAATAACTCCTTTAATTTTAATACTATAACACAAGAGGATTGATATAGTTTTTAATTAAATAATAAATATGACGCTATAAATATTAAATTAGAAAACAGCACCACAAACGTATTTTTAATATATTAAATAGTTATTTTTAACACGGATTAACATAATAAAGTTTGTTTATTTTCATTTGCAAAAATGACTATTTAATATTTATGATTTTTGAATTATTAATTTAAAAAATAAAATATATAATAAAAAAGCTCAAGCCTTTATGTTGCGCTTGAACTTTTTTATTGTGAGTTTAAGATTTAAATCACCTTAAACCTTAAAATTATTATCATAAATTTTATCTAGATTAGTCTTCTTCAGAAGAAACTTTTCCACCACGTTTTTTGATGATTTCATCAGCTAAATTACGTGGTAATTTTTCATAGTGATCAAATCACATTTGATATGTACCACGACCAGTAGTCATAGATCTTAATTGTGTTGCATATCCAAACATTTCGCTTAGAGGAATGTATGCTTTAATAACGTGAGCTCCGTCGTTTCTTGTTTCATTGTCACGAACTTGTCCTCTTCTACGAGAAATATCACCCATAACATCACCAAAGAAATCTTCAGGAACAACAACAGCAACGTCCATAATTGGTTCTAATAAAACTGTTCCAAGTTGTTCGCGTCCCTTTGTAAGTGATTTAGAAGCAGCAATTTTATATGCTAATTCTGATGAATCGACTTCATGGTATGAACCATCAAATAATGTTGCTTTAATATCGATCATTGGATATCCAGCAAGAATACCAATTTCCATTTTTTCTTTAAGACCTTTTTCGATTGATTTGATGTATTCTTTTGGAATTTTACCACCAACAATCTTGTCGATGAATTCAAAACCACCGTCTGGATTTGGTTCATATTTAATTCATACGTGACCATATTGACCTTTACCGCCAGATTGTTTCTTATGAATACCTTCAACCTCAGCAGCTTTTGTAATTGTTTCACGATACGAAACTTGAGGCGCTCCAACACTAACTTCAACTTTGAATTCACGTTTCAATCTATCAACAATAATGTCTAGGTGTAATTCACCCATACCAGCAATAATTGTTTGTCCAGTTTCCTCGTCGGTGTAGTATTTAAATGTAGGGTCTTCTGCTCCTAAACGTTGTAATGCAAGTGATAATTTTTCAGATGCATCTTTTGTTTTAGGCTCAATGGCTTGCGAAATAACAGGTTCTGGGAAATTCATGTTTTCTAAAACAATATCTTTATGTTTCTCATCGATTAATGTATCACCTGTTGTTGTGTATTTTAAACCAACAGCAGCAGCAATATCACCTGTTCTAACTTCATCGATATCTGTTCTTGAGTTAGCGTGCATTAATAAAATACGGCTAAATCTTTCTTTTTCACCTTTTGTTGAGTTAGCAACGTATGAACCTTTTGAAATAACACCACTATATACTCTAAAGAATGTTAAGTTCCCAACAAATGGGTCGTTCATAACCTTGAACGCTAGAGATGAGAAGAATTCATCATCTGAAGCTGGGATAGAAATTTCTTCTTCGCCTTTGTAAGCTTTCATGGCTGGAATATCTAATGGAGAAGGTAAGTATTCAACAACAGCATCAAGCATTAATTTAACACCTTTGTTTTTGAATGATGTACCACAAACAACTGGGAAATATTCTGAGGTTAAAGTTGCTTTTCTGATTGCCTTTTTCATTAAATCAGCTGAAACTTCTTGTTCAGTTAATAATAATTCCATAATTTCTTCATCAAAATCAGCTAGTGATTCAGCTAATGATGAACGCATTAATTGAGCTTCGTCTTTTAGGTGTGCAGGAATTTCGATTTCCTTCATATTTTCGTCAACACCACCATCAAATTCATAAGCTTTTAAAGTTACTAGGTCAATAATTCCACTAAATTGTGCTTCTTCACCAATGTTTAATTGAATTGCGTGTGCATTTGCACCTAATAATTTTCTTAATGATTCAACTGATGCTTTAAAGTTTGCACCCATCTTATCCATTTTGTTAACATACACGATTCTAGGAACTTTATAGTTTGTTGCTTGTCTTCAAACCGTTTCAGTTTGAGGTTCAACACCAGATTGAGCATCCAAAACAGCAACAGCACCATCTAAAACACGTAATGAACGTTCTACTTCTATTGTAAAATCAACGTGTCCTGGTGTATCGATAATGTTTAATCTTTTATTTTTTCAATAAGCTGTTGTAGCAGCTGAAGTAATGGTAATACCACGTTCTTGTTCTTGAATCATTCAGTCCATTTGTGAAGCACCTTCGTGTGTTTCACCAATTTTATGAATTTTACCTGTGTGAAAAAGAACTCTTTCTGTTGTTGTGGTTTTACCAGCATCAATATGAGCCATGATTCCGATATTACGATAATTTTCTAATTTATATTCTCTTGACATATATTTATTTTTATCCTAATCTTTAAAATAATTTAAATAAATTTATAATTATCATCTAAAGTGAGCAAATGCTTTGTTTGATTCAGCCATCTTGTGGGTATCTTCACGTTTCTTGATAGCTCCACCCATTTTATTTGAGGCATCAATAATTTCATGTGCTAACTTTTCTTCCATTGTTTTATCGTTTCTTAATCTTGCATATTGAATAATTCATCTTAAAGCTAATGTTTGTTTTCTTTTTGCACTAACTTCACAAGGTACTTGATAGTTTGAACCACCAACTCTTCTTGAACGAACTTCTAATTGAGGACTTACATTTTCTAATGCAGCGTTAAATACTTCTAATGGTTCTTTTCCGGTTTTTGATTTGATAATTTCAAATGCGTTGTATAGGATGCTTTCAGCTACAGATTTTTTACCATCTAACATAATTGCGTTAATTAATTTGGTAATAATTTTTGAGTTAAAAACTGGATCTGCTAAAACATCTCTTACAGGTGCTTTATGTTTTCTTGACATATTTTTTTCCTTTCTATTTAACTTTCTAATTAATTACTTTTTGGTCTTTTTGTTCCATATACTGAACGAGCTTGTTTTCTATTATTTACTCCAGCAGCATCTTGAGTACCACGAACTATTGTGTATCTAACCCCTGGTAAATCTTTAACTTTCCCACCACGAATTAAAACAACTGAGTGTTCTTGTAAGTTGTGTCCTTCTCCTGGGATGTAGGCTGTAACCTCTTGTCCGTTTGATAATCTAACACGGGCATATTTACGAATAGCTGAGTTAGGTTTTTTAGGTGTCATTGTAGCTACCCGAGTACATACTCCACGTTTAAATGGTGCAGGAATAGCTTTTTCTTTTTTTTGTAAAGAGTTATACATCTTTAATAAAGCAGGAGCTTTAGATTTAGTTGTTTTATCTTTACGGCCTTGCTTAACTAGTTGAGCAACTGTAGGCATATTTTTCCTTTCATTTAATTTTGTTTGTAATTTTATTTATATTCAATATTTTTAAAAAATGATTTAAAAATACTTATAAATTATACAACAACTAAACCGGTGTACAACATTTTTTTTATTTTTTTATTTAATTAAAAAAAGTAGCTAATTGCTACTTTGATTATCATCAATTTCTTCTTTTTGTTTTTTTATATCATTAATGAATTTTTTAAGTTTCTCTGTTTCTATTTCAATTTGTTTAATAGATCATTCTGGATTAAAATTATTGTCATTATAATAATTTTTAATTTTAATTATTAATTCTTTATATTTTACCTCGCCTAAAATATTATTGAAAACCCAATTTGTAAAATCCGAAAATTCTTCAAAATATTTTTTTACTAAATTGATTTTTCTAGTTTTTAATTCAACAAAATCATTAACAATATTTTTGAATTTTTGTTTTGTAGAATCTAAAAAGTTTTGCAAATTATTATTTTCACTTAATCTTTCTTTCTTCATTGATAAAAGTAAATTATTTATATTAGTTTTTAAATCATTTACTTCTTCATCATTTGTGTAAGGAAAAAAATCATCTATGTCATTTATAGAACTTAAAATTTCATTTTTTAAACTATTAAAAATTAAGTATTTAAAATCTTTAATTTCTTTGCAAGATACAACAGTTAGTGGTATAAAAGATGAAGAAATCAAAAGCGATGTAAAGAGTATTTTTTTGTTCATATTATTTTATTTTGTTAATAAGAATTTTGAAATTAAGCAATTTCTATACACTTTTAAAAAATCTAATAGTTCATATTCTTCAAATTGCAAATCATCATTGAATGAAAATGATATAACAGTATTTGTATTGTAAAAAAGATCTTCGGTTTGAGAATCACGATAAAATAATCAAGAATTCTTAGAAGTATTTTGATACAAAGGATCAAGAGATCTTACTGAATAAACATATTCTTCATATTTTTTATTAAATTCTTCTTTTGAAATTTTTGAAAGATTTTTTTCATCGTTCATTATTTTTGCTTTTTGATCAACTTTTTGCATCCAAGCAATTTCTTTTTCAGCAACACTTAAATAATTATTTTTTTCTAGATTGTTTTCATTATTTTTTTGTTCATTTAAATCATTTTGTTTTTGTTCATTAATCATGAATTCTTCAAAATAATTTATTTTAAAAAGTTGATCTAAGAAAATATTGTATTGTTTTTTGAAATCAATTTCATTTAGGGTGTTGTAATTTTTGATTCATTGTTTAAATAGATTAAATAATAATATATTTGATGATTTCAATTTGTCAAAATCTATATTAATATTTTTTGGATAATTATTATCTAATTCATTTAATTTTGATTCCTTTAGAGAAATTGTTTCAAGTTTTATCTCTTCCAAGTGCTTTTTGTACTGTGGATAATTAAATTTAATGATAAATATTATCAAAAGTGATAACCCAAATGATAGTGCCAAAATTGCCCCGGCCACAATTGATGCAACAAAAAACGAAACATAAGTATTATTATTTTGATTATTTGTCGAATATATTTTAGATAATGAAACACTTGAAAAAATTATCTGGACTAAAGTTAGCAAGGAAATCATAATAATATTAAAAAATGCAGTGCTATTAACTTTAAATCCCTGAACATACCTTTTTATTAAATATTCTTTTAAAATGGTTTTTGTTTTATCGATGCTTCTTTTGAAATTAACAAAAAACTTAATCAATAAATAAATATTAACAATAAATAAAACAGTTAAAACTAAAGAATAAATTAAAAAATGGCCAGAGCTTTTGCTAGCTTCGGCAGAATTATTTTGGCTAAGTAATATTTCATTCATAAATAACCTTTATTCTTAACATTTTAATTTATTTGATCATCTTGTTGATCGTTCGAAGAATTTCTATTTTCTTCTTCATTTTTTGCTTCATTAGTTTTATTAGTTTGAGCTTGTTTAGATTGTTTGCTTTTATCTAAATTTTGGAAAATTATAATAATTTTTTCAATTAGTTTATTTCTTTCAAGACTTTTTGCATCAAAAATATTTAATTTTTCAGCCATCAAGATTAATTTTTCATTATCCAATGTTTCTAATTGAGAACGGTAATCAATATCATCATTATTTATTTTTTGATTGTCATTATCTTCTGATTTATTTAAATCTAAATCATTATTTTCAGAATGTTTTATATCATTATCCATATTATTTGGTTGATTAAATTGGTTTCCAAACATTTGATTAAACATAATCATAGGATTATTTTGTAATTCCTTAAATTGTTGTTGCACTTTGAAGTTTCTAAATGCTCTAATTATTGAAGAACATGGTCAATATAATGTAAAGTATCCAACTATTAATATTATTGTAAAAATAAGACTCAAAATTTGGTTTATATTTCAACTTTGAATTCTAAAAATAGAAAAACCTGATAAAAATAAATTTAAAATTGTAAATATTAATATAGTACTATAAAGCATTGAAAGCCATCTAGAGTATTTTGTAAAATCTTTTGCCTTAAATGCGGAATTTAATGAAAATATATGTCAGATGAAAAATGCTGCTGATAATAATGACATAACCAAAGAAATTGCAAATTTTTGATTATATAATTGTTTTGATATCTCTTCCGCTTCAGAAGGTGCCTTGTTTTTAGAAAAAATAATAAAATAATTAGCGATGTAATTTTGTTTATTTGCAGAATATTCGATTAATGCTGCTGTTAATAAGATTACTATTGCAATCAAAAAAACTGAAAATAGAATTCATCTTAATTTAATATTTTTTTTATTTTTTTCATACAGCTCTGTTGTCGATTTATAGGCTGCTAAATCTATTCTTCTCATTATTCTCCTTTTAACTTTATTTATTATAAATAATAAATATTAAATAAATTATAAACTATAACCTAATTTTATTTAGCAAGTTCAATTTCATCAAGCATTTTTTTAGGTAGCGGAGCTTCAAAATGCATTTTATTTCCATTGTTATCAATAAATTCAAGCTCAACCGCATGCAACCTTTGATTAAATTCATCGATTTTTTTATTGTATATAGGGTCTCCATAAACTGGGTGTTTTATATAATTTAAATGAACTCTTATTTGATGGGTTCTTCCAGTTTTTAGATTACATTTAACAAGAGTTTTGTCCTTATTGTCTATTTTTAAATATCTTAAAACTTCTATCATTGTATATGCATGTTTTGAATTTTGTTCAGTTACTGCAAATTTTTGTCTATTTTTTAAATCACGGCCAATCGGTAAATCAATATGCATTTTTTTGTTAGGAATTTTTCCATCGACTATTGCTAAATATGTTCTGTTAATTTTATGTTCTTTTAACAGCGAAGCAAAATAATTATGAGTTGTATTGTTTTTTGCAATAATTAAAAGCCCGCTTGTATCTTTGTCTATACGATGAACAACACCTAATCTTAATAAACCATTAACATTACTTAAATTATTTTTGAAATGATACATCAAACCATTTACTAATGTATTGTCTCTGTGACCAGGAGCTGGATGTACCACTAAGCCAGAAGGTTTATTAATAACTAAATAATCATCATTTTCATATACAATATCTAATTCAATATTTTGTTCTTCAACATTCAACTGTTTTTCAATTATCTTAATTACTTCAATTTCATCATTTTCTTTGACTACAAATTTATTTTTATTAATTTTTACCTTATTTACAAATACTGCTCCTTCTTTAATAAGTTGCTGAATATCATTTCTTGTAATTTCAGAATTATTTGTGATATATTTATCAATTCTTTCAGAATAATTAACAATAAGCTTTAACATAATTTTAAAATTATAACAAATGTTATAATAATAAAATGAAGATTCTAGAAATCAAAAAGTCAAAGTTTATATCTATTTTATTTGAAATAAATTCAAAAGAAGAAGTAAAAAGTATAATTGAGAACCTTTGGAAAGAACATAAAAAAGCAAGACATATTGTTTATGCTTATATTATAAAAGATAATGATATTATCATTAATGGATATACTGATGACCGCGAACCAAAAGGAGTAGCTGGAATACCTCTTTATACTTATTTAAATAGTAAAAAAATGGAAAATAAATTATTGGTAGTTATAAGATATTTTGGCGGAATAGAACTTGGGAAAAGTAATTTATTAAGAGCATACTTACAAGCTGCAAAATTACTTTTTGATAATGAATAATTTATATTTTAGAAAATAAATAGCCTCTTAAAAAGAGACTATATTTTGTTGATAAACATCTTAAATTTGAGACATTTTCTTCATTAACTCTTGTTTGAATTTTTCGCCTTTAAATAATATTGTCGCAAACTGTAATCATTTGTTTTTGAATTTAATTCTTATGTAATGCGATTTTCTTACTATTACATCTTGTATATCTTTAAATGCAATTTTCTTTGTTTTATTTTCGTATACAATTTCCAAATTTTCTTCAGTTATAACTAATTCTTTTAAAGTATATAGTCTGTATATTACAAAAGCATCAAGAATTATTACAGCTAAGAATACAATAGTTAAGATTATGCAAAATACATGCACTATTGTTCTAGCTTCTTTGAATGATAGTACATCTTCGGCAGATTGAAATATTTTAATAAAATTAAACAATGCTTCATCCCCAGACCTTACAAGACTTGCAAAAGAAGCTGAAAAAGCAGATCAAACTGCAAATCAAATAAGAAATGGCGTAGCAAATACTAAAATTATTGCTGCATTAATAAAGGTTTCTTTCTTTCTAACTTTAAATTTCATTTTTTTCCTATTAAAATTTTTATTTAGTTTAAATAATTTATAAACCAACTTAATTTAATCACATTCAAAAAAAAGTGGGTTTTTCAATAATTTTTTTAACAAATTAATAAAAAAAACAAGATTCTTCTTGTTTTTTTTATTAATTATGATGTAATTACTTGATTTTGGATGTTTTGTTTTTTCGTTTTTATTTCATATGAAAGTATTAATGAAAATTGTGCCGTATAAACGATTGTTGAAACAATTTGTCATATTAAAGCACCTATTAATGCATTAAGAGTTGCTAATTCCGATTCAGTTCCAATTTGTTTTGCTCTTACAATACTTAAAGAGAAAAATAGAATTCATCAAGTATTGTTTATTATAAATAAAAATGGCATTCACGGACTTAAGCCTTTAAAGTTTTTTGTTTTAAATCCTTTAATTAATTGAGGTGTAAATGCTAATGTTGTACATGCTGGGGTTATTAGTCCAATTATTAATGATTTTGTCTTATCAAACACTGCAATTTTACCTATATAAACATTTGTTTTAGGTTCAACAGGATAAAACATTTGAAGATTAATTTTTTGATGTACTAATACCAAGAAAACACCAAATAAAGAAATTACCAAAAGTTCTGATAATACTATAGCTAAAACTGCGTATCCTAATTGTTTTTTTGATATGTTCTTATTATAATAATATAAATAAAACATCGTGAAAGCATAGATAAATGAGCAGAATAGGTTCGCTAAGAATATATATCAACCATTTTCATTTGGTGTAAATACTCCATATATTATTCAAACAATAATACCTACATGAAAAATTCAAAATGAATAATAATTAATATTTTCAGCTTTCTTTGTCTTTAGCAATCTTATAAGTTGAGGTACACCTAGCATAATAGTAACAATTGAACCAAGTGCACCAAAAATTTGAATAAAAATTTCTAACGTGTTCATAACTAAAAATTATACAGTAATGATATTTTTTGTTTTCTATTATATTAATAAAATAAATAATTATAAATAATAATAAAAAAAACACCTTTCGGTGTTAAGTCATTTCTGAAATGGTGGCTCCGGCAGGAATCGAACCAGCGACACACGGAGCTTCAGTCCGTTGCTCTACCAACTGAGCTACAGAGCCATGGCGGTCCAGACGGGAATTGAACCCGCGATCTCTTCCGTGACAGGGAAGCGTATTAAACCACTTTACCACTGGACCGTGGTTGCGGAGATTGGAATCGAACCAATGACCTTTGGGTTATGAGCCCAACGAGCTGCCGCCTGCTCTACTCCGCTATATAATGGCGGGCAATGAGGGATTTGAACCCCCGCGGGCCGTGAAGCCCCTGGCAGTTTTCAAGACTGCTCCCTTCAGCCTCTTGGGTAATTGCCCACTGGTGGACCCAACAGGACTCGAACCTGTAACCGACCGGTTATGAGCCGGTTGCTCTAACCATTGAGCTATGGGTCCATCTTTTTATCCCTATTGGGTTTTTCATTTGGTAGCACCGAAGAGAGTCGAACTCTTGACCTTCCGGGTATGAACCGGACGCTCTAACCAACTGAGCTACAGTGCCATATGGTGGAGAGGAAGGGACTCGAACCCTCTACCTCCTGCGTGCAAGGCAGGCGCTCTGGCCAGGTGAGCTACCCCCCCATAAATGGTGAAGAAGACAGGATTCGAACCTGCGACCGCTTGAGCCCAAGTCAAGTGCTCTACCAAGCTGAGCTACTTCTCCACGCACGATTTTTGCTAAATGCTTTATTATTATATATTATTTTTAAAAATACTTAAAATTTTTTTTAAAAATCTTCGGTGTTTCAAACAAATTCATAATCTTTTATTTTTATTGTATCGCCATCTTTAATTTTTGAATTTTTAATCATTTCAAAAACACCAAGAGATTTTAATTTAGAATTAAATCTTCATAAATTATCCAATGAAATAACAGGTATTTTGTCATATATTTTATAAATATCATCTCCAGTTATTTCATAAGTGTCTTCAGATAATTTTATAATTTCTATAGGTTTTTTATCCAACTTAATAACAACAACTTCTTCATCGTCTTTTAATTCATCAACTGAATTTTCTTTTGCTGATTGCAATGTATTTCATAATTGCTTTTTAATTTCTTCGATATTTGAATCAGATATCGCTGAATTTTTGATTAATTGAATATTTGGATATTTTTGTAAAAATGCTTCAACATTTTTTTCATATGCTTCTAAATCTGATTTATTTGCAACAACAACCTGAGGCATTTTTTCTAATTTTAGATTGTATGATTTTAATTCATCATTAATGATTTCAAAATCTGAAATAGGATCTTTATTTTCATCACCGAAATCTATGATATGGCAAATTACTTTACATCTTTCGATGTGTTTTAAGAATTGAATTCCTAACCCACGACCTTCAGATGCTTTTTCTATAAGACCTGGTAAATCAGCAACAACAAAATTATTTTCATAAAATTTTACAAGACCTAATTGGGGAACCAAAGTAGTAAAGTCATAATCAGCTATTTTTGGTTTGGCGTTGGAAATTTGAGAAAGAAGAGTACTTTTACCAGCACTTGGCTTACCTACAAAACCAACATCGGCTAAAACTTTTAAAGTTAAATAGAGGTCAAATTTTTGTCCTGGCGTACCATTTTCACATATTCTAGGAGCGGTATTTCTTGATGATTTAAATCTAAGATTTCCTTTTCCGCCTTTTCCGCCTTTTGCAATTAAATATTTTTCTTCAGTAATAATGTCTGCAATTAATTGTCCTTCTTTATAAACCATAGTCCCTAACGGTACTTTTACTACTAAATCAGTTCCACCTCTTCCAAAGGCGTTCTTTGGTTTTCCATTTTCACCTGGTTCTGCAACTATTTTATTTTGATAATAAAAAGGTAATAGAGTATTTTGTCCAGGATCTCCTTGAAAATAAATTGAACCTCCATTTCCTCCGTCGCCACCGTCAGGACCACCTTTGTCAACGTTTGCTTCACGACGAAAACTTATAATTCCATCGCCACCTTTTCCTGCTATTACTAATATATTTACTTCATCGATAAATTTCATGTTCTTAATTGTATCAAAAAATCTATAAATTTATAATTTATAGAAGGTTCCAATGTTTGTTTATTATTAATATTAAGATTATTTGTTTTTTATAAAAGATATGATTATTTTTCAATAAATTGATAAAAACAAATAAAAATGGGTACAAATTAGTACCCATTATCAAATAATTTGGTTGTATTTTCTCCGTCTTCAAAACCATTTGGATATAAAATTTTCAAATTTTCTCTAAACGAATTTTTTTGTTTTGAATATTTTTCTTTATCAGTTGCATCAATCAAGTTATAAGCATATAATTTGCTACCATCAATTGCTTCTAAATCGTGAGATTGAATAAAAGGAGCTACTCCACCATATTGCAATAAATCACCAGAACTTACTGATGAGGTTACTGCATCATATATTCCTATCATTTGGCCAAATTCATTATATGCTAATGATCCAGATGCGCCATAATATAATGAAGAAAAATTAATGTTATAATGATATCCATATCATGAAGCCATTATTCTTCTTCAAGACTTATCAAAAATTGATAAGTTATTACCAAATTCAAGTTTGCTTTCTCAATTATTTTTTGGTAATGCAAACGTTTTTTCATTAACCGGGCTACGATTGTACGACTTGATATCTTTTGATCATCTTTCGCTTGGGTTATTTTTTATTCAATATGAAGTTGTTGGATTTTCGTATGGATAACCACCAATAAATATGTTTTCTAAGTTGAATAAGTTGTTTTCATTTTGTGCTTTTTTTAATGCTGACACATAATCGGTTGTTAGCATATATTTAGAAATGTTTTTATCTTGATTTGGAAGAATATCAGTATTTTTTATTCTATCTAAATAAGAATCTAATGCACTAATAGCTTCTTCAACTCAAGTTTTTAAAGTAGAATCTGCTTTTTCTAAATCAATATCAATTTCAAAAATTGCCATATCAACCATCATTGGTATTAGTTTTTTTTCTTTGAAATAATTTTCATATGCAGGTTTGAAATATTCTTCATCTAATAAATCATTGTTTTTCAAATATTCATATCTTTCTAATGCTTTAGCTTTTAAATTATCTTGATAATTTGCATTTGCTTCATCTTTCATAAAATCAAAAGCAGCAAAAACTATTTTCGGTTGGGATATAGCTTCACTGAATTTAGTATCTAAAATTTGTTCGCTATGATCATAGCCTTCTAACTCTTTTGAATTAGTAAAATATTTGGCAATTCAATTGTTTTGATTTGCAATATTTGGTCCGTTTAGATTATCAATATTATTAAAATTATTTGGCTTGTTTTTTGTTTTGCCTAGTCCTATAGCAACAACTTTTTCATCAGCTGGATCATAGTAATTTAATTTCTTATTTAAACCTTCATCAAGCGAATTACTAAAATTTGCTAAGACATGAAGGTTTGTTGCAATAAAAAGCTTATATTTATTTACGCTATTACTAAATTTATGATAATCAAGTAATCATCCAGTTCCTCTATCATTTGATATAAAGGAGCTATTTGGTATTTTGGTGCCAAATTTTATTGAAAATGTACGATCGTATATTTCTTTATACAAGATATTAGAATCAACTTTTTTAAATTTATTTACATACTCAGGGTATTTATGATTTTCCGTATTTTCAAAATTTGGAAAATTTGGAGGAAACTGAGGATTAGGAGAAGGAGGTGTTGGTTCTTCCTCTGGTGTTTTTGGATTAGTATCTTTTTTTTGTTTGTTATCTATTTGTTGTTTTTTAACGTCGGATTCTTCTATTGTTTTTTCTATTGAATTTTTAATTTGTGTTAATTCAATTAAATTTAAATTGTTTAGGTTTTCTTGATCTATATTAGCTAAAAATAATTCTATTTTTTCTTTTAATTCATTATATTTTTCATCAACTAAAGAATTTTTAAAATTCGATAAATCACCAAGTTTTTGATTTATTACTAAAATAATTTCTTTCTTTTTTGTATCAGTTGTATTTGTTTCTTCAACACAACCAATGCTTAATAAAGGCAATGGAGTGAGACTAAGAAACATAAAGCTTATTTTTTTATTTTTTTTCATTTATCCTTTTATAAATTATGATTTTATAATTACTTTTTAGCAATTCTTGTAAATAATATTTCATCTGCAAATGGCGGTAGATTATCAAATTTTTTGAAATTAATAATTTCTGTCTTAGAATTTATATTCAATTTTAAAAAATCTAAAATTTTAGAACATTTATCAGGCATTACATTAGATAACATTAAATTTACAGTATATATTCCGTTCAATAATGTGTTTAGTACAGAATTTAATCTTTCTAAATTATCTTTTAGTAATCATGGTTTTGTAAGATCGATATATTCATTTAATTTAGAAGATAAATTAATAGCTACTTTAAATGCTTTATCAGCGTGATATGAATCAAAGTTTTTTTCATATTCTTGATAATAAGAATAAAGTGAGTTTAAGATATTTAGATCAATCTCTTCTAAGCTTTTTTCATTAAAAAAAGTTCCAGTTTCAAAATTTTGATTAATCATTTTAATGGTTCTATTTACTAAATTACCAAAATTATTAGCAAGATCGGCGTTTAAAACATTAATTAAAAGTTCTTCGCTAAACGAGAAATCATTATCAATATTAACTTGTGAACTAAAGAAATATTTCACTTCTTCTGCACCATATTTTTCAACAAGCGGGATTGGTTCAATAATATTTCCTTTTGATTTAGACATTTTTCCTTCAGGAGTAATAATTCATGAATGAACAACTTCTTTTGTTGGTTTATTAACATTAATTGCCTCTAAAAATATTGGTCAATAAATTGCATGAAAACGAGAAATCTCTTTCGCTAAAACATGAACTCTTTCATCACCACTATCTCAAAATTCTTGATAATTTTTATCATCATTTTCTAAAAAATTTAAAGCCGTTAAATAACTGAATAAAGCATCTAATCAAACATAAATAACATGTTGCTTTTCGTCTTTATATTTTTCTTTGGGGATTTTTATTCCTCAATCAAATGAAATTCTAGTAACTGATAAATCTTCTAAACCTTTTGTTAAAAAATTATTGTTTAGCTCTTTTTCAATATTTTTATTTGTTAAAAAAGAAGGATTTTGCTCAAAAAATTTCTTAATTCATGGTTCTATCTTTTTCATATTAAAAAAGTAGCTTTCTTCTTCAATTGTTTGAAGTTCATGACCAGAAGATGGGTGAAAATATTTACCATCTTTATAAATAGCTTGACTTTCAGTTAAAAATTCTTCATCACTAACAGAGTATAGACCGGTGTATTTGTCTTTAAAAATAAAACCACTTTCATACATTTTTTCAAAAACTTTTAATACAGTTTCTTCATGTTTTTTATTTGTAGTTCGACTATAAAAGTCATAATCTATTTTTAACAATTTTCATAAATCAATAAACTTTTCCGATTGCATATCAACATATAGCTGTGGATCTAAATTATTTTCCTCAGCTTTTTTTTGAATTTTTTGACCATGTTCATCAATACCGGTTGCAAAAAAAGTTTTATATCCTTGACTATTTTTATAATTTTTATAAACTCAAGCTAGAGTTGTTGTTAATAAGTGACCAATATGTAAATTGCCACTTGGATAATAAATTGGGGTTGTTATATAAAAAGTCTTTTGTTTTTTACTCATTTTATTTCTCCTTTTCTTTAATAGGAACATAAAGTTTTTGTGTTTCTAAACGATATGAATGATCGTTGACATCATCGTTGTGTAAGTAAATATTTGGTTCATAAAAAGTCCCTCAACCAGAATTAAATCTTGATTCAACTAAGCAAAATTTAGGTTGTGAATTAATTCTTGTAAAAACCAATTGAATTCTCTTAGGTTCAAAGTTATATTTTCTTAATAAGCAAATTAAATCAACATATCTCGCCATTGGAAGAACGACAGTAAAATAACCTTTTTGTTCAATAATTTTTGATGATAATGATATTAGTGTTTCTAAATCTAAATTTATTTCATGAGTAGCTAATTTTTGTTCATAAGTACCAGTTTTTCTTACCTGATTAAAGTTCTCATTATAATATGGTGGATTAGCAACGATTAATGAATATTTTTTCGCCTGTTTATTTCCGCATTTATAAGCATATTCTTTAGCATAATCTTTAAAATCAGTATAAATAATATTTATTTGACTATCTAAATTGTTTAATGAAACATTTTTCTTTGCAAGCAAAACAGCCTTTTGTTGAATCTCAACTGCATCAATTTTTATTTTTTTTGATCTTGCTGCCATAAAAATTGATAATGCCCCATTATTTGTGCCTACCTCCAAAACATTTGAAACATTTCTATTAATTGAAACAAAATTCCCTAATAAAATAGTATCAACTGAATAGTTAAACATCTCTTTGTCTTGATAAACAAAAAGGTCATTACCATATCCTAGATTATTCTTAAAAACACCCGTTTTTTTCATATTAATTAATTATAAATTAATTATTTTTAAAAATTAAGATTGTTGTTGAATTTAATTTTTGAATTAATAATATTTTTAAAACATTTTGTTATTTTTTTGAACTTTTTAAAATTTTTAAAAAATAACTTAAATTTCTTTAGTTTCTGTATTAAACCTTAAATTATAAGAATAAGTGTTAAAAAATATAATTAGTTCAAATATATCGCTTTTCATTATTAAGTACAATTTTATTTTATGGTAAAAAAAACCAAAATGAAATGCTTCTTCTATATTTTTGAGTTTGATGATAAACAATGAATTGCAAGAAATATCTTCATTATTAAAAACGCAATTTTGAATGCATATATTATTGATTTTTTATATTTTACAACTGTTAGATTTAGTCTTTTAGCAAGGTTTTAATTTAGCTAATATTAAATGTTCTTAATATTTTAGTTGGAATGAATTAATAATAACAATTTATAATGGATTTAACTTTTATATTTTGCTACATTATAAAGTTATTGCTACAAAGAAGAAAATAAAAATAAATAAGATGCAAGCCCAACTTACATCTTATAAGACTTTTGTTTAAATTAGTTATATTTAATTTCGTCTCATTTTTCTTCGCTAAAATCTTGAAGAAAATTAATTAATAGATCCCCTGCAGCCATTAAGTCTGAAATAGCACAAACTCCAATTGGACTGTGTAAATATCTTTGTGGTAATGATATTGTTAATGTTGCAGCTCCACCGTGGGCAAATTGCAATTCATGTGCGTCAGTTCCGCCACCCATTGCAACAAATTTATAAGCAGGAATATCATACTTTCTTGATATATGTTGAAATTCTTTAACTAATTTTGGATCCATCATTGTTCCACGGTCCTTTATCCTTAGAGCTGCACCTTGATATAATTTAGTATTTCCAGGAATTGTATTTGGTGTATCATGTGAAGCGCATGTATCTAATGCTATTGCAACATTTGGTTTAATTAATGAAACACTTGTTCTAGCCCCTCTTGTTCCAACTTCCTCTTGAACTGTACCTACTAAATATAAATCAACATCTAATTCCTTATTTCCGATTTCTTTAGCAACATATTCCAAAACAGTAACACCAGCTCTATTATCCATGGCTTTTCCACCAATTAAATTAGGATCATTAAATAAAATGGTTTCACCAGACATATAAACTAAATCACCTACGCCTGTACCTTGAGCTTTTGCGTCTTCATCTGATTTAAATCCAAAGTCTGCATATAATTCATTATTTGTCATTGCTTTTGAAATTTCATTTTCTTGCATAATGTGAATACTTGTGTGTCCAAATAATCCTAAAAAAGTTTTTCCTTCATCAGTTACTAATTTGGCTTTTGTACCAATTACAGAGGATGGCCAAATACCACCTACTGGTGATAAAAATAATTGCCCTTTTTTATCAATATTACGAACCATGAATCCAACTTCGTCCATATGTGCTGCAATCATTACTCTTGGGGCGTTAGGGTTTTTTGATTTTTTTCTAAAAATAACAGAACCTAGATTATCACGAATTACATCAAAGTTAAATTCTTTTAATGAATCTTTTAATTCATTAACAACAGGTTCTTCATAACGAGACATTGCCTCAATTTGCATATATTTAATTAATCTATTTTTAAATAATTCTTTTTTGTCCATAATAATTTAATACCTCTTTTTAATAATTTAAATTAATACATAAATTGTAGCAAATTTAAAGCAAGTTATCTTGCTATATATTTTTAATAAAAAAATTAGGTAAAATTTTACCTAATTGATTTTAGTGTATTTTTTTATGAAAATAAATTACAATTGGAACATAACTAACCATAATTGTTAAAAAGTAAAAAATAAAAACTATAAAACTTCAATAAACCTTATCTGAAATAATATTAAAAATTGCAGACACAACAATGGATAATAAAGAAATATTTAATATAACAAAAAATACTATAAAATTTGCTTTATTAATCTTTAAATTATTATTTAATAAATTGATTTTATTAATAAAGAACATTGGAAATAAACTGTGTAAAAACCTGTTTTTATTTCTTATAAGAATAGAAAATTTTGTAATCTGTAATAGAAGAATAGATAAATAAATTAATGAGAAAGAAATTGGATATAAATATCTTCAATTAATATATTTTTTATGTACTAGCGGTGTTGAAGTCATTTCTTCGAATTGTTTATTATAATTTTTTGTTCAAATAATATAAACAAAAATAAAGAAAACCAATAAAAATAAAACTATATTTAGAAATAAATCAAAAGTAAAAAACAGTTTTTTATATTCATACCTTTGCCTCTTTAACATTTCATCAATTTCTTTACCACTAAATTTATTTTCCTTATAAATAAAAGCTTTCTTGAAAGTATTAAATATCTTGTTTTTTCAATTTTATCAAAAAACTAATATGATCCTCAAATATTTGCATAATAAGAATATAATGTGCGATTTTCTTTTGAATTTCCAAAACATTTTGATGATAAGAACGAATCGGTATAATTATTGTACCCATAAACTATCATAGCATGATTAGAGCCTTCAAATGTTGCAACATCAAGTATTTCAGCACTCTATTTTTACAGGCTATCAGGCCCTATAATATCCTCCAAACTTGTAAGGAAATTTAAGATAATTAATATTTCTTTATTTTTTATAAATTTTTTAACTATCAATTGTAATAATTTCCTGTTTTGAATTCAGGCGAAGAATAGTACAAATTTTACGAATTTAATTCAAAAATATAATTAGTTATACTGGTTATGAACAAAATATGTGGTCTTATAAATAATTTAATATATAAAATTAGCTATGATAGTGCAACACATTCACATAATCTCAATGATTATTAAGTCGATCGTACCAGCCGATTTAAATTAATCTCCAGTTTTAAATCACCAAAAAAAGTACCTGTATTGAGGCATTTAATTCACTGAAATTTTTTTATTTAGAAAAACAAAGACTATTTCTATAATCCTCATTTTATAATATTTTATTTTTTTTAAAATTAATGTTGTTTAAAAAAAGAAAAAAAGAGCAATTATAACTCTTAGTTTTGTTCTCTGAAAACTGAATATCGATTTAAATTTTAGATTACTTCTATAGAATTACTATTAAACCAATCAATTTATTAGTACTGGTCAGCTGAATATATTGCTATACTTACACCTCCAGCCTATCAACCTCATAGTCTATAAGGAATTTAATAGGGAATACTCATCTTTGAGGGGGCTTCCCGCTTAGATGCTTTCAGCGGTTATCCCTGCCGTACTTGGCTACCCAGCTATGCTCCTGGCGGAACAACTGGCACACCATCGGTACGTCCACTCCGGTCCTCTCGTACTAAGAGTAGCTCTCATCAATATTCCAACGCCCACATCAGATAGGAACCAAACTGTCTCACGACGTTTTGAACCCAGCTCGCGTACCGCTTTAATGGGCGAACAGCCCAACCCTTGGAACCGACTCCAGCTCCAGGATGCGATGAGCCGACATCGAGGTGCCAAACCTTCCCGTCGATGTGATCTCTTGGGAAAGATAAGCCTGTTATCCCCGGGGTAGCTTTTATCCGTTGAGCGACGGCCTTTCCACGAAGAACCGCCGGATCACTAAGTCCTGCTTTCGCACCTGCTCGACTTGTAGGTCTCACAGTCAATCACACTTCTACCTTTATGCTCTATGATACGGTTTCTGACCGTATTGAGTGTAACTTTGAACGCCTCCGTTACCCTTTAGGAGGCGACCGCCCCAGTCAAACTACCCACCACACACTGTCCTCTTACCAGATCATGGTAACAAGTTAGAAGTTCAACGTAACAAGGGTGGTATTTCAACGTCGACTCCACTTGAACTAGCGTTCAAGCATCATAGTCTCCCACCTATCCTACACAAGTTAAATCAAACTCCAATATGAAGTTATAGTAAAGCTCCACGGGGTCTTTTCGTCTAGATGCGGGTCTCCGGCGTCTTCGCCGGAACCATAATTTCACCGAGTCCAATGTCGAGACAGTTAAGAGATAATTACTCCTTTCGTGCAGGTCAGTATTTAGCCGACAAGGAATTTCGCTACCTTAGGACCGTTATAGTTACGGCCGCCGTTCACCCGGGCTTCACATCAATGCTTCGCATAAAGCTAACACCTTTGCTTAACCTTCGGGCACTGGGCAGGAGTTACCCCATATACATCGTCTTACGACTTAGCATAGAGCTGTGTTTTTGATAAACAGTTCCCCCTTACTATTCACTGCGGCCCACTTTTTAGGGTGGGCATCCCTTCTTGCGAACTTACGGGATGAATTTGCAGAGTTCCTTGACATTGGTTTTCTCGCTCGCCTTAGAATACTCATCTTGGGGACGTGTGTCCGTTCTCGGTACGGGTTTCATATAAACTTAATGTTAGAAGCTTTTTTAAGAGGTATGGAATCATCCAATTCGCTACTTGGTTGCCCTTTCACTATGCATCATAGCTCCCGGTTAAGTTATGCGGATTTGCCTACATAACCCAGTTACTATTTGCCCCACAATCCAGTAAGTGGTAGTACTATCCTCCCCGTCACTCCATCACATTTATAGAAAGTACAGGAATATTAACCTGTTGTCCATCGGCTACGCCTTTCGGCCTCGTCTTAGGACCCGACTAACCCTGGGTGGACGAACCTTGCCCAGGAAACCTTCCCCAATAGGCGTCAGAGATTCTCACTCTGAATCGTTACTCATACCGGCATTCTCACTTGTAAGCGCTCCACCAGTCTTCACAGTCTGGCTTCAATGCCCTTACAACGCTCTCCTAACGCATTTTCATGCCCGTAGCTTCGGTATTGTGTTTTAGTCCCGTTGAATTATCGGCACAGAGTCTCTCGACTAGTGAGCTATTACGCACTCTTTAAACGATGGCTGCTTCTAAGCCAACATCCTAGCTGTTTAAGAAACTCCACAACCTTTCTCACTTAACACAATTTTGGGACCTTAGCTGACGATCTGGGTTGTTCCCCTCGCGTGCATCGACGTTATCACCGATGTACCGACTGCATAGCAATTCATGATAGTATTCGGAGTTTGATTATAGTCAGTACAGCTAGGCGCCGCCATTCCATATTCAGTGCTCTACCCCCATCACTTAACACTACACGCTAGCCCTAAAGCTATTTCGGAGAGAACCAGCTATCTCCAAGTTCGATTGGAATTTCACCCCTACCCACAAGTCATCCGGGCACTTTTTAGCGTACTACGGTTCGGTCCTCCACTTAGTGTTACCTAAGTTTCAACCTGCTCATGGGTAGATCACCTGGTTTCGGGTCTATATCAACATACTAAGCGCCCTATTAAGACTCGATTTCTCTACGGCTTCGCTTTAATCCACTTAACCTCGCATGTTGACATAACTCGCCGGTCCATTCTGCAAGATGTACGCCATCACCCATTAACGGGCTCTGACTAACTGTAAGTAATTGGTTTCAGAATCTATTTCACTCCCCTCCCGGGGTTCTTTTCACCTTTCCCTCACGGTACTAGTTCACTATCGGTGTCTGGTTAGTATTTAGCCTTACCGGGTGGTCCCGGTAGATTCAGACAGGGTTTCACGTGCCCCGCCCTACTCAGGATACTACAAAGAGATTTAGACATTTCGCTTACGGGAATTTCACCCTCTATGTTTAAGCATTCCAACTTATTCTGCTATGTATAAATTTTGTAACTCTATAATGTAGTCCTACAACCCCAACAACGAATGTTGGTTTGGGCTCTTCCCCGTTCGCTCGCCACTACTGAGGGAATCATTCTTTATTTTCTCTTCCTGCTGCTACTGAGATGTTTCAATTCACAGCGTGTCTCTTCATTCGACTATGAATTCATCGATATGATAATTGAGGATTAGCTCAATTAGGTTTCCCCATTCGGAAATCCCCGGATAACAGCATATTTCCAGCTAACCGAGGCTTATCGCAGGTAATCACGTCCTTCATCGACTTCCAGACCCAAGGCATCCACCAAAAACTCTTATCTTGTTTAATAGTAGTATAAGACCTATTGTTTGTCTATTGTATGATATATTCTATAGGTTGATCTAAACTTTGAAATATTAATAATTTAATTTTTCAATGTCGATATTCAGTTTTCAAAGAACAAGAGAGATAAATCTCTCAAAACTGGATACAAATAATTTTTCCATAACATTGTGTACTCCGTTGAAAGGAGGTGATCCATCCCCACGTTCTCGTAGGGATACCTTGTTACGACTTCACCCCAGTCACCAGTCCTACCTTAGGCGGTCGCCTCCGAGGTTAGCTAACCGACTTTGGGTATTACCAGCTCCCATGGTGTGACGGGCGGTGTGTACAAGACCCGAGAACGTATTCACCGCAGCGTAGCTGATCTGCGATTACTAGCGATTCCGACTTCATGGAGTCGAATTGCAGACTCCAATCCGAACTGAGATCGGCTTTTTGAGATTTGCTCCATGTCGCCATATTGCTTCTCTTTGTACCGACCATTGTAGCACGTGTGTTGCCCCACTCGTAAGAGGCATGATGATTTGACGTCATCCCCACCTTCCTCCCGGTTACCCAGGCAGTATCTCTAGAGTCCTCGACATGACTCGTTAGTAACTAAAGATAGGGGTTGCGCTCGTTGCAGGACTTGACCAAACATCTCACGACACGAGCTGACGACAACCATGCACCATCTGTCACTCCGTTAACCTCCGCTATATCTCTATAGCATTGCGAAGGATGTCAAGAGTGGGTAAGGTTCTCCGCGTATCTTCAAATTAAACCACATGCTCCACCGCTTGTGCGGGTCCCCGTCAATTCCTTTAAGTTTCACTCTTGCGAGCATACTACTCAGGCGGATCATTTAATGCGTTAGCTGCGTCAGTGAACTCTCCACCGACTAATGATCATCGTTTACGGCGTGGACTACCAGGGTATCTAATCCTGTTTGCTCCCCACGCTTTCGTCCCTCAGCGTCAGTATAGACCCAGTAAGCTGCCTTCGCCTTTGGTGTTCTTCCATATATCTACGCATTTCACCGCTTCACATGGAATTCCGCTTACCTCTATCTAACTCTAGTTTACCAGTATCCAAAGCGAGCCAGGGTTGAGCCCTGGGATTTAACTCCAGACTTAATAAACAGCCTACGAACGCTTTACGCCCAATAATTCCGGATAACGCTTGCGACCTATGTATTACCGCGGCTGCTGGCACATAGTTAGCCATCGCTTTCTGACAGGGTACCGTCAGCTTGGAAGCATTTCCTCAACCAAGTGTTCTTTCCCTATAACAGCACTTTACAATCCGAAGACCTTCATCGTGCACGCTGTGTCGCTCCATCAAGCTTTCGCTCATTGTGGAATATTCCCTACTGCTGCCTCCCGTAGGAGTTTGGGCCGTATCTCAGTCCCAATGTGGCCGTTCAGTCTCTCGACCCGGCTAAACATCATAGTCTTGGTAGGCCATTACCCTACCAACTAACTAATGTTCCGCACCCTCATCCTCTAGCGGAGCTTTGAGGCTCCTTTCACAACGGAACCATGCGGTTCCATGCGTATCCGGCATTAGCCAATGTTTCCATTGGGTATTCCAATCTAAAGGGTAGATTAAGCACGTGTTACTCACCCATTCGCCGCTAGGTTCAAAAGAACCTCGCTCGACATGCATGTATTAGGCACACAGCCAGCGTTCATCCTGAGCCAGGATCAAACTCTTAAAATTTGATTTGGTTATTATGTTTTATAAAATTAAAATTGACGTTATGGTATTCGTATCCAGTTTTCAAAGAACTATCTTTCTTATGCACTCAAAAGTGAGCGCTTATAGAAGTATACACTATAAATAAATTTTGTTTTAAAAAAAATATTTTTTTTCTAGCAATTTTTTGTTCTAAAAAAGCGTACTGGTTAATTATATTACTTTTTTAAAAGTTTATAAAATAAAAAAGGCGTTTTTGCCTTTTTTAAGTGAAAGATATTTTCATTATAGCTATGTTATTTATTATATTAATATATAAATGCTGATATAAATTTTGCGTTATTTATATAGAAATAAAAAATTACATTATAGATTCTATTTTTACTTTATATTTTTTAGGAGCTTCGACTTCAACTATTTCATCTACTTTATGTCCTAAAATCGCTTTAGCTAATGGAGATGAGTTTGAAATTTTTCCACTAAATGGGTCCGCATCTAATGCACCAACAATTGTTACTGTTAAAACCTGTTTGGTTTTTAAGTCTAGCAATTTAGCAGTTGAACCAATTTTTACTATATGTGATCCTGTTGTATCTTCATCTATTAGAATAGCATTTTCTAAAATGTGCTGAATTTCTAAAATTTCATTTTCAATTGCAGCTTGTTTATCACGTGCTGCATCGTATTCAGCATTTTCAGAAAGGTCACCTTGGTTTCTTGCTTCTTTTATTTCTTCAATTACTTGAGGTCTTGCTTCTTCTTGTAAGAAAATAAGTCTCTTTTTATATTGTTCTAAACTCTCTTTTGTTAAATAAATTTTTTTATCTTCCATTTTAATCATCTCCTTAATATTATTTATTATTAAGTATTTCTTTAATAATATTTTTTGCTAAAAGTATAACACTTTTGTTTTTGAATTTTAAAGTTTCATATCTTAAGTTATATTTTTTTGCTTCATCTTTTAAAATTTTTAACTTATTTTTATTATTATAGCTAACTATTAAAATACCATTTTCATTTAAAAAACTAGTGTGCTTATTTATTAAATCTAACGGATCGTAATTTTCATTCAAAATTATTTGTAAATCATAATTTTTATTTAATTCGCTAACAGAATTTAAATCACTAAAATTTAATTCAGGAAATTCATTAGCTAATTTATCATTTATTTTTTTATCGATGTCACCTTTTAGAAAAACTTTTGTATTAGCTAAATTTATAATTGATAAAGCAAGATAGTTATCTAAATCATCTATATATATATATTTATAATCATTTAAATATATTGTATTTATGATAAAGCAAACAAAAAAGTCATTCAAGTCATTTTGGTAGTATTTTTTTATTCCATGAAGAACAATTCCATAATTAGGATTTTTTTCTTTTATTTTTTGAATTTCAAGCTCTTCTTTGGGCGAAAAATATTTTTTTGCTACTTTCTTTTTGTATAAAAAACTTAAAAATAAAATAATTATTGCAATAGTAAGCACTATTACTATAGATATTATTAGGCCAGTTCTTACTTGTGGAGATAATTTGCTTGAATTATTAAAAATTGAATAATGTTTTTTTAATATATCATTCATAATATTATTTTTTTATAAATTTAATTTTCCTTATCTTCTTGATCTTCTTCTAAAAATTGCATTTCATTACCATCTTTGTCAAGTATGGTATTTTCATCTAAAAAATCACCCAATAAATCAGATAAAATTTCAAAAATTCCATCATCTAATACTTCTTGCAATGAGTTATTTTTATCCTCTGCAAAAACAATATCACCATCTTCAGATAATAATGCTAAATATCTATCGCCAGCTTCATTATAATCAAAAATCACATACATTTTTGAGCCGTCTTCTAATTCAATTTGACGCTCAGGTGTCATTATTTTTATTACATTCTTTTTATTTAAGTTATTTTCATTCATAAATTATCCTTTTTTTAATTTCAAAAAATCTTCCAAAATTAATTGAGCAGCTAAAACATCTTTCTTTTCTTTCCGCTTTTTTCCATTTAATCCAAAGTTGTATAGAATATTTTCAGCAAAAATTGTACTTTCTCTTTCGTCTTGAAAATAAATAGGTAAGTTAATTTCTTTTTCTAATCTTGATTTAAATTTTTCTACCATCTTAGTACGTTCACTTTTAGAAAAATCCATTCGTAAAGGATAACCTAATATAATTGCATCAATTTCATTTTTGTAAATACTTTCATTAATGTAAAATTTTACTTTATTAATTACCTCTTTAAAATGTCATTCTTCGAACCTAAAATTTTCAAGCCCAGTAACAATTATGTTATTTATATCACTAATAGCAAAACCACATGTTTTAGAACCTAAATCAAGAGAAAGTTTACGCATTAATTAATTCCTTAATTTTACTTATTAAAGATTCTTCATCTAGATTAATATTAATAGAACCTTGAGAAACAATACTATTACCGCCACCTTTACCATTTAAATTAGAAGTCAAGTTTTTAAATATTTTGGTTGAATCATATTTTTTTGAAGCAACAATTAAAAAGTAATTGTTATCACTTATTTTACTCATTCCAATAACCAAAGAATCAAAATTTGCTTCTCTAATCTGAACAATTGCTTTTCTTAATAAATTTGTATCTTTTTCTATAATAATAAATGTTTTAATATCATTAATTAATTCAGATTTATAAACACTTATATCAACAATTTCATTATTCTTTTCTTTTAATAATTTTTTATATGTTTCTCTTATTTGTTCTTCGATTTTTTCATAATGATCAAGAAGTTTTTCTTTTTCTTCAGGCGTTTGTGGGATATCTAAAGAATAAGAAATACTGTAATTTGGATTTAATTCCTTATTATTTTTAATCAATGATTCTAATAATTTTTGTTTTTCCAATATTTCATTTAATAAATATTGATCAACTAAATAATTAGAAGTAATAACTCTTAAACGATATACCCCGGTACCTTTTGAATCGACTGAAACAATCTTAAAGTTTTCAATTACTGAAGAATTTTCAACGTGTGTTCCCCCACATAAATCTTTAGTTATATTTTCAAATTCTACAACTCTTACATTATTTGCATCATGATATTCAGATTCTTCAATAGTCATATATGCCCCAAGTTCTTGAGCATTTTTAATTGAAGTTAGAATATAGTTTCTTTTTGCAGACATCGAAATATATTCGGACATTATTTTTTCAATCATCTTTATTTCATCTTTTGTTGGACGATGATCTAAACCAAAGTCGAATGTAAAGTAATCAGGGTGAATATTTGAACCTAGTTGCTCAATTATTTCATTACTATATGTTTTACGTAAAGCATGAAACATTATATGAGTTGAACTATGGTTTCTTGCATAGTTTTTTCTTTTGTCTTTATCAACAAAACATTCAACTAAATCATGGTCATTAATTTTTCCTTTTACAACATGTACATGATTTCAATATTTATCTTTAAAAACATCTAATATTTCAAGTTTATTTCCATTTTGAAGAATGAACCCAAAATCATGATTTTGACCACCACTTGTTGCATAAAATGGAGTTTTATCTAAAATAACATAAGATATAGATTCATCGTTTTCAGTTTTTGGGATTTTTTCTTCTTCATTTAAAAGGTATAGTATTTTTGATTGTGATTCTAGGTAGTCATATCCAATAAATTCTGAAATTTTATCATTTATTAATGAAAGTGAATTAATTACTTTTTGCATTCCTGCTTCAATATTACCCTTTGAACGCTCTTGATGTTCTTTTAAGTATTCATAAAATTCATTTAGATTTATTTTAATATTTTTTTCTTTTAATATTTCTTCAGTTAATTCAATTGGAAAACCATATGTATCAAACATTTTAAATGCAGTTTTTGAATCTATGTATCCTCTTTTTTCTAATTCATGTTCAAGAAGCTTCTCACCTTCTTTTATAGTTTTTGCAAATAATTCTTCTTCGTCTTTAATTACTTTTGAAACCTTTTCAACATCAATATCATAAATTAATGAATCTTTTACAACACCTACTAATTTGTATAAGAATGATTTTTCTTGAATTCCTAAAGATAAACCTGAACGATAAGATCTTCTTATTAAACGACGAATTATATAACCACGTCCAACATTTGAAGGACTTACCCCGTCATTAATTGCATTAACGCTAGCTCTTATATGATCAGCTATAATTTTAAATCATGTATTAATTTTAGTTTGGTTTAAATCCTTTGTAAAATAATTATTTATGTCGTAGTTAAATTTAGTTAAGGTTTCTGTTTTTTTGATTATTGGTAAAAATAAATCAGTATCAAAATTAGTTGGAGCGTCTTGTAAAATAGATGTTATTCTTTCTAATCCTGCACCAGTATCAATATTCTTTGTCGCTAATTCTGTGTAATTATTTTCTCCATCATTATTAAACTGAGAAAAAACGATATTCCATATTTCTACATATCTATCATTTTCAATATCATTAATTAATAACTCAATTCCACGTTTGTCATATTTTTCCCCACGATCATAAAAAATCTCAGTATCTGGTCCACAAGGTCCTTGACCAACATCTCAAAAATTAGTATCACGAGTTCCTTTGATTAAATGATCTTTACTAATTCCTAACTCAATTCATTTATTATAAGTATCTAAATCTTCTTCAAAATATGTAATATAAATTTTTTCTTTTTCCAACTTTAAAACATCAAAAATGAATTCATATCCGAATTCAATCGCTTCACTTTTAAAATAATCACCAATAGAAAAATTTCCTAACATTTCAAAAAAGGTGTGATGTCTTGCAGTGACACCAACATTTTCAATATCGTTAGTTCTAATTGATTTTTGAGAGTTTGTAAGTCTTTTTGCAGGTGGAACTTTTTTACCACTAAAATAATCTTTCAAGGTTGCAACACCTGAATTAATTCACAATAATGATGGATCGTTTTGAGGAATTAATGATTTTGATTCTAATACAAGATGTTTTTTTGATTCAAAAAAATCTAATCACATTTGTCTAATTTGTTTGGATGTAAGCATGTTAACTCCTAATTTAATAATGTTATCTTCTAATTCATATACTAAGCTAAGCTTAGTTTTAAATTATAAAAATTCTTTTTCTTTGCCTTTATAAAAAATTTTATCAATTATCGCTGCACCAACAACTTTTTTTCCATCGTATATTACTACTTGTTGTCCTGGTGTAACAGCTTCTGTTTCATCATATAAAACTTCAATTTGGTTATATTCAAGCACTTTTAAACTACATTTTATATCTTGTTGTCTATATCTAAATTTTGCTGTTAAATTTTGAAAATTAAATTCTTTTGCAATTTGATTTCATCCTTTTGCAATCATCTTATCTGAAAGTAGATATTCTGGATGGTCATCGTTTGAAACATAAATTATTTTTTTTCTAATATCATGTCCTACAACGAAGTATGGTTTTTCAAATCCACCAAGATTTAATCCTTTTCTTTGGCCAATTGTATAATACATTGCTCCTTGGTGATTTCCCACTTTTTTGTTAGTATAGATATCAATAATATCTCCGGGTTGGGCTGGTATATAATTTTCCAAAAATTTAGCAAATCTTCTTTCGCCAATAAAACAAATTCCTGTCGAATCTTTTTTGGATGCTGTGGCTAATTTTAGCTGTGATGCTATTTTTCTAACTTCATTTTTTGAAATATTAGCAAGAGGGAATATCGCTTTTGATAATTGTTGGTTGCTTAATTGAGCAAGGAAATAAGATTGATCTTTTGTATCATCTAATGCTCTAAATAATTCGCCATCAATTGCTTCTGCATAATGTCCCATTGCAATATAGTCAGCTTTTAAAACGTTAAAGGCATAATCGGAGAATGATTTAAATTTGATATATTTGTTACAAAAAATATCTGGATTAGGAGTTCTTCCTACTTTGTATTCATTTATAAGATATTGAAAAACATTATCTCAATATTCTTTTACAAAATCAACTCTATGTAATTTAATTCCTAATTGTTGAGCAACTTCTTTTGCATCTAAAAAGTCTTGCTCTTGTGGACAAATATCTTCTCTTATATCATTATTACCTAGGAAATCATTATTCAAAAACGAGTCTCAATTTCTCATAAAAAGACCCTCTACATCATACCCTTGTGTTTTAAGTATATAAGCTGACACACTTGAATCAACGCCACCGCTCATGCCTAAAATTACTTTTTTTGACATTTAATACCTCTTTAAAATATATTAAATTATAAGGTTTTTAATAAAATAAAAATTATTTTATGAAAAAGAAAAGAAAAAGAACCTTTATTTAAGATTCTTAATCTACAAATGACGTATCAAATTGTCCTGATACACCTTGAATATTTGAGGTAGTAATTCATGCTGTTTTATCAACTTTTTTTACTTCTTCAAGAATTAAATCTCTTTCTAAGAAAAGGGCAACTGTTTCGATTTTTCCAAAATCTTCATGACTAAACCCACCTACTCCATTAAAAATGTTAAATGGGTGAACATAACCAATTTTCTTAAATTGTTCAGCAACAATTTCTGGATGTTTAGTATATATTTCAATCTTAACTTTTTTATACTTTGGATAGAATTTATTAACCAACATTGAGAATACCAATAAATATGAGATGGTTCCTAAAACTCTAACTAGGAATAAATCACTATCTCAAACATGTCCTGTAATATTTCTTGTATATTCTAATGAACCTATAACTATTGTTGAGAATGATGAAAAACAAATTGCTACCATTAAAAATACATTGCCAACAGGTTTTTTATTTTTATAAGCTATAAAGTTTGAAATAACAGATGTCCCTCCTATTGAACCTCTTTGTCTTCATGCAATTATTGAAGCAAATCCTTCGGCGGCACCACCAATTATTGAATAAACTAAAACTGGTCAATTTTGTCCATCATAAACACCATATATTTCAGTTCCATTTAATACTTGAGTAACAACAGTTGGATCAATAAATTTCTTATCTATATTTCTTAAATTGTTTGCAATTAATTCTAAATCTTTAGCGAAGAACTGATTTTGAAAATATAAAACTATTTCATTGTTTCCATTATAGTTGCTTTTTAAGATGTTAGCTATAATTTCAGTTTTTTGTTCGCTAGATAATAATTGAGAAACAACACGAGTATCTAAACCGAATGGGTCTCAATAATATTTAGCTTCTCCAACTGGATTATAAAACGACATTCTTTGATTAATAAAGTTAACAATTGGATTTGATCCTCTTCCACTATATTCAATGAATAGAAGTTGAACTATGACTTGAAATAACATTCAATAGTACGTTAATACCATAAACATTCTAGGGTTCATTCGTCAAAAAACAAACATTAACGGTAAATTAACTAATACATAAAATAACCCATAAAATTGTGAAGTTGAAGGGGCTGTAAATGTTATTATCTGCGCCAACGAAGATGTTCCTGATGCAATTGTTGCTGCTTTTTTAAGAAAAACAGTAAGTGCTATGTTGTATAAAAATGCACTCACAAACATTCATAAAACTTTTTTTGGATACTTTTTTCAAATGTTAAAAATATTAACTTTTTGTGGATTTAAAATAGCCATTTTTTGTTCATAAGCTTGTCTTTTTTGTTGCAAACTTATTTTTTTCTTTTTAACAGATTTATCTATTTTTTTAATACTTTTACCATTTATCTGTCTTTCTGCCATTAATCCTCCTTTATCTTATTAATATTTTCGAAATTTAAACTATGTTTTTTTTGTAAATTTGCATAAACGAATTTATTATATTCAGGTGAAAATCCTAGCTGAATTGTCTTAGTTGCTCCATGACGATTTTTTGCAACAATAACATTTGTAATAGAAATATTATCAGCAGGATTTGAATTTTCATTAAATGAAGAATTTCTATCAACCTCATTTGCTTTTTTGTTTTTATAATAATCATCACGGTGCAAGAAAATAATTCTATCAGCATCTTGTTCTATTGCACCCGATTCTCTTAAATCGGATATCAATGGCGTTTTATCTTCACGTTTTTCAACACCCCGACTTAGTTGACTAAGTGCAATTATTGGGCATTCTAATTCTCTACCTAATTGTTTTAACGAGCGAGATATTTTTGCAACTTCTAATTGTCTATTTTCTTGTGATCTTTTAGAATTATCACCGATTAGTTGTAAATAATCGATTATCACCAAATCAACTTTTGCATTTCTTGCAAATCTTTTTGAAAGTGTTGTAATGTCTGAAATATTCAAGGTTGCCTTATCGTTTAAAAAGACATTTCAACCAGACATATCATCAACTGTGTGTGATAGATTTCTTTGATCGTTTGTATCTAAAAGTTTTGTTTTTAATTTATAAATAGGAACTTTTGAATCGATTGCTATCATTCTTTGAACTAATTGAGGATTAGACATTTCTAAACTGAAGAATAAAACAGTCTTTCCTTGTTTTGCGACATTATTTGCAATATTTAAAGCAAAAGCTGTCTTACCCATGGCGGGTCTTGCTGCTAATATTGTTAAATCTCCTTTGTTTAATCCTAATAAACATTCATCTAATTCAGGAAATCCTAGTTGAAGTCCAACACCTATATCACTATCTTCTTTTCTCAATATTTGTTGCAAGATATTATTTGCTGTATCACCAATTTTTTCGTATGATGAATTAATTTCTGATATATCAATATTAATAATATCTAATTGAATCTTTGATAGAAGATCTGATATATAAAATGGTTTGTTGTCTATCGTATTTTTTGTCTCTTCTAATAACTGGGTAAGTTTATCAATTTTATATTGATCGATTAAATTTTTTGCATATGTTTCTAACTCGCTAAAAAAACCTGCATTCTGTGTTAAATATCCTAAATACTCTGGTGTATTCATTGATAAAAAATTTACTAAATTTGTTTGCTTGGTTTCTTCTAAATACACTAAAAGGTTTGAAAGGTCAAAATTTTTTGATCTATTATACACTTCTGAAATTGCACTATATAAAATCTGATTACTTTTAAAATGAAACATTTCAGGTCTTATTAGTACTGCAATTTTTAAATAACTTTCAGGTTCAGCTAATAATAACCCAAGAATAGAAACTTCGTTATTTGCTATCGCCGTTTCTCTTGAATTATTAACGTTTTTATTATCCATTTTCATTCCTTTCATTTACCTTTAATTTCGAATTATTTAAGAAATTTAAAACTATTTTTCCTCAAAGATTTGAATTAGTAATATTGCATTAACTTCATTGTGTAATTTAACATTTATATAATGCTTACCAAATGTATTATATGAATCCTTACCTAATGCATGTGGTTTTATTTTAATATTATTCTTTGAAAGTTCCTTTTCAATTGCTTTATTAGTAATTGATCCATGAACTATATTTCCGTTTGATTTTAAAAAGAAGTTAAGAGTTAGTTTTTCTATTTTTGCTTTTAATTCTTTTGCTTTTTCAACTTCCTTAGCATAATCTTCGGCAATATTATTTTTTACTCTTTCTAAATTTGCTAATGTCTGTTTATTAACTGGTTGTGCATACCCATTTTTAATTAAAAAGTTTTTTGCAAAACCGTCATTTACTTCTAAAATTTCGTTTACTTTATATTTATCGTATTGTTTTATTATTATTACTTTCATTATTTCACACTCACTATTGCTTGTTTTAAATTATTTACAAATAATTCTATATCTTCATCGCTTTCAGCAGCGGCTGTACCAAAATGACCACCGCCACCTACATTTTCAGCAATTAATTGAACATTAGTTTCAATTCCTCTTGCTGACATTTTACATCTTTTTAATCCAGGAAGTTTTGCTACAACAAAAGCAGCTTTTCTTCCATTAACACGTAAGATTTCATCAGCTGCTATCGAAATTACGTCGGGTGCAACTGGAATATTTTTATACGCCAAGAAGAAACCATCTTTAATTTCTTCTAAATTCTCTAATAATTCTGCAACTTGTTCAAATATTTTTTCATCAAATTTTAAATTATTAACTGATACCGATATTTTTGCTCCTCATTTTTCTAATAATGCAGCAGCAGAAAATGTTTTGGAACTAGTTTGTTTTTGAAAATTTTTTGTATCTAAATAAATTCCGTTTAGCAAATGTTGTGCTGTTTTTACATCAATTCTTTCATCGCTATTTGTAATAGCAATAATTTCAGTTACTATTTCCGAAGCAGAAGAAGCAGAAGAATCAATATATAAATTTTCTCTCATTGCAAATTTTGGATTAAGACCAATTCTATGATGATCGATAACTATTATATTTTCCTTATCAATATCCTTGAATGCTTGAATATTTTCAATTCTTGTTTCATCAGATGTGTCACATATTACAACTAATGTTTTTTTATCATTTAAATTTGTTGCTTCTTTCGGTGAGATAAAAACTTGTTTATCTAGCGGTTCTAATTTATCATAAATACGTTGTGTTGTATCATCAAAAGTTTTATTTTGAATATAAGCTTCTTTTCCCATTGATTTTGCAAGTTTATAAATACCTCAAGATGATCCTAATGCATCTAAATCAGCATCTTTATGTCCATAAACTATTACTTTATTTATATTTTTTGATTTTAATTTATTCATTAAATTCTTTGCAATATATGTAACATTAGTTCTTGACATATTTATATCAATTTCTGAACTTGATCCATAGTATCTTGGTTTTTCATATTTCGTTAAAACAGTTATTTGATCCCCACCACGAGTTTTAGATTGTAATAACGCTTCTTTTGCTAACTTATCTAAAATATCATACTTAAAAATACCATAAGAAAATCCTGCTGAAATTGTTAAATTAACACCATTATAAACGTTCTTATTCTTTAGCATTTCAAATGCTTGAAATTTTGTTTTTTCTAAATTATCTAAACTCTCTTGATTTGTTAATAAAAAGAATCTACCATTTTCATACTGTCTATAAATGATATTATTTTTTCTTGATATTTCTTCAAGCATCGCACCAAAGTTAGAATAAATTTTATATAACTCTTCTTGACTTAAGGAAACTTGATATAAATTCATGTTATCGATATGTATTTCACCAAAAACAACACGTTGCTTTTTATAATCACTTAATAAGTTAGATTGAATTGTAATATCCTTAACAATAACGATGTTTTTTTCAAAATTAACAAACACCTCATATTCATAATCATCCTTTTTAAAAACAAAATTATGATTATTATTTTCTCATTCTTCAATCAAGAAAACATCTTTAATATTTTTACCGATAATTGATTTTCCAAATTTGTTCAAAATGAAATTAGTTGCTCAAATGATCTTACCATTATTTAGAAAAATCATAGTTCCCAAACCTTGGTCATTAATTTCGTTTTGAAGATATTGATTTAATGTTCTATTTGCAATCTGTGATTCTTTCAAAAACTTACGAACAATGAAAAAGGTTGATATTCCTAAAGCCACAAGAAATAATGAATAAATAGCAATAAGTGGAGTTCTTCATTTTTCTGGAAACTTAATAATTCCAATAAAGAAAATTATCATTGGAATTATTAATAAGCATATTATTTGTATTATTAAAATTATCAGTTTTTTCTTATCTTCTTTATTCTTCATAAATTAAATTATACAAAAAATGTCAATAAATATTGCTCATACGCTTTGATAATTAATTAAAATTAATTAATTTCTAAAAAAAAGAAAGGAAAAATAGGCGGTTGCCTAAAATTCATAATACTCATTTATATCTTCTAAACCTATCTTTTTTTCCGATGAAACTAAAAATATATTTATTTCTCTTTTAAAAGTTAAAGCTTGGGTTTTTACTCGGTGTTTTTGGGACTGATTTGCTTTATCTATTTTAGTTATTATTATATCAAATGGTATGTTCAAAGAATTTATATAATCAATCATTTCAAGATCAATAGCTGTAAAACCAACCTTTGCATCAATTAAAAAGCAAACAACTTTTTTTACTGATGAATTTCTAAAATAATTATCAATTATTCCACTTACTTTTTGTTGTTCCTTTTTAGACATACTTGCATAACCATATCCTGGTAAATCAACAACTATTTTTTTATTATCAGTTTCAAAATAATTTATTAATCTTGTTCTTCCTGGGGTTGATGAGGTTTTTGCAAGTTTATTCTTAGACAAGGCATTTATTAAAGAAGATTTTCCCACATTTGATCTTCCTCAAAAAACTATTTCGCTTTCAGGATTATCTAATCAATTTTCTTGTGATGTTGAACTTTTTATAAATTTTCACATATTATTTTTTTACCTTTTCATAAGCTAGTCTAGCAATCATCATTGCATTATCTGTTGTATATTCAAAATCCGGTAAATAAACATTATTATGCAAACCTAGAATCATATTTCTAATTCCTTTATTAGCACTTACGCCACCTGATAATGTTACGCACTTTGGATTATATTTATTAATTGCTTTTTCAAAGTTTCTTTTTAAATAAAGAATGATTGTGTTTTGGAATTCAGTAGAAATTCTTTTAATATCAATTTTTTCATTTCTATTTATTAAATTACTATAATGATTTATCACAGCTGTTTTTATTCCACTAAAAGAAAAATCAAATTCATTATCTAATTTTGGTATAGAAAAATGACCTTGGTATATTTCTTTGTTTTCTTCCCAAATCTTATCAATAATTGGTCCCCCTGGAAAACCTAATTCTAATTTTCTTGCAACTTTATCATAGACTTCACCAACAGCATCATCTTGTGTTTCACCTATGATTTCAAACTCTGTTTCATTTTTGTACAACATTATTTGAGAATGACCGCCAGATACTAATAAACAAAGTGCAGGAAATTCTAATTCTTTTTTAATAAAAGCTGAGTAAAAATGACCTTCCAAATGATTTAAACCTATTATTGGAATATTATATATTCTTGACATCGTTTGAGCAACAATATATCCAATTTGCAATGACCCAACTAACCCAGGTTCCTTTGTATAAGCGATATAATCAATATTTTTAGCTATACTTTCTAACTTAATAAACTCTTCGAGCAATAGCAATATATTTTTAACATGTAATCTTGATGCTATTTCCGGTATTGTTCCCCCATAAACTTTATGAACTTCTGTTTGACTAATTGTTTTCATTCATATTGGATTATTATTTTCTAAAATTGCAAATGATGTATCATCATGAGAACTTTCAATAGCAAAAATTTTCATTACATACCTCCTATTTGAGGTTCAGATGCATAAACTAATTCTTCTTCTTGCACATCTTTAACATCACTAAAAATATCGACATAGCTTGAAAAATCATAAATAATTTTAGAATAATCAAAGTTATTTATTTTTTCTATTTCATCACTTAATTCAATATTGACATTTACACCCGATTTTGATATCTTGTATGCTTTGTATTTATTTGCTTTTATGTATATTTTATCTAAATTTAATTGCTTAAAAAATAGATCGTATGTTGGGGATAGTTTGATTTGAAGATCGTTATTATTTACAAATCTTTGCAATATTTTGTTTGTTGATGCAAAAGAAAAGCCAAGTCTAGAACCGGTAAAACTTCCAGGCCCTTTTGTTGTATAAATTACATTTAAATCATTAATTGATATCTTATTTCTTATTAAAATTTCATCAATGGTTTCAAAAAAATGATCTGTTTTTTTAACTAGTTTTTTCAATATAATATGATCAACTATTTTTTCATTTTCAACTAATGCTACAAAAAAATCATCAAGAGAAGTTTCGACAAATAAACCCTTTAATATAGGAGTAGTAATAACTTCAAAAACATGATATATTTCTTCATTAATTATTTCAATTTTTGCATCTATTTCAAAAAAGTTTTTAAAATTATGATTTATATTTTTAGATCATTCTATAATAACTAACTTATCATCAAAAAATTCTTCAAAAGCAAATAAATCCCCTTTTAACTTATAAGCATCTATATGAACTATTTTATCATAGCAAATCATCGTATTGAAAGTGGGTGAAACTACCGTCTTTTTTTCACCAAGTTTTTTTGCTATTGAAGATGCTAAGGTTGTTTTGCCTGCACCCAATTCTCCATTTAACAATATTGCTTCTAAATTTTTAAATGAAAGTAAATAATTTACTATCTTATCTAATCCTTCATTTTCTTTAAAGTAGAATTTTCTTCCCATAGTAATTCCTTTTTATATTTAATTTTAACAAAAACAAAAAGAAGGTTTAAAATGCTCTTCTTTTTGTTGAAATAGAAATTAATTTTCAGGGGTTGTTGCAGAAGGGTTTGATCCTTCTGTTTCGTTGTTTTCTGGAGATGGTGTTGGTTTTGAATCTTCTTCATTTTCGGTTGATGAATTATCTGGTTTTGGGCTATTATCTTGATTATGATCGTTATCAGCACTTGAATTATTGTCTAGTGCTTGTTTTTTTGCCTTGATATCATCCATTATTTTTGATAATTCTTTTTTTAATTCAGCAGTTTTTTCGGATGTATAAATAGAAGTTTTGGTGGATTCGTATTTTGTTTCTAATTCAGTGTATGAATTAACTAATTCCACTTTTAAATCTTTATATTTTTCTTCAAATAAAACTTTGTGAGCATATAATTTTGCTTTATTAATTTCAGCAAAATAAGAAAGCTGATTCTCTGCATATTCTTGCAATTTAAGTCTATTTAATTCAAGCACTTTTTTTGAATTGTTTATAAATTCATTGTATGTGTTTTTTATTTTATCATCTGTTGAATTAACATCTTTAAGTACTTGTTCAGCAATAATTATCCCTTCTTTGAATTGTTGTTCAAAATTATCAGCAAATTCAACATTTGCTAATTGAATTTTAGCTATTTGTATTTCTTTTTCTAATTGAGCTTTTGAATTTGTACATGATATTGCTGTTATAGGTAAAGCAACTGATGAAATTGTTGCCAATCCGATTAATATTTTTTTTGTTGTAGTCATAATATATCCTTACTTTATTTGCAAACTATATGCAAATTTCTAAATCATTGTATGAAAACTCTGTTGGTACTTTTCTTCCGAATTGCTCAATATTAACAAACGCTTTTTGCTCAACATCATTATTTTTAATAATTTCGCCGACTTCATCTTTATAAATTCCGTTTTTAATTTTTACAATAGTTCCTTCTTTATAAGCTGTCTCAATGTCCCCGGCTTCAAATTTTTCAATAAGCATCTTTTCTTTTTCAACCATCTTCTTAAAAGTTTTTTCACTTATCGGTGTTGGCTTAGCTCCCTTTCCAGAAGATCCTATTAGACCGGTTACATATTGAGTGTTACGAACTAAATATCAAGATTCATCAGTCATAATCATATTTAGAAAAATATAACCCTTATAAATATTCACATATCTAACTGTAAATTCTTCGCCTCTTGTTTTTTTCTCTAATTCCTTGTTTGATAGATGAGGCATTTTAAAAATTCTTATATCTTTAAAAAAATCTGTCATCCCTTGAGAAGAAATTTTGTTTGTTAAAGCTTCGATAACATTATCTTCTTTTCCTGAAACAGTTGAAATCATATATCATTTGTAATCTGTATGCATTTTATCCCCCTTAAGATTTTATTCCTACTACATTTCATAAGCCAGTAAAGCCTAATGATACTAAAAAACAAAATATTGCCATGATAAGTAAAAAAGCAATTGTTATCCCAAATCATTTTCATGATTTTGAATTTTTAGGTCAAACTACTCTCTTGATTTCTTTTACTAAATTTCTAAAAGTATAAAGTCTTGTTTGTTTTGATTCTTCTTGTTTTTTTCTTTTAATTATTTGTTTTTGTTTTTTTAGTTCCTTCTTTTGAAACTCTTTTTCTTCTGCACTTAAATTATTTTCTTTGCTCATAATTACTTTTCCTCTTTGTGCAATGTTTGAACATTACAAAACTTGCAAAACTTCTTAATTTCCAATCTTTTTTCATTACTTTTATTAACAGAGTAATTTTTGTGTAAACATGTTTGACATGCTAATGATATCTTCTTTTGTTTTTTCATATAAGTGTAATTATATATTTTTTTTAAAAATATTTAATTTTAATATTAACGTAATTTATTGATTAATAAAATATAATTTATAATCATGAAATGATCAATAGGAATATCTATACCAATATTTTTACTAATTTTAATAATAATTGGAGTCATACTATTTAAAAAAATGCTTATTTTTAAAATAAAAATACTGAACAAAAAAATACAAAAAATAAATTCAAATATTGAAAAATTAAAGCAAGTAAATGACCAATTTTTTGAATTAGGAAAAGACAACATTGAATATAAAAAACTAGAAGAAGATATTGCTAATAAAATCTGCAACTATGAAATTAATTTAGATAAACTAAAAATTAATTTAAATAAAATAATGCTTATAAAAAATGATCAAGGTTTAGGCTGATTAAAAAAATATAAAGAATCAAAAACTATTATTCAAAACTCAGAAAAACTTCTAAAAACAAGTTTAAATTTAAATAAACAAAAATCGTTAATTTTATTTTTTGATAAAAGTAATGAAATAAGTAAAAACATAATTTTTTTAACAAAAACAAAAAAAATATTCTTCGATATTGACCAATTTATATCCAATAATCAAAAAAATGATTTTTTAATATTTGCAAAAAAAAGTAGTCTTAATTTAAAAAATGAAATAAATGATATACTAAATGATTTTGAACAAAACATATTATTTTCAAACAATAAAAATTTATATAATCAAAATAAAATATTAAAACTTTTATCTATATATTCAAAAAGCTTTTTTAAAGGAATTGCTTATTTTGATTATATTAATAAAAATATTGAATCTCCTCTTAATTTTTTAAAAAATCTAGTTGAGTTATATTCAAATGAATATCAAAATATATTTAAAAAAGTTATAAACAAAGAAAAAATTAAAGAATTGGAAGAAAAAATAAAATCATTAAAAGAAGATTTAATAAAAAATACTATTGAACAATGAGATAAAAAATACTTAGATTTATTTTATGATTTAGAAAAAGAAATTCAAGGAAAATATTTATTATTAAATAACGAAATGAATAGTTTGTTATTATTAAAAAATCAACAAGATAATATTAAAAAAATAATTAATCAATTATTAAAAAATAATCAACTTATTAAGGAAAATAATTTAATCTTAAAAAAATACAATAATAAATATAATGATTTTATTAATAATGAATACATATATCTAAAGTTTATTATGACTAAAAACTTTGAGAGAATTGAAGATATTTCATTCAAAAATAAAAAAGAAGAACTAATATTTTTATTGAAAAAAATAAAAGAAATATTAAATATTCAATCAGAAATTATTCAAAATTTCAATGGAGGAAACATTGAAGGAAATAAAGAAATATTAAATGATAAATTTATTAATTGTTTTGCGTTTCATAATTTTGAATACAAACTTACAGATGAAATAATTTTCTATCAAAATTTATTTAACCAAAGTATGAAGAATTACAAAAATTATTATCAGCAAAATCAAATTGAAAATATTATTAAATTAATTAATTTATTAGTAATTGAACTTAATTTAAAAATAAAAATAAGTAAAAACGTAATAACTAATTTCTTTAGAAATAATAAAGACACAAATAATCCAAATAATCAAAGAATTTATGCTGAACTTATTAATTTATTTTACAAGGAAAAATTTGATGAAATAATATCAAAAACTGTTAAAAAGCAAAATGACAAAGGAGATAAATAATATGAATTGTGAACATTCAAAAGAGATATTAATAAGATATGGAGAATTAACCCTTAAAGGTGAAAATAAGAAAGATTTCATTAATCAATTAAGAAGAAATATTGAACTATATATTCCAAAAGAAGAACTAAAAGTTGAATATGACAGGGCTTTTTGCAAATATTCAGTGAAGAATTTAAAATCTTTAAAATACATATTTGGAATTTCATCGTATTCAATTGTTTATAAAACATCTACAAATTTAGATGACATTGAAAAATTAGTTATCGAGGTTGCTAAAGAAAATAGCTTTAATAGTTTTGCAATAAATTCAAGAAGACATAATAAAAATTATCCATTAAATTCTTCACAATTAAATATGCATTTTGGTGGAATTATTTTAAGTAATTTTAGTGATAAAAAAGTAAATTTAACTAATGCTGATTTAACAATATATATTGAAATAAGAGATAAATATACCTATGTTTTTAGTAATTATATCAATGGGTTAGGAGGCATGCCTGTATCATCATCAGGCAGAGTATTACATTTAATAAGTGGTGGTATTGACTCACCAGTTGCTGCTAACTTATTACAAAAAAGAGGTTTAAAAGTTGCATTTTTAAATTTTATAACCCCACCTCACACAGATGAAAAAACAACTCAAAAAATCGATGATATTATCAGTTTATTGACTAAATATCAAGGTTCTTCTACCCTATTTCAAATTAATTACACTAAAATAATGAATTATATCGGTTTAGTTTCGAATCAAAAATATAAAATAACTTTAATGAGAAGAAGTTTTTATAGAATTGCTCAAAAGATAGCTGAAAAATACAATATTAAAGCTCTTTCGAATGGTGAAAATTTAGCACAAGTAGCTTCGCAAACTCTTGAATCTATTTATACAATTTCAGAAGTAAGTAATTTACCAATTTTTAGACCATTATTAACGTTTGATAAAAATGAAACAATAAAGATTGCAAACGATATTAAAACAATGGATATCTCAATTCAAAAAGCTTGTGAAACATGCGAACTTTTTGCTCCTAAATTTCCTGTTACCAAACCAAATAGGGAAGAAGTAAAAAAATTAGAAGAAGAATTAGAAAAATTAAATCAGTTAGAAGATGAAGTTATAAACGAAATAATAATCAAAAAGTTTGATATTATTTAAAAAAAGGAGAGAACACATGAGTATTTTAAGACAACTTAAAGACTATCCAAAATCCAAAAAAGCCTATGTTGCATATTGATTCATAATCTCGATTATCATTCTTATTCCAATTGCTATTACTGCTTTATGAATAACATTTTTTACCTTAAATGCAATAACAAATTCATTTAAAACAGGCAATTACCCTTTATACTTTGGAATAATTAGTGCAATATTATTAACAGTATGGGTTTCTTTATTTTTTATAATAAAATACATAGTAAAAAAACACTTTGCAAAAATATATAAAATCACTAAAAATAAGAAGATAAATAATAAAATTAAATGTTGATTAGGTAATAAGTTTTATCAAGCTGATATTAATTTAATTAATGATCAATTTGAAGAAAATAACAAAAATTTTAGAATTTAAGACGTCATATTGACGTTTTATTTTTTATTAAATAAATAAAAAATATATAATTAATTTTATGAGCACAAATAATTACGAAGCAAAAGATTTAAAAGTTTTAAAAGGTTTAGATGCAGTTATTAAAAGACCCGGTATGTATATTGGTTCAACTGATTCAAACGGTTTACATCACCTAGTTTGAGAAATAGTGGATAATGCAATAGATGAAGCTTTAGCTGGATTTGCAAACAATATTAAGGTTATATTAAAAAAAGATGGATCAGTTATTGTTGAAGATAACGGACGTGGAGTTCCCATTAACAAACACGAATCAGGTAAGACTGGTGTTGAATTAGTATTTACAGAATTACATGCTGGTGGTAAATTTGGGGATGGGGCTTATAAAACCAGTGGTGGTTTACATGGTGTTGGATCATCAGTTGTTAATGCTCTAAGTTCTAAAATGGAAGTAACTGTTTATAGAGATAAAAAAGAATACTTTACTTCATTTGAACAAGAAAAAATTACCCAAAAAACATACGTGGTAGGATCTACTAACAAACAAGGAACAAAGGTTCAATTTTGACCTAATTATACTATCTTCAAAAAAGCTAAGTTTTCATCGGAAACTGTTAAAGAAAAATTAAGAGAAGCAAGTTTTCTAATTTCTAATTTAAAAATAAACTACATTAATGAAAATACAAATGAAAATATTGTATTCCAAACTAATGAAGGAATTAAGGAATATATTAATTTTGTTGGTGAAGGAAGAAAATTCATAAGTAGCGTATTTTTTGCATCTGGTGTGGGAAAAAATAATATCGAAATCGAAATATCACTTGCATATACAGAAAATTACAGTGAAACTATATACTCATTTGTTAATAATGTTAAAACTAGAGATGGTGGAACTCACGAAACTGCTTTTAAAACTGCTCTAACAAAGACTATTAATGAATGATATTCAAAAAATAATAATTCATCAAAATCTAAAATTAGCTTCGATGGTTTGGACGTAAGAGAAGGGATTATTGCAGTTGTATCTTTAAAAGTTCCTGAAAATATTTTAGAATTTGTCGGTCAGACAAAAGATAAATTAGGAACCCCAGAAGCAAGGGAATCTGTCGAAGAATTTTTCAGCGAAAAATTCAATTTCTTCTTAAATGAAAATAAGGCTGAGGCTGATAAGATAATCGAGAAAATAAAACGTACCTATGAAGGTAGAATGGCTGCAAGAAATGCTAGAAATGAAGCAAGAAAAGTTAAAAATAAATTAGATTCTAAAAAAATTCTTTCTGGTAAATTAACGCCTGCTCAATCAAAAAATCCTAAAGTAAAAGAATTATTTTTAGTCGAGGGGGACTCAGCTGGCGGTTCTGCAAAAATGGGTCGTGACAGAGTAACTCAAGCAATTTTACCTTTAAGAGGAATTGTTATGAATACTGATAAAGCTAAGTTAATTGATATCTTAGCAAATGAAGAACTAGCAATAATAATAAATACAATTGGAGCTGGAATTGGTGAGGATTTTGATGTTAAAAATTCTCAGTATGGAAAAATAATTATTATGACTGACGCCGACGTTGATGGTGCACATATACAAATGTTATTACTAACTTTCTTCTGAAGATATATGAAGAAATTAATTGAAGCTGGAATGGTATATATAGCAATGCCTCCACTATACAAAATAACAATAAGAAATTCAAATAATAAACACTTCTATGCATGAGATGAAGAAGGATTAAAGGAAATAACTTCTCAATATTCTAATTATGAAATACAAAGATATAAAGGTTTAGGTGAAATGAATGCAGATCAATTATGAGAAACAACAATGAACCCTGAAACAAGATCAATAATAAAGGTAAATATAGATCACCAAGGTTTAACTGAAAGAAGTATTACTACCTTTATGAGCGATGATTCTGAATCTAGAAAAGCTTGAATTAATAACAACATTGACTTTTCAAGTATTGATGAATTTGAAATAAATAAAAAATAATAAGAGAGATTACTATGGATAAAAACAGTAAAAAAGAAATTGAATCGGTAATTGAAAATATTATTGATAAAAACATGATTGAAATAATGAGTAGTAGTTTTTCTCGTTTTTCAAAATATGTTATTCAACAAAGAGCTATTCCTGATGCAAGAGATGGACTTAAACCTGTGCAAAGAAGAATATTATTTTCAATGTGAAATCTTAAATTAAGAAATAAAGATCCATTTAAAAAATCAGCTCGTATTGTTGGGGATGTTTTAGGTAAATACCACCCTCATGGTGATAGTTCTGTTTATGAAGCTATGGTTAGAATGGCTCAAGAATGAAAAAGCAATTACCCGCTTGTACAAATGCATGGTAATAAGGGTTCTATCGATGATGACCCTGCTGCTGCAATGCGTTATACTGAATCTAGACTTGAAAAAATAACTGAATTAATGTTGAAGGATTTAGAACGTAAAGTTATAACAATGATACCTAACTTTGATGATTCTGAATATGAACCAGTCATATTACCAACATTATTTCCTAATTTATTAGTAAATGGAGCCGTTGGAATTGCATCAGGTTTTGCAACACAGATTCCGCCTCATAATTTAGGTGAATTGATTGATGCAACAATTGCGATGATAAAAAAACCTAACATATCTGTTGAACAATTAATGGAATATGTAAAGGGTCCTGATTTTCCAACAGGGGGAATAATTTATGGAACAAACGGAATAGTCGATGCTTTTAAGAGTGGTAGAGGTAAAATTACCCTTTCTTCCAAATATAGATTTATTGAAGATAAAAAGGGTAATATTGTTGCTATTGAAATTTTAGAAATTCCATTTGGTGTAGTTAAATCAAAAATGGTTTTTGAAATTGATTCGATTATTTCTTCAAAAACTATTTCTGGGATAAAAGAGGTAAGAGATCAATCCGACAGAAACGGTTTATCAATTCTTATAGAATTAGAAGATAATTCAAATCCTGAGGCAATATTAACATACTTAATGAATAAAACTAAATTAAGAATAAATTACGACTATAACATGCTTGCAATTTATAAAAATGCTCCATGTTTATTGTCTTTAGATAAAGCTCTGTATGCTTTCTTAGAACATTTAAGATTAGTTAATACTAATGGAATAAAATATGATTGACAAAAATACAAATTGCGTCATGAAATAGTAGAAGGATTTATAAGAGTTGCAGAAATTTCGGATGAAGTTGTTAAATTAATTAAAGAAAGCGATAATTCAAAAAAGGGTGTAATACTTGCTTTAATGAAGAGATTTAATTTCACCGAAATTCAGGCTACTGCTATTGCTGAATTAAGATTATACAAATTATCGAGAATGGATCAAATAGAATTCCAAGAAGAAAAAAATAATCTTGAAGTACTAATCAAAAGATGCGAAACATTATTGAATGATAATTATGAATTTGATAAATATTTAATTAATCAACTTAAAGAAATTAAGGATGAATATTCAAAACCTAGAAAAACAGAAATAAAAAATGAGACAATCAATAAAGAAGTTGATCACAAATTATTAGCTAAAAATGAAGATTTTTATTTCTTTATTTCACAAGAAGGTTATATTAAAAAAATAAGCTTAAAAATATTTAATTCAAACGATTTTTCAACATATAAATTAAAAGAAAATGACACTATTAAATATTACGACAAAATAAATTCACTATCAAAACTTTTATTTTTTACAAACAAAGGTAATTTCTTTGTGATTGAAGCACATGTTTTAAAAGATAATGCATGAAAAGAAATAGGTAACCACATTTCTTCATTAGTAAATTTAGATAGTAATGAAAAAGTAATAAGAGTTATGGAAATTACTTCATACAATTCGTATATTAATATAATCTTAATATCTAAATTCGGGTATGCAAAAAAAGTCAAAATAGCTAACTTTGATTCAAAAGTGTTAAATAAAAAAAGAACTTGTATCAGTTTTAAAAATGCTGATGATGAATTGATTGATGCAAAAATTGGGAACGATGAAAAAGATATTTTCATCCTACTAAACAATGGATCATATTTCTTAATAAATGAAAATGTTTTTTCAACAGACTTAGCATTAAGGGCTCAAGGAATTAAATTACTTCCAAAATTACAAACAAATGAAAAAACTTTTGTATCTGCTTTTGCAACATGTTCAAAACTAAACTCAGTTACAATGATAACTGAAGGTGGGATGGCAAAACAATGATCAATGAGTGATATCGAATACACAAATAGAAGCAATAGAGGAACAAAATTATTCAACTTTATTAAGGCAAACAATTGTATTCCAAAATGTTTAGAAGTAAATACCAAAGAATTAGAATTATTTTACAGTGATAAAAATAATGAAATTAATAGATTAAGTTTAGAAAAAATAATTAAAGATCGAAGCAAAAATGATAAATTAGTCGATTTAAACATTGAATTTAATAATAGTGGATTTTTAATACAACATATTAAAATTAATGAATTAATTGATGTGGATAATAACAAAAAAGAAGAATTAAAAAATTATTTTTTAAATCAAAAAGAACACGAAAATAATATTGAATTAACAACTGAAACAACCTTATTCAAAAGATATTATCACACTAATAAAAACGAAGAATTGATAGAAGATGATTTGAAAAGTGATGATAAATTAGAAAATGATAAAATCGAGCTATTCGAAATTCAAGAAGACTTTATAACCATCGATAATGAAAGTAAAAATAAAAATAATCGAAGCAAACTTTCATTAGATGAAAAAATTCAATTGATGGATAATATTGATCTATCAATTATTGAACAAAAAGTTAAACAAATTAAGAAAAAATAGTTATAATTTATTATTATCTTTTTTAACCTAAATAATGTGAACAAAACGATGAATTCAAAGAAAGGATTAATATGAGAAAAGATGTAAGATTAGCTAACAAAGTTAAAGCTGAAAAAAGAGCAAAAAAATTAGCTAAAGAAAGAGCTCGTGATTTAAGAAGAGAAGCAAGAAAAGCACAATCTGAATAAATTTAACAATTAATAATTACGTATGAACTTAACAAAGGTTCATACGTTTTATTTTTTCAAGCTATATAAATAAATAATATCCTATTATTTAATATAATTTTATTGCTAACTAATCTAACAGTACTTATTGGAGAAATATTAAATATGAAAAAAAATAATATTAAAAAAAGCTTTATTTTTGGAATGATATTACCTTTTGTTCCTGCTTCTTTTTTAATTTCCTCAGCTTGCAATACTAAAACAAAACAAGATGAAAAAGAAATTCAATATCATGAAATAAAAAATGAAATAGCAACAAAGTTAAACAACATTAAAGATTCATCAAAAAAAGAACAATTTCAAAATGAATTCCTAAATTTATTTTCTTTAGAAGAAACAAAAAACTTTACAATTTTAATCGAGAAAGCAACACAACTTTTAAATAAAATAAATCAAGAAAATTCTACAAATGAAGATCAAGATAATGATGAGGAAAAAGAAACACCAAAACCAGAAAATGAAGATAATAGTACTACCGCTTCTGGATTTGCCCCAACAACATCATCTGGTTATGCTATTGAATATGATAGCTCAAATTCATTCTATAGTTCATTAAATGGATTAAGTGGAGAAACTCTAAGAAACGAACTCTTTAAAATACAAGTAGCTAATCGTGATAAAACAGGATCTTATGCAGCTCTACACGAAACATATAAAGATGCTTTTGTAGACAAATACTATGAAAATGACGGCACAGTACTAGATTTATATACAGAAATACCAAATGGAAAGGATAAACATACTTTTAGATTTGGACAATATAGAGATACAGGCAATCGTGAAGGAGCTGGAATGAATCGTGAACACATTATTGCACAATCATGATTTAGCAAACAAAGCCCGATGAGAAATGATGCACACCATGTATGACCTTCAGATAAATATGTTAATGCAATACACGGTAATTTTCCTTATGGTGAAACAAAAAATGGTGATGTAGTTTCAAGCAATGGATCAAAAATTGGAAATGGAATTGAAGATGGAAGAAAAGTATTTGAAGTCATTGATGAATTTAAAGGTGATATTGCAAGAGTATTTTTCTATTTTGCTTTAACATACGGTGATAAATCAATAGCAAACAATGAATCTGGTTCAAGAGTATTTGAATTTCAAAAAGGTAAATATAAGATAAAATCAAACTATTTAAAAACATATTTAAAATGAAATAAAAATGATGGAATTTCTCAATTTGATATCGATAGAAATAATGGTATTTTCAAACACCAAGGAAATAGAAATCCTTTCATAGATTACCCTGAATTGATCAAGGTTTATTTTGAAAACGACAACAGTTTTATTTTTAATAATAAAGGTGTTGGTAAGAAACTTATAAAAATAAATAATTAATTTTATTAGGGGAAATAATATAAAAAAATACGTTGAATATATTCAAAATAAAAACGAATTTGAGAATATGATAAACCACATTGCGAATATATGCAAAATTCCCTCAATAAGCGTTGAACAACTTGATAATAATTTACCTTTTGGATCTAATGCAAATGATGCATTAGATTTTGCTCTTAATTTAGCAAAATCATTTAATTTTGAAACTTATAAAGATAGTAAAAACAGATATGGATTTGCTCAAATTGGGCAAGGTAAAAAAATACTTGGCATTTTAGTTCATTTGGATGTTGTACCTGCGGGCGATGAAAAACAGTGAAAAACATCCGCCTTTGTCCCGGTTATAGCAGATGATAGAATTATTGCAAGAGGCAGTTTAGATGATAAGGGACCTGCAATAATAAATATGTATGCAATGAAATATATTCTAGATAATAATTTAATTAGTAATGATTGAACTATAAGAATTATTTTCGGCATTTCAGAAGAAACAACTATGAAATCAATGAAATATTATTTAGAAGATTTTGGGCACCCGGATGTTTCATATACACCCGATGGAGAATGACCTTTAATATTTGCTGAAAAATTAATATATCAAGCTAATTTTATTTTTAATAAAATAGATAACTTTGTAATAAATGGTGGAAGCGTAGCAAATCAAATTCCGGATAAAGTAACTTTTTCAATAAATGATGAGGTACAAACTATTTATGGGATAAGTGGACATGGTTCAACTCCGAACAAAGGTGAAAACGCAATAATTAAATCAATTAATGAAATTTTAAAAAACAAGGGTCATTTTATAAACTTTGATTTATTCAAGTTCATTCATAACAATTTCAAAAATAACGATTTTTCGATGCCGAGTGTATTTAAAAATTTTGAAGACTTCTCTGGAAAATTAACCGCTAATATAGGAATAATTAAAACAAATAGAAATTCTCATGTTATAACGACAGATTTTAGAGTGCCTGTTTCAAAGAGTATAAACGATGTATCAAAAGCAATACAAGAATACTTAACTTCAAATTTTAATAACGTGAAATTTGAAGTTTCAGGAACAAAAAATGCAATGTTTATGCCTGTGGATTCTAAATTAGTAAAACTATTGATAGATACATATAATGAGGGTATGAAAACAAATGAAATCCCAATAGCAATAGGTGGCGGAACATATGCTCGTATTGTTAAAAACTGCGTTGCATTTGGATCTACTAAATATATGCACGTAATGCATGGCCCAAACGAATTTTTCTTATTTGATGAAATAAAAAAATCACTTGAAATATATATTAACACGCTAATAAGAATACAAGAAGAGTTGTAATGAATGTTAGAATTGAAAAAATAATTAATAAATTTCTAAATATTTCTCGCAGTGAATGCAAAAAAGTGTTAAAAGATGGGAGAGTTTTAGTTAATAATAAAACAATATTAAAACCTATTACTATAAATACATGTAAAGACTTAATAACAATTGATGGTTTTGAGATAGATTATAAAGAGTATCAATATTATATTTTAAATAAACCCTCAGGTTATGTTTGTGCTAATTATGACAGAGTTAACGAAACGATATTTGACATTATTGATTTAAATCCTAATGAATATTTTTCATATGGAAGATTAGACAAAGATACAGAAGGTCTTTTGATAATTAGTAATGATGGAAAAATGGGTCATAGAATAATAAATTCAAAATACGAAATACCAAAGAGATATTATTTTGAAATAGACAAAGAAATTGATGAAAAAATAAAAACACATCATCCTAAGCCTATTTTAATTTCTAACAATTATCTTGTAAAAAAATATGATTTTGAATTCATCTCAAGTAAAACAGGATATATTACAATTTATGAAGGTAAATTTCACCAAGTAAAAGAAATGTTTAACTTCTTTGGATATAACGTCTTATTTTTAAAAAGGGTATCAATTGGTAAACTAATATTAGATAATAATCATAAAATTGGTGAATTAAAAGAAATTTCATTTGAAGATTTAGAAAAAATTTTTTAAAAAACTTTTTGGTTTTTTATTCTTTTTAAATTTAGATGATTAAAATAAAAAAACATTGAGATTATTCAATGTTTTTTTAATCTTCATTAAATGATGAATTATACATTTTTGTATAAAAACCGTTTTTAGATAACAGTTCTTTGTGTGTTCCACTTTCGACAATTTGCCCATCGTTTATAACTAAAATATTATCAGCGTTTAATATGGTTGAAAGACGGTGGGCTATGATGAATGATGTTTTATTTTTCATTAAGTTAATCATTGCGTTTTGAATGATTTTTTCTGTTCTTGTATCAATATTTGAAGTTGCTTCGTCAAGAATTAAAATATTTTTATTTGAAATTATTGCTCTTGTGATCGCTAACAATTGTCTTTCACCTTGTGATAAATTAGCACCACCTTCGGTTATTATTTCATTATATCCATTTTCTAATTTTTCGATAAATTCTTTTGCATGTGATATTTTAGTTGCTTCTATTATTTGTTCATCAGTGGCTTTTAAATTGCCATAACGTAAATTTTCCATTATTGATGTCTTAAATAAGAATGTATCTTGCAATACAATTGAAATCTGTTCTCTTCATGAGCTCTCATTAATTTCATTTGATTTAAAGCCGTCAATATATATTTCTCCGCTTATAGGATTATAAAATTTACTTAGTAAATTAATTATTGTGGTTTTTCCTGCACCTGTTGGACCAACAATTGCTATAACATCACCCTTTTTTGCTTTAAATGAAGCATTTTTAAGTTGTAAATTATTGGAATTATTTGAATATGAAAATGATACGTTCTTAAATTCAATATATCCCGAAATTTCATTGTTAATTACATCTAATTCTTGTTCATTTATTAATGGTTTAAGATTAATAACATTAAATAATCTAACTGATGAAACAGACATAATTTGAACTTGTGAAATATTTTCAAAAACTCTAACAACATTATTAGACATTATTCTTATATAAAGAACAAAAGACATAATTAATCCAGGACTAAATTCTTTATTTGAACCCGTTCCTATACCAGCAGTTGCAAACGAAGCTGCAATGATTACAATTATCAACTGCAACAAATTAGTAACGACAGTTCCATATGGCCACATAATTCCTGAATATAGATTTGCTTTTAGTGATGATTTATATAATTTATTATTTTTTTCATCAAACTTTTTATTTAATTCATCATTATAATCTAATGATCTAATTAAATGATGAGCAGATAAGCCTTCTTCAATAAATCCATTTATATTTGAAAGATTTTTTTGTCTTTTTTGAAATTGAGGCATAGATTTTTTCATCATTAAAAAGATAATTGATAAAAATAATGGGAATAACAAAATTGTAATAATTGATAGATATGCTGAATAATAAAACATAAAACCAAATGAAAATATTGTTATGGAAATTGTTGAAATTATCGTATTTAAATTACCAGCTAACCCAGTCGAAACATTATCGACGTCGTTTGTTAAAATCGACATTAATTCACCAGTGTTTAATGATTCAAAAAAAGAAATCGGCATTTTCATAATTGATTTATATGCATCGTGCCTAATTTTAGAAGAAGCTAATATCCCTGATTTTACTGCTAATTTATTAGAAATATGGGAAAAGAGTTGTTGAAAAAGGAAAAATGTTATTAGTAGAAAGAAATATCCTAAAAACTTAAATTCACTAAAATTTTCTTTCATTGTAGAAGGGTCAAAACCAAATAAAAAGTTATAACTTAAAAAGTTATCCATTATATAACCTAATAAAAATGTACCTGCTGATAAAAAAGCTGCTGATAATATTGAAAAAGTTATAATCCAAAAAACTATTCCTTTTCGATAATTTAAATAGGTTATTAATTGTTTAAAACCTTGCCACTTTAATTTTTTTTGCTCTCTTATAATTTTTCTTTTTTGTTCTTTAGAAAGATCTGATTTTAGTTTGTTTTTAAAAGGATCTAAACTATACATCTTGACCTCCTAATTGGGTTTTTGAAATCTCATAATACAATGGTGAATTTTTTAATAAAAATTCGTGGTTTCCAATTGCAGATAATTTTCCATTATCTAGCACAATAATTTGATCAGCATCTATAATCGATGATATTTTTTGAGCAATAATAATTGTTGTTAATTCATTTTTCTTAGCATCATTTTTTAGATTTTTCTTTATATTTGCCTCAGTTGTACCATCCAATGCAGAAGTTGAATCATCCAAAATTAAAATTTTAGGTTTTTTTATTAGTCCTTGAGCAATTGATAGACGTTGTTTTTGACCACCAGATAGATTAGTTCCTTTCGGTTTTATCTCAGCATTGATGTTATCTTTCATTTTAAATACAAAATCATATGCCGAAGAAGATTTTAAACAATCAATAATTTCTTCTTCTGTTGCATCTTTTTTTGCCATTAAAAGATTTTCTTTGATACTTCCACTCAATAATAATGGTTTTTGATAAACATGTGAAATCGAACTTCTTATAGATTTTGTATCTATTTTGGTAATGTCATTACCATCTATTTTTACAGTACCTGATGAAGCTTTAAAATCAAGGTTGATCAACTTAGCAATTGTACTTTTTCCTGAGCCTGTAACACCTAAAATTCCAAGTGTTTTTCCAGGTAAAACCTCGAAACTAATATCATCTAAAACGTTTTTTTCAGCATGCTCATGATATTTAAAAGAAACATGATCAAAAACTATGTGACCTTTTGAAATTTTTAAATCCGATTGTACATATTTGATATCTGGTTTTGTGTCGAATATTTCATTAATTTTTTTAGCTGAAACTATTGATTTTACAATTGAAAATATACTAAAAGTAGACATTATTATTCCAACCGTTATAAACATAACATAATTAGTAAATGTAGTTGCACTTGAAATAAGTTCTTTATATTCAGCTACGTTTGGATTATTCTTTCTTGCAATGTATCCAGTTGCAAGTAGAATAATAGCTGTAATCAAATTAGCAAATAAATTAACAAATGCAAATGCTAAATTGTAAGCATTTCAAGATTTTTTTGATGTTTTTTGTCAAGATTGATTTTGGTCTTGAAACTTTTTGTCTTGAATTTTTTCTAAATTATAAGATTTAATTACTTTAATACCCAAAATACTTTCTTGAGATTCGTTATTAATCCTTTCATACATTTTTTGCTCTCTTGAAAATATCGGTTTAATCAGCAATCCTGTAACAATCATTGTAATCATTAAAATAGGTACTAAAATTCCCAATGTTATTGAAAGTTGCAAATCTGTTAATAGTGCAAAAATTAATCCAAATATTAAATTAAATGGTCCAATGATACTCAACCTTAAAAAAAGATTTATTTCCATTTGAATTCTATTTATATCAATAGTAAATCTTGTAATAATTTTTGAATGTGTAAAATGTTCAATATCTTTTTCTGATAAATTCCCTAAATGTTCTCAAAGTTTTTGCCTTATCTGTTTTGCGCCTTTATTTGAAACATATGATGACAGCAACGAGCCGCCGAGAGTTGAAATGGTTCCTATAATTAAAGCTATTACAAAATAAATTGAAAAACTTTTTAAACTTTCGTTTATTGTACCTGAAACGGTAAACATCTTTAAAATAGTTACATTAACATAATCTGGAATTGGCAAATGAGGGTTTGAAACCATAAATGCCCTTTGAGCAATTAATGAGGAAATTTGTCCAATAAAAATTGGGATGAATAAAAATGCTATAACTTGAATTGTGGTTAAAAATAAAACTAAAAAAGATAGAAATCTAAGTTTTTTATCAATATATTTTAAAAGTTTAAACATATTCCCCTCCCTTTCTTTTTACAATAATCATTTATTATAACATTATTGTTATAATATTTTCTCCAAGCTAATATAAAAAAGACAAAGCTCATTATGCTAAGTCTTTATAGATTAATTGCTTCCTTTGCAATAAATTCTTCTTCTTGAGCTCTTATTACATATATCGGGATTAAACTATCGTTTGATGAAATAATTTTATATTCTGCAAAATTACTTCCAGCATTTTTTTCATCATCTATTTTTAGATTTATTAATTTAATTTTATTGATAACTTCTTTTCTTATTGATGAATCATTTTCACCAACACCAGCTGTAAAAACTATTGCATCAATTTTTCCATCTATTTTATTTAAGTATTGAATTAAATAATCAGCAATTCGTTGAGTGTATAAATCAATTGCAAAAGCAGCTTGACTATCTTGTTCCTTAACCTTTTGAACGTCTCTTAAATCTGAAGAAATTTGTGAAACTCCAAGCATTCCTGATTTTTCATTTAATGACTTAAATACTTCGTCAACACTCATGTTAGTGTTTTTCATTATATAAGGAATTATTGAAGCATCTATATCACCCGATCTTGTTCCCATCATTATACCAGCTAATGGGGTAAATCCCATTGTTGTATCTATTGATTTACTGTCTTCAATTGCACACAAACTTGCTCCATTACCAATATGTAAGCTTACTATGTTTACTTTATTTTTATTTAAAATTTCTTGACATTTTAAAGCTATAAAATTATGATTTAACCCATGGAAACCATATTTTCTAATTTTTAATTTATCAGTTAATTCTTTGTCTATTGGATATGTATATGATTTTTTAGGCAAGGTTTGGTGGAAAGATGTGTCGAAGTGCATAGACATCTTAGCATGTGGTAATAATGTTTTAAATGCTATAATAGCTTCAAGTGCTCCTGGGTTATGAACTGGTGCTAGATCAATTGATTCTTTTAATCATTCAATCTCTTGATTTGTTATTACTGAAGTTTTTTGTAAATTCGGACCACCGTTTACAACTCTAAATGCAACCTTTGAAATCTCATTAAAATCTTTTATTATTCCATGTTGTTCTCATTGAATAACAAGTTGCTTAACTGTATCTAGAAATGTAGGAAGAGGCATATTATAATCTTCAGTTTTGCCTTTATAAGAAAGAGTTAAGATACCCTCTTTCATTTTTATACGTTGTGCAACTCCTTTTGCCTCGATATTTAATGTGCTATTAAATAATGTTCACTTAATAGAACTAGAACCTGCATTAATTACTAAAATCTTGCTCATGTTTTAACTCCTAATTAAAATATGTAATATAAATTTATTTTAAAAATTATATTATAAACAGGCATAAACAAATTATTAAAAAAGAAATAAAAAAAGCAACGACCTATTTTCCCTTTTGGTATCGTCGGCACTGAAGGTCTTAACTGCTGAGTTCGGAATGGAATCAGGTGGAACCCCTTCGTTATGGTTGCTACGTTTAATATTATACAGAAAAAAAATTTTATTTTATTTTTTTAAAAAAAATTTTTTGATTAGAAATTAAGAATATAGAACATGTTTGATCGCTTATGTTTCAACACTGATTATTGTTGTTTTTTTATAATATATGTAAATTCAAAAAATATAACTATCTTGCTATAGTTTGATTTATTTTATTTAAAAGTTGCTACTTATTTTTATTTTTAGAGTCGTATTTATGGACCTTATTTTTAAGCTTTATTAATGTGTGATTCAATGATGATCTAGACTTATAAATATTTTTTTGTGCAAGTAATTCAACTAAATCTACAAGACTGCTATCTAAATTTGCTTTTTTGATTTTAAAAAACTGTAATTCTTCTTTAGTAAATAAATTTGTTAGTTTATTTTTAATGATGAAATCATAGTTTGCTAAAAATAGTGTATTTGCATTTGCTATTCGTTGTTGATTGTATATGTCAAAGTTTGTAATTCTATTTATATTATTAAAATAATCACGTTCAATTTTATATTCTTCTAATTGATAATACGAATTAATTGCCTCAATAGCTTTTAAAAAATCACATATATTTTCTATTTTTTTAAGATAAATTAAAAATTTATTATCTCTTCTTAGAAGCTTGAATTCTAGATCATAATTATTTAAAGTAATTAAACATTCTAAGGCTTTATCGAAGCTATAAAATTTAAGTTCTAAATGGTTTGAAGCACTTTCAAACGAAGAAATTGAGCCAGATGCTAAAAATATTCCTGAAAAATAGTCTCTCTCATATTTAATATTTATATTTTTAAAAGTAGATAAATCGATAATTAAGTCATTTCTTCTTCTACTATCATGTTTTATTTGAAATTCATCTAATAAATTAATAATATATTTAGATAAAATTTTGTTATTAAAAATTAATTTTGCGACATTTTTTTCAATATTGGCAGTAGCAAAAACACCACTTAATAAATTCAGTTTTTCCTGTCTTGTAAGTGGTCTATTTATTAATTCTTGCTTTATTTCTTGTGTAAATGTTTTATCCATTGATTAATTACCTTATTATTTGGTTATATTATATTAACATAATTTATACTATAAAAATTAAAATAAAAAATTACGCTCGTTTGTAAGCATAATTTTTATTTTTATTTATTTTAAATCTTTTAATTGAGGGAATAAAAGAATGTCTCTAATTGAATCATTTTGAGTTAATAACATCACTAAACGGTCAATACCTATTCCACAACCACCTGTAGGAGGTAACCCATATTCTAAAGCATTAACAAAATCTCAATCAATTTCATTTGCTTCTTCGTTACCGTTTTCTCTTTCATCTAGTTGAGCTTCAAATCTTTCCAATTGATCAATAGGGTCTGATAATTCAGTAAACATATTTGCAAATTCTTTTGTTCCAATGAATAATTCAGCTCTTTGTGTAAATCTTTCATCATCTAATTCTTTAAAAGCAAGAGGACTAATTTCAATTGGATGACCATAAACAAAAGTAGGTTGTATTAATGTGTCTTCAATATATTTTTCAAACAAATCATTAATTACATGTCCTAATTTATAGTATTTTTCTGTTTTAATGCCATGTTGTTTAGCTAACTCAAGAGCTTGTTCATCATTTAATTTTCTAACATCAACACCGATTTTTGAAGAAACTGCATCAACCATATTTATTTTTGCAAATGGATATTTAAATTCGATATCATAACCATTAAATTTAACTTTATCAATTCCTAATTTTTGAGTTAAATGTTTAAATACACCTTCTGTTCTTTCCATCATACCTCACATGTCTGAGTATGCTTCATAAAACTCTATTGAGGTAAATTCTGGGTTATGTGTGCTATCCACACCTTCATTTCTAAAAATACGTCCAATTTCATAAACTCTTTCCAAACCACCAACAATACATTTTTTAAGTGGTAATTCAGTTGCGATTCTTAAATAAAAATCACGGTCTAATGCATTGTAAAATGTAATAAATGGTCTTGCTGCAGCACCGCCTAAAATAGGTTGTAATACAGGTGTATCAACTTCTAAATAATCTAAATTATCAAAAAACTCTCTAACGCCTTTTATGATTTTTGTTCTTAAAATAAATGTTTTTTTAGAATTTTCATTAACTATTGTATCAACATAACGATGTCTTCTTCTTTCTTCTGGATCAACTAATCCGTGGTATTTATCAGGAAGAGGTTTTAAAGCTTTTGTTAATAAAATCACACTTTTTGCTTTAACCATTAAAGCTTCTGTATGAGTTTTTGAAACTAGCCCGGCAACACTAACTATATCTCCTAAGTCTAATTGTTTTAAAACTTCTAACGAAACTTCATCTAATGTTTTTTTATCAACATAAATTTGCATACTTCCGTCTCTATCTTGTAAAACAATAAATGGGCCACGTTGAGCAATAACTCTACCATTAAAAATTACTTCTTTTTTAGCTTCGTCAATTTCTTCTCTTGTTTTTGTTGAATATAATGATTCAAGTTCTTTTGATGAGGTAGTTGGTTTAATTGTTGAATTGAAAGCTCTAATTTGTTTGTCAGCTAATAAAGAAATTTTGTTTCTTCTAATTTGTTCTTGTTCTGAATATTTTCTTTCCATATTTAATCCTTTTATTATCCTTTTAAACTTATCTTATTTTAATCATAATAAGGAATGATGTGAATATGTGTTCTAAAAATTGCTTGTCCAGCTGATTCGTTATTATTTATTATTAATTTAAATCCAGAAGCATTCAGTTTTTCCATTTGACTAACTGCTAATTCTCTTGCTTTTGAAATTAATTTTAATAATTCTTCTTCTTCAATATCATATAAGTTTTCTGAGAACTCTTTAGGTGTTACAAGAAAGTGCCCTTTTTCAACTGGATCAATATCTAAGAAGGCTATAACATCTGCATCTTCATAAATAATAGTTGCAGGAATCTCACGATCTATTATCCTTTGGAATGTATCTTTTTCCATATTTATTAAATTAATCCTTCCACTTTAAATAGTTCTAAGACTACATCATTTAGGTTTGATAGTTTAAATCCTAGATTATCTAAAATATATTTGTTAGCTTCTCTAAATAAAGAAGTTCCCTTAGATACAACTATGTAATTTGCTAATATATTTTGCTGATCTTCTTCTTTTCATGGAGTATTTTCAAATGTTAAAATTCTTTTTGTAATCTCTTCGCCTTTTAAGTTCTTAGTTTTATTTTCAAGGTGAAGAGGAGCTATTTTAACAACATATGAAGCTTCAATTTTATTGTTTTTTATCATATCAATAAATGAAGGTAATTTATCTAAGTTGTAATCATTTGAATCAGTTTGATCAACAAATTCTTTATCTTTATATTCAAGATCGGTGCTGAATTCGTATGTATGTCTTGCACCTAGCTCTTTTATACTCAAATTAATTTTAGCTCTTAAAAGCTGACCACTAAAAGTAATTGAATCTATAACCTCAAATTGCATAGTGTAGCTATTAGAATCTAAGGTTACAGTTTTGGTGAATAATCTTTGATTTGAATTATCTCTTGTTAGTCCTTCAAATTCAATATCCGCAGCAGTTAATGATTTTATTTTTTCTTCATCAGTTTGTTTGTTTTTTAATTCTGCTGAAGCTTTTAATTTTGGTAATTTTTGTTCTTGTTTTAGAATTTTTGCAAATTTGAAATAATCTTGATCTAAAACTTTTTTAGTTGATGGATCGACAAAACCAAAAATTGGTGACTTAGCTTTTTGTATTGAATATAATGTATTTGATAAATCTCCTGATACCTCAGTGTTGGCTTGTATTCCCGAAAATGCTCTCAATGTTTTTAATACATCCGCCCCTTCAGAAGTTCCAGTTTTTAATAAGTATTCTGGATTTTTGGCTACAGGGTTATAATCATATTGTTGTGATTTATTTGGATTATAGCTAGCTAAATTATTAAAATCCTCAAATGTAGAAACATTAGCTTTTCCAACTCTTAAATTCATGTCTTTTTCATCTGTAAATGATCATTTTTGAATTAACGGATTTTCAATAATATATTTAACTAAATAAAGATTTGAGCTTGTTAAATCTAAAGATTCATAAATATCTTTTTTTATTTTTGTCGTTGAATCTTTTTTCATTTCCTCTTCTAAACTAACTTGATATTTATCTAAACCATGTTCATTCAATGTAAGAGTTTTATATTCTTCTCTTGATTTTAATAGGTATAGTTTTGATACTAATAGTTTTTCTAATTCTAATCTAATATTTGAACTTAAAAACTTTGAATTTTTCATTAAAAAGATGAATTCATCTTCGTTTGGTAAATTTTCTGGAGCAGGATTGTAATTTGCTGTATCAATATTAAGTTTAATTAATTCGTGTTTTAGATTTCAAAATAGTTGAGGGTTGCCTTCTAATAATTTTGTGGCGTAGTATTTAAAAATATCATATAAATCTTTGTGTAATTTATTTTCTTTGTTTTCAATTGCGTTCAATATCTTATCTTTTTCATTAATGTTAGTTAAATCATTTGCATAAAATTTTTCTAAGTAACTATCAATAACAGAAAGTATTAGTTGATTTTTAGAACTTTGTTGTTTTAGAAATCCTGTTTGATATCCAGGGGTTTCTTTTTTAGAAGATCCTTCATTGTTTCCACAAGAGACAAGAATAGGAGCTAATAATGATGAAAGTGGTAATAATGAAGTGAATATTTTAGTAGATTTTTTCATATTATTGTCCTCCTTCGTTTTCAATATGTTTATCTTCTAATACGTACTTAACAATAATGTCGAATAAGTATGGAATAATATCTTGATTTGTGTGTGGTGTAATTTTAAATTTATTCGTGTTATTATCAAATGTAAAATCAGCAACTAAATTTTGATCGATTTGTTTCTTGATAAATTCTTTTATTTGTCCATATTTGTTATTTACAATAGTTGTTTTGTTTGTTTGTTCAAGAGTTTTTATGTATTCTAAAGCTCCACTTAAATCTTGATCTTCAAAATTCTTTTCTTTATCTGAATCGATTGGAGTGAATTTCTTCTCTTTTAAATAAGTTTTAAAGTCTTCTTTAGATAAAAGATCGTTAATTTGATATGAAGAATTTAAGATTTCATTAAATATGGTATTTAAATCAAATAACTCCGATGTAAATGTATTTTTATAATTTGCTTTTGATTTAATTGCTAAATCTTTAACTATTAATTTTTGAATTGAATCAACTGAACTAAATTTATGTAAATTTTGAATTAATATACCTTTAGAATTTACAGTTACAAAGTTATCTCCAACTTTATAAATTGCATTAACCTTGTTCCCTTCAACATCTTTAGTAAATGTGTCTTTAAATGCATTTCCAAATAATTTGTTAAACTCTTTTTCTTCTAGGTTGTTAATGATTTTTTCTACTTCGTTGTTATATTTAGAATATTCTTCAACATAATTATCAGTTTTATTCTTAGTTTGTGGTTCAGAAGTTAAGGCTTGTTCTAATTTATTTTTAAATTCATTTTCTAATTTATCAAAATCTGGTGTAGATTTTAAGGCTCCAATTATGTTTGTTTTTAAATCCTTGAATAAATCAGCTTTTTCAGTATATTTATAAATTCCAGTGCTTTCAGTTGCATCACCTAATAAAATTGATAGCAACGATAAATAAGATGATGGGTCTGCTGTTGAAATCGTTTGTTCTAAGTTTACAAAACCTTTTGAACCAAATTTAGATGAATTTGATTTATCTGCCGATAGATATTCAATTAATTTTTTATCATTTGTTGCTACTTTTTCATCTTGTTCTGTTATTTGATCTTCTTTAATTAGTGTACTAAACCCTTTAAATTCTTTTAGTCCATCAATCGCTGCTTTAATTTTAACTTGGGTTTCATCTTCAATATATGAAGAGAATTTTAGTAAATTAATAATTTCAGTTTTTGAAACGATTCAAGGTTTTTCTGCTCCTGTTTGATCTTGATGAGCTGAAAGTGAAAATTCAGATAAAATAGCTTGTTTTTTAGAAATTCAAGGTTGAATAAATCTTTCAGGATCCTTAAATTCCTTAATGAATGATTTAGTAACAAACATTGGTATTTTAATCGATGACTGTGATGATGTTTGTGATTCGATTGAATCTTCTGTAGGTAAAACATAGTTTTTGTTTTCTTTTGCAAAATCTAATATTATTTTTTCACCTTTTGATGCTATTGTAACTTTTTTGCCCTTATATTCATAGAAAACATCTTTGTTAGCAACAATACCATTTTTTAATTCATCATATGTTCAATCGGTATTAACTTCTGTCTTGTATCTGCGGTAAGCATGTTTGTTTACCTCGATATTAACTCTATATTCTAAAGCTTGAGTTTCATTCTTTGATGATCCTCAATCAGATCTTGAAAGTGCTTCTAAAAACTTTTCTTCTCATTTTTTTTCTAAGCCATATTGCTTTTGATATTGTTTTTTAAGATCATCAATTTCTTTTTGAACTCTTTCTTTAATTTTGTCAATCGAATCTAGAGCAAAGGTTTTTTCATCAACTTTTGCTTTATTTGCATTATAAACAGCTTGGTATCACAATGAGGCTTCATATTCTTTTTCGTATAAAAAGTTAGCAATATTTTTTTCTATTGCTTCAAATATATTTTTGTTCTTATTTGTTAAAGTAGGGGTTTTATCAACATCACCGTAATCAATTTTTTTAGAAGTTCCGTCAGGTAATTCAATTTCTAGGATTGTACTGTCTTTTTCTAAAATAGGGGTTGGTTTAGGTAATGCTTTTGATGCTTGAACAAGAGGAATCCCTATTCCCGCTGCTAAAGCTGCAGAAATAGCAGTTGCTCAGAAAGTTCCTCAAAGAACTTTTCTTCTTTTAGCTTTTTGTTCAGTTGTTTTAGTTTTTTTGATTTTTTCTGACATATATGCCTTTCATAACAATATTGAATAACATTGAAAAATTTATATTATTCATATTTATTTAAATAAATAAGAATATAAACATAATTTTACCACTTTTTTAATATATTTATTTTATCAAAACAATATTGTAAAAAACGTCTAATTTTAAGAAGAAAAATTAATTTAATTATCAACAAATTGCAAAAAAAATAAAAAAAATTAATGATATCTATTATTACAATATAATTTCTATATGACTAAAATTTTTCAATTTAAAAATACCATTCTAGCCGAATTTATTGAGATTTGCAACAAAAATTCTTTATGGTATAGTTTGGATAATTATTCATTATTATCATTAGTAAATGATTTGGAATATTGAAATGAAACAGATCATCATGAAGTTTTTATGACATTTGAATCTTATGAAAAATTAAAGAATTTATATCCAAATAAGGTTTTAGATTCGGTTAAATATTCTGATTATTTTTCTTTGCAAAATAAATTTGTCTATGATATTTTTAAAATAAATGATGATTGTCCCTTTATAAATATAAATATAATCATTCCTAGCTCAATTTCAAGAATTAAAAAATTTTTCAAAAATAAAAATAAAATTAAGTCATTCTCACAATTTTATTCAACGATTAATTACACAAATATACCTAAAATTAAAAACAAAATTACATTATCTAAATTTGTAAAGCCCTTTTTAAAATCTATAAATTATAAGGATATTAATGAATATTTATACGATGAAAAATATGAAGGTTTTATCATAACATCACCAATAATTAATAACTCATTTTTAAAAAAATGATTAACCAATACCGATTTTCATTTAAGAATTTTTGAAAAAGATGGAATGAAGATTAATGTTATTAATGAGTATAAAAACTATTTAAAAAATGTCTATGGAAATAAATGAAATGAGATTAAAAACATCGAAATAGACAAAAGATATATTAATGTAAAAAATATTATTAAATATGAAGCATTTGATGAAAAAGAAAATTAAAGCCCTATTATATACTGGGCTTTAATTTTTAATATTATTGTTATTTTTTTGTCTTATCAATTAATCATTTTCTTTCTTGAATGATTATGTCTTTAATTTGACCTAATTCTAAATAAATTACCTTATCAGCCATTAAAGCTACATCGGGATCGTGCGAAACAATGATAATTGTTGTTCCATAGTCTCTATTAATTTCTTGAAGTATTTTTAAAACAATTTGGCCAGTTTTTTCATCAAGTGCACCTGTTGGCTCATCGGCAACTAATATATCTGAGTTTTTAGCTATAGCTCTTAGAATAGATACACGTTGTTGTTGACCACCAGACATTTGAGATGGATATTTATACATGCATTCTTCTAAATCAAAATCTTTAAATAACTTTTTAATATCTAAATGTTTTTTCTTATCTTTTTGTAAATAAGAACCAGTTTCAACATTATCATAGCTATTTAGGTTTTGAAGTAGATTATAGTTTTGGAAAATAAATGAAATATTATCTCTTCTAAATAAGGTTTGTTTATTATCGTTTAAATATGGCAAATTTACGTTATTAACGACAACCTTACCGCTGGTTGGACGATCAAGTGCGCTAATTATATTTAAAAGGGTTGATTTACCTGAACCGGATTTTCCGTATAAAATTGCTATTTCGCCTTTTTTGATATTAAATGAAACACCCTTTAAAACGTCAGTTGCAACATTACCTGATAAATATGTTTTTTTAACGTCAATAACTTCAACAATATTATCATCAGTATTTTTTTCTTTTTCTAAACCATCTTTTTTACGTGGTTTATTATTAGCTAGTTTGTATTTTTTTAATGTTGCTGAATCTAAAACTTTAACAGTTAAACCTTCGTCTTTAATTTCAAATGGTTCTTTATGTTTATTAATATCAATAATATTCAAATTATTTATATTTTCAGTTTTATCTTTTTTTATTTTTCTTCCCATTATTTTCCTTTCAAGGCATCAACTGCTTTTACTTTATTTAAACTCTTTCAAGTAGCCATTGATGTTAATATAAATACTGTTAAACAAATTGTAGCTGAAATTATTATTGTTGAATAATGCAATACAAGTGGTAATATGATTTGTGATGTTGACATCATGAATGCATTAAATGCTGAAATCAATAACAGTGTTGCTGGTATCATAAGAACACATGCAAACAGTATTGCAGGAACAAAGTTAGCAAAGAATAACATTATTTTTTCTCTATTTGTATAACCTAATACAGAGAATGTTGCAATAGCTTTTTGATTAGATGCAATCATAATATTTGTAATAACTATCAATATAATAATCGAAATAATTAACGACATTATAATAAATGTAACTAAGACAACATTTACAGTATCTGAGATACCTACAATAAATCCAGCTTCAATATCTTTACTATTAACATCGAATGATGCACCAAACATAATGTTTTTGCCGTATATTGTTTCTGGTTGAGTTCCATAAAACTTAGTTAAAACGTCGCGTGCTATTGTTTTAAACTCTTCATTTGAATTAGATTCTTTTACTATTTTTTCAAACTGTAATTGATTTATTCCTAATAATTTAAATAACTGTTCTTTATATGAAAGTTTAGCTTCTGGATGTGCTTCATTATATGCATTTACATTATTTTCATAAACTGATACATAATTTAAATTTTCATCAGATATGAATATACGTTTAAAGAAATCTCAAATTGATTGATCACTTGCACCTTCAACTTCAAACGATGAAGCTGCTCCTCAGAATCCTGTTGATGAATAAGTTGTTAATGTATCAATAGTTTGAACAGGGGTAATATCGTTTGATAAAATTCCGTTGAACGCTTCGTATTTTCTATTGAATTCTTTAGTTAATTTTTCTTCTTTTCCTGGATTTCTAAATATAGAATTTAATAATTCTTGTTTTCTTGACTCTCTTAATCTTTTTGATAAAGTATCATATCCTAAAATCTTATCGATTATATCTTTTCTTGTAATTAATTCAGTATTTATATATGTTTCAGAGACATCAATAACTTCGAAAGTGTATCTTGTTTTAGGTGCATTTTGTAATAATGCTTTGTAAGCAAATCTATCAACATGATTTAATAAATCTACCTCAATTTTTGAACCAATACTTAATCCATATTTCTTCTCAGCAACAGTATTTACAATTAATGGAATGTTTGAATTTATATCAAATTTGTAATCTGCTAATTTTTGTTGTAAATCTTCATTATTTTTATTATGCATTGATATAAATTTACTATCATCATAATATCCATAAATTTTTAATTCTTTATTGTCGTGTGAAACTTTTGCATAACTATATTTTTCATTTGTTGTGTCATTTCAATAAATTCCACCAAATGAAACAAAGAAATCTAAACCTTGAATCTTACGATATGCATCAACTAAAAAGTTTCTATATTCTTGTCTAAAGTTTGAAGTAGATACTGGTTTTGGTTTGTAATAAACTTCATTTAGTGAATCTCATTCAACAAACTTAAATTGCTCATTGATACGACCACCATTTTGTCCACCATCATAAGTTGCGACATTTGTAAAGAAGAAGAAACTGCTTCTATTACTCATATCCTCAGGTAATTGATTCTCAACATCTCTTCTAAATTTTTCTAAATCCTTAACTGCAATTATATTATCCAATGAAGTATTAGAAATATCTAAATAATTTCCGCCAGTTTTAACCTTAGTAATATCAATTAAATATTGAGTATTTTGCATTTCTTTAGAAACACGCTTAAATATTTGTGAAACACGGGCCCTTTGAGTTTCAGGCATATTTGCATAAGTAATATCCCATGGGCTAAGTTCAACCGATAAATCTAATAAAATATCTAATGAAGACTTAGTTAAAACTGTGGGCGCATATGGTCTATTTATAACATCAGTATTGAATGAATGTCCTGGTCTTAAGAAGTTTGGATTTGAATAATCTAATTGACTTCCACTTGTCGAAGAAGTTCCGGCCAAATCATTAGGTACATATAATAATGAATTGATATCATCTTTATTATATGTTACATAAGGACCACCTTCTGTTGTTGGGCTTTCTAAATCTAATTTAAATTTATATAATCTATCCTTATATGTTTTTGTTATTGCTTTATTAAAAATATTATTCGAAGATAAGAAAAACATTGAAATTAATGATGTTGTTGAAAAGGCCAAGAATAACGAAAGCATTTTTCAGAAATTATTTAATGCCATAGAAGCAATAAATCTAGCTTTAACTGGTAGTTTTCTAAACATTGCTGATATACGTTGAGCAAAATTTCCAACACTAACCTCAGTCAATCCGCTCATAAGTTCAATTGGTTTTTTACGAACAGATAAAGTAGTAATTGCAAATATTAGTATACTTACAAAGAAGAAAGGAACTAATATCGTTGATATCATCGCAATTGGATGGAATGGAATTATATTATTTTCTAGCGTCCAATATGATGATAAAACATTCATAGCTGGTTTTTGTAAGGCAAATCCTAGAATATAACCTGCTAATCCACCAACTATTGCTGGTATTCATCCAAAGGCACAAAATGCTATAGCTATTTTGCTTGTTTTATAACCTTGAGCCCTTAAGATACCTACAACCTTATTTCTTGCTTCAATATATCTTTTCATAATGAAGTATATAATAAAGGCAACTAATACTGTTAACACAGTTATTAAGTATAGTGTAGCATTCTTAATAGAATTTACAATTGCTCTAATTGTCACAATTCTAATTTGTCTTTCAGGATTGATACTATCTAATTCATCTCTTAAATATACCTTTTTAAATGAATTTGGATTAATTACATTAATATCATTTATAAACTTTTCTTGCAATTCTTTAGGACTTTTGCCTTTTAAATAATCTCCACTTTCATCCAATGGTGATTTAACCAATGCATATGTTTTAATTGCAAATGTTGGGTACGCTGAAAAAATTCTGTCAAATCCCTTTGAGTTTACATAAACTATAGCTTGTGATTTTGTATCTACTTGAATATTTTCTTCATTAACAACAGGATATAAATAATCAACTGTTGAATCAATGCCTATTATTAAATACTCTTGAGTATTAATTTTTACTTTGTATTTACTATCTAATGACGATATAAATAACTGCATTTCATATGGATTAGATAAATATTTAGAAATATCACCTTTATAAACTTCTTTGTTATTTTTTGAAGCATATCCATAATTTACTTTTGCAACATATGAACCAGAATCTGAATAAGAAATTAAATTTGATATTTGAATAGGTTCAACGATTTTGAATAACAGTTTCTTTATAGATGATGTTATATTCAATCCAAACATTTCAAGTTCATTACCATTTTTATCTCTTAGCAATTGATTGAATAAATAATTAAAGCTTGAAATATCTAAATCAACAGCATCGTCATTTTTAGATTCAATATGTCTTAAGGAACTATCGAATCTTTGTGTTAGTTTTTCAATTTGATAAACTATGTCTTGAATGTTTGAAGATTTTAAATTGTTTAACATCTTTTTAACAATATAAGCAAGATTTCCTTCACCTGGATTAGGACTCAATGCATAGTACAGAGGAATTTGTGGAAAACTTAATAGTGTTAATGGATTTAATAAATTATTTGGAATATTCAATAATGCTAAATAGTTATTTAATTTTGAATTTTCTGTCGCCATTTTAAAGGCTAGATCAAATTCATATGAGTTATTTATTAGTGGTTTAATTTCTCCTTCATTATCTGTTTTTAAAAATGAATTTAAAAACATTTCTAATGTATTATTGTAATATGTTGACATTTGTGAAGATGATGCTATATAACCGAAGTTATAAGTTAATTCATTTGAATTTTTAATTAATAAATTAATAATCTTTTCAATTAGATCATTATCAATATTTAAATTTGACAAATTTGATTTAAATTGTTGAATTGCATTTGAACTTTGTAACAATGCAACAACTTCTTTATTTGCTAAATTAGTATGTGCATGGGCAAATGGAATTTTTAGAAGTGTTGCTTTATATTCTTTATCACTGCCTAAAATTCCCATACTTGGAATTGGATTGATAACCTTATCAAAATTAGTAATTACACTATTAAATTCTTGGCTTTTAGCAAGATTATAAATTTCTTTTAAAACCGATTTAATTTGGGCAAATGTAAGAATATTTTTATATTGTTTTTCAATTATTCTATTTCCAGTTCCCTCATCTATTATTATCTTATCTTCATCAGGTTCAATTCTATTTAAATAATATGCTAGCTTAATTCATAAGCTATGTAAAACAAAATTGTTTTTAATAATTGAATTTTCTTTTTCTCCTAAAAATATAGAAGCAAAGTATTTAACTAATAAATTGTGTAATGTTTTTAGAATTTCAATATCTTCTTCTTTTTCTGGGTTTGTTGAATCAATAGTTGCTGATAAATAAGCAAGATCTCCATATGTTTCAGGCGCAACTTGATTATCTTCAAGAATAAAATTGTAATTATCATCTTTTGGTTTCAATGATTTTAGTTTTAATTTTTCAACAAATAAATAATAAGCTAACAATTTATTTTTTAATAAAGTTAGGTTATTTAATTCAATATCATTTATTAATACTTCATTTTTAATAAAGTTAAATTCATTTTTGGTAAGTTTTAATAATGAATTTGAAGTTATTGCTTTGTCAACTTTAGTTATAACCTTATTTATATCTGTTAAATCATATTTATTAATCACAACATTATATACAGAAGGAACACTTGCTACAGAAGAATCATTTGGAAATGCAAGTTTAGATAAAACAGCTAAGTCGAGCAATGAAATTTTCCCATCTTCTTTATCTGGTATTGATATATTTAATTCTTTTACAAAGTTATTTGTTTTGTTAGAAAGATTAAATATTTTAATTAATGCATTTTGAATTTGAATTATTTTACTTGAAGAAAACTCATTATCGGCAGTCAAGTTCAATGAAGACATAAATGCAGCTAAGTAGTCTGATTGAGTCAAATATTCGGTATTATAGTCGTTATAAATTTTATTATTAGCAGTTATTGGATAATTATTAATTTTTATTAATTTATTTAATGAGTTAGCAAATTGGTCAATACTTATATTTGAAAATATGTTAAATAAACCTTCATTAATATTTGAGTATGTTTTATCTTTTTTACCATCTAAAGCCAAAAAGAAGTTTTTAACTTGGTCTTTTGTTTCTTGACTAATTTCAACATTAGCGTTTATGTGTGCTCTGATTCATTTTGAATAATAACTGCTTGTTTCGTCAGGGTTTAAAATTTTAGAAAAATCTACTAGATTAATTAAATTCTTAATTGCATTTTTGAATTTTTCTTCTTTAACTGATGAAAGTAAAGAAATGATCATTCTTTCATGAGACATTGTCCAGTATGTATCATTAACTGATGTGAATGGTTTATATGGATGTCTGTCGTATCAATCATTGATTACTGCTGAAAATTTTATAAAATCAATAGAAGAAACTATATCACCTAATATATCAAATATTTGTTCCTTATCTTTTACATAATTAAAGATATCTTGCAATGTAAGTTTAAGTTGTGGAATGATATAAACTTTTGAAAAATTAAATATTGCTCCTAAGTTATTTATTTGCGAGATTAGGTATGTATCTCTTTCCTCTTGATTTGAACCTGAAGAAATATATCTTTCCTTAAAGTATTGAAATACTTTAATAAAGAAATTATGAATAAACGAATTAGCATTAAGGTTTATAAATTCTAAATTTTGGTTATTCTTTTGATCTAATGGTTTTATTAAATATTTAATAATATCCAATATAGTTTTTTCTAAAATAAATTGATTTGTTTTACCTATAGCTAATAATCTATGCAATCCATTTGCCTCAACAGAATCACTGACAGCTTTAAATAAACGGAATATATCTTTTTTATCAAATAATTTAGCAAAATCTGTATCTAGGAATACCGCTCTTAATCTTTCAACAAGAGATTTAATTGTGTCTTTTTGTACTATTTCTTGAGTTAAATCATTAGATATAGCTCCAAATGAAATAGGAAGACTAATTGAGTTTTTAAATTGATTATTAACCACAGCTCAACCATTAGGACCAATTTCACCTCTTATAGTGTAATCTTGTTCCACTAAATAGTTATAAACTTCATCTAGCGTTAAATAATCCTTATCATTTATTAATATTTTATTTCAAACAATTTCGTTTGAAAAACCATCAATATTGCTTTGTCTTAAGAAAATATATTTATTAGGACGAGGCATTGCAATTGCGCCCACTATTGTCGATCCAAATCCTCTCTTAATTTCGGGAGTAGAAGTTGTTAAGACTAAAATCTTTCCGTTTGTTAAATTAGGGATTTTTGTATTAGATAAGAAATCATAGTAATTTTCAAAACGAATATCAGCATTAAAATATTGAATATGTGGAGTGAAGTTTTTGAAAATAGTATCTATTAAAGTTCTCGTATAAACAGAAGGTAATTTTTCAATTTTATTGCTATTTTTTTCTGGTTTTAATAAGAATTTATCTACATTTTCATTAGAGATACTTGAATGTAAAATTGTTTTGTTAAGTGTTTCGTTGTATAATTTCCCAACATTATTTTCAAAGCCTAATAATTTATTTTCTTTGTCTCCAATATCGACAAAGTGAAAAACATTTTTCTTTGCATCTTCTTCGTTTACCGTTTCAACTGTAACTGTTTTTCTAATACCTAAATTTTCTTTTCCAACAGTACTTTCAATATCTTTTAAAATTGAAGATCTTGCAAAATTCAAAGCGCCGTTTCTAATAAAATCTTGGTAAGAGTTTAATTTTTCAACATCAGAAACATATAAATATTCATCTTCAGTTACTTCAACATTTGAAATCTTATTAAATTCAATTTGTTTAATATTTCATAAATTAAATTTTTCTTGATTTTCTTTTTCATCAGGAATATTTTTATTTTCTTCTCCACCTGTTCATGGTGTTTTAAAAGTAATATTTAAATCATCTTTATCAATAATCTCATTTTTTGAAACACTTTGTGTATATTTATCACCAATTGAATAATTAGTTGTTATTGTTTTGTCTCAATATGAAAAATACAACTTTTTATCATATTCAGCTTTATTATTTTTATAAAAATGTTCTATAAATTTGAAGTATGAGCCTTTTCAGTTAGAGTTTTCTTCCTTTTGTTGCTCATTTCAGTTTAAAACATAACGATATCAATTATAGGTAATTAATTTTTCTAATTTTCTAATTCAATTTAAAGGTATTTTATATGTTCTATTTGATTCTAACTCCACAAATAAAGGAGAATCTGACTCGATTGCTTTTTGTGATGCATAATCTTGTAATGTAAAGTTATTAACTAAATTGTCGTCATTTATTATGTTTCATTCAGTTGTTTTTTTATCATCTTGTAGCTTTATTTTTGCATTTTCATATGCATTATCCTTAAAGTATCATTTTTGATCTTCGTCATTTTTTTCAAAACCTAAAAGTGTTAGAACATCATTTGCAGAAATAATTGATAAATTACCTTCCGATTTTCAATTGTCATAATCCTCAGTTAAGAAAGAGGCTTCTTTTGTTAATGTATTAATAAATAACGGAGAAGCTTCAATAACTGTATCCTTAACAGTTTGTTGTCCAAAAGGGCCTTTTGGGCCATATGATATAGTAATAATATCTCCAAGTTTTACATTGTGTTTTAGGGTTATAACATCGGTTGGTAATATTTTATTCTTTGATGTTACTAAGTTAAATTTATTTCCATCTTTTTTATAAACTTTAAATTTTCTATTTTCACCAGAAAAAATAAATTCTCTAATTTTGTCTTCACTTGGGTTTTCTTTATTTATTTCGAACTCAACACTCGTTACAACTCCGCTAGTTTGTTCGTGATAAATTTTTAAAAAATCTTCAGTCGAAATATAATAACTAGAATCAATATTTCAATTTTCAATATTGTTCGAAACGTTAATATAATTTTGTTCATTAGCAGGAAGGTTAATTGTATATGAAATATCAGAACCATTTCTTGATGATTCAAATTTTATAGGTGAATTTACTAAGGTTTTATTATCAGCATCTATTTGATTATAACCTTGATGTGGAATAATTCCTGACGGATTAATATCAAGATCAACCGTTAAATCATGTAATTTCGAAACCTTATCGTACGCATTGATTGTTCTTGAATAAGATGTCTTAACATCATTTAACAAAGTGAATAAAAATGTTGTTAAAAATATAAGAATAGTTAAACAAATTAATGTAACTTTGTTTTTAGCTAATGATCTAAAAACCTCTTTAAATAGTCTTTTCATATATAAACCTTTCTAAAATGAATAAATTAATTATATATTTTATTAAATAATTTATTTAATAAAAGTGATCTATGGTAAATAAAATAAAATATGCCACTATCATTTTTTGACATATTTAATGTTATTTTTTTAAATTATTTTTTATTATTGTTGCCCATTTTCTTGGGAAAATTTTCGGCGTACTTCTGTACTTACTATAAAAAACTAGAATGTTATTAATGTTAAAAAACTTATCTAAATTCAAGATTTTATATTCTATATTTAATTGATCTTTAATCCATGATGAATTATCAATTTCCTTTTTAAAATTAGAGGATTTTAGAAAACAAAATGTTGAATTAATTTTTCCTAAATGATTAGATATTTCAACTAAATTTTTTAATTCCGATACAGCTTTTGCACTTATGAAATCAAATTTTTCTATTTCATTTGAATCCTCTGATCTAATTTTTTTTACAACTATATTTTTTAAATTACATTTCAAAATAACTGCATTTAAAAAATTTACTCTTTTTTCCATTGGTTCATAAATTGTCAGTTGAAAATTAGGATTATATATAAAATAAGGAATTATTGGAAAACCTGCACCAGAGCCTATGTCTAATACACTTTTATCATCTAAATTTAATATTTTTTTATTAATTTCTTTAAATATTAAAATTGATTCGATTATCCCTTCTTTTACTAATTGTTCTTCATAAAAGCCAGTTAGATTGTATTTAGAATTTTCTTGTTCGATAAGAAAATAATAGTCTCAAAGTTTTAAAACAGTAGTGTTATCAGCTTCAGGTAGAAATTCTTTAATTAAATTATTAAATTTTTCCGTTGCTATACTTTTCATAAATTTCACTTATAGAAGTATTGTTAATGTTTGCCTTGATAACAAGACCTAAAAATTCTGCCATTGATAGTTCTTTTAATTTCTTAAAATGTGAAAGGTGTGAATGATCTGTTGAATTTGTAATCATAACTTCATCGATAATAGGATTATTTTCAAACATTTCAAAACCTCTTGAAAATAAACCGTGAGTAGCAGCGATAATAATCTTTTTAGCACCTTGCTCTTTTAGTGTTTCAGCAGCATGAATAATTGTTCCACCGGTATCAATAATGTCATCAAAAATGATTACATTTTTATCTTTAACATTACCTAAAACACCCATTATTTCCGAAACGTTTGGACCTGTTCTTCTTTTATCGATAATTGCTATTTGTTCATCACTATCTAAAAGTTCTGATAATTGTCTTGCTCTAACTGCTCCACCGTGATCAGGAGAAACAATAACGAATTTGTCTTCTCTTAATCTAAGTTCTTTCGAAAAGATAAATTGACCGCTTAAATCATCAACTGGAATACTAAAGAAACCTTGAATTGATGCATTATGTAAATCAAGGGTTATAACCTTATCAGCACCTGCTGTCTGTAATAAATCTGCTACTAATTTTGCAGTAATTGGATGTCTCCCGCTAGTTTTTCTATCTTGTCTTGCATATCCATAATATGTTGTAACACAAATAATTCTTTTAGCACTAGCTCTTTTTAAAGAGTCAATAAAAATTAATAAACTCATTATGTTATCATTTACTGGCTTACCAGTATTGTTGATAATAAAAACTGTTTTGTTTCTTACTGTTTCTTCGGGATATAATAATTGTTCTCCATCGGCGAAAGTTATCTTTTTAATTGGTTTAATTTCTTTATTTAAATATGCGCCTATTTCTTTTGCAAGCTTTTCGGAATTATCCATTCCAAAAATAATTACATTGTCTTCATTTTTATTCATTTTAATAAATTCCTTTTATAGTTTTACAAATAAATTTTAATATATTAATATTAAAGTTCTTTTCTTTTTATATTTTTTGTTTTTATTTTAAGAATAATATAAAAATAAGCACCATTATATTTAGCACTTATTTTTATATTATGATTATTTTTTTATAAAAATTCTTTATATAGTTTTTTGTATATTATTTTTGTTATTAAAACCAATAATGTATATGTTCCTAAAAGCAATGCAAGTCAGCCATAAAATTCCGCTGGAAGAGGAGCTAATTGTAATGAGCTATTAATTTTTGGTATATATGGTAAGGCCGTTACAACCGCAACACCGCCAAGAGTAGAAATAATTACAGCAGTAGATGAATTTGATTTAAATATTGGCATCTTATCAGTTCTTAATAAATGAATTACAAATGTTTGTGTTCACATAGAAACAACTAATCAACCTGCTCAGAACATGTACTTAAATAGTTTTTGTTGTTCATCATTTAATGCAGTAAAGTCTGATATCTTTGTAAAAGTGGTTCCACTTAATGATCTTGGTATTATTACAAAGAACAATAAACAAAACGCCATTATATCAACAATCGAACTTGCCGGTCCAAATCATAACATAAATTTCCAAATCGATTTATGTCCCCATTGCCGTGGTGATTGAATAAATTCTTTATCAACATTATCTCATGGTATTGTTCCACAACAGAAGTCATAAATTAGATTTAAGAAAATAATTTGAACTGGGGCCATAGGAATAAATGGAAGTAAAGCAGATGCGATAACAACACTAAAAATATTTCCAAAGTTTGAAGAAACTGTCATTTTAATATATTTGTTAATATTAGCATGTGTCTTTCTTCCTTCGACAATACCTGTTGCTAAAACATTTAAATCTTTTTCAAGAAGAATAATATTTGCTGATTCTTTAGCAATATCAACTGCCGTATCGACTGATATAGATACGTCTGCCACTTTCATTGCAGGGGCATCATTTATACCATCACCCATATATCCAACAACATGACCATTTTTTCTTAATATAGTAATAATTCTAGCCTTTTGGTCAGGACTTAATTTAGCAAAAATTTGTGTTTTTTCAACTTCAATTGCTAATTCAACATCTGAAAGTCTTGAAATATCTTTACCTAATAAAATTCTTTGGTATGGTATCCCAACCTTTGAACATACAGCCTTTGTTACAAGTGGATTATCTCCTGTTAATATCTTAACTTCAACACCTAAATTATGTAGTTTTTTAATTGCATCTTCAGCCGAATCTTTAGGAGGATCCAAGAAAGTTAAATAGCCAATTAGGGTCATATCTTTTTCATCCGCAACACTTAATTTACCAACTGCCTCAATATTTGATTTTTTAGAAGCAACAGCTACAACTCTCATTCCTTCTTCACTGAATTCCTCAACTTTATTCAATACTTTTTTAACTACTTTTTTATCTAGTGGAACAACTTTTCCATCTAAATAAATTTTGTTACATACATTTATTATTTCTTCAACAGCACCTTTTGTAATCAAGGTAACCTTATCATTTTTTAATGATTTAACTAAAACAGACATTCTTTTTCTATTAAAATCAAATGGAACTTCATCGATTTTTAAATAATGTAATTCTAAATTATCTAATGTTTTTTCTTCATCTGCTAAATCAAGAGTTCTATTGATAATTGATTTATCTAATAAATTTTTTAAGCCTGTTTGATAATACGAATTTAAAAAGGCATATTTTAAAACGTGTGTATCTTCTTTACCATTAACATCCAAATGGCGTTCCAGAATAATTTCATCTTGTGTAATGGTTCCTGTTTTATCAGTACATAATATATCCATCGCGCCAAAGTTTTGAATCGAATTAATATTTTTAACAATTGTTTTAGCCTTTCCCATCGCCATTGAACCCTTTGATAAACAAGCGGTTACAATCATAGGTAGCATTTCAGGAGTTAATCCCACAGCAATTGAAATACCGAACAATAATGCATTAATTCAAGCTGCACTACCTTCTGTTTTTTGATGCATAAGCCCCACTATTAAAAATACTATAGGGATAACGCATGCAATTATTACAGTAAGCATTATTGATATTTTTTTAATGCCTTTTTCGAAGTTTGTAGGAACCTGTTTTTCATTAAGTTTTGAAGCAACTTTACCGATAAATGTATCATTCCCAACTACTATGACTATTGCCTTTGCAGATCCTGAAATTATATTAGAACCCATAAATGCAAGATTAGAACGATCAGTTATATTATCATATGTTTTGTTCTTATCAATATCGCTATATTTTTCAATAGCATCACTTTCCCCTGTTAATGATGATTGAGATACGAATAAGTCCTTTGCAGATATTATTCTTACATCACCAGGTATAATATCTCCGGCAGCTAAATGAATGATATCACCAACTACAATTTCATCCATTGGTATTTCTTTTAACACACCATTACGTTCTACCAAACACGTTGTTTCAATGATTTCAATAAGTTTGTTAGCACTAGATGCTGATTTTTGTTCTTGTACAAAATGAATGATACTACTTGCAAAAACAAGTATTAAAATAATAGAAACAGTTATGTAATTAACTTCATCGTGTTTAGATTGAGTTAATGGAAGAATAATATCAATAACCGAAGATACTATAGCTAAAACAAAAAGGATAATATTGAATAAATTAAAGAAAGATCTAACTAATCTTTTACCAATTGTATCAGAACCTTTTTTAGAAATTTTGTTAACCCCAAACTCATCACGGTTTTCATCAACGATATCTTCTTTTAAAATACCTTTACTTGTAGAGTTATATTTTTTATATAGAAAATCAACATCAGATTCCGATGCTTCAGCTAGTCTTTGATTAATTAAATTTCTTTTAAGGTCTTGCTTATTTATTTTAGAAACATTGTTTTCAACAATTGTTTTTTTAATGTTCTTTTTCATTTTATCCCCTTTCATTTTTTAAATAAAAGAAGTAGCATTTATAAGATTAACAAAATGTGCTTACTGAAAACACATTGTATATGCAACATCGTTCGCTACTTTGTAATTCCATTAAGTCACCTTTCATTTTATGTATTAATTTTACAATAAACACCATTTTAAAAATAAAAAAAGTTATAAACTAGTGTTTATAACTATAATTCGTATAATTTTTCCATTTCTTTTTTAGATAAATCTTTAGGGTTGCCTATTTGAAATATAGTGCCATTTTTAATAAAAATATATTTATCAAAAAACTTTTGAATAATACTTAAATCATGAATATTAACAAGTACAGTAGTATTATATTTTTTATTAATATTTTTTAAAATATTCATGATATCTTTAGAAGTTTTAACATCCAAGGACGACGTAGGTTCATCAGCTAAAATAATTTCGACCTTTTTTAATAATAATTTTGCTATTTCAACCCTGTGTTTTTGACCTCCAGAAAGATCTGAAATTTTAGTAAAAATTTTATCAACTATATCTAGATTATCAAGAGTTTCTAAGATTTCTTGTTTTTGCTGTTTTGTTATCATTTTAAAAAATGAGAAAAATTTATTTTTATATTTAGGATAAAAATGTAATATATTTTCATAAATATTTAAAGAATCAATTAAGTTTGTTTCTTGCGATAAATAACCTATCTTTCTAACAACCTTTTTTCATTGTTTTTTATTAATAGAATCTATATTGTTATCATCTATATTTAAATAACCAGATTTTGTATCTAATTGTTTTAAAAGAGCGTTAAAAATTGTTGTTTTACCTACACCAGATTTTCCAATAATAGCAATCATTTCACCTTTATTTATTTCTAAATTAATATTATTAAGAATATTAACTTTATCTTTTTTGTAGGATGCTGAATAATTATTAAATTCAATTTTTTTCATAATCAATATTATATTTAAATTTTATTTTTTAGAAACATATAAAAATAAAAATGCCTTGTATGATTTATTAATTTTTAGGCATTTTTATAATATATGAATTATTTAAAATCTGGTTCAATGTTTAAATTTTTTAAAACTTGAATTGCAGTTTCTTTCATTTCTTTTGAGTAAGAATCAAAAATCATTTGTTCCTCTAATTCTAATCTAATTTTTGGTAAATGACGATAACCGTTTTTTCCTAAAATAACTGGTAATCCAAAATATATTCCACTATTTGCATATTCTTCAGGTAGTTTAACTCCTAATGAATATACTGATTGGCGGTCAGTTAAAATTGATTGAGTAATTTCGGCTAAGTTTTCACCAATTCCAAAATTAGTAATTCCTTTACCTGTAATTATTTCAAAAGCCTCATCTTTTACTTTTTGATTTAGATTGTCTAATCATTCCTTGGTAATTGTTCCGTTTGCTAATCAGTCTTTTAATGAACCTAATCCAATTCTCATTTTTGAAAAAGGGATTAAGCATCTTGAACCGTGTTCACCAATAACAAAGCCTGTAATAGAACCTGCTTTAACATTAATTTTTTCTGATAAGAATTTTTTCATTCTCGCTGTTTCTAAAATGGTACCTGATGATATTACTTTGCATGATTCAAAGCCAGTAACTTGTTGGAAAATGCAAGCCATCGTATCAACTGGATTAGACGCAATTATTGTAATTCCTTTAAAGCCTGATTCTTTTATTTTTATTCCAATGTCAGCAATTAATTTTGCATTATCTGTAAGCAATTCTAATCTATCTTTTAAAACGCCATCTTTTGGTTTAACTGATGCAGTAATAACAATGATTTCAGCATCTTTTAAATCTGTGTAATCACCAGCTTTAAATGTTGAACCATTGTTTGGCATCGAACATGCAGCATCATTTAAATCTTTTGCTTGTGCCTTAGCATAATCAACAAATGCATCAACTAAAATATAATCGGCTTCAATTCATTTATTCAATGAAGCATACAAGAAGGCTGATCCAACTGCTCCAACACCTATAATTCCAATTTTAGTCATTTTTATTTCCTCCAATTAGTTCTGTAATTTTTTTTGTTAATTCAATATTGTAAGTCTTTAATCCTATTTCTTCAAAAGGATCAAAATTCATTAAATAAGAAGTCATAATTGAAGCTCTGTGAATAAAGGCTATCAATCATCCAATACTTCTATCACTTATATCCTCTAATATTATCTCAATAAAAGGGATTTGATTACTTAAATGATAATCTTTTATTGCTTTAGCAATTGTTTTGTTTATCTTATTGTAAGAATATTTCATTAAATAATTAAATTCATCACCTTCATTATCATTCATTATTGCAACATTATAATCATAGTACGGGTTTTTTACTACAAAGTGAGTGTCAAACATCTTTCTCTGCTTTTCGAAGAATAAATTTGTAAATGTTTTCGTATCACTTGGATGTACATAAGTTTCAACTCTAATACCTTTGTATTTTCTATAAGATGTTGAGTTTAAATACATTGAAAATAGGTCTGCCATTTTTTTATATGAAGGTGAAAAAACTATAATGTTTTCAATAGAGAAAATGTCTTTTTCATCTTTTTTCTTATCTAATTTATTAAATACATATCTAACTAATGAATATTTATAAGCAGGATTATTTGATAATTTCGTATTCGAATAGTATTCGTTTGCCTCTTTAGCTCCTGTAATATATTCATCAATATCAATGTTGGCACATGCTAGTGGTAATAGTGTTGCAACTGAATAATTTAAAAATCGTGCTGTTGTATTATCTAATAAAACTAGGTGATTATATTTTTTATTTTGTACTAAATTAAATAGCTTCCCATAGTTATTATTTGTTGTTGCAAAAATATACTTGAGTGCGTTGTTTTTTCCAACCTTATTATTTAGAAGCGATATTAATTCTCTAAAAATAATTAAATTTTCTAAATCATCACCGTTTTTAGAAATAATATTTAAAGCAAAAGCTTTATTTTCTAAATATTGCATTAATTTTACAATATCGATACCATCAAAACTTTCATTCACATAAATAACTTCAATGCTTTTAGAATTTGTGTTTTTCGAAAAGGTTAAATCAATTATAGCTTGCGATTGAAGACATATTGTTTGAGGTGCAATTATCACTAAGGTATCAATTTTTTCTTCATGAAGAAATTTGACAATCTTTTTTATTTTTATATAATCACTTGATTGAATATTCTTTAAGACATCAAAGAATCCTAAACTTTTTTGACCTATTGTTTGTTTGTTTTGTATTTTTGAGTTAATATTTTCAATGATATCATTATATTTACCCTCAAATACCTTTTGATCAATTACTTGTTCGCAAATAAAATCTACTTTATTTTTAATCGCCATAACTAATTCCTTTGTTAGTAAAATCTAATAAAGCATCAAATTTTGCGTTATCTTTATCTAATTTAAACCTAAACGGGTTTCTCAACTCTTTTGGGTGAATTGCTTTGAATGAAAAAACTAATTCCTTATTTGGCATTATTTCAATAATTTTTAATTCTTTTATATCATTTACCTTAAACATTAGATTTAAATCGCTAATGAAGTAATCGCTAACTTCATGAATATTTAAATATCCTATTATTGAATCCTTTGTTATGAATGTAACTACCTTTTTTGATACTCGTGTAACTTTTGCTTTTATTATTTGATTAACTGAATAATTCATTTTAACCTTCCTAACAACATATTAATTATATATTTAAATAAATATATAAATGTATCTTTCAAAAAAATAAATTATTTATTATAAAATTTTTTTAGAACAGGGGTGCTTAATGCTGAGAAATACCCTCATTAACTGATCTGGTTAATACCAGCGTAGTGAGTTTCAATATTTTAGCATCCCTTTATATATTTAGAAATATGAAGGGATTTTTATAAGATGAAAATTAAAAAAATTGGTTTATTATTAGGAGGCTTTGTTGCTTTAGCAACTCCATTATTAGCTATTTCATGCAAACAAGAAAATAAGCTATTATTTTCAGTTAATGAACCATGATTTGGCAATAAAGAACACAAATTCTTTAATAAAATATTAGAAAAATATCAAGAAGCTAGAAAAAATAAGGTTGAAATGGATATTAAGTATATTGCAGAAAACAATGATCTAGTTTCAGTATTAAAAAAAGGAACAAGCAACATAGGAGTAATTACAACTCCGCTTTATGTTTTGCAAGAAAATCAAAATAGCAATATTTTACCAATTATCCAAACATTAACAAGAGCATTTAAGTTTGATAAAAATTTCAATGATAAATATTCTAACGGTATGGAAGACGATAAACTTAGACAAATTGCAAAAAATGCACAAGAATTATTCGAAGCTAAACCTTATACACAATGAACAAACGATGAATATAAATGAAATGGAAACATTTATGAACATTTTTATGCAAATGAAAATGAATTAGTTGAACATTATCGTGGATTAATCATGATTCATGGAACAGAAAATGAAAGAAATGCAATTAAAAAAGCATGAGATGAAAAAGATTGAAATTCATTTAGAAATTTTGGTCTAATAACCGGTAAACAAACAAGCGGATCAAAATATATTCTTCAAGAGCAACTTTTTAGAAAACACTTTAATTTAGAAGGCAACAAATTCACTTCTTTTGCTGAAGATAAATTACAAAATGCAGATAAATATACAATTGATAAGGCAAGAAATATTGGAAAAGGATCGCTAAAAAAATTCCATATTGTTTTTGATGAACTAGCTTCTTTTGCTTATACAAATAATAAAAAGGGGAATTTATATACTCCTGAAGATAATGATTCAAAAATTGAATTTTTAACAGCAACTGAACCACTAAAATACAATATTATCGCCGTCGATAAAAGAGCTTTTAATGATCAAGAAATAAACGATTTAAAAAACATTATAATTAATGTGTGAAGGGAAAAACAGGATGATTATGGACCAACAGTAGGTTTTAATGGATATAAAACCATTAATGATCACGTTGAAGAAGTAATCAATCCATACAACGAAATTTTTAATTAAGATGGAACTAAAAAAGGGATTTTTTAAAGAACATTTAAAATTAAATAACACTATTTTGAAAAACGGACCGTATAATCTGTTTTGAAAAATAGGTTTTTTTCTTATTATTTCTTCCCTAATAATTGTTTCAATATATATTATTAACTTTAGTTTTTCAAGAAATGGAATAAGCCTATTTTTTGAAGGCTTAAAAGATTTTTTTACACCTTCTACATATAGCAATCTATATAATCAAAACTTATTTATAATTTCTTTTACATTTTTATGAAACAGTATTAAGCTGGTTTTCTTAAGTACAATTTTTGGATTTATATTTGCTTTTTTAACTGCTTATTTTTCAAATATGAAAACTAATTCAAAATATATTGCTATCCCTGTAAAAATAACAGTTATATTTTTAAGAATTTTTCCTGAATTATTCTTCATATACCTATTTAAAATTTCATTTGATAAAGAACTTGCAATTACATTGATTTATTGCTGATTTACATGACTTTGATTACATGAGTATTTTTCTCAAACTATTGAGAATGCAAATTTTAATATTTTTTATCATCTAACCAAATCAAAAACATCAAAATTTAAAGCTTTTCGATTAGAAATATGACCTCAAATTAGAAAAAAATTTATAAGTTATTACTTTTATGCTTTTGAAACAAATTTAAGATGGTCTGCAATTCTTGCTAATTTAGGTTATTTAGGTATGGGAATTTTAACAAATCCTCAAAGCAATCCCGTTGATTATTCTCAATTATTAATACCTTTAATTATTCTTGTTACATTTTTATTTTTACTTGAAGTAATAAGTGAATATTTCAACAAATTATTTTTTGAAAACAGAACCACTAATGAAATTAATTTTAAAAAATATAATACTAAAAAACTAATTAAAAAAGTTTTAGCAGTAGCTTTTTTAATAATTGGGTTAACAATAACCGTAATTACAGTTAAGAATTTAAGCAATCAAACTTTTCACAAAACCGAAACATCAAACTTTTTTTCAAAAATGTTCCAGGGTGAATGAACTAAACTAACTTGAGACTTTTCTAATGATGGAATTATTTGAATATTATTACAACTTTTTGCTTTAGTATTTTTAACTTTTATTTTAGTTTATGTTATTTCTTATTTTAGAATGCTTTTGATGGCTAAGCAATTAGTTGGCAAAAAGGTTGGTATATTTTATAAATACTATAATATCTTTATTCGCTCAATTCCATCAGTTATATTATTTTTATTAATATCAAATCTATTTAATGAATTTTCAGCAGCTTTTGTTTTTGCATTTGCAATACACAGTTCTGCTTCGCTTTCAAGGAATTTATATCAAACTATAAATTTAGTTAATGAAACAAAAATTAAGGAATTAAAAAAATTAAAATATACTAATTTTTGGATTTATAAAAATTATATAAGACCTAAAATTAAACTAGACTTTATAACTTTTGCAAGTTTTGAACTAGAAAAAATAACTAGAAATTTTATTACTTATGGTTCATTATCGTCATCATTATTAGGGCAAAAGACAAATTTAAACAGAGCTAATGATGTCGAGAATATTGCACCATATTTATGAATAGGTTTCTTAGTGATTGCATTTATAAGTTTAGTTTCATATTTAATTAGATTAAAATTAACAAAACAAAAATGAATATAAAAAAACAGGATGATCTCCTGTTTTTTTATAAGTCAGTTTCCTGAAATGGTACGCCCTAGAGGATTCGAACCTCTGACCCAATGGTTAAAAGCCATTTGCTCTACCTTCTGAGCTAAGGGCGCTCTGGTGCCCAGAACTGGACTTGAACCAGCACGGCCATTACAGCCAACGGATTTTAAGTCCGTAGCGTCTACCATTCCGCCACCTGGGCATTAAATAAATTTAATGCTATATTATTATATTACTTTTTTAAAAAAGTGCAAAAAAATTTATTTTTTTTAAAAAACTTAAAATAATAAATAAAACCCAGGTATTATCAATAACCTGAGTTTTATTATAATAATTTATTTAAAATAAATAGTTAATATACTTTAAAAAAATATATTATAGACCGTAGTGTAATTCAACGATTTCTTTTAATGTTTCAAGTGGTAAAGCACCTGTTTCTAATAATAGATTTAAGAATTCTTTAATATTTTCTTTATCTGAAACAAATTGTTCTCTTGTTAAACCTTTTGATTTACGTACTCTGTCATATAGTTTTAACATAGCTTCTTTACCTGAGTTATATGAAGTTGATTGACCTGGTAGATTTAGGTAACGTTTTGATTCTGAAGTAATATCACCAATTCCTAATGCTGAATTTGCTTTTAAGAAGTTTCTTACATCTTGAATTGATGCACCTGCAGGTAAATCTTCTTGACCTTGAATATCACCATGATATGCTGTATCAACTGCACGTCTCATATTACGTAATTGAGCTTCATTTAAAGCACCGTAGTATTGTAGCATGTTTGCAAGTTCAACAGCTTTTAGAGTGTGAGCTTTCTTATTTTCTTCTGTAATTTCAGCTCCGTTAGCTGCTAATTTTCAATAAACTCCACCATGAAGTTCTTGAATAGCTTTAACTTGTTCTTCAGTTACATTTGAAGCTTCTGTTGCTGTTACAAAGCTTGTAATACCTTTTGAAGTTTTGAAACTTGAAGGTAAAGCATAGTAATCTTCATTTTCAAAGTCAGGAGTTCCATATCATCCAGCTTCAATTCCAAATCATTCCATGAATAGAGCTCATCCTTCTTTATATGAAGTGTAATTGAAAATGTTTCCAATTGTTAAGCCAGCTTCTTTTTTCAAGAATTGTTCTGCGTAGTAAATTTGGTTGTGGTGTCCCATAACACCTTCGTGGTTAGCAAATGATGTTACTGATCATTTTGGTAAGCTGTAGTATGGGTCAGCATTAAATATAAATGCACCGAATCCGTCTTTTTCGACATTTCTTGATGAATTATAAGCTCCAACACCTGAACTACTTCTTGCTCCATATTCATATGTTGTTAAACCATATCTTGGAACTTGGTTAGGGAAGTATGAGAATCCTTCATCCATTGTTGTTTCTCTAAATTGTCCATATCCCTTGAATGCTTCTAAAGCACCGTAGTAAAATTGTTGGTTAGTAATTGAACCATATGATTCTGTTGAATCTTTTAAGAATTCATATCCTAATTCTTTTAGGTTTTTAATTGCATCTGCTAATTTTGGATCGCTTAATAATTCTTGTTTTTTAGCATCTGAGTAGTATGAAGAATCTTCACGACCAAAGAAAAATTCTTCTTGGTTCATTCATTTGTTGAAATCAACTAAGTTAATGTTTCCTTCTTCATCTCTGATGTTTAGCTTTAGATCAACTATTTCGCCTTTTCCTAATCCATCTTCGTCATATTTAACTGTTGGTGCTCAAACGCCTGTTTCACTTCCTGTAATTAACTTAGCTACAGCTTTTGCAGTTAAAGTCATGTTGTTAGCTGCTGTTTTTGAAGTTGTATATCCTGATTCAAAAACATCTTGTGCACTGTCGTTAGAAGTAGTTGAGAATTTAAGAATTGAGCTATAAATTTTCTTACCATCTGTTGTTTCTTCTGAACCCGGCATGTGTGCAAGACCAACATTTTTAGCTTCTAAGTCTTTTTGTGTTAATCCTAAACCGTATACAGAAACTACACTGTTTGAAGTTTGATCAAAAATTTCTAATGTGTTTTCTACCTCGTTTATTGAATTAGCTTTATAAACTTTTAATTCTTCTAAGTTTTCACCTACACCGTGTTTTGATGCACTGTAATATTCAGTTACATAGAATTTATGGAATTCTTTTGTTTCTTCTGCAACTGTTGTAGATGAGTTAATAATATCAACTACTGATTTTGAATCTTCTGTACCTTTTGCAAAATCTAATAATTCTTTTTTGTAATCTGCAAATAAGAATGAGTTTACGTTATTTTTAATAACAACTTTTGATAAAACAACGTTTGAATTTAAACCTTCTTTTAAGTTTGCTAATACTTTTGTAGCTCTTGGACCTTTTATACGGTTTATAGTTTTATAAAATGCATTAACTGGGAATGCATATGCAGGACCTCATTCATATCAAGCACCTAATAAACGACCTTCAGCTGCATAAGTTGTTTGTGCAATACTTCAGTCGTATTTTAATCCACTTACTCACGCTGTTAAAGTAACGTTTAAATTATTTTTATTAATTTTTTCAAATTTATCAATTCATGATTGATAGAATTCATTAATTTTTTTAATATCTTCTTTTGAAGGATAATTTATATCAACAGTTTTATTAAATTCACTTAAGCTTTTTTTGTAATTTTCATATGATAAAACTACATATTTAGCTGTGTTTTTAAAGTTTTCGTTATTAATTGAAGCATCGCCTTCTTCAGCTAATTTTTCAAGAAATGGAAAGACTGCTTCGTCAATTGCTGATTGATATTCTGTGTTTAATTTTTTAAGCTCTTTTTTAAGATCAGAAATTTCTTTAGCTTTTTTAACTGCTTCTTCGCTTTTCTTATCTTCAATTGCATTGTATTCAGCTTCAAGTGTAGCTAATTGTTGTGTCTTTTGTTCAATTGTAGATTTTTGTTCAGCGTTTGCTAAAATAGCTTCGTTTTCAGCTTTTTTATAGTCTTCTTGAAGTTTTATATTTGCTTGAACTTTTGCCTTAGTAACTAATGATTTTTGTATTGCTCATGGAGTTAATGTTAAAGCAACTGGAGCTAGTAACAATCCACCAGTAATAGCACTAATGATTAGTCTTTTTTTATTTTGTGAAGTCATAATAAAAATTTTTTATATTCCTTTAAAAATTTAAATATTTTTATACTATTTTTATTCTTTTTAGTTTAGTTTTATTAATTTATTTACCTACTTTTAAAATATTGTGTAGGTAATATAAATTGTATATGTTAATTATTAATTTTCTATTTATTAACTTTTTATTATTCAAAATAACAGTATCAAATTAAAATACCATCGCCATAACGCGTGGTATTTTAATAAATAAACTATTTAATTATTTTAGATTGTAATGTAATTCAACAATTTCTTTTAATGTATCTAGTGGTAATGCACCTGTTTCTAATAACAGATTTAAGAATTCTTTAATATTTTCTTTATCTGAAACAAATTGTTCTCTTGTTAAACCTTTTGATTTACGTACTCTGTCGTATAGTTTTAACATAGCTTCCTTACCCGAGTTATATGAGGTTGCTTGACCTGGTAGATTTAGGTAACGTTTTGATTCTGAAGTAATATCACCAATTCCTAATGCTGAATTTGCTTTTAAGAAGTTTCTTACATCTTGAATTGATGCACCTGCAGGTAAATCTTCTTGACCTTGAATATCACCATGATATGCTGTATCAACTGCACGTCTCATATTACGTAATTGAGCTTCATTTAAAGCTCCGTAGTATTGTAGCATGTTTGCAAGTTCAACAGCTTTTAGAGTGTGAGCTTTCTTATTTTCTTCCGTAATTTCAGTTCCGTTAGCTGCTAATTTTCAATAAACTCCACCATGAAGTTCTTGAATACCTTTAACTTCCTCATCTGTTACATTTTCAGCTGTTGTAGCTTTTACAAAACTTGTAATACCTTTTGAAGTTTTGAAACTTGAAGGTAAGGCGTAGTAATCTTCATTTGCAAAATCAGGTGTTCCATATCATCCAGCTTCAATTCCAAATCATTCCATGAATAGAGCTCATCCTTCGATGTATGACGTGTAATTGAAAATATTTCCAATTGTTAAACCGTCTACTTTTTTCAAGAATTGTTCTGCATAGTAAATTTGGTTGTGGTGTCCCATAACACTTTCGTGGTTAGCAAATGATGTTACTGATCATTTTGGTAAGCTGTAGTATGGGTCAGCATTAAACATAAATGCCCCAAATCCATCTTTTTCAACCTTAGAATTTTCATTATATGCACCAACACCTTCGTCAGCACGTCTTGAATATTGATAGGTTGTTAAACCGTATTTTGGAACTTGGTTAGGGAAGTATGAAAATCCCTCTTGCATTGTTGTTTCTCTAAATTGTCCATATCCCTTGAATGCTTCTAAAGCACCGTAGTAGAATTGTTTGTTTGTAATTGAACCGTATTTTTCTTCCGAATCTTTTAAAAATTCATATCCTAAATCTTTTAAGTTCTTAATTGCGTCTTCTAATTTAGCATCTTCAACTAATTCTTTTTTCTTTTCTTCTGTGTAATATGAAGAATCTTCACGTCCAAAGAAGAATTGTTCTTGGTTCATTCATTTGTTAAATTCAATTAAATTAATTTCGCCAGCTTCGTTTCTAATGTTTAGTTGTACATCTGCTGCTTCTTTTTCGCCTAATCCATCTTCGTCATATTTAACTGTTGGTGCTCAAACACCTGTTTCACTTCCTGTAATTAACTTAGCTACAGCTTTTGCAGTTAAAGTCATGTTGTTAGCTGCTGTTTTTGAAGTTGTATATCCTGATTCAAAAACATCTTGTGCACTGTCGTTAGAAGTAGTTGAGAATTTAAGAATTGAGCTATAAATTTTCTTACCATCTGTTGTTTCTTCTGAACCTGGCATGTGTGCAAGACCAACATTTTTAGCTTCTAAGTCTTTTTGTGTTAATCCTAGACCATAAACTTTTTTAGTTGTTGAGTCTGTTTCATCAAATAATTCGATTGTATTTTCGATTTCTTTATTGTCTTTGTTTGTTTTAAATACCTTTAACTCAGGTAGATTTTCACCCACGCCGTGAGTTGAAGCGTTGTAGTACTCTGTAGCATAGAAAGTATGGAATGCTTTTGTTTCGTCGCTTAATGATGAAGAAGCAATAATATCTGCAACACTTTTTTCTTCTTCAGTTCCTTTAGCAAATTCTAGTAATTCTTTTGCATAGTGAGCTGATAAGAATGCTTTTACGTTATTTTTAATTACAACTTTTGATAAAACAACGTTTGAAGCAATACCTTCTCTTAGGTTAGCTAATAATTTAGTTGCTGTTTCATCTTTGATTTCACTTATTGAATCATAGAATGAGTTTACTGGATAAGCGTATGAAAGACCTCATTCTAAGTATGAACCTACTAAACGGCTTTCAGAAGCATAAATTGATTTAGCAATTTCTCAGTCATATTTTAAACCGCTTACTCATGCAGTTAATGTAACATCTAAGTTATTTGGATTAATTTTGCTAAATTTATCAATTCATCCTTGGTAAAATTCGCTAATTTTTTCAACTTGTTCTTTTGAAGGGTAATTTAGATCTACTTCTTCACCTAAAGTTTTAAGATCGTTTTTAAAGTTTTCATAAGATTTAACAACATATTTTGCTGTATATTTGTAATTGTCCTTATTAACAGTAGCATCACCATTTTCTGCTAATGTTTCTAAAGCTGGATATAAAGCTTCTTCAATAGCTTCATTAAGTTGAGCTTCTAAAGTTGCTTTTTCTTGATTTAGCGTATCAATTTGTTGTTTCTTAGCAACGGCTTCATTGCTATCTTTGTTTTCAATAGCATTGTATTCTGTTTCTAAAGTCGCAATCATTTCAGCTTTAGCTTCAATTTTATCTAATATTTCTTGATTATCTGCCTTAGCTTTTTCTTTAGTACGTTCGATGAAAGCTGAAGGATTTTCTCTATATTCTTTATTAACTATTTTTTTTTGTATTGCTCATGGTGTTAATGTTAAAACAAATGGAGCTGCAATTAGTCCACCTACAATAGCACTAGTTATTAAAGTTTTTTTTGTTTTTGGAGTCATAAAAAATTTTTTTCCTTTCAAATAATTTAATTTATTAAATTTAAAACTGTTTTGAAGTCATCTTAAATTAACTAAAAATGTAAAATAAATATAAAAAATTTTTACCTGCTTTTTTAAAAATAACAGGTATTTTTATTTTACAACTTTAAAAAACAGTTTTCACATAAAACAATTAAATTGAGACCTTTTTATTCAATAATTCCAAAAAATGCATAAAACTTAACTAAATTGATAAAAATTATTTATTTTAAATTGAATATTTAAAAATTTTTTTCGTCTTAACTTCAATATATAATTTTATTTATATCACAATCTTATTTTATAAAATAAAAGGAATTTTATATATGAATACTAATAAAAAGAAAAAAGTTATTTTAACAGTTATTGATGGTCTAGGATTAAGAGAAGAAAACCAAGGCAATGCCTATGCACAAGCATTTCACCCTATTTTTGATTATTTGTTCGCAATGTGTCCTAATTCGGTATTACAAGCTTCTGGGGAATTTGTTGGATTACCAAAAGGACAAATTGGAAATTCAGAAGTTGGTCATTTAAACATCGGTGCAGGTAGAATAGTTTATACCGGTTTATCATTAATAAATAATGAAATCAAAACAAAACAGTTTTTAAAAAATGAAGTTTTAAATAAAATAATTGACGATTCAATTAAAAATAATTCAACACTACATCTAATGGGATTATTAAGTAACGGCGGGGTTCATTCATTAGATAATCATTTGTTTGAAATAATGAAACTTGCAAAATCAAAAGGGTTAAAAAAAGTTTCAATTCATATTTTTGGTGATGGTAGAGATGTTAAACCACAATCAATAAACGATTCACTTAATGTATTAAATAAATTATCAGAAGAATTTAACTATCCTATTTCATCAATTTCTGGAAGGTTTTATGCAATGGATAGAGATCAAATATTTGAAAGGAACGAACTTGCTTTAAGTGCTATACTAGGTAAATCAGAAAATGTTTTTGAAGATGTTAATAAATATATAAATGATCAATATTCTCAAAAAATATATGACGAATTTTTTATTCCTGCTCAAGCAAAAGATGGCCTATTTTTGAAAGATAATGATAATGTTTTATTCTTTAATTTCAGGCCAGATAGAGCAAGACAATTATCACACCTTATTCTAGGAAGCAATCTATATTCTTACAAACCTAATAACAAAATAAAAGTAAATTTATTTGCATCAATGATGAAATACGAAGGAATAGACTCGCTGATAGCTTTCAAAGAAATGGAAATAAAAAATCCACTTGGAGAAGTTATACAAAATAATAATCTAAGACAATTAAGATTAGCAGAAACTCAAAAATATGCACACGTTACATTCTTTATGGATGGTGGAAAAGAAATTAATTTTAAAAATCAAGAGCGAATATTAGTAGAAAGTATAAAGGCCGAGTCATTTGCTGATTATCCACATATGTCTGCTAAAGAAATAACAGATCAATTATTAGATAAAATTTCCGATTTTGATTTTGTAATTATGAACTATGCAAACCCAGATATGGTTGGCCATACAGGTAATTTAAAATCAACAATTAAAGCTATTGAATTCTTAGATGAACAATTTGAAAGAATATTGAAATACGTTATTGCAAACAGAGATAGCATAACATGATTTATTACAGCAGATCATGGAAATGCTGAAATTACTGAAGATGAAAATAATAAACCTGCAACAAAACATACTACCAGCCCCGTTATGTTTATTACTACTGATAAGACTATTGAATTAGAAAATGGCTCATTGTGTGATGTTGCGCCGACAATTCTTGATTATTTAAATATCGATAAACCTAAGGAAATGAGTGGAAAAAGCTTATTAAAAAGATTTTAAAAAAATCAAATCCAAACAAACTAAATAGTTAATGTATAATTAGACTATTATTTAAAAATAAATAAAATTTAAAATTTTAGTTATAAAACTTTGGAGAATTTATGAAAAAAATAAACAAAATATTAGTTGGTTTAGCAAGTTTATCTTCCTTATCAATTATTCCTGCTATTTCTATTTCATGTTCAAAAGAAGTAGAAATAAATGAAGGAGAAGTAAGACAATTAAATTTATTACTAGATAACATATCAAGCAATTTTAATGGATATTATGACAAAGAAACAAAACAATTAAAAGCTGATTATGTTGATTATAATTTTGAAAATAAAGCTGATAAAAAGCAAGAATTTGTTTCTAAATTTAATACATTAATCACTGAAATATTATCAGTTCTTATTACATCAGTTAAGGCAAGAACAATCAGCAGTAAAACAACTTTTGAATTATTATTCAATTCATCATATTCAAAAATTAAGGCCTTTTCTGATTGAGTAAAACAAAATAATTTAGATTTTGTTCATCCAAATACAAAACTATTAGAAAAAATCAAAGAAGTAGAAGCAGAAGTAAAACAAGCTACTGATGAAAAGTATAAAGAAATAAAGGCTACTTTAAATGAAGCAATTCAAGCCGCTAAAACAGTTGCTGGAAACGAAAATGATTCTGTTCAAAATTATACAAATGCTTTAACCATTTTAGAAACAGCCCTAAATACTTTTAAAGAAGAAAAAATAAAGTTAGATGAGAAAAAAGATACCGAAGCACCTGATAAGACAACAGATACATCAGGCGATAAACCATCTACACCAAGTGAAAATGAAGGTTCAGATACAACTACAAAACCTGAAACACCTTCAACAAGGTAAGATTAAATATTTTGTTTTAAAAGCACCCAAAAAGGTGCTTTTAAATTAATTAAATTTTTTGATTAAATATAATCTTAGGAAAGAAAGCTCATCCATATTAATTTCAATATTATTAACTTTTAAATATTTAAGTTCAATAAATAAAAATCTATCTAAATTAAATTGAATAAACTTTCCTTTTCTAAAGAAAATTTTTTTAAGATCATTTAATGGTATTTTTTTATAACTTTTCCATTAAAGCCTAAATATTCTATGTCAATATTGTTATTTAATTTTGATATAAAAAGTTCATACTTTTCTTCATTTATTATATTGTCAAAAAAATTGTTTTTTATTACAATTATGTGATTTAAAAAATCTATAAAATTTTTCATGATTATTAAGAAATTTCATATCTTTAAAAAAGAAAGAAGTTATAGGAGTATGAAATACAAAATTAAATATAATGAAAATTGATAGAAAAATTTTTGACAACTCTTGACGCGAAAATAAAACAATTAATAATGATGTTGTGCAACATAAAAATATATTTGGAACCATTCAAGAAACAATATATAAAGCGTTTTTATAAAACATTTTTTTTAAAAATGAATTATCATATCATAAATTTTCATTCTCAATAATTGAAATTTCATTTAGGGAATGAAGTACCCTTCTTTTAAATATAAAAATATAAAAAAGAAAATTATATAAATTAGTAAATATAATACTAATTACTAAAATAATTATCAATATTTTTATATTCATATTTTCTCTATAATATTATTTTAAATTATTTGCTAATTCTGTTAATTTATAACGTAATAGACTGACTTGTTCCAGATCTAAAATATTATTATCAACCTGAAAAGTTGATGGTTTTGCAAACATTAAATCATCAATAAAATCTATTCGATCATTAATTGATTCAATCTTTGAGAGTTTTTTGTTAAGTTTTTTAAAGGTGGAAAATGTATTAAAAAATGTGTTACTTACACTGAATATTTTATTTAATTTAATATTGTTTCCTAAAAAATATTCATCAATAAATCTGAATATAGGGTCATTCAAATTAATTTTTTCAATTGAAATATAATAATTTTCTCAATCTCCATCTTTATTCATATTTGTCTTATAGTTTTTAATCTTTGTTTTTAATATCATAAAAGTTTTTATTGAAGAATATAATAAAAATACTGGAAGGATCAAAAATACTAAAAATATAAAATTAACATTTGGATTACCGCTACTTAATGGATAATAAATTTTGATTGTAATTGCAAGTAAAAATATAGTAATTTGCAAAAAATAACAATATCGAAAATGTAATTATCCTTATCTTTAGTCAAAATAACTCGGTTTTTAAACTAAACGGTGCTATTTTTTTGTTTTTAGTAAGAAAATCTAGAGTTTCATTAATGAAATAATATTGACTATGTTGTTTAACTCCTATTAATATATTTGTAATTAAAACTATCAAGGAAACCGTTAACGAAGTACTTAATAAAATCATATTATCCTAAATTATCTCCTAAAAACTTATTTGGAAATGTTCTAATATACCGCTCATCTAATTTAAAAATAGAAACATTTAATGCTTTAATAAAATAGTTTAAAAATTAATTAAAAAATAATAATTATTTTTATTTTAATTGGTTATTTTATTCCATTAAATTTAAAAACATATTCACTCTTTATATTCATATAAAATTATAGTATCCCTTTTTTAAAACATTATTGTTCAAGCATTTAAAATGCAATAGGCTTTGATTTTACCTATTGCATTTTAAATTAAATATGATCAATTAGAATCTTAGAGATAAGCAGCTTAATCCACCATCAAGTTTTTTATATTCTGAGGTGTCACATGTAATAACTCTATAAATACCTAAGTCTTGAACTGCTTTTAAAACATTTGGGTATCCTTCTGGAACAATAACAGTTTCATTTACTCAAATACAGTTTGCTGCATATCCTTCACTTTTATCAACAACTATTTGATTAAAATCTTTAAATGTTGGATAGTGTAAGAATTCACCTGAAATTAATAAATTATTATGTTCTAGGTAGTTAACACCTGTTTTTAGATGTAACATTTCAGTCATTGGTACTGGAATACATTTCTTTCCAACGCTTGCTAAAATATTGTGGAATTGACGAATTCCTTCACGGTTTGTTCTTTCAGACATACCTACATAGTATGTATCTCCAACCATCATAACATCACCACCATCTAATGTTCCTGGTGCTTCAATTTTAAATAGGTGGTCTTTATCGAAGAATTTTTCTAGATATGGTAACATTTCATGTTTTTCACCATTACGTGTAGATGCTCCTGGGTTTGATAAAATAGCAATTTCCCCAGTTACTATTACAGCTGTATCTTCAACGAAACATGAGTCTGGGAATTGTTCATTCTTCGGACATATTGTTACTTCTACTCCACAGCTTCTTAATGCTTCAATATATTTTCCGTGTTGTACTAATGCTAGATCGTAAATAGGTTTGCCTAATTCTGGGGCCGATGTAATACCATCAACCATAGATGATGCAGGTACCTTAACGATTACGTTTTTAAATTTATCTTTCATTTGTGTCATATTATTTGTAAATGCTCCTTAAAATTTGTTTGCGGGTTTTTATTAACCCACATATTAATTTTACCCGATTATTAATGATTAAAAACGTCGTAGGAAATGTTTTTTTTAAAATGAAAGTTAGTTTATGTAAAATGAAACTAAATTATTATTAGTCATTAATTATAATTGATTATAATTAAATATAGAGGTAAAAGCATATGTCAAAATATATAGATGTAGTTGATAATTTTGAAATTAATAACCATATAGAAAATGATAAAAATAATTCAAAAATATATTATATAGGCGATAGAGAAATAGATTATATTTTTGATTACTTCAATAAATTAAATAATGATAATAGCCATAAAATAACTAACGATGATATATGCACGCCAATGGAATGCGTTAAAAAAATGATCGATTATATACCAAGTGATTTTTGGAAAAATAAGAATCTAAAAATCTTAGACCCATGTTGTGGTAATGGGAACTTCGGTCGTATTGTAGAACTAAAACAAGTGAAGACAATATTTGATATAACGAAAATGAATTTGGTAAGATATAACAATTGCAAAACCCTACTAAACCCAAAGAATATTCAAAACAATAATTTTTTTGAGTTAACTGATGAATGAAATAATCATTTTGATTTAATTATGGCTAATCCTCCGTATTCTGGCGGAGGCAATAAAAATAAGAGTCTTTCCAATCATTTTATAGAAAAATCTATGGATATGTTAAATGACGGTGGTTATTTATGTTTTATAACACCAAATAATTGAATGACTTAAAATACAAATAATACAACTCTAAAAAAATTACTAACACAAGGTAGCTTTCTAATTATAGATAATGATGCTAAAAAATATTTTAAGGGCGTTGGGTCTTCATTCACTATATTTATTTGACAAAAAAGTAAAATAAATAATAAAACAACAATAATTAATAATTATTTAAAAAAAGATGTTCAAGGGGGGGTTATATTAAAGGATATTCCTTTTATACCTTTATATATTTTCAATAATATAATGAGCATTATAAGAAAAATAATTAGCGAAAAATGAAATTCCTTTAATTATAGATGTGATTTACACAATCATACACAGAGAAACTATTTAAGTGATGAAAAGACTAATGAATTTATTTATAAAACGATACATACACCAAGAAAAATAAGATATTCAAGTAAAAAACAAGATATATACGATAATTGAATAATTATTTTCCTTTATCAACTTATTATTTGCCTTACATTGAACACAACGTAAATATAACTCAATCTGTAGGTTATATGAGTTTTAACTCAAAAAAAGAAGCTGAAGACGTGTTAAAAATAATAAAAAAAGATGAATTTAAACTTATTATTCACCTAAGCAGATTTGGAAATTTTAATAATATAAAAGTTTTAAAACATTTAAATTTTTTCAACAAAATTGAATTTACAGAAGAAGAAAAAGCAGAAATAAATGAGCTTGTATCATTAATAAAATATTAAATTTTGATACCTTTATTATAAATTATCTTATCTTAGTAGCATTAGCCTGTACATTAAGCCAATGGCTTTTTATCAAATTGTTTAACAAACTCTTTTATTAGTATATCTTCATAAGCTAAATATTCGGCTTTGCAAAATATGTTGAAATAACATTATGCCAACTATAATTTACATATTTTGAACACTTAAGTATATAAAGATTGAAAGTTTTTCTTGTTGTTACCATTGATTGCAAAATCTTAATATTTGTAGTTGATGCGGTTCGTCAATTATTTACAACACCACAATTATATGAAATTAATCTTCCTTTAAATTGTTGTCTTGTACTTCCTATTTTGATAATATGTTCTTTTTTTCTAATTTCACAAATTATTATATAAACGACTCCTGGTGTATTTTCAAAAATATTTTTAGATTCCTCGTCCTCAAAATCAAATTCGATAATCCTTTCATTTATTCTTTTATTACCAATAATTAAAAGTGGTTCTGCCTTTAATTTACATATTTTTTTAAATTCTTTTAACGACTTTAAATGAAAAAATATCCAAAGTGGGTTGATTAATTATTTCATTTTCCGTAAAAGGTTTATCATTAATATTTTTCAATTCAAATAAATCAGATAATGCATTAACGTATTTCTTACCTTTTTTAGAAACAAATTTTTCTCCATCAAAATCACATAATTTTTTCAATGAATTTAATTTTCCTTCTTTTTTCATAGCAGTTTTCTTTATGAAATTAATTTTATAACTTTTATATTAACACGTTGAAATTTTACAGCTGAAAAAAAATAAATAAATAAAACGCCAATTTGGCGTTTTTTCGGTCATCACTGATTTTGGCGCGCCCGGCAGGAGTCGAACCCGCAACCTCTTGGGCCGTAACCAAACACTCTGTCCAATTGAGCTACGGGCGCATTTATTGGAGCCACCAACCGGATTCGAACCGGTAATCAAGGTGTTGCAGACCTATGCCTTGGCCGTTTGGCTATGGTGGCAACACTAATTTATTGCTCTAGTATTATACTTCTTTTTTAGTTTTTTATTATTTTTTTATAATAAAGCAATAAAAATAAAAACGCACTTGTGGGTTGTGCGTTAATATATCTTTGAAATATATTTATTATTATAATATATTATATTGATATTTTTAATAAAAAAAACTTTATAAAATTAAATAACAAGATCTTTAAATAAAGAAATATATTGCTTAATTTCCAATGATTCTGGCCGTGAAAGAAGATTGATTTGATTTTTTTGAAAAACTTTTAATAATTTATCTTTATCATATGAAGTAATCAAATTATTCATTAAGGTCTTTCTTTTGAATTGGAAACATCTTTTTATAAAATCTAAATATTTTTCTAATTCAAAATCAATATCTATATTAAAATCAATCTTTACAACCATTGAATCCACTTTTGGCGCAGGGTTAAAATCAGATGATTTTGCAATTAATATCTTTTGAACATTTGCAACACTTTGTAGTGATACAGTCAGCTTACTATAACTCTTATTATTAGGCTTTGCAATTAATCTGTCTCCAACTTCTTTTTGAATCATTATTGTTGCTGATTTTATATATTGTTTATTTTCGATTAATTTAAACAATATAGGTGATGTTATATTATATGGAATATTACCAACTACAACTCTTTTATCAATACTATATAAGTTTGCTTCTAAAAAATCTTGATTAATAAATTTTATTTTTTGGCCAAGATTTTTTGAGATTCACATTTCATATATTTCCTTATCTAATTCATATGCAACAAGCGATTTTACTTTATTAATTAATAAATTTGTTAATGCTCCTAAACCCGGACCTATTTCAATAACATCTTCATTTTCAATGTTTGAAGAATCTATAATCTTATTTTGAATTTTTTTATTTATCAAAAAGTTTTGCCCAAAGCTTTTCTTTGCCTTTATTTCCATAAAAATTAAACTCCAAAAACTTTTTCAATATTGTTTCTAATTTGTATAACAAATTCATCTTCGCTAATATTTTTTAAATTAGAAATATATTTATATGTATATTGAACATAAGGACTTATATTTGGTTGTCCTCTCTTTGGCGTTGGGGCTAAATAAGGGGTATCGGTTTCACAAAATAATCGATCAATAGGTATATTTAAAACTGCTTCTTGCAATGTTTTGGCATTTTTAAAAGTTACTACACCTGAAATTGAAAAATAAATATTTTTAAAAGGTAAGATTCTTTTTACAAATTCCAAATCACCACTAAATGAATGCATTACAATTTTTAAATCTTTGTATTCTTCTTTTGTAATAATATCAAAAGCATCATCCAATGCATCACGAATATGTAACATAGCAACAATATTGTGTTTTTTAGCCACTTCTAATTGAGCTATAAATGATTCTTTTTGTATTTCTTTAGAAGGAGAATCATTATAGTGATAATCTAAACCAATTTCACCAATCGCAATAACATCTTTATCAATTATAGTTTCTAAAAATGCACCATCTTCTTTTCCACTTGCCAAAGTTGGATGAATTCCAATAATAGGATGTAAAAATTCCTTATCTTTTTTACATAATTCCATTAATTCAAGACTATCTTCTTTGCTAGTCCCAACGATGAATAATTTTTCCATATCCATTTTTCTTCATTCTGATACTATTGCAAATGGGTCATCATAATATTCCTTAAATGGGTGTGTATGAACATCAATATATTTCAATTCCATTATTTTCTCTTTCTTTATTTTAATTTTTTATAAATTCTTCAGTTAAAAATTTGAACACTGAATTTACTTTGCTTTTTCAAATATTTTTTTTGCTTATATAATAATTTTCACCATGACTTAATAAATCAGAAACTATTTTTATAATACTAATTTCAATGTTAAGTTTGTTAGCAATTTGAACTAAGGAAGCGGTTTCCATGTCGACTAAGCTTACGTTTGTAAATAAATTATTTATTTTTTTGATATCTTGTTTGAAAAAAAACTTATCGGCTGTACAAATATTTTTTAATTGAATTTTTTTAGGATAAAGCATAGATATTTTTTTATTCAATGAAGCAGATGTTATAAAATCATATTCATTATTTGGTAATTGACCTAGTTTATATCCAGGAATATATGTTAAATCGACATCATAAAAATATGCCTTTTCAATCAAAAATTCATTCCCAATTGATTCATCTTGTATAGAACCAACAGGTCCTATATTAATTATGTTGTTTATTAAATATCCTTTTTCTTTTAATGCTCAAATGCTATTTGTCAATGAAAAGGCTGAATTACTTTTACCAACGCCACAAAAAAGTAATGCAAACTCTTTTGATGAAACTAAATTTTTGTACAAAAATAGTCTTATATTATTAATCGAAAATACAGAATCTAATAACAGATTTTGTTGCTTATTAATTTCTATTTCTTCTTCTTCAGCTATTACGATTAAACTTATTTTTTCCATTTTTACCTTACTTTAATTTAAAAATTTTACATTAAATAATTAATAAAAAATTCTTGGTAATCCAAGAACTTATTATATATATAAATTAAGCAACTAGTCCGTATTTCTTTAGAGTTCTAGCATTTTTTGCAGTAACTCTGACAGTTTTTTTAGATCCGTTTTCTGTTAAAACGGTTACTTTTTGCAAGTTAAGGTCAAATGTTCTTTTTGAAGTGTTTAAAGCGTGTGATCTTTTATTTCCACTTAATGGTTTTTGACCTGTTAATTGATCTCTTCCTGGCATCGCATCTCCTTAATTATGTAAATAGTATGTTAATATTTTATATTAATTTAATTTTTTTTTATTTTTTTGTTGCTTTTGTTATGAAGCACGTGTTATAAAGTAAACTTGCTCATCAATTCAAACTGTATCACCAATTCTTATTTTAGCATTTCTACCATCTGGTGTTCTATCGTTTATTTTAACTGTATGAACATTTAAAAAATATTTAGCCATTCCCCCAGTTCTGCAAACATTTACCTTTTTTAAAAACTGACTTAGTTTAATTTCTTCTCCAAAAATTTCTACTTTCATCTAAAAACCTCTTTGTGGTGTAATTAAATGGAATAAATTTTTATTAGAATCAGAAGTAATTACAATTCTCATTTTATCAGCAGTTAAAGATAATTTAATTTCATCATCTAAACTTTGAATTGCATCTTTTAAGAATTTAGAATTTAAGGCTAATTTAAGTTCGCTATCAGTGTATGAAAAGTTTTTTGTTTTAATTTCAGCATTTGCGATTTCTTCTCTTGTTGATGAAATTGTTAAGACATCGTCAGATATATGTAATCTTATCTTATTATAATTTTCTGAAATAATTACTGAAGCTTTATTTAATAAATTATTTAATTCTCTTTTTGAAATTATTAGTGTATTAGCAAATTGTTTTGGAATGATTTTTGATACGTCGATATATACTTGATCCAATACTTTTGACTGAACTGTTGTTCCTTCGATTTCGAAAGATATTTTTTGTTCTGATACATTTAAAACTACATCTCCGTTATAATCAAAGTTTAAAATATCCTTTAAATTTTTTGCTAGTAATGAAATATTGAAATTATTATCTTCTTCAATATCAATAACTTCTTCGGCATAACGATATTTATCTGTTGCTACGAATTTTAACTTATTATTTTGTGCAGAAATATTTATACAACATAAAATTATATTTGTTTCTAGCGATGAGGCTGAAACAGCTACATTTCTTACAATACTTTTTATCTTTTGTCAATTTACTTTTACTTGGTCTCCATATATAGAAAAATCAATTAATGGATATTCGGTAACATCATATAAATTTAATGAAAAACGATCATTTTCAGTAATTAGTTCTAACTTGTTTTCTTCTGATTTTAAGATAATATCGCCATCTAATTTTTTAACGATGTTTCTAAATAAAGAAAGATCAATTAAAATTCTTCCTGGTACTATTATTTCAGCATCTAAAGAGGTAATGATATCATGCTTTATACTGATCGCACTATTTGAACCAATCAAAGTTATCTTATTACCTTCAGCAACAAGTAATATACCTTTTAATTCAGGCATAAAAGGATTTGAATCAATTGCTTTTGCTACTTTTTCAATTGCATTATCTAATAACAATTTATTAATTTTTATTTTTAATTCCATATTTTAAAATTCCTTATCTTAAATTATCTTCTTTAATGTATTTTGTATTTTTTCTATTGCCATTTTTAATGAAGGATTACTTTGTAAATTTGCCTCTATTCAATTTAATGAAGCAATAACAGTTGAATGAGCTTGATCACCTACTTTTTGCCCAATTTCTTTAAGGGTATAATCAAAGTTATTTTTTAATAAATATATAATTATTTTTCTAGGTATAACTACTTCTTGAACTCTTGTATTACTTGTAATTTTTTTCTTATCAATTCCATAGTACTTACATACAGTTTCAATTATTTTTTCAGGTGTTATGGCTTCTGTATTTCTTGTCACATTTTTAAAAATGTTTTGCATCGTTCGAATATCATATGTAAAGAAATCATCTCCGTCAGAGAATAATTTAATTCTGCTGATAGCGCCTTCTAATGCTCTTATTGAAGATGAGAAATTCCTTGCAATATATTTTAATGCTTCTTCTTCTCATAATTGAGGATTAACACCATTTTCTTTTAATTTAAATTTAAGAATTGAAATAACATCATCTAACTCTAAGTTATTAATTTCTATTATTAATCCACCTTCAAAACGAGTTAAAAATCTTTGTTGAAATCCACCGAGTTCATTAGGTCTTTTATCTGCACAAAAAATAATTTGTTTCTCATCAGATTTCATCGTGTTAATGATATTAAATAAAACATTAAGCGTACTTTCTTTATTGCCATATTGTTGTACATCATCAAACATTAAACAATCATAGGCAGTTAATTCATCAACTATTTTGTTTATTTGTTCTTGATTTTTTGATCTTAATTGTTCAACTAATCTTCTTGTTAAATTATCAGGATTTATATACAAACAATTTAATCCTTTATTTTTTAACTCATTTCCAATCGCATGTAGTAAATGAGTTTTTCCTAATCCACTATTCGAATGAATAAACAACGGGTTAAAGCTATCTTCATATTTTGAACATATTTGCTTAGCTGCTTTTAGTGCAATTTTATTGAAACTACCAGTTGCATAATTTTCAAAAGTTAAATTGTCTTTTACATTTGTTGCTTTTTGATTGTTGATAAATTGTTGAGTTTTGTCCTTATCAATTATCTGTTCAATTTCACTCACGGATGAAATTAATGATAGGACAACTTTTTTTTCTAATGTATTTATTAGTGCCCTTTGAACTGTTTGATAATATTGTGTCTTTATATAATCAATTATTGCATCAGGAGCAATAACATAAGCATTACTTTCTTCAACACTTACTAATTTTAAAACTGAGAAAAAATTATTATAAATCATTGCATCGCTTGCATTGTTTTTTAACTCATTTTGAAAAATTTGGTTTCTTACATTCAAATCTAATTCTTTATCTTGATATTCCATATTTTAAAATTATATTTTAAACACAATATTATTTTACTTAAAATCGTTTTTTATAACATTTATTGACATTTCATCAACATTTTTTATATCTGTTTTTCAACTAAAAATTAGCTATTTTTCATAGATTTTATATAAATTTACATTTAGAAAAATAGTATTAATTTTTTTGTAGATAACTACATCTCTAAATTAAGAAATTAGTTTATACATCTTCTGTCTAATTCAAAGTTAATCAAACCTTATGATATTTTATTAATTTTGATTAATAATTTGCTT